>DAHXNF010000002.1 GCA_027366585.1 Thermoplasmatales archaeon | reverse complement strand
TAACGCAGAAGTAGTGACATATTTCTGGTACATGATAGAGAACCTCAACTCGGCTCTTATTGCTGGAGTTCCGGCTGTGGGCAAGACATCGACGCTTAACGCGATGCTTATGCTAGTGCCACCAAACACCAAGATTTTCAGCATAGAGGAAACACGGGAGATCAATATATTGCACAAGAACTGGGTTGCCACGTCCACACGGGAATCAGATTTTGACTCCAGGGATACTGGAATGGCTAAGATCGATATGTTCGAGCTGGTCAAGATGGCTATGAGGCAGCGCCCGACCTATATCGTTGTGGGAGAAGTTAGAGGGCGTGAAGCATCTTCGCTCTTCCAGGCAATGGCAACCGGTCACACGACATACTCAACAATTCATGCTGATTCGATGGAAGCAACTGTCAACAGGTTGGAAAGCGCTCCTCTTAACATACCAAGGATAATGCTTACGTATCTGAACACAGTCATATTCAACAAGTTCATACGGAGCGGTGACTCGGTCGTAAGAAGGATAACCGAAGTCGATGAAATGTCTGGCTTTGACAGCTCCACCAATGAAGTGATCTATAACAAGGTATTCTCATACGACGCATTCAAGGGGAGACATTCATTCTCAGGTTTCAGCAACCTATACAAGAAAGTCCAGTTTTCCCGCGGTCTCACTTCCGCAGCATTCAAGCAGGAATTCGATTTCAGGAAAAAATTACTCGAAGAAATGGTTAGATCTGATATCATTAACTATATCCAGATTTCAAAGATCATCAACACATATTATAAGGACCAGGATTATGCGATGAAGATGGCGACTGGTGAGGTAACATGACCGACGATCAGGAGATCAACAAGCGTATACAGTCGCGCAAGAAACCACGTGTCAGGAAACCGGTCATTCAGGATAATGAATCCCAAGCCGACCAGGCAGTTCCAAACGTTCCACAGCCAGTAAGCAGTGGCACAGAAGAAGGGATGAAACCTCTTCTTGATTCAGGTCACGAACCTCCCAAGGAAGAAGTTGTTGAGCCAATTCCCGAGAGCGCCCCTGAAACCGAACCTGCGAATGAACCTTCTTCCACAGTGAAAGAAGCCGGTCTTTTTAGTGGCCCACTGGTTAAGGATGATGATACGGGTACCGCAGTACCGGAGGAATTGAATGCTGCTTCCGAAACGGTTGTTTCAGCGAAGAAGATATCCCGGGAAGAGAAAAAGGCAGCCAAGGCAGCAACCAAGAAGAAGAAAAAGGCTAAGGAGCAGGCAATAGAAAAGGTGGGCCTTCCAGCCAAGCCAGACACAGAAGCCGTGATGACCACAGAAACAGAGAAGAAAGGCAAGGGATTCAGCATATTCCGCTTCTCAAAGAAAAGCGAGTCAATCCAGCGTGCCAAGGAGGAGATCGAAGAGAATCAGAGAAGGCTCTTCGGTACTAGACGAAGACCGGACCAGGTCTCTATCCAGAAGATGACCAGGGCAATTACCCGGAAGAGCGAATTCATCGAGCCAACTACTACTATGCCAAAGGTCCCTGGATATATGAAGGTTGCACTCACACTTTTCAGGGATTATTATACCCTGAGGCCAATTAACGCAAAATTGGAGGAAAATCTCAGGAAATCAAAGAAGCCTTTCTCCCCGGTCCAGTACATGTCCATGGTTACTTTCTTTTCCATCATAACTGCCTTTTCAGGCATGATTGCTCTCGGAGCAGCTTATTATTTCGTAGGAACGACTGCGTTGTTTGGTATACCGATCGTTGTTATTGCTGCAATTATGATTTATTCCCTTGGAATCGCACTTCCTGGATCAGCCATCTCGAAGAGGAGGAAGAACATTGATACAAGGCTACCAATGGCCCTTGCATATATTGCAACAATGGCTTCTGCCGATGTCCCGATAGAAAGCATAATGTATGAACTCGGCAAGAGCCCGCAGTACGGCGAAATTTCCAAGGAAGCGAGAACAATTTCCGCCTCTTCCAGGCTGTTTGGGAATGATATCGTTACTGCGCTGAGAGAGGAGTCAAAATATTCTCCCTCCCTGAAGTTTGCGGAATTCCTGACGGGTATTACATCCACTGTGACATCAGGAGGCAGCCTCAAGGATTATTTCACTATGAAGGCGAAGCAGTTCCAGTCGGAGCTCAGCACTCTTATAAAACAGAACTCTGAGTCTGTTGGTGTTCTTGCAGAAAGCTATGTTACGGTAGGAGTCGCCTTTCCCCTTATGATGATCGTGATCCTGGGGATACTTGCTGCAATATCGTCCTCAGCAGGCGGTGTCGTTACCGTTCTTTACCTCATAGTTCTTATGATGGTCCCAATGATAACATTCGTATTTGCTTTCCTCATACAGAGCACGATAAAGGAGGTCAACATATGAGGACCAAATACATCGTCCTGCTGCTCTCGTACATAGCAGCTCTGATGTTTACACTCATATATCTATTGATATACATTCGGCAGCCAAGCTTCGGATTCAACATACTGATTGTCGCGTCCGTGATTTTTGCAGTCATTGCAATTCCTTACGGTTACTTCGATGAGCGGGAAATAAAGCGTGTTTACGAGGCTGAGCGGAGAATTTCTGACTTCCTTCGTGATATTACAGAATATACCACGTTTGGAATGCCAATCTCGGAATCAATCGTGAGAGCATCGTCATCTGATTATGGGTCTCTGTCTGAAGAAGTGAAGAGGGTTGGCGCGCTGATATCCTGGGGTGTTCCGGTTGAGGACGCAATGATTGATTTCGGCAGGAAGTTCCACTCGCAGGACATCGAGAGAGCAGGAACTATCATCATAAGGGCTGCGGAATCCGGAAGCAATATATCGGATGTATTGGGAATGGTCTCGGAATTCACGTCACAGATGCAACTGCTAAGGAATGCAAAGTTTGCTGAAATGAAGAATTACACTGCTGTCATGATGATCTCGTTCGGGGTCTTCCTTTTTGTTATTCTTGTCCTTGACATAGATTTCCTGCCACAGCTTGGCGCCTCAACTGGCGCTGGAGGAATAGGTTTCCTCAACGGCGCAAATGTGGCGTCAATCAAGAACGTATTCAATATTGGTATGATAATGCAGGGCGGCGGTTCCGGCATTCTATCAGGAGTGCTGCGGGATGGGAGAGTCTCATCCGGTTTCTTCCTTGCGGGAATACTTGTTCTGGTCAGTCTTGTAATTCTTTTGGGGATTGGTGCATTGTAGATGCCTTTAAACCCGTTCAAGAAGAAGGAGCGCGTTATCACAACACTTGACAAAATGCAGGTACAGCTTAACGGCAGCAGCGGATCCGACGACATTTCATTCGATGAAATTGAACCGGGCATGGTTTACAGCCGCGTCTACCAGAACAGGGATACAGGCGAAATAAACATGGTCCTGATCGAGCCGTTCGTGGATGAACAGGAGAAGGCGATAATTGAAAAACTCAAGAATTACCTGATCAACCTGGCAGCATTCAACGGTCGCGCCACTACAGACAGGAAGAAGGACTTTGAAGAATACTTCCCGATTGCACAGGATGATCTCGATATCAGGCTGGCCGGAAACCAGGGCCTGGTAATCAAGTACTATGTCGAAAGGGACATCGTCGGGTATGGAAGAATAGACGGCCTGATGCGTGACCCGAATATCGAGGATATCTCATGCGACAGCAGCACAGTTCCGGTGTTCGTGTTCCACAGGGAACACGGATACATTATGACGAACATCAAGTATACCGATGATGATGAATTGAACAGGTATGTGAAGAGCCTGATCCAGGATGCAGGGAAGCACATATCCATATCAATACCTATAATTGATGCAACTCTCCGGGATGGATCCAGGATACAGGCATCGTTTGGCAAA
Organism: Thermoplasmatales archaeon; assembly: GCA_027366585.1. Classification (GTDB taxonomy): domain Archaea; phylum Thermoplasmatota; class Thermoplasmata; order Thermoplasmatales; family Thermoplasmataceae; genus UBA582. The sequence goes on along the minus strand of DAHXNF010000002.1, from coordinate 10,215 downwards.
TACATCACGAATAACGGACCGGCATTCACGATCAGGAAATTCAGGGCTAGCCCTCTGAGCCCGATAAGCCTGGTAATCTCCAAATCGCTCTCTTCAAAGGTATTCAGTTATCTCTGGGTGCTCACGGAATATGGATCCAACATGATGGTTGCCGGAGGTACAGGTTCCGGTAAAACTACCCTGCTGAATGCAATACTCCTCTTCATACCACCGCAGATGAAGGTTGTCAGCATTGAGGATACTAGGGAGATCAACATACCGCATGAAAACTGGATCGCTGGCGTTACTCGACCGGGATTCGGGGAACTCGACCGGGATACGGGAAAAAGGGCAGGAGAAATAGACATGTTCGACCTGCTTGCCGCTTCACTCAGGCAAAGGCCTAACTATATCGTGATAGGAGAAGTGAGGGGCAAGGAGGCATTTACCGTTTTCCAGGCAATGTCTGCCGGTCGTTACGGTTTCGGAACGTTCCATGCAGAGGACCCGAAGACCCTAATATACAGACTGGAGTCTGAGCCCATCAATATACCGAGGACACTCATAACAGCGCTTGATGTTGTCATAATGCAATCGCTCCTCAACTACAATGGTAAGATCGTGAGGCGTGTAACATCTGTCTCCGAAATTACCGGGCTTGATCCATCGTCAGGCGACATAGTCCTGAACAATATATTCAAGTGGAACAACCAGAACGATACCTTCCAGTATTCCGGGTTCAGTTATGCAATGAACAGGATAGCGGAGCGAACCGGAAAATCCGAGACGGATCTGGAGAAGGAAGCCAGGCTGAGGGAAGTGATCATCAACCGCATGATACAGAAGAAGTACATCACATACCGCGATGTGAACAGGATGATCAACAAGTTCTACAAGGATCGGCCGAATCTCCTCAAGGAACTCAACATAGAGGAAGACCAGGTCGAGAATGAGCTGAACCCGCTTTAGGCTTTTTGCTGATTGTTCTCTTCAGGAAAGAAATTCTTGCTAAGCAGTGGTATGAACAGGGCGAGGAATACAATTGAAACCAGGACGATAATTGACGCGACCGAATATATCACGGGTCCCCATTCGATAAGCAGTTGATTGTTGTATGCCAGGCCTGTGGCATATGGTATAGTAGACAGAACAACTGTTACAGTGCCTCTGGGACCGACGAACGATACAAAGAGCTTCCTTATGTTGTCTAAATGTAGCCTGCTCTTTCCCCTGTTTGCAACGGTTAAAGATGTCATAACGGCAGCAGGCCTGGCGATGAAGATTATGGCCAGTGCCATAAGCACTCCCACCACGAGGTAGCGCTCTACATCCTGTACCGTCAGGATAGCACCAAGGAGGATGAAAATTATAGATTGCGCCAGGAAGGAAAGGTTATCCTGGAAATTAGCCTCACGCTGCCAGAACAGGCTCTTGTCGGAGAAGTTCCCTATGATTGCTCCCGTCGCTATAATTGCAGGAAATGGCGTTATGCTCACGGCGCTGAAGACGGCGAACTCAAGAAGCACTACGCCGAGCAGGAGGCCAAGGATAAAATTCTCGAAATTGAATATCTTGTTCAGGTACAGAATGCTGAAGCCAACCACAATTCCTATCAGCGCAGGCACCGCAATCTGGATCATCAGGAAAATCCCGGAGCCACCGATCAGCCCGAAGAAAGACTCCAGGTTATTAAAAAGCGGCGAATAAGCGGATCCTGGAACGATTAGTGCTATGATGAGAGTGAATGATATGATCGATACAGGATCATTGAAAAGGCTCTCCCCGAGCACTATACCGTAGATATCTTCCTTGACACGGAGTTTCCTGAATATTGGTATTATTGTAACAGGATCTGTGGGAGCGAGTATAGCGCCAAAAAGGAAACCGATGATAAGGGGTGCGTGCGTGATGAACGAAAAGAAAAGGGCGGCAACGACTATTGTTATCACCATGCCAAGGGTGTCAAGTGTCGCAATGCGTACGAATTCCCTCCGGAGTATCTTGAAATCGATTTTGTGACTCTCAGAATACAGGATTATGACTATACCTAGCAGTCCGAGACCAACGGATGCATATGATACCATAAGGTAGTTTGCGTACTCATGATTTATGATCCCTGTAAGCGGACCGAACAACAGGCCAAGAACTATCAGGACCGGAACTTCAGCAATTGCGAACTTACGGGCGATTGGAATGGAGAAGGCAGCCAGAATGAGAATAAGACTGACCTGCAGGAATTCTGACGGCAGCGGAGGCATCAGGAACCATCAGCAGGAGGCAGGCTCTTGGGCAGTTCACGTTTGTGGGAAGTCTCCTTCACCATTCCGATCAGTCTCGCAATCCCTGCATCCGAGGAATCATATTTTCCCGTTGAAATTTGTCTCAGGCCCATGTCCAGAAAATCATAAGTTAAACCGAGTTCATCCTCATCTGTCTGTCCAGGATACAGTCCTGCAGAGGGCTTTCTCTCGATAATGGATAAAGGAATGCCCAGCATCCTCGCAGCATCCCTGACATCATGCTTGTACAGGTTCAGGATGGGCTCTATATCGCAGGCTCCATCCCCAAACTTCGTAAAATATCCTGTCATATACTCAGTTCGGTTCGTAGTCCCGATTACTAGGCCATTATGCAGGTTTGCATGGTAGTAAAGTATTATCATTCTCAGCCTTGATTTTATGTTTCCAAGAAGCCGTATGTCACTGACTTTGAAAGCGGATATGAAAGGATCTACAAAGCTTTCAAGGGATATCTCCTGAATCTTCACGCCGAGGGCATTGGAAAGCTCTCTTACATACTTTATGTCACCAGCAGAATTTCGATCAGGGAGGAAAAATGCATGGATCCTTGACGTATCGAATGCAGCGGCACATAGAGCAAGCACAACCGCACTATCAATGCCACCGCTTACGCCTACAACCACGGGATGTTCCCCAACGCTGTCCTGAAGAAAACGCTGTATTTTATCAAGATCAGCCCGGGAAACCATGATAACTGTATAATTATACAATAATTAAAATTTCTTAATATTATCTGTGCTCGTATGGAAGCAGTACGCTTTTATGATGTTGCCAGTGATCACAGTGCCATGGCCAAGGTCTCCGATCGATTAGCTAAGTTCTTCAAGAAGTCCGGAGAGAGTTTCATCCAGTTCCTGGTTCTTACCGTAAGCATCTAACAGCGCCTTTGCGTCATCCTTCCTGTTCATTCGCATTAGGAGTTTTACCTTGTGTGCAACGTAAAATGAACTCCCGGGAGCAAGGTTTATTGCAGTATCAATGTCCGCTAAAGCATCCTCATACCTTTCAAGTTCAACATATGAAAGATACCGCTTGTAGACAAATACCTGGTCTGTGCTGTTGAGCTCCACTGCCTTGCTGTAATCTGAAAGCGCTTCCTCATGCTTTCCCTGCTTCCAGAGCACGTTTCCCCTGTTGTAATAGTAATCCGGTACGTCACCTTCAAGTTCAATTGCCTTAGTAAAAGATTCCATCGCTCCATCCAGGTTAGCGGAATCCTCCAACGCAGCACCAAGTGCATTATGATAGTCTGCGTTGTCTGGAATGATTTCCACTGCCTTCCTGTAATCCTTGACTGCGTTGTCAAGCATCTTCATGGAATAATACGCAAGACCCCTGTTGTGGTAGTAATCCGGATCCGAAGAGACAATTTTTATTGCTTTGGTAAAGTTCTGTATGGCTTCCGGATATTTTCTTAGATTGAAGAAAGATATTCCCCGTTCATTATAGTCATCAGCCATCTCAGTCTTATCTTTTGGCAAGCCCTGTATAGACACACTGCACTGAGTGAAGGAGACTATTTAATCCTAGTGTAGTTTGCGCCAAGATCTTTCTGCATTCCTGCACTCTGGAGCCGTTTCCATGTTATCCATTCCGTTCTCACTATGCCTGAAACATCTATCCTGTTTGCAATACAGGTTTTAAGGAATTCAATGGTTCTCGGATCCGAGGGATATCCCGATCCGAAATCACCAAATTCCATGGCGATTTCTCTGACGAGACGGTCCCTTGTTACCTTTGCAATAATGGAGGCCGCTGACACCACAGCGTAGATGGAATCCGCCCGGTGCATTGCATGGACTTCATGTCCAGATTCCCTTGACAGCCTTGTTTCAAGTCTCTCAGCATTCACGTCGAATGCATCCACATAGGCTGGATATTTTACTTTCATGATCAAATCAAGATACCTTGAATGTTCTATCTCGTTCATCGTGAATTGTTGCATTTCCGTGTTGATCTCGGCAACGCTTACTATCCTGACCTCCACGCAGTCTGCTATTTCCTTTATAGCGGGAAAAAGAGCTTCTCTTCTCGACGGAGACAGCAGCTTCGAGTCCTTTACACCAAGTCCCGCAATTTCCGATGCATCACCGCAGACCAGCGCAATAACCATAGGTCCTATAACCGGGCCCCTGCCAGCCTCATCGAGTCCGCATTGCTTCACAAGAACCTGATCCCGTACTCACTATATAGGATCTTCATGCAAGGCGGAGCAGGAAAAGATTATCAGCACGACACAATAATGATCGGAACAGTAAGTGATCGAACTTAACAATGTAACAAAAGCATATGCAGACAAGATCGCACTTTCAGGCATCAGCCTCAAGGTTGAACCGGGGCAGATTTATGGAATTCTTGGCCCTAATGGTTCCGGAAAGACAACAATGCTGAAGCTGATCTCATCAATAATCAAGCCTTCATCCGGAAGGATAAGCGTCATGGGTCATGACACGGTATCCGAGAATAACTTCGTGAAGGCAATAATAGGCTATGTTCCGGAGACGCCTGCCCTTTACGAAAGCATGAGTATCCGGGAATATCTCAGATTCATTGCATCAGTCAGGAGAGTGCCAAGGGAGCAGTACCAGAAAAGATCGACAGAGTTCCTGAAAGCATTCGAGCTTGGTGATGCTTATTCCGACTATATTGGAAACCTTTCATTCGGGACACGCCAGAAAGTCGCAATTATCGCCGCACTGATTCATGATCCGCAGGTGATAGTCCTCGACGAGGCAATGAACGGCCTCGATCCAAGATCATCAAAGATATTGAAGGATCTTCTCGCCAGGATAGCCGAGCGTGGAAAGATCATAATTTTTTCCACGCATATCATGGAGGTCGCCCAGCGGCTCTGCACCCGTCTCTCAATACTTTATGCAGGAAAGATAGTTGATTCTGGAACATTCAGCGAACTTGAAGCGAAGCACAGCGAAGGCACACTTGAAGAAATTTTCCTCAAGGTCACGGGAAGCGAGGACCTGGATCCTACGGTGAATTCGCTTGCAGAGAGCATGCGCCAATGATTAAGGATGAATTTGAAATGGCCAGGCTGATCATCAGGGAACAGCGCTATTTCTCCCTGAAGGGCTTTGCCAGAAAAACACTTAAGAAGAGTGGCCGCTCGCTCACTTCTTATGTTCGCAGGAACTACGTTGCGAGCATAATTTCGTTCTCGATCCTGTCCATAGGTCTTGCAGGCATAAAATATCTTGAAGCGCCAACTGGTTCAACGTTCACAGAAGTTATCGTAGTCCTGTTTTTCTACATGCTCCTTACCGGCGGATACAATGCACTCTTTTTCTTCTCGCAGATCAAGATGGGAAATATCGCAGAATATTCAATGCATCTCCCAAACATCAGGATAGAAAGAACATTTGTCCTCAGCTACATGTATTATTATGCCACATCCACCGCATTCGTTGTTATCCCTGCTGCATTTGGATATGCTGTTCTCTACCGAGATCCAGTGGAATTCTTCCTGATACTTTTCTGGATTGCAATATATCTGATGCTGGGATTGTTCATCGGCTCCGTAATCCTCCTTCTTTCAGGCGAGGGGATGTTTGAGCGCAAGAAAGGAACCCATAGGTACCTTTCCATGGCTGTCAAGGCTTCATTCGTTATTCTTGCCTTTATCTTGTTTGAGGCATGGATTTACGATCCATCCATTCTCCCATCGGGCTACTTCGGTAGTTTTTCATTTGCAGGTGCATTATTACCAATAATCAACGTATCATCAACTACGTTCTACGCGCATTCATTCCCTCAAATAGCGGTCTCCATGCTTTCATTCCTGGTATACGCCGGACTGGCAATCCTCTCCCTGAAGCTTTCCGGGAAATTCCTTCTCCGGTTCTTCACGCGTCCCGGAAAATCCGCGAAGGATGCCATGGATCATACAGCGTTCACCCAGCCATCAGGGATTAATGGAAGCCTGCTGAAAAAGGACACTGCCATCGTATTCAGGTCTCCACAGAATTCGATCATGCTGTTCTTTCCAATACTGCTTTCCATACCAGTTGTGATACCATTTGCACTTGCGGGCAACTTCAGCTCACTTGGTCTCTATTATGTGATGCTGGAATTCCCCGTTATATGTGCGTCCTTCTTCCCGATAATCATGCTTATGGCAGAGGCAAAGGGAATAACCTCGGTATTTTCGCTTCCACTGGACAGGCTCAGGTTCCTTGGATCAAAGTTGGCACTTTCCCTGATAATATTCGGGGTTGCTTCCATCTTTCTCATGCTGGTGGTAGCATTGATCGGACGGGAGCCGATTTTTAGCGACATTATAACGGAGATATCTATCCTCTGCGGCTTCGTTTTCATCCTTGTCATAAATTTCATAAAGAATTCCGAGCACATCAATGACTCGGTCACGATATTGAACTTTGATTCATTTGGAGGAAATCTTGGCCTCATGATCACATTTGGAAGATCCCTTCTTCTCCTGCTGCTCCCAACCCTGGCAGTTGATGGAGTGGTATATGCCATGTATTCATCATTCAGCAATGTCAACCTGATCATCGGGCTGGATGCCATTGTCAATGCGATAGCAATGGTCGCGGTCTTAATATACGGCAGGAACAGGGCATCAGGCAGGGCTGTAGCGTCCTTTACCTGATCGGATAAAGCATGGAGGTGTTCCCTCATGTACCGATGGAAAAAACTAGAAAGAGTTATAAGTATTTTTTATATCTCCGGCAGCGGATTCATAATGGTTAACGTTAGAAATGTTCAAACGGCTTCACTGATCGAAAAGGTTTCTGAAGAACTGCAGAAAGATGACAGGATCAAGGTTCCTGAGTGGGTGGATATCCTGAAGGCAGGCATTCACAAGGAAAAATCATGGACACAGCCGGACTGGTACCACAGAAGGCTCGCCTCCACGCTCAGGAAGGTATACCTGAACGGCCCGATTGGCATATCGAAACTCAGTGCTGAATATGGCGGCCGCGTTGATCGGGGATCACAGAAGTACCATCCTGCGAGGGGCAGCAGGTTCATAGTAAGACACATGCTTGAAGAGCTCGAACGCCTTGGCTACGTCAAGAAGGATCAGAAGGGAAGGACAATATCCCCCAAAGGTGAATCGTTCCTCACAAAGGTATCAACCGAGATTGTAAAGAGCATGGCCGAGAAGGATGAGAAATTCAAAAAGTTCATGTGATTTCTGAACATATGGTATACGGGTGAAAGTATGGACTCTGATGATGAACTTGCGGAAATACGGCGCAGAAAGATGCAGGAGCTTCAGAGATCTGCAGGCGATGAGCAGGCCGCTGAGGAGCAGAGGCAACGCGCTGAACTCGAGAAGGCGAAAAAGCAGCAGATACTTAGACAGATTCTTACGCCGGAAGCCAGGGAGCGACTGAGCAGGGTAAGGCTGGTTAAGCCGGAGCTTGCGGAGAACGTTGAAAACCAGCTCATCCAGCTTGCCGGAATGGGCAGGGTTAACAGGATGATAGGGGATAATGACGTCAAGGATATACTGGACAAGCTTACGGCAACAAAGAGGGAATCAAAGATAGAGTGGCGGGGAAAATGAGCAGAAACAAAGAAACAGCTAGAAAGATCAGGTTAATGAAACAGGTAAGGCGCAACCGGAGAGTCCCGGGATGGGTAATGATGAAGACAAACAGGAAGCTTACCCAGAACAACAAGAGGAGAAACTGGAGGAGAAACTACCTCAAGCTTTAGGTGACATAAAATGGCAGATGAAGACGTAACCGCAGAAATATTGATGAACATTCCGCTGAGAGACGCCAAAGACTCGTCTGTCAACAGGCGGGCTGACACGGCTCTTTCAATAATCAAGAAACATGTTGCCAGGCATTCGAAGACTCCCATTGAGGATGTCTGGATTGATCCTAAAGTGAATGAAAAGATCTGGGAACACGGGCGCAAGAAGATCGCATCAAGCATCTCCGTCAAGGTGATCAAGCTCCAGGATGGTACTGCTGAAGTGATCTTTCCCTGAACATGATTGAAAAATTCAGTGCGCTTAGTAGTGACTTTATCGGCGTATACATGCGCACTTTTGAGGATATAACATACATACCGGATCCAATGGATGCAGCTTCTGAGTCGGAGGTTAAAAGGATCCTTGGCACTGAAACGCGCAGGATCATGCTTGCCAATTCTTACCTCGTTGGATCAATGATGACCGGCAACAGCAACGGTCTCATCCTTAGTGGAATGGCCGATCCCTCCGATATAAGGGACGGTAGTAACGGGAGAAACATCCTCCTACTGGGAGACAAGGTAAACGCAATCGGCAATGATATTGTTGCAAACGATCGTGCTGCCATAATACATCGCGGTTTCTCCAAACCCAGCGTGAAGAAGATAGAGGACTGCCTCGGTGTTGAGGTAATCAAGACGTCCATAGGTGGAATCAAGACAGTTGGAAGCGTTTCCTCCCTGACAAAGAAGGGCATGATCGTCACTCCTACGGTGACGGAGGAAGAACTTGATTTTCTTTCACATTTTTTCAAGGTGGAGGCAAAGCCGGGCACTGCCAACTTCGGCAGTATTTACGTTGGTTCCTCCATAGTGGCAAATGCCACCGGTGTCCTGGTCGGCAACAAGAGCACTCCTATCGAGATAGGAAGAATAGACGAAGTCCTGTCCTGATCATTTATCCGATCAGGATCGATGCTTTCCTTATCCTGTTCATGATCGCCAGCCCTATTCCGGTCTCCGGGAAGCCGTGGATTATGCCTTCCTCGTAGTTGCCAGCATCGAGTTTCCTGAATGAGGGATAAAGGTTTCTCGCTATCTCATAAAGGTTTGTGGTGCTGCCCAGATTAATGCAATCCCCCTGCACTGCTTCAGAGACTTCAGCTGAGCATATGACTCCCACCCTCTTTCTGTCAGCTTCCTTCACATGGCGGATAAATTTCCCGGTATCCTCGATCCGGTACATCTGCTTGACCGGTGAATAATGCCTGTACTTCATCCCCGGTGTTATTGGCGTATCAACATCTTTCCAGCCCCTGGCTGCATCGGAGACCACAATCTTTCCGATCAACGGTTCAAGCTCTTCGACCCCTATGGCGCCGGGACGGAGAATCTCATATCCACCTTCGATTTTGCGGATAACTGTCGACTCGATCCCGAAGAATGTTTCCCCCGCATCAAGTATCAGGTCGACTTTTCCATCCAGCTCATGGATCGCCTCGGAAGATGAGACAATGCTCGGCTTCGTTGACATGTTGGCGCTGGGGGCAGCAATTGGTACCCGTGACTTTGCAATCAGGGCAAGCGCAAGGGGGTTTGCAGGTATCCTTGCCCCGACAGTCGGCAGTGAAGCTCTTGCAGATTTTGAAATGGACTCCCTGCTTTTCATTATGATGGTCAGCGGCCCGGGCCAGATTTTACCCTGAACCGCCTGCACATCCCGTGTTACATGAACATGCTTGTGCATCATCTCAATCGAGGAAAAGTGTACTATGAGGGGGTTATCGGGCGGTCTCCCCTTTGCCCGATATATTCCAAGAACCGCCGAATTATTGGTCGCGTCTGCACCGAGCCCATACACGGTTTCGGTTGGAAAAACAACCGTTCCTCCATGCACGATGATGGCGGCCGCTTCCGCTATAACTGAAGGGTCCGGATTGACCTGGTCGACCTTTCTTATGACGGTCATGTAAACAGGATGCATACCATAATTAATAGCATTGATAATAATCCCTTGTCAATGAAGATTGCAAGTTATGACTTAAGCTTTGAATTCCAGAAGTCCAGCGATTACATCAACGGAAAGGAAAAGATTTCTGCCCACCTGTACGGGGAAACGCTAGAACTTGACGCCGTTGATATAAAGATTAAGTCACTTCTTATAAATGGAGAGACGAGAAAGTTTTCATTGGACGGCAAGAAGGGCAGCGTTGTAATCGAGGTCGATTTCAACGGCCCATGCGACATCGAGATC
>DAHXNF010000050.1 GCA_027366585.1 Thermoplasmatales archaeon | reverse complement strand
AGCGTACCTTGCATACTATGGGTTACAGTACATTTTTCTTGTCTCGGCTGCGGTCACCGTAGTGGAGATAGTAATGCTTTATGCCCTTTTCAAGGAGACGTACATTCCTGCTGATCATAAACCCATGATGAAGGGTGATCTTAGGAAGGCCTACGGGCAGGACAGGTTCTTCGTCTTCTTCATAATAATAGGCATAGTCCTCGGCGTATTCATGCGGCAGAGAGGTTCCTCCTTTACGGTGTATACCATAGTGATCGAGAATCTCCCATACTCTTATCTCGGATATGTCTGGGCGCTCAATGGCGCCTTGGTTGTTGCCCTTCAGTTCCCATTTCTGAGGCTGATGACAAAATTCGGCAATCCGATGATGTGGAGGGGTGTAGGGACACTGTTTTATGCCATTTCCTTCTTCATACTGACATCATCGCCGGTATTCCTCATCCTGGTTGTGTTCATGACAATTTCCACTTTCGGGGAGGATTTGCTTTCACCAACCACGCAGAGCATAATCACTACCATGGCACCGGCAAACATGAGGGGGTCATATGTGGGAGTTTACAACCTGTATACAAGTTTTGGAGGGTTTGCTGGCGCGATCATAGGGCTGTACCTGCTTTTCATACTGCAGAACATTGCGGCACTGTACTGGACGTATATAGGCATCGGTACCCTGGTGGTGGCTGTATTTTACGTATTTTTGAGCAACATGTTCTCCAGGAGGATGACCGAAGTTTTATCTTCCGACACGGTCGTGCAGCTGTAATTTGGTTTCGCCAATAACCGCGGTATAACATGTTCAGACTGGAAAGGGAAATTTAGGCACTAAACAACGGTTTATTCTCCAAATTTACAAACAACTGGAGCCAACTGAAAGAAAGTGCAATGACTGTTAAAGCAACAATCTTCAATTGGTTCGGTCGCTGCGCATGAAGTCTGGAATAGCCTAAATGACGAATAACAGAGCGAAGGAACCGATTATTACAATCAGAGAGTTATGATGAGATAAACTATCAGCAATACGGCAATAAGGAGGGTGATTATTCCAGCTGAAATTTCCCCTGCTGTGGATGGCTCAAATGTCCCTCTTTCTATGCTTGCTCTATTCCGCAGGAAACTGCGCAGTGCAAGGACCTGCATGAACCCGCCGGCCACAACAAGAGCGATACCGATTGCTGCTGATAAATGATAGGATGTGGCAGGTGCATTCGGTACAAGTTCCCTGATTATAATCCCGAACTTTGCCACAACGAAACCAAGAGCCATAATAGTTATTCCTGTGCGTACCCATGCCAGGTATGTACGCTCATTTGCCATGTGGTCGGTGACCCTTGACATCTCACCCTTGTTTAATGCCGTATATGATCATTGGGTGATTCTATTTAAAGGAGAATATTTTTATTCCTTATAAGGGAATTTCTTCTCGAGATTATATGGCAAGAGCGGTTTTAAATTCCAACTCCTGTTTTGAATTATAAGTATTTCCAGTTTATCGATCACCGATCTTGTCTTCCCAATTATCTCTTACATCCACCACTGATCTCCAATTCTGAGCTTAACGACTCTTTGCATATGCTCAGATAAATGCTTCGGAGAATACCTTTTTACTGAATCATGTTCAAAGAGCAGATTCTAAATGCCGTAATACAGTATCTGTGCAATGAAGGAGAGTGAAAAACAATATATCCTATGTCGCCCGGGAAACTGAAATTAAAGGTGTTATTCTCCATGGCGGAAGTGAAACCTAGCTTAGACCGTTCACATTTTCCGTTGTAAAGCAGCTGCTGCCAATCGCAGGTGAATATAGGTGATTTCCCTTATAGAATAAAATGTCAAAAGCCTTAAATTTATGAAAACTAGGTTGGGGAAGTAGTGCGTAGAAATGAAGAATTAAGATTATAAGCATTTATGAGATTGATTTTGCAAATGAGCAAGATCACAATACTTGGATCGGGAAGACAATTCAGCAGTCTCGATAACTATTCTTATGAATTAAGCCTTGCGAGCGAGTACGAGAGAATCATGCTGAAGCTTGATAGAAACCAAGTATCCTCATCATATTCTGGCAACCCTGATGTTTACTCTGGGCACTTTCCGTCATTCCTTGGTTCTGGATGGGCTACCAACATCCTGCTAGGAGATCTTTTCTTCAGGGACCTGATGAAGAGACTTGAAGGGGAGGTTGTTCACTACACCACATTTGGCCTTCCCCTTCTCAATGATGACTCCAGAAATATTGTCACAATCCACGATACATTCTTCCTGGACCCTGAAGATGAAGCTTATAGAAGATTCGGAAATATTTCCAGGCACTTCCTTATGAGGTTCAGGAAGTTCAGAAACATTGTTGTCCCGTCAGAGGTTATCAAGAAAAGTTTAGCTGAATTGGGCTTTAAAGGTGATATAAAGGTGATCTATATCCCTCCTCCTAATGAGATCAGGTATCTTGGAAACAAAGCGAAGGCAAGGGAAATTCTTGGGTTGCCTGCAGATAAGAAACTCGTCCTCTCTGTATCCAGTGAACTGAAAAGGAAGAATCTTGATGTAGTAAAGAAAACTGTTGAGGCTCTTGGAAGTGACTACAGGCTTGTACGAGTAGGGCGGCCACTAGGCAATAGCATCAATTTTAGCTTGATAAATCCTGAGACAATGAACCAAGTTTACAATGCCTGTGATGTTCTTCTATTTCCCACCCTCAAGGAAGGTTTTGGTATACCAGTCGTTGAGGCCTACGCATCCGGTCTACCAGTAGTCACATCAGACATAGAGATTATGAGAGAAATAGCGGGTGACGCGGCTTTACTTGTTCCACCAGACGTCAATCACTGTACCGAGGGGGTAAAGGAAGCTATATCAACAGAAAGCATTCTACGACAAAGAGGTCTCGAAAGAGCAAAGAGATTTGGCAGAGACGTCTTCAAGAAAAATGTAAAGGAATACTATTCATACGTGTTGAGTCAGAGTCAGTTCTGAACATTACCCTACGCGTTCCGAACTTTTCAAATTCAAACTTAGCCGATTTCTAAATCCTATACATAGCTCTTCTGAGAGAAAGCCGCTTTTTAAGAGAGGCAGAGAACCCATATAGTACCACCTTAACTCTTACCTTCGTTGACATCCCTATTATTATCCTATTAGTTGTCCCTCTCAACTCAGACTGGCAAATGAAGGAACAGGCGAGCATTTTCGGGTCAAATTGTTCTACACTTCAGATCACTGAATGTTTACTTATCCTTGGATATTTGTTCAGATTATTGATTGAACAAGACTTTTAGAATAGATTTGTTCCCTAATTGCTATGAATTTTTCAATTAGTTGCAGCTTGTTCTTTTTTCTCTCATCAACTCTGTAACCGGTGAGGAGCCTCATATCAATGATAATGAGAGTGTTAGCTGAAAAGGCTAGAAAAAATGACCCTATGAAACTAGGTATCTACTTGTCACATATACTCTGGGTATGGTACAAGTACACCCTCTCGGTCGCTATTACATTCGTATGGCACTATTGCCAGTACTTATTGAGCAGTTGATATTTAGAAATAATTTCACGGCTAAGAAATGATAAAGCAAGTTCTAACTATATTGAAGTGAAATCTCAGCCCTGAACCAATTGGGGATACGCGTTTTAGCCCCCATGAAGAATGCCTGAACAAGTGATCGCAGGTATTAATCGCCTGACCCTTAGAAGGGCGAATATTCGGCAAATATCCTAGAAAGAGGAGAATAAGCAAGGAAACCATGTCCCGACAAGACTTGTTGTCGCGCATCAAGCATGCCATATGCGGACTAATCAAAACTGTCTGAATTATTTCCTACATGAAATAGCCATGAAAGTTGTCTGATGAAGGGAAATAAGGCACAAGATGGAGGAACATCGGATTTGGAAACATACTTACTACTTCATATAGTAAAAATAGAGTGCTAGAAAAATTCTCCATTCTGGCCAGTTTTCTCTTGTCTTAGCTAAGTTTAACCAATATTTTCTCATATCAACCATTTTGGTTTTACAATCAATTGTTTTACAATACTCACATAATGTAACTATTGTATCCCTTGACAGCAAATTTCCCCAATAGCCATCTACAAAGAACGTTTATAAGGAACATAATGTTACAAATGTTGTGGAGCATTATCAAGAATCCATAAAATTCTCACTCGCTATCAAAACAATGTCCAAGGCGAAACGAATTGTCAGAGACTTGAGAAACTTTAAACGTGCTGCCAGGAATTCATTATCGCTCTATCTCATTTCAGCCTTAAGGAAACCACCCTATCCGGTCCACCTAAGATCTGGATCTAAGTTAATGATCCCGTCGAGGGATGAATTATTTAGGACAATTTACAGGGAAGTTCACCCCAATACCTACTTCGATGGTAATATTCGAAAAAATATAAATGGGACGGTTGTGGAAATTGCCCCCTTAAATAACGGAGATATATTCCGAGCTTTCGTGGATGATGACTATAGTGACCTCAGTGTGAAGGGCAAAACTGTTGTTGATGTTGGTGCAAGTGTTGGGGACACGGCGATTTACTTTGCTGCATCAGGGGCTGATCAGGTGCTGGCTTATGAGCCCTACCCGAGATCTTTCAGTCGCGCAATGGAAAACATAGAGAGAAATAACCTTGAGCACAAAATAAAGTTACTAAACAAGGGAGTTGGAAAACCAGGCTCAGTAAGAGTGAACCCTCTGTACCCTAATAGCAATTCCAGCGTGCTCAGGGACAGTAAGAATGGTAATATCTCAATTGAAGTCATCAGTCTTGATTCTATAGTGGAGGAGAACAATCTGGGAGATGCAGTGCTAAAGATGGACTGCGAAGGGTGCGAATACGACTCAATTCTTAAAGCAGGGGACACCACCCTTCGTGCATTCAAGGAAATTAAACTGGAATATCACCATGGATACAAGGATCTGAAGAAGCGCCTGAATGAGGTAGGTTTTAAAGTTACTTGCACGAGACCTTACCACATGAAAAGCAGAGATGAAAAAGAACAGGGGAAAGACATTTACCTTGGATACCTGAAAGCAATCAGGAAATGATACATCTTCTTCTTGCTAATGCTGAAAAAGTATATCTTGTTCTGGATTTGAGTCTAGGTGCATTCATTTCTACAGAATAAAAACGCCGGAAAGATCAAATAAAAACTTATTAGAGGTAGGGTTAGCGTTTCTATGGCAATGCTCTCTTCAACCGGTTACAAAGATAATGGTATACTACTCTCTGTGGTAGTACCCTCTTTGAGCCCAGAAAACTGCGTGGGACTTATAGAAAACATGGGAACGATCGGATCAGAATTTGTATTTGTTGTGAAAGACAGAAATGCATATAACAACCTTCTTACACTTCATGATAGGGTCAGGATAGTCGAGACGAAAGCCAGAAATTTCTCCTTTCTCAGAAACATTGGCGGCTACTACAGTTCCGGAAAGTTCATTCTCTTCACTGGCGATGATGAGAGGGCAGATGAGTCACTTATCAATAGCCTGAATAAATTTAATGAGAAATGTGATGCTTTTAAGATTACTGTGAGAGCACTTTTCTCTGGACAGCCGATCACGATGTGGGGGCGGGACAACGTTAGGATGATGCGCAGGGAGTTTTACCACTTCATCGCAATGGTTCATGAGAGATTCT
The DNA here is from genome assembly GCA_027366585.1 of Thermoplasmatales archaeon. Taxonomy (GTDB): domain Archaea; phylum Thermoplasmatota; class Thermoplasmata; order Thermoplasmatales; family Thermoplasmataceae; genus UBA582. The sequence goes on along the minus strand of DAHXNF010000050.1, from coordinate 16,146 downwards.
CATATATTCCAAGTAATACTTGCAAACTTGAGGGGAAGCTAATTAACAACTCATATGATAACTGGCACCATTTCTGGTCAAAAAGCATGCGGATTACACTTCTCGAGAAAAAGACGCTTGAAAAGGTGGTGTTGAGGACATACTTTCCAATCCTGGACTACATCTTCAAGGGAGGAGTGAAGGGGGGATTCAAGGAGCTAAAGGTGATAATCGGTTCTATGATGTACGCGTTCTTAATATGCGTTAGAGGTGTAAGGCCAATGAAGCCAGTTAAGCTTGGACTCGAAGGGGTCGAATCTTTCATCATTGACTACGCAAAAAATCAGGCAAATCCAGAGGAATCAGAATACATCCTGCACGTGATGGGAAACCTTAAGAAAGGTAATGTTCCACTAGGTTCCTCAATGGATGAAGAGATTGAGCAGCTCCTCACTTCAATAGACGACATAGGTGAGGCAGTGAAAGGGAAGCTTAGAAGCGAAGTCCGGACATGATTTGTAGGCACTCTTCAGTTTCTGTGCTCCCCTCAGGAATTATGTTTTTGTCCATTCTGTTTACAAGATAAGTCAGGTATTCTTTTTCATGAGAATCTGATGTTCTGTCTAATTGCCCGCGTACCTCTTCTCTTATACTGATCCACTTGATTTCTTTGTACCTTGTGCCTCGTACAAGCATTAAAAAAGCGTATATTATCGATGCCATTAGTACTTCTAAGCCGAGTATCCTATCCTTGTATCCTTCCTTGTCGAAGTAGTTATACACTGGAAAGAGTAGTCTGAAAATGAATGTCTTGAAGACCTTGCTTTCGTAGGAAGTGAATCTGAGTACCTTGCTCCAGTAGTGCTTCCAACTGGTATAGGAATTATTGGACGCATTTCCGGGGAGTTTTACTCCCCCCTGAAATTTAACTGGTAGATATTCATGGATCTGGCTGATGAAATGAGTTAACTCTTTCCGCGTTAATTTGGGAATAATCCTCCTCCACATATTAAGGGTAATGCCGGTGAATGTAGCGTCTACGGTGACCAGATAGGCTTCAGGACCATACTTGATCTCTTTCAATGATCTCAGTAAGTCCTCAGAGAAATCTTCATCATCATCACATCTAAAAACGTAAGAACCCTTGGCGAAATACGTTCCAATGTTTCTTAAATAAGCAAAATTGTGTGATACAGATGGAATAATCTTCACATTATCCACGAAAACGAGATCCTTGAATTTACTTGACGCGTCGACAACTGCCACAATTTCACCAGAATAATTTTTCAAAGTACTAATGAGGTTCTTCAGATTATCTGGATTATTGGACACTACAACGGCAGAAACCATAATTTTGTCTTTTCCGTTCAGTAGGGCTTCCTGACTCAATCGTATCACCGTAGAATGAGATGGAGTTATAAAACATATACGTGAAGAATGGAGGAGAATTAAATTTTAGCGTAAAAAGAGAGAAGGTTTTCCCTGAAAGTTGAGCTACTAAAGCGCGTCAGCCTTCTGCTCCCCTTTTCCGTTAATTCAGAACTGTTTTCTATCGCTTCATCGATAGCTCTCTTGTTTTCTTGTATAGAACCATCTGTGAATACAGCTGCATCGCCAGCGACTTCCCTTGTTATATCTATGTCTGTTGTGACTATTGGGGTCCTTGTGGCGAATGATTCTATCAGCGGGGATCCGAATCCCTCATTTTTAGTTGGGAAAAATAAGACGTCAGAAGAGCGGTATATGAGATTAAGAGTACGGTCATCTACATCGAAAAAGTTCTTGCCTATTCCAATGTCGTTACCAACTCTAACAAGCAGATAATCTTCCCCTAAGAAAGTTGCAGTATCACGGACTGCATCAAGATTTTTCCTACTACTCTTGCTTGAAATAGAAAGGACTATCTTTTTATCCAGTGGCAATCCTACCGCCTCCCTTGCGGTCTCTTTGCTCACTTCTTCCAGAAAATGATCCCCCACACAAGGGTATATCACAGTGATATCCCCAGAAAATCCATAAGCCTCAAGGAGGCTTTTCGATGTGTTTGATACAGTGAGTAGGTTCCTGGCATGCTTGTGCATTCCCAGGCATCTCGAGGCATATTTTTCCCAAGGTCTGGGAGCCCAGTTCATCCCCATTAAGGGAAAGACATCGTGCACGGTGACAACCTTCCGCTCATTTTCGATATCCATCAGAATGTAGGGATCAACAAGGTGGACAATGCCGTCTCTTATGGAAATGTCTTTGATTATTCTCCTGAGCTTTGAGAAGACAATATTCTGCATGTGAACATTCAGGTACCAGCCTGAAGTGACCGGTGGATATTTGCCCTTCTGCACTTTACCCGGAAGGCCAGACAGATAATCTTCCCGACTGAATGCTAGTGAATATAGTGACGCGACATCCTTAGACGCTTCGTACACGGACTGTGCATATCTTCCTATTCCACTCTTACTTCTTGATGCATTTAGCAGTATTATCTCGAATTTAGACATGCAGACCCTGTTGTACTTCGTTAGAGCGGAAACTGTTTATTATATTTTTTTACTCCCCTTTCATCTTAGATTGGGATCCAAACGAAAACCACCACTATCTATGTATGGTAATCAAAAAGAAAAATGCTATACTACCTACATACAAAGCCTTTATAGAGCGTCTTAAAATTCACATGGGAATAATATGGGTTCATATTTTGCTGGAATACCTTACGAACTCGCAGGAACGCTTGCGAGGAAATACAGTATTAAGAGTTTCATAGAAACCGGGACTTACAAGGGCATGACCTCAAAATGGGCTTCTGGTTATTTCGAGAGCGTTTTCACCATAGAGGGTTCAGAGGAACTCTTCAATATAAGTGCACAGAATCTATCCGCCCTTGAGAATGTTAGAGTATACAAGGGTGACAGCAAGGACTTCCTTTCAAAGATAATCGATGAAAGTCAACCTCCCCGGATGTTCTGGCTGGATGCTCATTTCACGGGGGGTGTCGACTCTTTCGGGAACAGTGCCCAATGCCCTCTTCTTAAAGAGATTTCTTTGATTCCTGCTGATAGCGAAGATAACTGGATACTCATTGATGATGCCAGGCTATTTACCGGTGCGCCAGAGAGTATTTATGACCTCGACCAATGGCCTACGCTGCACAAGATAACAGAAACCATTGAAAAAATCCAGGGAAGCAGCGAACTGCTTATCTGGGCTGATGTGATTATATCTCCCCCGAAAAAATATTTTTATGAATTGAGGGATATAATCTCACACATCGACCTAAAGAATAGGCGGAGTAGACGAGAGATACTCAACAATCTAAGGAAAGATACGATAATGCTGATCAAGTATAGAAAGAACAATAATGCCTCAGCTGCTGAGCCCAATGTCCCGATGTGAGAGTAATAATATTTTCCTGCAAGATAGTGGACATTCGCACTTTCAACAAAAGTGAAATATACGTAGGGATGATTACATAACCTTGTCTAAGGAAGGAAAACGCAGGGTTGCCCTGATAACCGGCATAACTGGGCAGGATGGTTCATATCTTGCCGAATACCTTTTGTCATTAGGGTATGACGTGCATGGTATCATCAGAAAATCAAGTTCTTTCAATACCTCAAGAATTGATCACATATATGTAGACCCGCACACGGAAGGAAACACCTTTTTCTTGCATTTTGGAGACCTTTCCGATGGCGAACTAGTTTCCAAATTTATCTATTCTGTAAAGCCAGATGAGGTCTATAACCTCGCTGCCCAGAGTCATGTCAGGGTGAGCTTCGACATGCCTGAGTATACCGGAAATGTCAACGCACTAGGTACTGCAAGATTGCTTGAGAGAATTCGTGGAAGCGAAAGTAACACCCGTCTCTATCAAGCATCAACCAGCGAGATGTTTGGAAATTCTCCGCCCCCACAGGATGAAAACACGCCTTTCAGACCAAGAAGTCCATATGCAATTGCCAAACTATATGCACATTTGATGTCTATAAATTACCGGGAGTCCTACAATATGTTCTGCGCCAATGGAATTTTGTTCAATCATGAGTCCCCGAGGAGGGGGGAAACCTTCGTGACAAGGAAAATCACTATGGCCATTGCCAGGATAGTGGCAAAGCGCGACAAAACGTTATTCCTTGGGAATCTTGACGCACAGAGAGACTGGGGTTTTGCTCCAGAATATGTTGAATGCATGCATAAAATGCTGAACGTTGACAAACCTGACGACTTTGTCATCGGTACAGGAGAAACTCATTCAGTCAGGGAATTCCTGGAGCACGCTTTTTCATATATGGGGCTGGACTACACAGACTTCGTCAAGATCGACAAGAGGTACTTCAGGCCTTCTGAAGTTGAATCTCTTAAATCTAACCCCTCAAAGGCAAACAAGAAACTAGGATGGAAGCCAAAGATAAATTTCGATGATCTTGTTAAGATAATGGTGGACTCTGATATGAGAAAACTAGATCTCACCCCAATAGGGGAGGGCGATGAAATTTTGAAGAGGAAATTTCCTGAAAAGTGGTGGAGGACTGACTAAATGAAAAGAATTGAGGATTCAAGAATTCTTATAACCGGTGGAGCTGGATTCCTTGGCCAACGTGTCAAGGATAGGATTAATAGGGAATACTCTACCAACAATGCTCCGGAAATCGTGATTCCTAGGAGCAGTGATAGTGACCTGAGAATATATGATAATGCATTAAGAGTGACAAAAGACACTGATATTCTGATCAATCTTGCTGCAAACGTTGGAGGAATAGGTTATAACCAAAAAAATCCAGGTATGCTTTTTTATGATAACATAAGGATAGGCGCAAATATCATAGAATCAGCCAGGGTCAACAATGTGTCGAAAGTTATTCAGATCGGAACTGTATGTTCATATCCGAAGGAACCGCCTGTGCCATTCAGGGAGGAGAATTTCTGGGACGGCTATCCTGAGGAGACCAATGCACCATACGGAATTGCCAAGAAAGCGATCACCGTAATGGGACAGTCGTATTCCAAACAGTACGGCATGAATGTCATCAACTTAATCATTGTAAATCTCTATGGTCCGGGAGATCACTTTGACCTTGAGAACTCGCATGTTATACCAGCTTTTATAAAGAAATTCGTAGATGCTGCCAAATCAAAGACAGAATCTGTTACCCTCTGGGGGACGGGAAATGCTTCAAGAGAATTCCTCTACGTTGATGATGCAGCTGAGGCAATAGTCCTTGCAATGGCCAAATATAACAAACCAGACATAGTCAATATTGGAAGCGGCTCTGAGATCACTATCAGGAGGCTGAGCGAGATTGTTTCAAAAGAAGCGGGATACACTGGGGAGATCTTGTGGGATAAAAGCCGCCCAGACGGACAACCCAGGAGGTACCTTGACATTTCTAGGGCAAGAAAAGAATTCGGATTTGAGGCAAAGACAGATTTCAATACAGGGTTGAAGAATACGATTGAATGGTACAAACAACACGTGAATGCGCCGTGAACGGGAACTTCGTATGGATCAGCTGGCAGTCTATGTAAACTCATGCGATAAATATTCCTGGATTTGGGATGCATTTTTCAAATCTTTCAAAAAATACTGGCCTGACTGCCCCTATGATTTATTCCTTGGTTCCAATGAAATCGATCCTGAGATCGATAAAGTTACAACACTCTTAAGTGGTCATGACAGTCGATGGGGATTTACCACTCGAACAAATTTGGAAAGAATAAAGGCAGAGTATGTCCTATTCATGCAGGAGGACTACCTTCTAAGAGAACCCGTCAGAACTCACATAATTGAAAAAGTACAACAAAATCTTATATCTGGAGATGGCCACTGTGTCAGGCTAAATGATAGCTTCATGAAGAAATATGTGAAATCCCCTGACCAGATCGTAGTCAATCCCCCTGGTACTCCTTTCAGGACATCTTTGCAGGCTTCAATCTGGAAAAGAAGCACGTTGCTCAAACTCATTAGAGATGAAGAGACACCATGGGATTTTGAAGTTAAAGGTTCACGGCGCTCAGACCAAATCGAGTCTGGATTTTACATATCTCGAGGGAGATGTCTCCCTTATTACTTTGGGGGTGCAGTGAATCAGGGCAGACTCATGCTAAATTTCTACCCGGAGATAAAGAAACTAGGTGCTGAACCAGCCAGTGAACATTTTATGTTAAACAGGCAATTTATGGATCAGTTCATGTGGTATGTGATTTTTGACAAAATAACATTTCAGTCGATACTTCCCAAGCACTGGATCAGAAAAGCCGAATCGATGTGTAAAGATAAATTTGAGCGGGGGAAGAATTTTATTTCAGCTAAGCTGGCTTCTTACTACATTAACAAAGGAGATTCCATTTGAACCAGTAAAGTAATGTTTGTCTCGCAGGGGCTGAAATTTGTTGATTCACCTTGATTCCACTAATTTGTTATTCAGATTCTCTGAATGTTACCCGAATGAGATACTATATTTGCAGATAGAACAGACTTCAATCCTTGTTTTACGTATGATAGAGTAGAGCAGTACTACATTAAAGAATCTAATAGACCTAAACCAATAGAGCGTCGTGCCCACTTCCCAAGTATTGACTAAATTTCTGCAAAATTCTGCATACTATATCTGAATATTGGAAGAGGTGAGGCAAAGATATTTTTATCGTAGTATAATTTAAGTCCGATAATCCTGACATTTATTTCAGTTCTGATTTATACTTACGATAGGAAGGAATTCTTGCTTTCAGCTGTTGAATCGGTTACGAAACAGAATTTCAACAGGCAAAACTTTGAGATAATCGTAGTCAAAGGCTTCGAGGATACACTCATCGATAAAGAACTAGAGAATCACAATGTGAGGAATATACTCTTGAACGAGAAGAGCCTTGGAAGCAAAATCGCAACTGGAATTGAGCAAGCACAGGGCGACATTATCCTGCTTCTCGACGATGATGACGAATTCGTTTCAAACAAACTGCAAACGATCTCAGAAATATTCGACAGGTATCCTGAAATAGATTTTATTCACAATTCTCTGGTTAAAATTGACGAGAAAGGGTACATTATAGACTCAAGCCCCATGGAAAATCCTGAGAAAAACCTGCTAATTTCCGTTACGAGCATGAAGGATTCAGAACTCTCAAAAGTGTTGAGATACAGGGGTGATTGGTTCCTTAGCTGCATGTCATTCAGGAAACAAGTTGTGAGTCATTCACTTGGTTCTCTAAGAGACTCTAATCAGAGCATTGATAAATTCATTTTTTTCCTTGCATTGAACCACGGACGTAATATACAGCTTATCCCAGACAAATTAACAAAGTATCGAATGCACATCAGCACCACTACCTACTCTGGCACAATGAACGATTTTATCTACCGTCGTGAGGTTTTTTTTTCAAATTCCGTGAAGGTTTTCTCGTCCATAGTAAAGCTTTCCCGGCCAGACAGAAGAAGAGAATTCGCCGAGTGCCAGCTTATACAGCACAGGATCAATCTATTTTTCATCAGTGGTAGAAAGGACTACCATGTCCCCGTGAGTGAATTTCTCGTTTTCCTAAAATGCTTAAAGTTTGCGCGATCAAGATATCAGATAGTCTGGATAGCCGCGTATATCATGCGGAGGATCTCCCTCAGGCTGTCTGTACTGGTCTACTATAGATTCCTAAAACTGTCGTTTCAACTTTCAGGTGCGATATAGGTATGGAAATACGTCACTTCATTCTTTCTAAGTGGCTAATGTTCCTCTTTTTTTCTGACGGGTTTCCCGCATTCCGGGCAGAATTTAGACCCAGTTGGTATCACCGCTCCACAATTCTCACATAATTCTGGTAGCTCCTGATTTTCCTTGCCTTCGATCTGCTCTTCGACAACGTTACCAATCTGACTCTTTATTGTGTTTTTCCCCTGCTCTTTTTTCTGGCCTTCCTTTCCGTAATAAACATAACCTATGTTAGCGGTTGGAGCCTTAGCCCTGGCCATTTCTAATTCACGCTTCTTCTCGTCCTCGATGCTCCTGCGGCTTTCATCGTTTACGCGTCTCTTATACTCGAGCGCCCACTGCCTCACGCTCTTCTCCCAGAGTTCAGGATTTAATACTGTGAAATCCTTTGACTGAAGAGACGCCCCTTCATAATACTTGATTGATACAATTCTCTTCTTTGCAATTTTCAGCCTAGGTATAGCTTTCCCAACATCATCAAGACTGTCCAGCTTAACTTCCAGATCCACAAGGGATGGAGCTGCCCTGAAAATCCCCCTCCTTCCATTTTTAACGTAAATTATCCTCTTGCTTGTCAGGTAAAGGATACCTTTAGAAACCTTGACTCCGTGATCGAACAACACAGTCTTCTCATTCAGTATCTCATGCTCGTCACTCTCATATATTGGCATATAGTAGATCATTATAGTCGGGCATATAATTATTTATTTTTATTCGCAAAATCATTTTCAATCGCCTACGTGGACAATCCTGCTACCCTGAAACTCGAACCTGAACGGCTCCTGCTTCATTTGGTTCAGTTCCGATACGATTTTTTCCTGAGTGCCAGAGTTTGCATAAAAAAGTAAGAAACCACCACCGCCAGCACCGATAAGTTTGCCTCCTCCTGCTCCGCATCTCATCCCCCTGTTGTACGCATCATCAATGAATGAATTGCTTATGCCATTGCTGAGTTCCTTCTTCAGCATCCAGTTCCTGTGCAAGTATGGTCCCATGGATTCGTAATCACCGTTTGAAAGGCTCGAATATGCCTCTTCTGCTATCCTGACCATCTCCTCGTAATTTCTTGACTTACTCTCAACATTTTTTGACTGTACAGTATGTATATCCCCTGATGCACGTTGTACACCAGTATATAAGAGAAGAAGGTTTTCCTGGAGCTTTTCTCTTGTCTCCTCGGATGATATTACGGGTTTTACTAATACGCTCTCATCTGGATAAAATTCAAGATAATTGACGCCGCCATACGCAGCCATGTACTGATCCTGCTTTCCACCCGGTTCACGAAGTATTTCCCTCTCAATCTTGACGGCTTCCTGCGCCAGTCTTTCCGGTGATGCGAATTCCCCCTTCCATGCATGCAGTGCGTTAAGCAACCCAACTAGGAAAGTGCTGCTGGATCCAAGGCCAGTGCCGCCAGAGGGAATGTCAGAAATGCTCACGATCTCAATGCCTCCATCTATATCAAGGAGCTTCAGCGCTTCCCGCACAGACGGATGTTCTATCATATCCACTGAATCCACGATTTCAGTCTTGGAATAACTTACCCTGATCCTGCTGTCGAATTTCCTGTTTACTATAATGTAAATGAACTTATTTATTGATGCAGATAGGACTGCGCCTTTCCCGTATTTAGAGTAGTAATCCTTTATATCAGTGCCTCCTCCCACGAAAGTTATCCGAAGAGGAGTCTTCGACATAAACATTCTCTTCTTCATCTTAGATTCCCAGTAATTTCTTTATCCCATCATCCAGCGAAACCTTTGGTTCATAATTTAGCAGACTCCTGAGCCTTGTCGTATCTGCTAGAGTTTCCATCACATAGTTCTTGACCGGCATCTCGATGTATTTTGCCTTAACTTGCTTACCCATGTATTTATCCAGTTTTTCCAGCATCTCGTTGAGATCGTAATTTTTGCCTGTTCCCGCATTAATGACATTGTATCCCTTCAGTTGGGACGATCGGATCAGTATCTCGACTACATCGTCAACAAAGATGAAGTCCCGCCTCTGTTTGCCGTCGCCGTATATGATCGGTTGTTCACCCTTCTTTATTGCCCACATAAATTGAGTGACAAGGTTGGCGTATTCCTTCTTTGCTTCCTCGTGCCAGCCATAAACGGAAAAGAACCTGATTGCAGAAACTGTCTGCCCATTGAGTTTGCAATAAAGTTCAGAAACGCGTTCTGCTGCTATCCTTGCTTCAGTATAGTAGTCCGTCACGAGGGGAATGCAGTCTTCCCTGTGAGGTGGATCCACACTATTGTATATGGAGGATGTGGAGGCAAATACCACTTTTGATCCATTTGATTTTGCGTATTCCAGGACGCTGATCATGCCGTCAACCACTTCAGCTATAAGATGCGGGTTGGCCCTGTACATTGGTGATGCGGAGTATATGCCTATGTGAAAAACATAATCAGCCTTGAACGCGGATTTGCCTATGTCCTTGGCATCCCCCTTCTGGAAAGTTACCTTCCCCCCTTTCTCGGCCCCCTCAATATTGCTTTCGCTCCCGGTGTGCATGTTATCGATCACAAGAACCTCATTATCCCTTGAAAGGCGATCAACGAGATTGCTCCCTATGAATCCGGCACCGCCGGTTACGACTATCTTCTTGCCTGAAATTATATCCATGGTTAGGGAAATATTAGGAAAGATAAAAATGATCAGGTCAGAGAGAACGACTATGGTATTTTTACATGATTTTTTTCCTCATCTAATTTCAAAGAGTTTATCGGGTAATCTATACAAAACGCAATATTTGTGCTAAACTCAACCATCAGCCATGATGAATATTAAAATTTCAACTAGGGATATTGAGCAGCGATAAGGATTAATAATTCACTCGGAATCTCTTTCTGTGAACGAGGGAATTAATACTGATGAAACACACAGAGGCAATGACTCCACTATCCCATACGCACAGAAAATAATACAAATACTTACGGATAAATTTCGCCTGAATTCGAAAATGACGGTTGCAAATATAGGTTGTGGCAGAGACCTTCTTGCAAGAGTTTTCGTTGAGTACGGGAATGATGTCATATGCGTTGAGCGTAATGATGAATTTATCGATATAACCAAAAGATTACTCTCAGGTTTCAACAATGTGCGATTTGTCAATGGCAATACCCAAAACACGGGTTTGGAGAGAAACAGCGTTAGCATGATTACAATTGGACACGCTTTCATAGGCGTTGACCAACAGAAAACAAGGAATGAATTCAGGAGTATACTGAAGGCACCCAACCTAGTTGCCATGATCTGGAACGATGTCGATCTCAGGGACGGTTTCTCCAACGAATATGAAAGAATATGCCGTAAGTATTGCAAGGACTATCTCGCCTCAGGAAGTGATGTGCTGACTAACGAACAGATTACGGAATTTTTCAGCTGGAGTTTCGACTACAACCAGTTTAGCAGTGAGCTCTCAATGACGAGAGATGAACTTGCCAGAATGCAGGAATCAATGCCATACACCATTAAACAGGAGAATGCAGCATATAATCCCATGATGAAGGAACTGCAGGATGCTTTCATGACATATGAGAAGGATGCATCGGTAACACTGAAGTTCGTTACCAGGATGTACGTGGGCAGGATAACATAAGGTCATGCTCAGACAATGAAATTTGAAGTTGGTAAAATTCCCCATGAATAGGGATGATGTGCCCCGAATTACACTAGGATTTGCCGGGCAGGATTTATTGCTGATCTCGATTGCTGTTCACTACTCTATGTCACGCAACGCCTCGCAGCCTGATTCTCGGGATTAAGGGTGAGTGTGCGTACGCCAAGCTGCGAGCTTCAAACACGGTCATCCTCTGGAGCTGTTGTTGAATCCATGGTTTCTGATCGACTCATCCTTTTATTAAGTGCATAACGAGAGCCCAATATGTATGGCAATTAATGGGGTCTCTCACTTCAAATACGGAGAAAATGGGATATGTGCCATCAGATCGTGTCCTCCACAATCTTTGACCACATGTGCCCTATTGCAATGTGTACTTCCTGTATTATTGAGGTCCTGTTGCTCCTGACAATAATTGACTTCTTCGCAATTCCCGCCATTTTTCCTCCGGTCCTGCCAGTAAGAGCAATCGTCATACATCCGATTGAATTGGCTTTTTCGAGCGCACTATTTACGTTGGCGGAGTTGCCACTGGTTGAAATTCCGACCACAACATCGCCTTTCGCAGCAAACGCTTCAATCTGGCGGGAAAATATTGCATCAAAACTGTAATCGTTTCCTATCGCGGTGATAGAGGATGTGTTCGTATTAAGAGCCATGGCTGGAAGTGATCTGCGTTCCTTCTCAAATCTTCCCACAAACTCTGCAGCGATATGCTGGGCATCAGCAGCGCTCCCCCCGTTTCCGAATATGATCAACTTTCCGCCTCTGCCAAAACACCTCGCGACTTCGTTGCCAGTTTCCAGAACCAGATTCGGATCCAGTGCTTTCCGTGCTTCTACTCCCGATTCTATGTATTCACTAATTTCATGGATATCCATATAATACACAATAAAGCGTGAGCCTATGATAAATATTTTCCTCTACTTGCATTATGCTGTTTGCCCTTACAGTTGGAAAAAGTTAACTCATTGCAGAATTTCGTCAAAACAGGCTCTTTTTGCTCCATGCTTGACAGAGAAATGATCTGTCCTGATGTTGCACAAATTCATTATACAGCTTTCATATGGAATATTTAGATCTAATTATTATTGGAAATATGGAGTCCCAATCATCATGACCGGCTGTCCGGTATAGTTGCGCTCAAGGAGGACGATAATACCATTTTGTGCATAAATGCCATAATACCCGGAACTGACCATCAACTCAGACATATTGTGGAGACTGGGATTTCCAGCAGTGAACTGGCTGGAGGCATAATCAAGCAGAACATATTTCAAAGGATAATGCACCATTACTCCCCCTAATCCAGTAACATTGAAAATATTCATCTCAATTGAATAGAGGGAAAAATTCATGAAGTTGACGATTGGCGGCGCAAGAATGGTGTTATTGAAAAGCGCTCTAGGAAAATATTCCGGCAGGTTATTCTGCACCAGTATTTCGGTTGCATTTGCCGGTATGAGGGAAATAACTGTGTTAAGGCCATTTAACTGTGTTAAGTTAGAGTTGGAAATTTCCCTGCCAAGGTAAAAATTGTTTGGACTTGCAAAGTTCAGCGGCCCGTATGGCTGGAAAAAAGGGATGGATACCAGTATTACTACAAAAATTGCTGTAACTGAATGCTTTGACAGCCACCTGATTTTTTTAGTGATTTTCCTCCCGTTGAGGCCATGAACCTTCAGGTAATTTCTCAGCACAACCACAGAGTCGATAAGACCAAGGAAAATGAATGGTATATACAGGCCACCATACTGCCGATGGAAAAATTGAGGGTAAAGGAAGTATGTGTTTGAGGATATTATGATCAGTGCGATGAACGGTATCAAAAATAAGAGCCATTTCCTGGAAAAAAGCGGTATGAAAAGAACAAATATGAACATGAAAAATATGGTTAAAGCAATCGTCTCCGGAGTATGCTTGAAACTTGTGAGTCCACCAAACGACGAAGCCAGAAAATGAATGTATGTCATTCCTTTACTCTCCACATATCCTGCAAAGAGAAGAGCAAGAGTTGATGGTAAAAGAATTGCCGCATACCACAACCGGTTCCTGGTAACAGGGCCATGACCCGGGCGAAGTTCATTAAGAATAATGATCAGGGAAAAAAGCAATGGAAAGATCACGTAAGGGAAGCGCACAGTTCCGCTCAACACCATCAGTAACCCTGAGGATATGTAATGTTCCCGCAGGTAAAGGAGGTACCCTGCCAGGAAGAATGGGATGAAGAATATCTGGTAATGAAAGTCGAACCATGTTATTCCGGCCAGTGGTGGGTAGAAGAGGAATGCGGAAGATATGGCAGTGGCTTTCCACCTGTCATGAAGCGTGAACATTGCAATTCCGTATAACATGATGCAAGAAATGTCCATTGCTGCAAGCTGGGCAACAAGCAACGATGATAGCTGATCGAGCATAGAAAGCGGAGAGAGAAGAACTACTATGAAATCCGTCGTAAAGAAAGAGACAAAATCCGGTAATGACGTCAGTGATCCATGTAGAACCTGCCACGCCCGTTCGTAATTAACGCCGAGATCCCAGACTGAATAGTTCAGGGATGTGTATCTAATATAACTCACATAGATCCATGCTGCATTGTACAGTATAAGAGCAAGAACAAGAACAAGCAAATAGCGAGATCTTAGCTGCATCTTTCCATCGGCTGTATTGTTTGTAGCTGTACCACCCACTCAGGACACTCCCCCTAGTTTTTCATAAAAGTCTGCATACTCCTTTCGAGCTCTTTCTTCCCTGTAATAGTTTCCCAATGAAGAGTATAAGATTTTCCTTTCCTCTTCATCCATATCTGCCATTTGCAGGACCCTGGAAACATAATCGCCGGGATCATCGGGGTCTGCCAGAAATTTCTGGTCTCTTAGAATTTCACGGTTGATAGGGATATTTGATACAACTACGGGAAGAGAGGAGTTTACAGCCTCTATGGTTGGCCTGCCGAATCCCTCTCTCAGGCTAGGGCTGAGGTAGACATCTGCTGCATTGAAATATAAGGGGTAAAGTGCATCAGCGACTGATTCAATATTCACGAATCTATGGCTCTCGATCCTTTCCAGGAGAGGTGACTTTTGGCCTATTCTAAGCAGGGTGAAGTCATCAGGAAGATTGTCGATTATCCCGGGGAGAATTTCCAGATTCTTTCTTGGTTCAGTGGAACTGACATTCAGTATGATCTTTGTTTTCTCATCAATCCCGAGCTGCTCTCGCACGGCCTTCCTGTCGCGGAATATGAATCTGTTGTCAGTCCACTGGTGGATGACCACAGGATCAACATCAGGAATTTTCTCCCTGATCTTCTGGGCCGTTACGTTGGAAATTGCCACAACTCCCTTCATCCTGCCCATTGCTGAATAGTTCTTCTTCATGTATCTTTTGAAGGCATACGAATAGGCACTCCTAGAAACCCTATCGTCAATGGGTTGCAGGTCATGAACAGTCCCGGCTAGATTTTTGTTAAATCTCACCAGATGAAAAAATTCTGGGGATGTAAGGTGGGCAAGCTCATATTTTTGAATATACTTTTTCCAGAAGGAGATTCCGAAGGCAGAAAGCATTGCACGGGCTGAGTATAGTCCAGGTTTCGGTTTTATAACATTCTCATACCCCGTCTCATCGCTCACAGATGATTTCCTGAAGAAAACAAGGCTTTCGAAAAAACCAAGATCATAAAGGAGCTTTGAGTACGTCCCCAACCCGCTGCGCAATGGAGAACATGAAATAACGGCAGAATTGGTCCTGCCATTCAAATCCTGACCTCCCTCCTCTGATTTGTTGTACGACATTGCACCTTTTACTGCTGATTCCAAATCTGTTTATTAACGTGCCCTCAATCTTGCAAAAAGATCAAACCGGTTTTCAGTCGCCTCGGCTTTGAGTTTCCTGCTGTATGCCACCGTAGCACTTAGAAAGTCCCTGTAGCATTCCTGCCATTGAAAGTTCCTGGACCATGAAATTGACCTTTCTGAATACTGATTGAGGAGACTGTTGTTCGTAAGAAGTTCCATGGCGCTGGCGGCCAAAGCGTGAATGTTTCCAAATTCAACTAGTCTCCCGGTTACATAATTTCTGACGGAATCCCTGACACCAGGAACATCGTAGGCTACAACCGGACAGCCGAATGACTGTGATTCCATATTACTCAATCCCCAGCCTTCTTTGACAGATGCGCCAAACGAAAGTTTTGAAATAGAAAGCAGCTTCCTCTTTTCATCGTCGGATATCTTGCCAAGGAAATGTACCCTTTCACGGGTGCCAAGACTGATAGCCTTGGCCTTAAGCAACTGTAAATACCCTTCGGATTCGGCTGCACCAAATATGAAGAGATGAAAATTATCTGGAAGAATTGAATGTGCAGTCAATATGTCTGAATGATTCTTCCACGGTCTCAGAGGACCAGGAGCAACTATGTAATCCATTTTAATCGTCGGTTTATAGAAACCAGAGTCAACGCCGGTCTTCACGATGTTCACGTCCCTGTACCCCTGTTCCAGCAACTCCTTCTTCGTGGATTCGCTATTAGTTATGACCCTGGCTTTCCTGTACAGTACTGGATTGAGAACGTTCTGCAGGAAATATGCAACAGGTGCCAGAAATCCTAGTTTCTCTCTGAACACAGAATATGGTATCAGGTGATGAATCATGACTGTCTTGTTCTTCCTGCTGAGCATTGCTGAGAGAAACGGAATGGCATTAACGGATTCAAGGATGTATGAATTCTTCCTGTTCCTGATGAATTTACCGATCATTGCCAAATAAACCGTGAAAACATTGCCAACACGTAATATCTTGATCCCTTCATGGTACTCTTGAGATGGTGCGCCTTCA
>DAHXNF010000046.1 GCA_027366585.1 Thermoplasmatales archaeon | reverse complement strand
CCTAGCTGAGCATCTCTGCTGAGGTCTACCTGCGGGTAGTATCGAGGGGAACCCGCTATTGCCGGCCTAGATTAGCCTTTAACCCCTACACCCAAGTCATCCAAACGATTTGCACATCAGAACTGGTTCGGTCCTCCACCTAGCTTTCACTAGGCTTCAACCTGCTCAGGCGTAGATCGACCGGCTTCGGGTCTTCCACAAGTGACTAACGCATAGGTTACGCTACCCCTCCATTACTGTGCGGGTACTCGCTTTCGCTACGGCTTCTTTTTAAAAAATTAACCTTGCCACTTGTCGAAACTCCCTGGCCCGTTCTTCAACACGGACAATAGAACACCGGTCCACCGTGATTAGCGGCATCATCCCTTTAGTGCCCTATAAGTTTATCACTGCCTGGTTTCAGGTACTTTTCACTACCCTTCCGGGTTTCTTTTCAGTTTTCGCTCACGCTACTTGTTCGCTATCGGATTTGGGGAGTATTTAAGGTTGGATGTAAGTGCCACCCATATTCCCGCACGAATTACGACGTACGGTACTCTGGATACTTCTCCTCGTAGCATCTGTCCTTACTCCTACGGGACTATCACCCTCTTTGGCAGTTCATTCCAGAACATTTGGATTCAGACAGGAAGCATTGGAAAAAGTCCTAACTCCACATCTACTCTTCCTTTCAGAAGAGCATTCGGTTTGCCTTATACCGCTTTCGATCGCCTTTACTAACGGTATCTCTTTTGATTTCTTTTCCTCCGGGTACTAAGATGTTTCAATTCCCCGGGTTACCCCTCCTTACGGAGTGTCATAAAGACAGGAAGTCCCATTCGGACACCCTTGGGTCGCAGGCTCCATGCGCCTAGCCAAGGATTAACGCAGCTTGGCACGTCCTTCTTCGGCTCCCAAACCAAACCATCCCCCAGACAGTTTAGCAGTTTTACACAATCAATCTTACCACATACTATAAACCGGCGTCATCGGTCGTTAGACCTCACACCCTTCCCCTTTAACAGTGATATTAAAAGGTGCATCCTTTTGTGCGTAGCGTGGGTATAAGTTTGGTAAATATAACCATTTTGGTGAATCTTGAAGTGAAGGAAAGAAATAATAACGCTCATTTTTTAGCCCGAAAAGAGAAGATCCTTTTTATCTCTAAATAGGATAATAACATAAGTAAATTCCGTCTTATTGGAAAAAAGGTGAAAGAGTGCAAACTGCAAAAGATGTCATAATTTCGTACATAGACGCCATGGATCAGCATAGATATGATGAAGCAGCCAGCTATATCGATGAGAAAGTGAAAATCATAGGACCTGCTGGTGAGTCTTTCGGCGGGCCAAAAGGCTTCATTGCGATGATGAAGAAGTTTCCAGGCAGATATGAAATAAAGAGAATGTTCGTGGATGACGATGAGGTAAGCCTTCTATATGATTTCAAGATGGAAAAAGCCACTGTATATATGAGTTCCTGGTATAAAGTGAAGAACGGGAAGATAGAATTCATAAGAACTATTTTTGATCCATCTGCATTCGATTCTCCTGGGGAAAGCAATTGAAGGTTACCTCACTTTTTTTGTCCTTCATAATTTGTTGCTTAAATATCTGAAAATGAGGGTATTCATTGCCTTTGGTTCAAGTATTAGGCCGATCGAGGGCATATTTGGTAATGTCATCACTCTTATCTCGTAGAGCAATAAGCGGTGAGTTTGTCCTCCTTTACTGATGTTACTTCTCGCCCTTCATGTGCAGTAAACGAAAGCCGTATTTTTCTACCTAATTCCTCGTTGTAGATCTTCTCATACCTAGTCAGTTCACGTGGGCATTTAGAAAACATGACTATGCGATGAGGGAAAATATATAAGTTGGTAAACATGATATTTTCCCAGCAACCCTTGAATGCAGAAAGAATGATGCGAAGTCACTTCTGAAATGCTTTCCGGGGCTATCAGCAGGAATTGTTTGGCATGAAGAAAAACCTCAGGATCCTGGGTATTGATGATTCCCCTTTCTTGAGGGGCGACAGGACATGCTTCCTCGTCGGGGTGGTGATGCGCCTTGACTTCTACATTGAAGCTCTCATGACAAGGGAGATCCACGTTGACGGGTCAGACGCAGAATCTGCATTATCCGAAATGGCCAAAACTGGGGCCGGTCATAGCTGCAATATAATCATGACAAATGGTATCACTTTCGGCGGGTTCAACCTCATAGACCCGCTTGCCCTTTATGAGCGCCTCAGAATACCGGTTATCACAGTGACAGCCAAATCACCCGATCTCGAAAGTATAAGGGCTGCGATCATTAAGTACATCGGGAATGAATCTGTCCTGAAAGTGCTGGACAGCCTTGCGATTGAGGAGGTGGTACTAAGATCAGGAGGGAAACTTTACATAAACAGGGCAGGAATTACTGCCGTTGACGCAAGAAGTATCTTAAGAAAAACAGTAAGGCAGGGAAGGATCCCAGAGCCTATAAGGATGGCCCACCTTGTCGGCAGGATGATAAAGTTTGGGTACTCAGGAAAGATTATTCCTGGTACATGACTGGTTCTAGTTCTGTAACTGCCTTCTCCTTTATATTGGGAAGGTTCTTCATTACATCGTCGAATTTCTCTTCCTCAACGGGTATGTACTTCATCCTTCCCTTGGACATGAAGTATGATCCCGGGCAGAGAGTGCCTTCCTTTACCAGGATTGCATCTGGTGAGAGGGAAAGTATTCCGGCCATAGCCCTTTCCTTTCCGCCATGCATTGCACCAAAGCCAGGATTCTCGTATTCCTTGATCTCCTTCGTTTCATCATCGATCAGCATTATTGAGCTGCCAAATTCAAGGGGTGTTATGTAATTCTCTTCGTCAACTACAGCTATTAGCTTCATAATGGATCAATTGCATTAAGTAATATAAACCTGATTTATTAGAGAAAGCGACATTCTTCCATGACGGATCAGTAGTATCCCTGGAAGCTGACCCCGTATTCCGGGACCTCTATACCACTACCTTTCTCGACATGACCTATCTCCTTAACCGGGACCTTGCCTCTCAGTGCTGCCTGGAGATCGCGCTTGCTGTCCTCATCGGTCACTACGACGAAGCCAGTTCCCATGTTGAAAGTTTCGTACATCGTGGAATAGTCAAGGTCCCCAAGCTTCATTATCTGCTGGAAGACGTTCTGCGGCTCAACCGGGTTGTCTATTATGTAATGCATATCCTTCACCCGCGATATGTTTCGGATCCCGCCGCCTGTTATGTTGACGAGACCTTTCAGGTTCACTATGTTCAATAGATCGAGGATCTCGCGAACATATATCCTTGTTGGTTCAAGAAGAACGTCAGCGGCAGTCTTGCTGTCTCCCGGGAACTTGTCATTAATATTTATCCCGTTTTTCGCAAGGACCTTCCTCGCCGTCGTGAATCCATTGGAGTGTATCCCGCTGCTTCCAAGTGAAAAGAGCAGATCTCCTTCAGATATCTTCTCGCCGCTTATGATCTGGCTCTTCTGCACAATACCAAGGGTCGTTCCGGCAAGATCGATGTGCTGAACTATGTCTGGAACAATTGCAGTTTCTCCACCTACCAGAGTAAGGTTGGCCATCTGTGCTCCGACGTTCAGTCCCGTCCCGATCTGCTTGGCAGTCTCGCTATTAGCGCTCCGGAGCTGGATGTAGTCCACCATGGCTATGGGTTCCGCCCCGCTCGTTATCGCGTCGTTGGCGCACATCGCAATGCAATCTATTCCTATGGTATCGAACCTGTTTGCTTCTTCCGCTACGAGTGTTTTTGTGCCTACATTGTCGGTATTGAATGAAATGGCGAAGGTTCCAAGATCAATCAGTGATGTGAAGCCACCAAATCCGCCTATTGTCCTGAAGTCTGTTCGCTTGTACTTGAACTGTCGTATAAGTGAGCTAACAAATTCGCCCTGTGCCTTCCGATCGATTACCAGCTCGCGCGTTCCCATGGAACGCTATCGCAAGACATTACTTAAGAATTTATAAGCTCTAATAGAAGGGAAACACCGATCTTCAGGAATAAGGTGCATAGCGGGTCATTTTTTGCTTCATGGCATATATCCGCTCAAACAGGGAACACCCCCAGATGGAGGCCGTCTATAGGCGCTGAATGAGGGAACGAATCGAAAACACTTCTTTGTCAGGTTGTGAAAATATCTGTCTTGCTATCTGGTCTGGCAAAGTCAATGAAGTATACAGATTGCAGCTCCGCTGGCATTCGATATCCCTAAAGAGGCAACGGTGTAATCGATTTCTACTTTTAAGGCAGGTAATGTGGTCAGGCAAGTCAGCCTAGGCGTGAGGAATGAAGAAGAAAAAGCGTGGATCCAGGCGATCCAGCTAGGGAGAGTGCAGGACAATCTCAATCCCTACTAAGAGAGACTGAATATCGACAAGCAGTCGGCTGGAGTCTCTGATTCTAGATTATTTGAACGGATACTAAGATATAATTAAATAGGTATCAAAACATTTAGGATAAGGTGATACTTTGGTCAAAGTCGAGACACTTGATTATAAACCTAAACCAATAGATGAGAATTTCCTAGAAGACAAAGATAACTATCCAGTTACTGGTAAGCATCATGAGCATGAGGTACGGGCAGAAGGTAAAGCCAGGATGGATGCTGCCGGCAAACCGAATCCAACAACCCGGGGGATCCATGGATCAAAGGTTGCTGTTGACTGGGAAGCCTGTATTGCAGATGGAGCATGCATGGATGTTTGCCCTGTCAGCCTGTTTGAATGGGAGCTTAATCCAGGACAGTCGGGCACTGGGAACGACAAGAAAATTGACAAGGACAAGGATCTATTCGCAAAATACAGGACAGACAAGTGTGACCCTGTCAGGGAAAGCGAGTGCATATTCTGCATGGCATGCGAAAGCGTTTGCCCTACCAGAGCGATTAAAATCACGCCGTAACCTGGTAATTAATGCCCGATAAACCATTTCCTGGATTTATCGGCAGTTCGGGAGTCAAAAGTACTCGTTCGAGTACATTCCAAATTTTTTACGTTAACGATAGCGATGCCTTTAGCCCTTCCGCCCCCGCAGGAACTGGGCGATTCACGGTGACAGTCGGATGATCCTGATCGATGACGTTGTGCTGGGGATTGGGATAGCCTCGCTTGCGATCGGCACCTTCGAGGACATAAAGAACCGCGAGATTGACAAGTTCCTCTTCATACCGCTAGTCCTGGTAGGTGCCGTTGGCACTTACTTCAATCAGTCAGGCATGTCGTTCGGTTTGCTGGCGGTCATACTTCTCCCGGTTGTCCTGTTCTTCACCCTGTTTGTCAGGTTTGTTCCCTGGGTCTATGCACTGATCGGCGTTGCCTCCTTTGCAGTTGCGTTCTATTTCGCTCCTGCAGGATATTTCCTGGAGCTTGTCGTGATACTGCTCATTTATCTCATGGGCATCGGCGAGCGGTTCTTCGGAACGGGCGACATCAAGGCTATGCTTGCAATCTGCACCGGCTTTTATACCCCATATATCTATAATTACGTCAAACCAACCTATATCCAGGGTATCTTCCCTTTTGACTTCAGCTTCCTTTTCACCGTATCTGTTGTATCAATCTTTTCAATTTTCTATGTGCTCGCCGTCAACATATACAAGGGACAGAAGATAAGCATCTATTCGCTCTTCTCGTTTGGATACAATGAGGACGATCTGAAGAAGAACCCGAATAAATACATGGCCAGGCAGATAGGAGGGCATAAGGTCATGGTATACGGTATTCCATTCATACTGCCAATCTTTATAGGTTTCCTGATCGTATCAGCATTCGGCAACTGGTTCATAGTGTAGGTGTGAAATGTCTTCATTGCTGCTGAAGAATGCCGGACAGATCATAACAGCAAAGGATACGGGCAAGCCGCTTTCCGGAAATGGGCAGGCAAGCCTTTCTGTAACGAACGATGCATCGATCCTCGTCAAGAACGGGATAATCAGCGAGATCGGTGGAAGCCCGATTTCTGCAGACATGGTTATCGACTGCAGGGACAAGGTAGTTTTTCCAGGGCTGATAGACGCCCATACGCACATCATCTACGCGGGAAGCAGGTATGAGGAGTTCTACCAGAAGATCGACGGCAGGTCGTATCTGGAGATACTTGAGGCAGGCAACGGCATCATGCGCACCGTGAGGGAAACGGAAGCTGCACCGCAGGAGAGGCTCTTCGCAGAATCATTGAGGCGGGTGGAGAGCGCGATAAAGAGAGGAACGACCTCGATGGAGATCAAGACGGGTTACTCAAGCTCGGCAGCGGGGGAGGCAAAGATGATTGCCGTAATGGATGCAATCGCTGCAACGCACAGGATCAGCGTCGTCAAGACTCTCCTGCCCCTTCATGCCGTTTCCATGGGAAGTGATGAGAAATCGCACCTTGCATACGTCATGGAAAACGTGCTTCCCGCCCTGCTCGAGAAGGTGGATTTTGTCGATTCTTTCTGCGATTCAGGCGCCTTCTCTCCGAAGAGCACAGAGACCTTCTTTGCTGCCGCAGGGAACAAGGGGAAAAGGCTCCATTCAGATGAGATCAGCAACATAGGCTGCCTCTCACTGGCCCGCAGGTTCCGGCTGAAATCTGCCGATCATCTCCTCAAGACAGACGATGAAGGCATTGATCTTCTCCGCGATTGCGGGGCGGTTGCCAACTTTCTCCCCATTACTGCCTTTTCTCTCGGGGAGAAGTATCCTGATGTCCGGAAATTCATCGGGAAGGGTATTCCGGTTACGATATCCACCGATTCCTCACCGCTGACAAGGAACCAGGACATGATCTTCGCACTGTACCTTGCGCTCCGTTTCTATCACCTACGGATCGAGGAGGCGTTCACCGCTGTTACCATCAACGCTGCATATTCCCTCGGAATCGGGGAAAGGACCGGGACGATCGAGAAGGGAAAATCTGCGGATCTTGTCATGGCCGATGTATCCGACTACAGGGAGATACCATACGAATATGCAACAAATCCTGTCAGGACTGTCATAAATCGCGGAAACATTGTTTCCAACCGTGAATAGGACAAGGTTATAACTCACCCTGTTATACGGCCATTTCCATGAAGTTGCAGACTGAAGCTATTGTAGCAAAGCTCAGGGAAATCGGTGCAAAGAAGGTAATGGTCCAGGTACCGGATGGCCTCAAGCCGGGTGTGTTTGATCTCTTCAACGCTCTTTCCAGGGAATTCCGCATCATAATATCCAGCGATCCTTTTTTCGGGGCCTGCGACGTCGGGGATTCTTCCCTGTATAGCGACGTGGATTGCATCCTCCAGCTCGGTCATTCCGAGATACCCAACGTTAGATATCCAAAGCCGGTTGTTTTCATTGAGTATAAGGAGGAGAAGATTCCTGAAATCAGTGAAAAGATCTTCGAAGGCCTGAAGGATAGTGGAATCATGAATATAGGCCTGCTTTTCTCCATACAATATGCGGAAGCGGCCTCGTCGGTGCGAACTATGCTGGAAGGCATGGGCTTTCATGTTATCGTTGGAAAAAACGACGGTAGGCTGAAGTATCCCGGACAGGTGTTGGGATGCAACTACAGTACAGGGCACTCCATCGAAAATCAAGTGGACTGCTTCCTCCTCGTGAGTACCGGCATATTCCATGGACTTGGGGCACAGCTTGCACTGAGGAAGGATGTTTACCTGCTGGACCTGAACGATCTGACACTCAGGAACCTTTCTCCCGAGACGGATCGCGTCATAAGGAAGAGGTATGCCGCGATAGAGAGGGCAATGAACGCAAGGAAGATCTGCGTTGTGGTAGACACCAAGATTGGGCAGAAGAGGGAAAAGCTCGCCAGGGTTCTTGTTGAGCAGGCAAAGGCCGCTGACCTCGAGCCGGTGCTTATATACAGCAACAATGCAAACCCTACAGACTATGAGAATATGAGATGCGATGCCGTCGTGTTCACGGGCTGTCCGCGCGTCCCGATCGATGACCAGGAAAGGTACACTATGCCCATACTCACGGCAACAGAGTTCAGGGCGGCAATCAGGGCGAGGAAGGACAGCAGGTATATCATGGATGAGATTGTCGCCGTCGACTGATCCTATGCGATCTTTCCTATAGCGTATGCATACGTTGCATCCACGATCTCGCAGTCAACGAAGGTATATAGATCATGAATGCCTGGTATCGCGACAGGCCGGTATGCATTGTCCCTGCCCACGGATGATCCATTCTTTCCATGTTCGGTGATGAAAATCTTCCTGATTGTCCCCACCTGTTTCTGCATGCGTTCTTCGGCGATTTCATGATGCAGGCGCGTTATGTCAGCAGTCCATCGCTTAACGCTGTTTGTAGGGGGTGTCTTCAGGTTGTAGTCCGGCGTATATGGCCTTGGTGAAAACCTCGTAATGTTGATTATTTCCGGCTGTGTTTCCACGAGCATCCTGACCGTACGCTCGAACGACTCGTCATCGTCACAGGGGTAACCGGTGATTATATCCGTGGATAAAGTGGAGTCGGGATAGCGGGATCTGTATTCCCGCGCGATCGAACGAAAATCCTCGGCGTGATAGCCGCGGTTCATTGCATCAAGGATCCTGTCGTCGCCGCTCTGCACCGGAACATGAAGGAATTTATACACCTTGCTGCTTGAATACGCGTTCAACAATGGTCCTAGGATCCTGGAGGTGTTGCCGGGTTCCATCATCCCGACCCTGATCCTGAATTCCCCGGGTAACGAAGATACGGCTGATACGAGGCGATCCAGGGATGTACCGATATCCACGCCGTATGCCGCTGAGTCCAGGGAAGAGAGGCGGATCTCACGGATGCCATGGTTGAGCTGGATCAGTACCTGTCCCGTAATCTTCTCGATCGGCCGCGACAGGAGTGATCCCCTTGCGACCCTCGATATGCAGAAATTGCAGCTTCCCGTGCATCCCTGGTTGATCGGTATGCCGTCGAATACCGATGCTTCCTTGATCTCAACGTCATCAAGCGATCCCTTGTAGTATGACCTGAAATCCTTTCTTTCAAGTAACTGTATGTTTTCGGACTCGATCGATCCGGCACTGACAGACGGTAGGCATCCCAGGACCTGCACCTTTCCTTTTGTAGAAAGATCCGATATCCTCCGTAGCATCCTGTCCTCGGTGTGCTGTATCACAACGCAGGTGCCGATCAATCGCAGGTCTGCATCGTCCGGACTGGATGTCAGCTCCGCGCCTTCGGACAGAAGCTTATTTGCATAAAGACCTATCTCTGACTTGTTTAGCGTGCAGCCATAGGATTCTACGTAGATCTTCATCCGAGATATGGAAGACTTTCGGTTATTTTACCTTATAGAGTGCGTGAAGTGACAATGTGAAAGGAATGCAGTGTAGGCAGTTTCGTTTCCAAATGTTATATGGAAACCTAATGATGCTCCTGCAGGAAGCTCCTGACCTCGAGTGCCGCCTTGCAGCCGCTTCCAGCTGCCGTAATCGCCTGCCTGTACTTTGGATCCGCAACGTCACCCGCCACAAAGACTCCATCATAGGCTGTTTTTACCTCATCCCTAGCTATTACGTAACCAGAAGCATTCAGCGGTAACTTTCCCCTCAGGAAATCTGTGTTAGGTTTATGCCCGATTGCAACGAACATTCCCTGGACAGGCCTGTCAAGTATCTCACCATTGACGATGTTCCTGATCGCTACACTCCCGACAACTCGTTCACCCTTTACCTCCACAACTTCGCTTTCCAGGAGTACCGAGATCTTTGGATTTGAAAGTACCCTGTCCTGCATTATCTTGCTTGCCTTGAAGCTCTTTCTTCTGTGCACTATTGTGACGCTCTTGGCAAATCTGGTGAGAAAAAGAGAATCCTCCATCGCTGAGTCACCGCCCCCGACTACGACTACATCCTTGCCCTTGAAAAAAGGCGCATCGCATGTAGCGCATGAACTGACTCCCCTGCCGATGTACTTCTTTTCCGTCGGTATTCCTAGCCACCTGGCTGTTGATCCTGTGGCGATTATCATGGATCTGGTTTCGATTGTCCCGCTTCCACCCAGGATCTTGTAGGGGTAAGTGTCGAAGTCTATTCCCATGACATGGTCGCTCTTGAAGCGCGCACCGAACTTCCTGGCATGGTCCTGCATCCTGTCCATGAGCTCCGGGCCAAGAATTCCATCGGGAAACGCAGGATAGTTTTCAACAAGGGAAGTGAGTTCCAGCTGCCCACCGACTTCGATACCTGTTATAAGAAGGGGATCGAAGCCGTCGCGCCCACAGTAAATTCCTGCGGTGAATCCCGCCGGCCCGGATCCTATTATTGTTACATTCTCTGTCATGGGTATTTCACTCAATATTCCCCCATCACAGTACGATAGATTTCAGTTTCGGATCGATTCAGTGCATAATTGGACTTTCTATTGCTAATATTAGTATTTGCTTCAATATTACAATTTTAAACCAAAATGCATGGGAGTGTGCTTATCTGCTTCTTGTCTCGAAGATGCTGGGTTCTATGTTTCATGTAACAAATAAGCAGTTCGACATAGCTCCATTATATGCAACATCTCCGCATATGCATATGAATGTACCGTAGATGAAAACTGTGTTGCATAACTACCCATATGTCCTCGTATTCTCCCTCATCATGTTGTAATAGAGCACCTTCAGTCCCACTTCCTGGAATCATATGCCTTGTCTGCAAATACCCTCTGTTCATGGCCAGTTATGAGCTTGGTGAATTGTGTGGCATCATGGCTGTGCTCCATTGTGATGGAGATGCGTGATGCCATGATCCTTTCTGTGTCTGCCGAGAC
>DAHXNF010000044.1 GCA_027366585.1 Thermoplasmatales archaeon | reverse complement strand
GCGCCTGATCTGCTCTGCTATCTTCCCGTTCCTGATCCTGTAAGCTTCCTTCCCGACATACTTTTCATTGAATCTTATGTCGTCAATATTCCATTCGGTGAAATTCTTCATGTATATGCCGTTCTTGATCCCCTCGACCAGTTCGTCGAATTTGTAATCGCCCGGTTCAATATACGTAGTGCTCATCCTTGGCAGTGGCTCCATGTCCCACGAGGAAGATCTGCCACCACCATTTGGTTCCACATTCAGTCTGGCTGCACTTTCCCGGTTATGAATGAACTCATCCGTGAATCCCTTCCTGTAAAGGTAGCGCTTCCTCGACCTGATGCCCTCATCGTCGTATACATAGAAGCCGTAGCTTCCTTTCATCGACGGATCA
Source organism: Thermoplasmatales archaeon (assembly GCA_027366585.1). Taxonomy (GTDB): domain Archaea; phylum Thermoplasmatota; class Thermoplasmata; order Thermoplasmatales; family Thermoplasmataceae; genus UBA582. Next base: position 8,122 of record DAHXNF010000044.1, on the reverse strand, counting down.
TCAATTACACTGACGGAATCAGAGCCAATCCTCATCGGAAGCTTCTTACCCGTCAGGAACGATTCTCCAGCAAGCGCTCCTTCCCTGCCGACAATTCTATCGTATTCAGTGGGATGACCGGCAGATTCATGGGCAACTATCCCTGATATTTCAGGGCCAATGACCACATCCATCCTTCCAGGGTCCAGATGTGGCGCATGCATTGCACCTTTGATCGCCTTTATGTCATCAGCGATGCGCTCCGGCAACTTTATGGAATCAATGTATTCATAACCGCCAGTCGATCCGAATTCACCCGTTGACTGCTCGAACTCGCCCGAATCCAGGATTCCGGCAAAGTAGAAGTAACTGACCCTGGAATATTCACCCCTGACGTCTGCACCCTCACTGTTCAGGAATCGCTGCTTTATCTTCCTGTCGGAGAGGTAATTCATTCTCACCTTCGAGCCAAGAGAATCCATCAGTGAATCGTTGTCCTTAAGCAGTGAGATCTTATCCTCCAGTGGCGTATTCTCCACCTTTCGAGTCCCGGAAACAACCCACTCCTTCTTTCCTTCACTCTTTGTTACTATCTGCGATTTTCCCGGTGCCAAAGACTTCTTCACTGCCGTATCGAGTGCATTCATGAGTTCAGGAAGGGATTCGGAATTCGAATATGAGATTGCAAGCGAATTATTGAGTACACGCACCGAATAGCCAAAAGACCTGGAAAACGCTGCACCTTCAAAGGAACCGTTCCTGTAAGCAGCACCGGTACCTTCAAGCTCCATGTACCTTACTTCCGCATACCTGCTCTTTTTCTCAGCTGCGGAAAGGATCTGCTCAGCCAGTTCCCCGGACATTTACGTCTTCTCCTTCAACTTGGCAAGCCGCTTCTCGTATCCGTCAAAAATATCGGAAATGCATTTGCCAAAATTCCAGTCATGGGAGTCCATTGACATGGTTATCCTGCCTGAAAGAAGCCTGGTCCTGACTGAATATTTCGTCTTTCCCTCAGTTTTGTACTTCTGGACATTGATGTTGAGCGTTCCGTTCTTGTGGCCCGTAAGCTTGTGATATCTTGTAAGGAATTTATCCGCAAGAAAATATGCAATTTCATACAGATCCTCCTCACCCGGCTCAAGGCCGCTTATGTTTACTAGCAGACCTTCGCTGTTGGTCGATCCGCCTATAAAATTTATGATCGTGTTCATTTCCACGATGCCGGTTAGCTTGTTTTCATCGTTCACTATGGGGGTTATGTGAACATGGCTGTCAGTCATCAGCGATGCAGACTTTTCCAATGGCGCATCCTCTTTCAGGGCCTGCAGATCCGTCAGGAGGGAGGAGCAGACTATGTTGACCGGCTCCTTTGTTGAGGTAAACTGGCCGAACTTGATGCCCTTCTTTCTTCCGAGCATTTCTCTGGTAGCATCCTCCATCTTCAGTATTCCCGTGTACCGGCCGGAATCATCAACCAGGGGGATCTCGGTCAGGTCCGCTGTGCGCATCATTTCTATTGCCGTGTTCACACCATCACTCTCATGAACCCTGTCAGGGTCAGAAATCATCAGATCACTGCAGGTAAGATTCCTTATGTTGAAAAGCTCCGGGAGGTGTTTTATAATATCCGTCCTAGATACAATACCGATGATTTTATCTTTCTTCAGGACCGGAAGAGCAAGAAGACCGCTTTCAATCAGGCTCTTTGCGACAGATTCCACGCTCTCATCCTCTGAGAGACCGGGGGAAGGAACCGTAAAATGAACGACCTTGGCATTTGGCTGTATGCTGTGCCGCTTCAAAATTTCCCTGTATGTCAGGACACCGATGTATCTTCCGTCCCTTAAGATCGGGATCGTTTGGATGGTATTATCGCGCATCTTCGCGATTGCTTCGGTAATAACAGTGTTTTCGTCCATGGTGATAACGTTCTTGGTCATAATTTCATTAGCCTTCATATTCTACCTCCAGAATTCAATTTTTAGCAGCGATACTAAATCTGCAACACGCTCTAAAACATTGTTACCTGCCCACGCCTCTGAGATGAGGGTAGCTATACCATCCATGTCTGAGAAACCCATCCTTGATATTTCGGAAGTTCCAACCCTGCCGTCACGATCCAGAATGATGCCATTATCTTCCATCTTCTTCGAGAACTGAATAAAACTCAGATCCTTTGAGGGCGATAACAGCACCTGGTGGGATTTTGAATACCAGGGTGAAAATCGAACGGGAATGCCATGTTCGTTCAGCGCACGACCCAGGTTAAATGAATTCTTCTCAACGAGGGCAGCATAGCCCTTTCCATGTTTCAGCATTTCTTCTGCCGCTATCCCGAGCGCTGCGACCCTGTTCGGATGCATGTTATCCATCGTCATCCAAGTAAGATTCTTCTCAAAGCTTTCTTCCAGATCGGAATCATTTGTAAGAATCAGGCCTCCCTGCGGGCCGAAGAAGGATTTATGCGTGGAACCAACTAGGACATCTGATTTAGCGGATGCATCCGGCTGGAATTTCCCGCCGGCGATGAGGCCCATTACATGCGAACCGTCATACAGGATCCTGGATCCAGCAGAATCGGCAATTTCTGTTATCCTTGCCATGTCATATGGTTTTACGAATGCGGATTGACCAAGGACAATAAGGTCCGGTCTCCTCCTCTTCGCTGCAGACGCGAATGCATCATAATCAATTTCCTGCACATCCGGCTTAAAGGGTATATTCTCCATCCTCAGGGACAGCATTTCCGGAATATAGGAATCCTGGTATCCTGGATAGCCGCCACCTTCTGGACCAATTGAATAAACAGTGTCACCTTTTTTTGTAAGTGATTTGATTGCAGCTATGACTGCAATGTGCCCTCCAATGGGGCGGATCTCTGCATGCTTCACATGAAACAGTTTCTGGACGCTCTTTTTCGCATCATTGAAGATCTGCTCAAATATGGATGCTCCTCCGTACGAATTGTTTCCATCCTCCATAACGTGGGAATACCTCGAAGCAAGATCGCTTGACAGAGCTTCCTTGACGTCCGGGCTAACCCTGTTTTCCGAAGCCTGCAAATTAAGTGTCTGCATACGATAAACGTCGTATTTTCTAACAAGATCAATTATACCAGCCAAATACATTCCACCTTCTGATTTAATGAGTATTACCAGCATAGAATAAAGATAAGCGGTCGCCGGATCACATGGGTACTATTCTTCCGGACGCGAATGCAGGAAAAGGGTAATATAGGGCCCCATCGCCTGAAGGAGCTTGTTTCTTGCCTTGTTAACGTGCTCCTGCATTGTAGACTTTGAAATATCATGGGATCGCGCCAGGTCTTCGACCTTGGCCCTTCTTGGTGACGAGAACAACCCCAACACTATTGCGTCCCTGAGGTACTTGAGCTGTATTTGAGACAATTTCCCCAGTATATTTGAGAGGGAAATGCTGTATATTTCCCTCAGCGAATCGGGTCGAAGTGTTCTCTTCTTTACGACCTGCACGGTTCCATTTTTTTGTGCAGCCTGATAGAACCTGTTTGCGTCTTTATCTGAAAAGGAAACCAGACGGAGGATTTCCTCGCCTCCCATGTAGACTGCAGGTGCTTCCCACATGAGGTTCATGGATTCAGCCAGCCTGATGGTTGAGTTATACGTGGTGCATCTGCAGGAAATTGCAGACTCGCTGTGCTTTTCTACAAGTTCAGAGGAAAGGAGATTGCTATAGATTGCTTTTGTAACCTCCCTCAGCCTTGAGCCCGCTTTCTGTATTTCTTCCTTCTTTCCATACATCTCAACATAATCAACGACAGAATTGCACCACCTGAATACAGTCAGATCCGGGAACTCCCGGGAAAGTTCGCAGAAAGGTGTGCTGTTGCTGAATTTCAACTCTATTTCATCCATACTACCGTCCTAGAACGGTGGCAAGTATAACTACTTTACATGAATCCTTAGTTGATAACTATGGTAGAACTAATAGTCGAACATGCGTGGAAAAACAAGAACAGCGAAAAAGTAATGAAAGTTGTTGGGGATATTATAGGCATGCAGAAAAGCCGAACCCTGCCAGAAGGATTTACCCTGAAATCAGTCCTTGTACTGAAGGATCAAAATAAGGCAATCTGCAACTGGGAAGCACCAGATGCGACCTCGCTCAAGAATCTGTTGGGAAAGGTCAACCCTCCGACAGATCACTCAGTGACCGAAGCAGTGCGGGCATTTTAAAGCTCACATAAAAGGATTTGAACTTTCATGAAAGAAAGAACATACTACCTGGATGGGGAGGAGAAATTTGGCGCATTCTCGTCCAGGTTTTATTCATTTTTCTCCGGTCTGTCTAACTGGAAATATTACAGGGCGATTGTCTCATCTATAGGAAAATATAATCCCGCTTCCGTACTTGACGTAGGCTGCGGTCCTGGTGATCTCCTAATCAAGCTTGGTAAATCGAAGCGAAGCACGTTACTATATGGAATAGATCCGTCAGCGAGCATGGTCAGGATCGCACAGCGCAAAATCAATAAGAACAATCTCGGCAGGCAGATAACGGTAAAGAACGGTAGCAGCCGCAATGTGCCTTTTGATCTAAAATTCGATCTGATAATCAGCACTTTTTCATTTCATCACTGGAGTAAACAGGCAGAATCTGTTGAATACCTTTCACATTACCTTTCGCCTGGAGGGAGAATATTGATATTTGACCTCGACTCAGAAAGTTGTCCAGGAAGACTGCCAATGCTCAAAAAGCATTCCATCTCAACCAGGGATTCCGAGAAATTTTCTATCAGCTTGCTGGATCTGAAATTTGACAAGATGGACGATGTAGGCCTCATTAAGTTGACATTCACCAAACAGCCAGCCAACAATGCTGCCGCAGCGAGTTCCTGAAATTATCCGGGTCCTGCAAACCCGATAAGCCATCTAATATCCTCTGCAAAATCATCTGTTTGCATTCATGGTTTCAGGAGTCATGGCAGGTGTACAGTTAGAAGATAAAGCAGGGCAGAAAGGAAACCAAACGTAAGTACAAGGTAACCTTGCAAGAATCTCAGGCTGAGATGAGGAGCTTTCACAATTATTGAGGCTCCGACTAATCCGCCAAGCACTGCTCCCAAGACCAATGGTGGCGCAAACTCCAGGTTTATTCCGCCTGATAGGTAGAAATGAAAACCGGCTCCTGCTATTGTGATTGGAAGGGTAGCCGCAATCACGGTTGCAATTGCAGTCCTTGCATCGATCCTCTTTATTGCTGTGAGATAGGTCCCCATCATTCCGCCAATCCCTATGCCTATGAAACCTGAAACAGTGCCAGCAAGCAAAGAGACAATGCCCGTTCTGCTGTTAATAGCGGTGTGAATATCTCTTTTTGGCAGGGAATACCTGCGCTGCTTATTGGATGAATATACCGAAAAGAGTCCCAGGCTTATCAATATCACCGAGAAGGCTCCCTTGAAGGTATTGGCTGAAACGTAATCAGTGATTACCGAACCAATCACGGCGGTGATCACTCCAATGGGCGCAATAATATATAAGAGGCCCTTGTTAACAAGTTTTCTTCTGATATCCTGGATGAATCCAACCAGCGTGCTGAAGACCAGGGTTAACAGGCTCAACCCGGCCGCGTCCAGGGGATCAAAGGAAAAACCGTATACGAGGAGAAGGACAATCATGACTCCTCCACCCACGCCAGAAATGTTGCCTATAACGCCTACAAGAAAAGCAAGGGCAAAAATGGCTATCAACAACAGAAGCAGCATTGAAAGGTTATCTCAACACAATACTAAAACTCAGGGACCGGAGCATGCACTGGTACTTCCTCTTGGGGGATTTATTGCACTCTAACCTGACGGATCTTCATGCATATCCTGATCCTTTCAGGAAGCGACATGCTAGTATTATGTTTCCATAATAGTTTTACAATGGACAATATCACACCTCTATGCCTCCCGGCATCTCATCTATCCTGTATTTCCACCTGAACACCACAGGTTCCATGTTGATCTCATCAATATAGCTCAATATTCTGTTTTTCAGCTCTTCCCTTGAATCCACCCTTATGCCCCTGAGCATTGATCTTGATATCTTGCTGAAGAATGTTTCAATTATGTTGAGCCATGATGCATGTGTGGGAGTGAATACAAACTTGAACCTGTAGGGTCTTGATGACAGGTATGCCATTGTCTCCCTGGATTTGTGTATGGAATGGTTGTCCAGTATTACTGTGATAATAAATTCATCTGGATAGTACTGATCCACCATCTTCAGCCATTCTATGAATTCCTGGCTGCTGTGTTTTTCCGTGACCGAAGGAATGATATGGCCCGTGATGAGATCAATGCCGGCCAGGAGGGATACTGTTCCATGTCTTACATAATCATGATTCCTTGACACCGATCCATGATCCTGATCCGGCGCCTTGTCAGGAAATATATTGCCTGTGGCCTGTATTCCGGGCTTTTCATCGTATGAAAGTATGGCGGTCAGTTTCTGGTCCTGTGTATCCCTGAGTACCCTTACCTCCCTGTAAACATGAAGGACTTCAGCCTCCTTTCTCTCATGTTCGGGATCCGTTCTCTCCATGTAATAGGTTATTTTGTGTGGACGGATATTGCTCCTTGTCAGTATCTTGGAAACTGTGCCGTTTGATATGTTATGAAGATGGTACTCTTCTGGCGCATTCCTCCGTATGTACTGTGTCAGTGACCTGTTTGTCCACAGTTCCTGAGGAAGACCGAGATCAATGGGTTTTGTGCATGCCGTTCTTATTATGAAGGACCTGGCCTCGTCCTGAATCTTCCTGGGCTTCCCTCTTCCGGGAAGATCGCCAAGGGCGTTCGCGACACCAAAGGAGAGTGCCTTGTCAATGACCAGATAAACCTTTGTCCTGTTGGTATCCATTTCCCGGGCAATCTTACTTGCTGAAACACCATCAGCATCCATGATCAGGATTCTTGCCCTTTCATATACTCTCCTCTCGGCAGTCCGCGACTTGACAATGCTTTCCAGCATCTTCCTCTGATCGTCGGTCAGCGTGATGTGCTGTTTAACTCTCTTAAACACCATGCTTTCATATCACAAGGCGGTATAAATAATTGTAAGTGTATTATGGAAACGCTATACTAGTTTATGTAAGCGAAAACGATCAGTTACCCGATGAATCACGACAATTCAATCGAGGGAATGCTTTCTGAAGCTCTTCCCATGATTACCGGCACGAGGATTCTCGATGTGGGTACTGGCTTCGGTACAGTTGTAACCAAGCTATTGAGTATTCCAACGATAAAGGTGACATCGGTCGATCCGGAAGCATGGGCATTTGATCGCCTCAAAACATCCTATTCCGCAGAGATCAGGACGGGTCGCCTAAAATTGGTCAAGAAAAAGATAGAGCACCTGGATATGGGAGAAGAGATATTTGATACCGCTATCGCAATTGGTTCTCTGCACCACCTGAAAGACCCTGTAAAAGGGATCGTAAAGATGGAACAGGCAACACAAGGAAGCATTGTTATCACTGACTGGAACTCTAAGTCAGCCGGAATCCACAATCCTCACTCAACAGATGATCTCGAACTAAAGGAGAAAACCATCAGGAGGCATGCATCAGACCACAACTACTCAGTGAGCAATTATGACTACTGGTACATGATCTATAAGGAAAAGTGAAGCCTGCATTATACCTGGATTTCAGCCAGTCGCCTCAGATTTTAATATAATTTCAGGATCACTTGTGCCTCTGCCGAGGCAGCTTATATCCTCAGGTTACTCCGACTCTTACCTTGCGATAAAGAAGGATAGCGATACCAACCATTGCGATTGTCTCGACCAGTATTACCAGCAATTGCAACATCGAGAAATTGGTTATTGCCGATACATATCCAGCCCTTACGCCATCAGCAATGTATGTAAGCGGGTTGATGTAGAACAGTACCCGGAGAGGCTCAGGAGTACTCGGCTGGATGGGATAAAATACGGTGCTGGCAAAGTCTGCAAGGAATATTATCAATATAGTGATGCTGTTGTATGCCTGGTTTGATTTTACCTTTGCAGCAATAGACAGGAAAAGGCATCCCCAGAACAGGCTTCCCAGTGAAATGTTGACAACGATCAATATTGCTCCAAGTGGTGTGACGACGGTATATTTTAGAAAT
>DAHXNF010000039.1 GCA_027366585.1 Thermoplasmatales archaeon | reverse complement strand
CTGCAACTTATAAGGTCACATTCACAGAAGAGAATCTTCATCCGGGCCAATACTGGTCAATATATGCATACAACCTTAATGACTCTATTCAATACTACAATACAACCTCTGGTACATCGATGATAGCATTCCTGCCAAATGATACATACAATTATAGTGCATCGAGTTTTGAGAATTTAGGAGAAACTCATTTTGAAGTACTTAGATCGTTCAACGTCTCAGGCGCACAGGAGACCTTTATTGTAGTATTTCCTGCAACTTATAAGGTCACATTCACAGAAGAGAATCTTCATCCGGGCCAATACTGGTCAATATATGCATACAACTTTAATGACTCTATTCAATACAACAATGAAACCACCGATACATCAATGACAGCCCTCCTTCCAAATGGAACATACAACTACACAGTCGGATACCATTCGTCGTTAAGTTACATCATCACTCCGGCAAACGGAACAATCAAGATGGAGGGACGGAATATTTCAATACAAATTGTTTTCACAGAAGGATTTCCAGTTCTCTTCAATGAAGTTGGCATTCCTTCATCTAATGAGTGGTCTTCGTTTGATTCTACGCTTTTGAGAACCATGGAAAATAATACAGCTCCCCCAGCCAAGTTCGTAAATGCGACAATGGGTTTTAACTCTACAGGTATGTCCATGAGTGGACCGTCGGGAGATTATCAGGTAACAGGGATACAAACAACTGCATCTTATTCTGGTCCAATTAACGTTTGGGTTAATGCTAGTGCATTGGGAGGCACCGCCGAACCAGTGATAATTATACTCCAGAATTCTAATCTGTCAAATTATCTATATGTATCAGAGGATGCATGCGTGAATAACGCACCCTATAATGGTACCTATCTTGGGTACAGCGGAGGTGGTGGGACTTCCCATTCATCCAGTCTCTTGTATAACGCGCCCAGATTTAACATGGTGTATACTTATGAGTTAACAATAAGCAATGGTTATGGTTCTATCAAGATTTTCAGCAGTGGCAAACTTCTTGCATCGGAAAGCGGCCTATATGTTGGCGAGGGGCCATTCTATCTAACTCTTGGACAGAAAATAGGGTCCCCTGCAACCGGTCCAATCCCAACCAAGGCGATGTGGATTTCGGCCTCGATTTATAATAATACAACCGGTTCATCGCTCTTGAACACAAATTTCAATTCACCAGTGTGGGGTGTTGAAGTAAATGGTAATTTATACGAATCTGTTACTAATAGCACTCTTGTTTACTTAACAAATGGAACATATAATTATACTATTCAAGGAGTAGAGTACCCTTACAGTGCACCCAATCAAAAAGGGACTCTTACTGTTTCGGGAACTGGGATCAGCCTCAACTTGGTCTTTGCGTATTCTTACAAAGTAACATTCACTGAGTCAGGTCTTCCAGGCGGAAGTTCCTGGTCTGTCACTATAAACGGTATCACCAATACCAGTACCTCATCTGTAATCACGTTCATGGAACCTAACGGTACCTATTCGTATACTATTGCAACCACGAATCCTGCATACGGTGCATCTTCATCCTCAGGATCGGCGAAAGTGATCGGTGCCAATGCATCTGTCGCTGTAACATTCACTGAACTCACATTCACCATAACGTTCACTGAATCAGGTCTCGCTTCGGGTACTACATGGTATCTCAACCTTTCAGACGGGAAGACACTATCTTCTAACACAACAACAATCACTGTCTCGCTCGTAAATGGTACATACAGCTATGCTGCAACTGCGAGCGGATATCTCAATAAAACCGGTTCAGTGACATTGAATGACAGTAGCCAGTCGGTCCCAATCGCATTCACCAAGGTTCCGACAAAGCCTTCCACCAACAACGATCTCCTCTACATAGCAGTCGGAGCAGTAGCTGCAGTTGTCGTTATTGCAGGGGCAGTCTTAGCATTGAGGAGGAAGAAGTAAACACCTGGTATATTTTTATATTCTATTTTCTAATCTTTATTAATTCTGCACCTAAATGAGATAAGGTTCGCTTTTTGCTCGATCATGATGTGCCTTAAAGTTCTTTTCAGTATCACCGCGCGTTAGTACAGTTATGATTTTAATTCTTTTCAATACTAGTGAACAATTTCGTTCAATAACAATGAAAGAATTTCATTAGGACATGAGAGCGAGTTAGCTTGCTGGAGTCAGGCTAAGTCCCTGCTATCGCTTTAATCTTATTGATATTCGTTGCTTGCGGTGTGTTCTCAACTTTTACTGCTCTTCATCGTGAACTTACATCTATTCATCCATTTCTGGATCTGTGTTTCCCCCCGGAATACATCTCTTCTCACTGGAAAAAACATAGTTCATTGAAGTAGTCTTGATATATTAGAATTGTCCTGGAAAAAAATAGACTATTCACAAATAGAAATTTCAGGAAAACAATTTGAAAGTTCTATTTTGAAAGAAAATTATCAGTTATATTAGAAGCTAGATCACTAATTAGCCGGCTTGCGGAGGCATCTAAAACGACGTACCTACCAGTATCAGTGGTAATAATTCTCTGATAGTCCTTCATTGGAGCAAACGCAAGGTATGCCCAGTGTGCATTTCCGCCAATCATTTCTTTAACAAGTGTTTCATTTTGTACCGACACAGGTGAAGCAAGCATGACCACTCCTTTGGCCCATCTAAGGAGACCTTGGATCTCGTTTTCGTCTTCATCCTTTAAACCTTCTAGACCCACAAATTCGCTTTCTATTAATTTGTAAATCGTTTCATACTGTGTATAGTTATGAATTACTAATTTTACTGAGTTTCTAAATTCGAATTGATTTGTCATTTTTTTCACTATGCTGGTACGAGGATATCTCCGACTGGTTTAGGAACTTTCTTCTGTCGGTCTTCTTCTTTGAGATTCGCGATTATATTTAACACAGATTGATTAAGAAACAGAGTCGTTGTATTGAAACTTCTCCTTGAATAGTACGAATTTCTTGTGCTATCTAATAAGGGTCTATGTCGTCTTGTAGGGGCTTCCTTGAAGGTGTCGGGAGTAATTATATCTCTAAATGCCTTGAGAGTCTTCGCCAAAAGATTTGTCGGCTTATAGACAGAATGTTCTCTTCCTTCCACAAAACTTAAAACATTCTCTACTAAACCAGTTTTTTGAAGTGCTTTCAAATGATAATTCAAAGACCCGTTCTGTATCTCAAATTTCCTTTTCAACTCGCTCCAAGAAATTTCTTCAGATTCATAAATAGCAATAGCTATGCTTCTTCTACTTTCGTCATTAAATGACTCGATTATCCCAGACAATACTTTAGGAAAGCTGTTCATTTCTCTCACCATTAGATAATTCGCGTACTTTTCTTCTTCTCCACGTTTCCATATTTATATTCTCCACTGTACTTGAGATCTTGTGAAGTGGATATTGCCTCAATAGGCAATAAGATTTGTCCTATATTAATTTATATGTAGTAAGTTATAACAGAAATAATGGATGAAACTCCTTCGGGGACTGGGATTACCAAAGGGACCATTCTCAAAACCGTCGAGATCGATGATCTTTCAGAAGATTTAATCTCGAAGGAGGAAGGATTAAACATTTTGATCCTTGGTTCATACAGGGGATCAGGTTCTATAGATGACTTGGCGAGATTCAGAGATTTACTCATAAAGAAAGGAATGAAAAAAGCACATCTGGCGTTAGACATAGAACATGATATATCGCCTGCGATCACTAAAGCAGAAAATAATTATGTCAATAGTTTTGATCAAATCAAAGATTGTGATTTTGAAATATTTGTACTTTATGGTAACCGAGATAATTCAGGACCCGCAATGGAGTTGCAGCATTCATTAGAGTCAAATTTTGAAGAAAAGGTATATGTAGGGATGAGAAGCAAAGGTGCAAACGAGTTATCTTCTATGATTCGGGGAGCAATAGACCATCATAAAATAGTTAAATATGATTTTGAGTCGCTTGAAGACCTGGCAGACGCCTTCGAAGGTTACCTCATAGATAAAGAACTGACTTAAAATGTGTAAAGCAGTTTGGTAGGGAGTTGAACCATATTGAATGGGATCTGCAGTCCGACTCATAAGCGCTCTGCCGCCCACCTGGGGCTTGGTTATTCAAAGGCTTCCCAGATATATCAAATCATTTAATCGTTTTTCGAAAATCTAGGATTTCATTTTCTCCCGGATTGCCAAAACCGCATGTAAATCTGAATGAAGGTTCAAAAAATGCTTGGTTCATCAAGTATCTGAAGGGTTATTCTCTTTCTTATGCCAAGTCATTACTAAAAACAATTCGGCAAGAGTCCAAGTCAACGAGAATGATAATTCACATTCTTCAACTAATGGGAAATGTTTTCACGGAACCAGATTCCATGTAATGTACTTACCCAATGAAATTGGATAGTATGTTGCATAGACCCTGGTGCCATGTTCACTCAAAGATTTAACAGTTCTCAGGTTCCCTTATTCCTCCTGCTTAAAACCAAGACAACAGATGCAATCACAACTGCAGCAATCACAACGGCAACTATTTCATATATCTCGGTGCTTGTCAATGAAGAAGGCTTTGAGACTGGCTCTAGAACTATAGTAAGATTCTTCAAGCCGCCTGCAACCAGGGTGAAGTTGTCGTAATAGGTATTATAACCGCCTTCTGAAGCTTTTACTTCATAGCTGCCATTTGGAACAGAGATGTTGAATGAGCCGGATGACACCGCCACTATTTTCCCGTTGACTGTCAGAGATGCATTTCCTGGCGATAGCGTTCCAGTGATATAGGCCCAATGGTAGTATATCACAGTATTGGATACATTGATACCGTTGATGGTAACTGTAAAGGGCAAAGCTGTTGTATAATAGCTGGTCAGGTTGGTAGCAGTAAAAGTGTAAGTTCCGTTTGGAAGAGCAAAGACAAGGGTGGATGGTGATGCTGCATGCCCAGATATCTCCGTGCCATTCACATACCAGGTTATCCCTGATGGTAGACCAGATTCAGTGAAAATTGCAGAGTAATTCACTTCTGAAAACTTTATTTGTACGTTAAGTGAGGCGCCAATAACTGCAAAGGAGTTAGTATATGATGGTGCATAGGTCTTATTTGAACTCGATATGGAATAAGAATAGGTACCATTCGGAAGGAGCACTGAATAATTGGATCCTGTTATAGCTCCTGAAGTAGGTTGACCGGTGATGTTTACATACCAGGCTATACCGGATAACAGTCCAGACTCGTTGAAAGTTACTGTATAATTGACTTCGGAGAATGATATCAACTCTGCCACCGATGAACCGTTTACCCTGAACGATTTAGAGAACGACGGTGCATACACCTTATCTGTGGTAGATATGGAATAAGAATAGGTACCATTCGGCAATAGTACGGAGTAACTTGAACTAGTAATGGGACCAGATGAAGTTTCACCCGTGATGTTCACGTACCATGGCGTCCCGGAGGGAAGACCATGTTCATTGAATGTTACATTATATGCGAGATAGTAGGTGAAACTCTCCGATGAACCGTTTACGACAAAGTATTTGTATATGTTTTTCGCACTTCCCGGGCTCAATGAGAGATTCAACACATACGTTCCATTTGGCAGCTGAAGATATACGGACTGGTTACCAGGCTGCGATGAACTATACACCTGAGCCATGGAGCTGTCAGCACTGGGTTGAACCTGGATGTTCCACATTCCACCTGCAGGTACCTCCTTTCCAGTGGAAAAAGAGACCTGGTAAGTCCTTGAGGGGGATATCTCGTAAACTGCGCTATGAGAGATATCGGCAGCAAGGATGATCTGCTGGCTGGGGATGTAAGTCATGTAACCCGCTCCATTTAGCGATGTTGAATAAATGGATCCCACTGTCTCATTTAATATTGGATTGAATATAGTTACATTATCAGTGCCGGACCGCATCACATAAATCAGGCCATTTGATGGATTAAAGATGAGGCTCTGCTGTGGGCTCCCTAATGGGACGGCCTTGAAAGGAGTTGATCCTGGACAAGTGTAATTAATCTGTGACTCGCTGATTATAAACATACTGTCATTGCCTGAATTTGCTATGTAAATGCTGTTTGTGTACTTATCATAAACTGCTCCCGACGGGTAAGAACCATCCACATAATATGGAGCCGTTACAGTGTAACTGCTGGCATTGATTATGTTTATATTTGCGTCATCCTGAGCAACATAAACCTGGTTTGTAATATTACTATACGTCAATGCTGCGGGATTGGTTCCTACGCTGATTGTTTTTACCTGCTGCCCAGTGGCCAAGCTATAAACAGCCACTGCGTTATTGCCTGCAAGTGACACAAAAAGTGTATTGTTTATGCTGTCATAGGCAAGGCCGTTTGCAATATCACCAGAAAAATTCAAAGTCTTCGTAATGCTGTTATTCTGGGGGTTTATAATGGCTACTGCTCCAGGACAAGTGGCCAGTGCAACAAACAGTGTCCCATTGGCATAAAGAACAAATGAAAGAGAATCACTTCCCGGAAATTGTATATCTCCAACCTGCTTTCCAGCCAGGGTATAGTAATTAACTAGGCTGGCAGTGGAAGCTACGTAAATAAATCCATTCTGGGGGTCATAAGCGATGGATCTCGCATTCGTGGAAGAGAAATATAATTGTGCGTAACCTCCGGCGCTATTAAGGTTCAAAGTCTTCTCATTGCCGATGCCGACTGCCACCACCTGCTGAAGCACAGGATCATAGATGGTTATAGTTGGTTCATTCGGGCTTTCAGACAGGGTCCCAACGATCGATTCACTTGCTGGATCCAGAACAGAGACATTTCTTGAACCATAGTTTGATATGTAAACGTATCCGTTGACAGGATCGTATGTTACACCCGAGGGGTATGTCCCAGGGACAACATTTTTCACAAACTGGTTCGTGACAGTGTTTATAATCGTCACATTATATTCCTGTACTCCAGAAATAAGAGCGTTAGAGTCATAATCCGACACGTAGAGCATTTTAGTAACTGGATCAAAAGCCATCCCATGCGGATTCTGCCCTGCACCTATTGTGGCGACAATCTGTCCTGAAGGTGAAATAGCGTAGACGTCGTTTAGATTATTGTCCGCTACGTATACGTAGCCATTGAATGGGTCAAATGCGAGGCCAAACGGAGAAGCACCGGAAGGTAAATTAACTGTGGATTGAACATTGTTACTAGTGACATTAATGACCCATAATGCTCCCACCGAGGCAGTCTCACCCGAGACATAGAGCGTCAGGGACTGCGGATCATAAGTGCTGAACCTTGGATTGCCGGAAAGGGTTATTGTCGCAACGACTCTGTTGGTGACAGAGCTTACAACGCTTATGTTGCTGGAAGCAAAGTTATCAACGTAAAGGTCGTGGTTATATGGAACGTATGTAATTCCACAGGGTCCAGTTCCAACGGCTATATTTGCGGCAGAAGCGTTGGAAAAGGAATTGATCACAGTTATGTTATTGCTTCCAGAATTTGTTATGTAAAGTTCCTGGTTATATGGATCATAGGTACCTCCTAATGGCGAGGACCCAGTTGGATACTGCTCAATTGTGCTCTTCTGCAGTATTTGAGTGGCATTTTGAAAACCGCCGGAACTGCTTGTATTAGCAGGAAAGACTGCTATTACTGCAAATGCTGATATCACAATTACCAACGCAAGAAGAAAGACCTTTATTTTGTCAACTTTCCTAAACACGACATAGCAAAGGCTACAAGTTAATAAAAGTTTCCAGTTGAAATTAATTTCCGGCAAGCTGTTCAAAGCTATACGTGCTTACTTCACGTAGACCAGGTAATAACCGGTTATTGTATCGGGCTTTCAGATGCAGGTGGTTCGATAAACAATTGGTAGAAAGTAAGGTGAAAGCGGGGGAAAATGGATCTTCTTGCTTTTCCTCTTACCTGGATAAAATTCCATTCAGCTTTCTTCTTTCATGTCTATTTCCTGCTGTTATGCGCGGTATCATGCCTACCTTTCCTGGACGCTTCATCGGAAACACGGTTCCGGTGGAAGCCGGACCTTGAGGCAACTCCATCTCCATTTTTGGGAGACATACCACCAATGAAAGAATTCCCTTGCGGCCCGGAGCTATTTTGCATTTCGAACCATATGGTTGTCAAGTTTCAAGTGACTTGACAACTTATGTATATCTGATTCTTTTAGAGTATGTGTGGCCCCATCAGGATCAAATGCAATTGAGAATCGTAATGCAGCGCAGGTCGGTGGATCAAGGTACATCATAGAAGTAATCAGGTCAGATGCCACAGACACCAGGAAATTTGAGATTGATGCAGCAAGAAAGAAAGTATTCCGGTATAAGACGCGCAGCATTGAAATTGATGTTGTTACCGATAGGATCCATGACGTAGTGGAGGAAATATCCAGGCTGAGTGAAATAACTGATATCAGGGGCGTGGGAGACGAACCCGCGATCATGAATCCTGGATTGGATGAGTACTACGGAGGACTGCTTAAATGCGAGATTCTTTCGAGACAGGAAAGATTCTGGGAATGTCATACAGTCCTGGAAAAGGTCTGGATGCACTCAGCCCGCGAATATAAGCTGTTTCTCCAGTCTATTATCCTGCTGTCAAGCTCGCAGGCGAAATACCAGATGCTGAACCAGCAGGCAGCAGAGAGGATGTATGAACGCGCTCTTTCCATGCTTGATAGATCCGGAAAGTCATCCATGGTCCTGACGCAGATTGGAAGCAAGTTTTATTATCCCATAAAATGGAGGTTCGACATACCCGACAACATCCGGGCATCCACATACCTGAAGTATTTCGTGGGTGAATAATACCGAGTCATATTTTGCATTCGGGGGGCACAATGCATCCAATCATGTTACATGATATAAGGGGATTCTTAACCGTTCATTCCAGGCCCGTGATACCCGGAAAATAATGCGGGTTAAACTTATCTCTAAGCTTTTCATCCCCTAACGAATGATAAAGATTGGAGATATACTGCGAGGCGGATATGAAGGTAAAGAGGTGTCAATCCGCGGCTGGGTCTACAGGTGCAGGTCCAGTGGAAAAATCACCTTCACTGTTGTGAGAGACTCATCCGGCATCATCCAGTGCATCTCAAAGGAAGGGGAGATTCCGGATGATCTTTATGAGCAGATCAAGGGTCTCACAATCGAGAGTAGCCTTGAGCTTACTGGTACGGTCTCGAAGGATACTCGCGGTGTGACGGGATACGAGATCAAGGTCAAAGGCGGAAAGATTTACCAGAGGAACGAATCATTTCCGATATCCAGGGATAAGTCAGAGGAGTTTCTTCTCGACATCCGGCATCTCTGGTTGAGAAGCAGGGAGTTCACCGCAGTGCTGAAGATCAGGGCTACGGCATTCAATGCATTTTCCGAATTCTTCAACAGGGAAGGTTTCTACAACGTTCAGGGTCCGATGATGGTCTCCGCCCAGACAGAAGGAGGATCGACGCTGTTTGAGGTACCGTTTTTCGACCAGAAGGCATATCTCACGCAGAGCTCGCAGTTCTATCTTGAGGCGCTTATATTCAGCCTTGAAAAGGTATACACCATCGCACCTAGCTTCAGGGCTGAGAAATCAAGGACCCGAAGGCACCTGACGGAATACTGGCATGCAGAGGGCGAGGTTGCATGGATCGGGAATGAGGAGATGATGCAGATCGAGGAGCGAATGATCGAATACATCGTATCCGCAGTCCTCAGGGACAATGCAGAAGATCTTGCGCTTATAGGCAGGAACGTGGAACCGCTGAAGAAGGTGAAGGCACCGTTTCCGAGGATGAAGTATCGCGAGCTGATAGAAAAGGCACAGTCCTGGGGATTGAACATGAAATACATGGACGATCTCGGGGCGGACGAGGAAAGAGCGATAACGGTGCATTTCGATAAGCCAGTTTTCGTCACGCATTATCCGCAGGAGCTAAAGGCATTCTATCACAGACCGGATCCCGAAAGTCCAGACGAGATACTCTGTCACGATCTGCTGGCGCCGGAAGGATGCGGCGAGATCATCGGCGGCGGAGAAAGGATCTGGGAACTCGAGATCCTCGAGGAGCGAATGAGATCAATGAACATAGATCCAAAGGCATATTCATGGTATCTTGATCTCCGGCGATACGGAAGCGTCCCGCATTCAGGATTCGGTCTTGGCCTTGACAGGCTGATCTGGTGGGTATGCGGCCTCGACAGCATAAGGGATGCGATTCCTTTTCCCAGGACAATTCGCAGAATCACGCCGTGAACGCGATGAACAGGTCGGAATTCTTATCGGCGTTTGACGGGCGATCTGAACGGATTCCGGTCTGGTTCATGAGACAGGCTGGAAGATACCTTCCCGCGTACAGGGAGATCCGAAAAACCAGGACTATCAAGGAGATATGCTCGGATCCGGCGCTGATCTCCCGCGTTACATATTCGCCAATCAGCGATGTCGGGGTTGATGCAGCAATTATCTTTTTTGATATCACGCTTCCGCTTGAGGCCATGGGATACAGGGTCGACTTCGAAGAGCGCGTTGGTCCAATAATATCCAGCCGGGAAGGAGATCGGGGACGCATTAATTACGATGTGAAGAATGATCGAAATTCGCTATATGACGGAATAAAGGCATTCCGAAGCGAACATCCTGACACTTTCCTCTATGGATTCACGGGTGGTCCGATCACCCTGGCTTCCTACATCCTGGCCGGTGGATCGGATCGTGACCTGACCAGGACGATCTCAAGCATCCTGAAGGATCGAAATGCTTTCAAGGACTTGATGGACGACATTCTTGAGATGATAATTTCGACCGCAAAAGCGCAGGTAAGATCCGGTGCTGACGCAATCCAGGTTTTTGACAGCTGGGCTGGATCACTGCCATATAGCATGTTCAGCGATTATGTCAACGATTACCTCATTCCTCTTTCCTCCGAACTTTCCGCCATCAGGACGGTATATTTCTCAACCAGGACTGCGGGTTACGCACACCTGCTATCCAGTACGGAATTCATGTATTTATCCATGGATTCAAGATGCCGTCTGTCAGGCATGGACAAGATCTTCCAGTCATCGAAGGGATTGCAGGGAAACCTTGATCCTCTTTATACGGCGACGGATACGAAGATCGCAGTCAGGGAAACAGAAAAGATACTGGATGACGCCAGAAACATCGATAGATACGTTTTCAATCTTGGACATGGGGTTCTGCCCGAGACCAGCGTGGAATGCCTCAAGCAAATCATCAGGACAGTTCATGAATATGGGCGGTAAGAAAGAATGATTATGCTCATTTGATGCGAGGACTGCATAAGGATATTGATTTACATTATAGGCCTTTGGCAGGAGTTCTTTCCCTCTTTGTGCACTCTCTTCTTGTTTTCCTATCTTCACATTAACACTTTTCACTGTTATACAGTGGAATATCGATGCAGTTGAAAAGAAATGCAATAGAGTATTTTTCGTTGTGCCTGGGAACTACAAAACTTGCAAACATGCATCATTCAGGAACTGCACGAAGAAGAAAAAGATCAGGGTGGGCCCATCGTTCAGGAAACTATGCAGTTACGAGAAGAAATCCAACCTCAACAGATACAATAGTATCAGATTGCTAACTGATCCATCTTCTCGTTGAAAGATAGCTTCCTCCATAAACCGTTACAGGGATTTCCAAGGGAGACGGCAATATCCGTGGTTTTTACACCTTCTGAGTTCGCTTTGTTGAACTGAACAACGAACGATCTAACGGTTCCTCCGAACGTTCCTGCATATTCCATATGTCTGCATACCGTATTCTCACTGGCGGAGTCAGTTTGTGCCAAGGAGTCATAATGGTCACTCAAAATGTTGACTCCTTCCATCAAGCCGATTTTACCAAGTCTAGCCTTCACAGCTCTTTCCAAGGATTGATACCTGTAATCACCCGTAACCGGATGCGGCACAAAAGCCAAGTAAGGCTCCAGTTCCCTCGGGCAAAGTGTTTTTCCAGCTGATACCATCCATTCCTTTGTTGAGTCCGGAAATTCGGCTATTCCATGATGCCTCGGCGTTGCTTCAACTATTTGTGTTCCCTCTTTCTCACTGGTGAAACACCAGTTGATGCACGTCATGTTTGGAACACTCAGAAAACGCTCAACTGCATCTGAAGTATTCTCAGAGAACTGGCCGAGCCACCTGAAAAGGAACCAACTCGGTACTCCATTCGGGTCCATCTCTTCGTTCTTCATTACATCAGAGATACCGGTAGAGCAGGCAAAGGTTCTTGATGTGTTTACCACACTGTGATATCCTATGTACCCTGGTACAACCGGTGAAACAAACGCTTTTCCCCTCTTTGGCTTAGCAACTTTGAGGGCGAGATATTGATCCATGTACCTTCCACCGTCATCATTGTGACCTGCTACCATTGAACCATCTGAAGTCGATTTTTTGTAGGCGCTAAAGAAGCTGCAATGCAACGGATTCTCAGAAACATCGTCGGGCAAGAGTGGATAATGCGACTCCGGCGATGGTAATGTGTACATTATGTCTATGTTCAGGTTGGTAAGCATCAAGTCAACATAGGAAACACCTGCAGCATCTGCCATTGCTGCAATCTCATCCAGGTAATCAGGTTCTGTGTATCTTGATATGCTATCCTCAGCAGTACTTAGGTAATCTGATTCCTTGATACCGGCGCTCAAAAGTATTTCTCTCAGCTTTGGAACATTGAATTTGACGACCTTTCTGATGACATCTTTGGTTGCTTTACCAAACGTAGATCCCATCTCCGCTGAATCACCCTCCACGAAGACAACTGGTATCTTGGATCTCCAAGGATATATCTCTGTATGCTTGTCGAATCCCGTTCCTATATCGTTAATTTCTACTTGAGAGCCTATGTTCACATTGTGATTTCCTTTTGCAGTGAGGTCATTGAAAGTTGGCTTTTTCATTCTATCGTTCACTTGATGGGTGTAATATTTATTAATGTTTACTAACCTACTCCACGACAGGTTGAGCAGAGTAGCAGTTGACATTTCCTTGGTCACACTCTGACTGAACAATGC
>DAHXNF010000017.1 GCA_027366585.1 Thermoplasmatales archaeon | reverse complement strand
CATTGGTATATTAACACAATAACCTCACCTTCATAACCTTATAAATTCCGTAGCCTGGGTTCCCCAAATTATAAGTGCTTTTATCTCCGGCACAGTAAAGACCGAGTGGATATTGACGAACTAAGTGGTTCATGAACTGGGTGGTTAATACGGTAACTTTAGAGAAGAAAACCCGTGGTCAGGCCTGATTCTTTCATTCACAGGGCATATTGTAGATCCCAGTGTACCTCTTTCGATACACATGATCAAGGCAGCTAACAAAGGATGGAAGATATCGCACAGGATAAGAAAAGCGCCATTTTAATGAGAGACAGACCTGAATGACCGCATAATAATTGATTGTGAGATCATCAAAGAGATGCCCGATGGTGTGTTTTTAAAAATAAATCCAACCTTCCATTAACAAATGGCAAAGTTAAGTATAAGATTTATACCGCTGAATGCTTGTCTTCCAAACATTGCACTTTACGCAACAATTAATAGCAGCGTGTTTATCGCGTGTTCGCGATGCAGAGTAAGATCGTGTTTTTCATCATACGGAGATCATTATATGCGATCATAACACTGTTAATCTTGATAGTCTTTCTTTTCACACTAATCCATATTATTGCACCCAACCCGATAGAACTAGCGAGGATTTACGCTGGCAATCCCCACATCCCAACAGTTGAACTTGATAATATAATCAAGAAGTATGGGCTGAATGAACCGATCTACGTACAGATTGTCACATACATTGGAATGCTACTTCATGGAAATCTGGGTA
The DNA here is from genome assembly GCA_027366585.1 of Thermoplasmatales archaeon. Lineage (GTDB taxonomy): Archaea > Thermoplasmatota > Thermoplasmata > Thermoplasmatales > Thermoplasmataceae > UBA582. The sequence continues at coordinate 6,258 of DAHXNF010000017.1, read as the reverse complement.
CAGATCCAGTGTATGGTGCTCCTGAGGTCGTATTGCTTGCAAGGTTTCTTCCAATAACACTTGAACTGGTCATACCCGCAATAGTGATAGCCGTAGTTATAGGGCTTCTCACCGGTTCAATTGCTGCATCCAGAAGAGGCAAGGGAGCAGACTACGGTGTCAAGGTTTTGTACCTCACCTCTTTCGGGACTCCGCCATTTTTAGTAGCAATTATACTCCAGTTGCTGATTGCCTACAAGCTCGGCCTTTTACCAGCAACGGGCATGGTGAATCCGATCCTGCCTACTCCAGCTGCCGTTACTCCGTTTCCTCTTTTAAATGCCGCGATAGCAGGTGACTGGACCTATTTCGTTAGTCTCTTGCGCCACATGATTTTGCCTTCGATTTCCCTTGCCCTTATAAGCTTCGGGATAGTGACACGGTTGACCAGAGCTTCAATGCTGGATGTGATGGAAAGTGACTTCTTCAGGCTAAGTTTAATGAAAGGGCTCCCTAGAAGAAGGGCGGTATACAGTGTAGCCCTCCGGAATGCTGCCCTGCCTCTAGTTACTCTGATAGTACTGCTTTTCGCTTATTCCCTGGCTGGAGCGGTTGTGGTAGAGGATATTTTCGATTATCATGGAATGGGCTATTTCGTTGTGCAAGCAGTGAACAACCTGGATTACATTGCAATACTGGATACAACGATTATACTTGGCCTAGCAATCATAGCTGCTAACCTTGTTGCAGACATTCTTTACGGAATACTTGATCCGAGGGTGATTATCGAGTGACGATCGACGCTCCTGCGAGGGGGATGGAAAAATTGGAAACTGCGGAGAAACCGGTTACGATCTTGAGATTACTCATCAAGGACAAGAGTGCACTCCTCGGCCTGATAATAGTTGGCTTATTTTTCGGCTGGGCAATAATTCAAGGCTTACTGGAATATATATCGGGATTGTTAGGAACGCCTTCAATAGGTTATATCCTCCTTCCACACAACCCGTTTGCACTCAACCCCTTTATTAGTTCCAGGCCGCCTTCATTTCAGTACCCGTTAGGTACAAACTCATCAGGCGAGGATATTCTGTCCAGGATACTGTATGCGATACCGCGCGACGCAATTATCGCAGTAATGGTGATAGTGGTTTCTGTGGTGATAGGTGCGATCCTTGGCATTTTTGCAGGATACATGGGTAAGCTCACTGACGAAGTGATAATGAGAGTAACTGATGCGTTCCTGTCTGTTCCACCGCTAATTCTGGTAATAGCGATATCTGTGATTCTTAACGCTTCGTTCTTTGGGGCAGTTATCGGGCTAATGGTCGTCTGGTGGCCAATATATACCAGGTTCTTTAGAGGAGAGGTTCTCAAAATAAAGCGCCTTGATTATATGCAGGCTGCCAAGATAAACGGTGTGAAAAGGCCCTCTTTCTTTCTAAAGTATCTCTTCAGGAACAGCACTGATCCTATAATTGCGTATGCGGCCCTGGACTTTGGAAATGTAATCCTGATATACTCGACGCTTGCGTTCCTCGGAATAGGGCTTTCACCGCCAATACCTGAGCTTGGATCAATGACTGCAAATGGTGTTGGCGCCCTTCCTATGGATTGGTGGTGGGCAATCTTTCCAGGGATTGCGATTCTCATAATCGTAGTGGGATTTGTCCTTGTTGGGGACAGACTTCAGGACATAATTTCCAACAGAGTAAACTATTAGGTGAAGAACTTGCTTGTTGAAATTGAAAATCTTAGCGTATCATACAGAACTATAATGGGCGAATACCAGGTCCTGGATAAGTTGAACCTCTCAATAGGAGCAGGAGAGAGGATTTCTGTTGTCGGCGAGTCGGCTTCCGGAAAGTCCACACTGGGACACATCCTTGCTGGAATGTCTCCTCCAAATGCCAAGGTCGAGGGGTCGATCAAATTCGATGGCGACAATATATTGCAATTTACGGAAAAAAGGCTTACAAACTTCAGGGGTTCCAAGGTCTTCATGATATTCCAAAACCCACTGAACAGCCTCAATCCTGTCAAGAACATATGGCACCAGCTGTTTGAAACTGTGAGGATCCGGGACGCTAAAAACTCTATAAAGTCCTCGGAGGACGATGCCAGGAAAGAGGTTATTGCGGTCCTGACCGATCTTCGGCTACCTGATCCAGAATCCATATTGAAAAGATACCCACATGAACTCTCTGGGGGACAGGTTCAGAGAATAGTGATCGCAATGGCACTTATTCTGAAGCCAAAGCTCCTGATTGCAGATGAACCCACAACGGCACTTGATGTAACAATACAGGCACAGTTTCTTGACCTGCTCAAAAAACTAAACAGCGATCTAGGCATGTCCATTATCTTCATAACGCATGATATTGCACTGGCAAACTCTTCTTCTGAAAGGTTGCTCGTACTTTACGGCGGAAGAGTGATTGAACTGGGCCAGACAGAGAATATAATTCGCAGGCCAATGCATCCTTATACGATAGGACTCGTGGAAAGCATACCTGCAGGCACAAAAAACAGCAGTAGACTGGTTTCAATACCGGGCTCTCCACCGAGCTATAAGCATCCCCTATCGGGCTGCAAATTTCACCCTCGATGTGCGAAAATACTGGAGAAATGCGATAAGATAGAGCCTGGAATGATATCGGTAGAGGACAGGCAGGTCAGGTGTTGGCTCTATGAATGAAATCTACAGATTCGAGAGCGTGAAAAAATATTATTTGGCATCCAGGAGAGGACTCCTGGAGATGGCATTGAGAAAGAAACCGGTTTACGTCCACGCCCTTGAGGATTTTTCTTTCTCCCTGGAAACTGGCAAAGTCACTGCAATGGTCGGAGAGAGCGGTTCTGGGAAGACAACAATTGGAAAAATAATGGCGACAATAGAGAATCCAACCTCTGGCTCAGTTTACTTCAAGGGGACTAAGGTATCAAGCAAGGACTATCCGCGAATAAGAAAGGATCTCTCTATGGTTTTCCAGAACCCAGCTACATCACTGAATCCCAGGATGAGGATCAGCGAACTTATGTCAGAACCGCTGGGTAATTTTGACAAGGACAAGGTCGAGGAATCTCTTCAAAGTGTCGGCCTCTCTTTCGACGAGGTCAGGAACAAGCAGCCAAAGGAACTATCAGGAGGCCAGATTCAAAGAATTGCTATTGCAAGGGCCCTGGTGAAACATCCAGATTTGATCATACTGGATGAACCCACTTCCGCTCTTGACGAGTCGATGCAGGCACAGATTCTGAATATCCTCATCGATATTCAAGAGCAATTTCATCTTACATATATATTCATAACACATAATATTTCTGTTGCGAAATACCTGGCGGACACAATTTCAGTTCTCTATGCCGGGAAACTGGTGGAAAACGGGCCTGCCCAGAAGATTCTTTCAGCCCCGCAACATCCTTACACTCAATTGCTGATAAAGTCAGTTCCTACTGTCAGTTCAAGAGAGATATCCGCCCCGACCGGTGACGTTCCTAGTCTTATCAACCCACCTACCGGATGCAGGTTCCATACCAGATGCCCATTTGTCATGGAGAAATGCAGGCAGGAGGAACCGCCACTAGTGGTTAGGGACGAAGTTGAAGTAGCGTGCTGGCTTGACGCATAAGTCAGTTGAAAAGACATTGCTTAAGGGCTCTATCCTGCTTGGAGCTTTCTCAATTTTCCTGGATATTTCGGTCGAAAACCTCTTTCCCTATCTGGAATTTGTTTTAATATGGTACGCGCTCCTGCTTTTTTACATCTTAATAAAGCGGAGGCAGAAGTATTCGCTGGGGGAGACAGGAATTGAAGTCCATGGAACACTAAGCCTCAGAACACTGAGGTTTGAAGAGATCAATCTAGTCTTTACTAAGTCAGGTTTCCTCCAGAAGCCTTTAGGACTTTCCACAGTTTATATAATATCAAGCAGGTATAACGTCCTTATCAGGGATGTCGAAGATGGACCGGAGATAGAGAGAAATATTACAAAAAAAATTGAGAGCGCGTCGGCAATGCGTTCACTTGTAGAAAATAAAAAAATTTGATAAAATTAACTGAACTTTGTGGTTACTGACATGATCATTTGTTGCTCCAGCAATTGCATTGAGATAACTGCCACCTCTGACAGCGGACTTGCTGAAATAACTGACTTGTCACCCAGTATCGTTCCGTTCGGCAATGTAACATAGAAATGACCTTGTTGTCCTGCAATGTTAAGGTAGTTTTCGGCTTCGGTAACGTTGAAGTCATATAACGGTAGGTTGCCGGGGTTGTAATAACCATTGAAGTTAGGAGTAACAGGCCCAAGGAAATTCGTTGCTAGCAAGTGCCCGTTGTAAGTAAAGAGTTGATCCAGTGACTGGTAGTTGATGGCGTGTTCAACAGCAAGCCTGAAGTCGGTTATGTTGGTGGGGAATCTCTGTGCATTCATGGATATAGACCATATTGCTTCACTTGCGCCCTCGTTCACAAAATATGATGAGGTTGGCAGATTCTTATAAGTTGTAGAGTTGGTTATGCTCGCATACGAAGAAGGATCTATCTGTGTCAGTTGGATATCGTTCGATAAAAATCCAGAAACCTTGTCAGCCGGTGCAAGTGTATAGTCTATCACGATGTATTGGATGTGAGCGGGCTGTGCAACTTGTGGAAGGTTAGTTACATTGTTCCCCCAGTAGTTGGGGTTCTTTTCCAATGCAATCGTCGAAAGTGAGCTACTGATGGTCTCAAACTGATAAGGTCCTGATCCTATCGCTCCATTCAGGTTGGTGTAATTATTCGATGAATCAGTATGCACCCCTCCATTACTATCAATGTATGCCGGATCAACGACATAGTTGGCGGTGCTTGATGCCAGCGACTGCGCGAAGAATGGATAGGACTGGAGTAAGCTGACGGTAAGATTAAGGGGATTTGTTCTGTTAATGGAAACAGCCTGGTTCTTGTAAGTCATTAGGTCCATCTGTGTCTTATTGGCAGGGTTGAAGTTCGAGAGCATGTTTGAGAGATAGTTAGCTGCGTTCTGTGCGTTCAAGGTGCTGTTCGAGGTTACATTGTAGTTGGTAAGATTGGAGTAATACTGCAGCGCGCTCTCAAAGCCCCATGGAAGAGAGTAGGAGGTATTACTGTACTGAGTTGAGTTGACCAGAACGAAATTATCTGCCCCGGTGACTGCTGGCTGTCCCATTACAATTGATCTGTACATGGAGAACCAGACATCGCTAGCATTGATCGGGTTTTTGTTGCTGAATTGGAGATTGTTCCTCATGTTGAAAGTGTAGTTCTGGTAATTCTGCTGAGTGTATTCCTTTGCAAGAACAAGTTGAACATTTGTTGTGTTAGTTGGGCTAGGTTCCAATAGACCCTGATATACGGAGTTAAGGAAGGTGGAATCTTCCAATACACCAGCGGTTGCGGGATCCAATGAATCTGGTGCATTAATCTGAATGGCGTCTGTTAAAGTTGAATTGGAAGCTGGCTTGATTGCAGTGTAGGAACTGTTATACGACATTAGATTGTAGTAGTAGATATTTGATGGGTTGTAAAAGAATCCGCTTACATATGGCTGCTTGAAGAAAATATTGTTAGGAGTGGGGAGCCATATATATGGTGCATTATTGTAAATTATCTTGTAAATATTGCTAACCTGCTGCTCCTGGTTGGTTATATTCTTATCGAACATTATGCTGGGGAAGTAACTCTGTAAAGATGTGTTGTTTAGCCAGGAATCATCAACATAAGTGAAGCCGTAAGCTACATCTGTTTCCCCAATTACCTGGTTGAAGACTGGGTCTGGCCAGCTGGGTACAAATCCAGGGTTAACTACCATGTGAGGAGTGGAATTGGCAGTCAACCATCCAAAGACAACAGGTATCCCTACCGCCTTGTAGCTAGTTGGAATGCCGATGGCATTCATGTCATTTGCAATTACTTCCATTTGATTGGTTACAATTGTAGGTACTGGGCTGACAGTAGTAATGTAGATTGTAGAAAGGTTTGTTTTTGGATGATGCGACCCACTCAAAAACAGTACAGAAACACCTGACACAACTACGATTGCTGCTATAATAATAGCAATTATGAGTTTTTTCTTACCCATCAGGCCGGATTTAACTCAAGTATAAGATACTTATGCATTGTTCAGTCAGAGTGTGACCAAGGAAATGTCAACTGCTACTCTGCTCAACCTGTCGTGGAGTAGGTTAGTAAACATTAATAAATATTACACCCATCAAGTGAACGATAGAATGAAAAAGCCAACTTTCAATGACCTC
>DAHXNF010000011.1 GCA_027366585.1 Thermoplasmatales archaeon | reverse complement strand
TTTCAGGTTCCCGTTCTCAAGGATCTCAAAGCCGGACTGGGTATAGGTAATGGACTTGTACTGTCCCTTTCCCTTCAGTCTCGGAAAACCGGCTTTCTGTTTGAGGCCATGTTTCTTCTCTTTCACCCTGCGGAAGAAATTATTGTAGGCACGATCTGCTCTCCGTGCAACATCCTGCAGGACCTGTGAATAGATCTCTTTGTATTCTACGTAATACTGCTTCAGTTCAGGTATCTCATCCTGCTGGTGGTTGTATGTCAGGTTTATCCTCTTTTCCCTGTATGCATACCTTCTTTCAAGCAGGAAAGAGTTGTACAGTTCCCTGCAGAGTTCCAGCTGATTGTTCAGCTTCTTTTCCTGATCCGCAGATGGATACAGTCTGAACCTGTATGCTTTCATCTTCTATTCTGATCCTCCACATATCTCTTTATGGTTTCAGGTGAAACATGTCCATGCGTGGAGACGAAATAGCTCCGTGTCCACAATGTCGGCAGTCTTCGCCTGAGTTCAGGGAACTCCTTCCTGAGCAATCTCGACGTAGTACCCTTTATCTTCGCAATTACGTTATTTGGAGAAATTCTTGGGGATGTTTTGATGAGCAGATGAACATGATCAGGCATCGTTTCCAGTGACAGGATTTCCCATCCGTTTTCCCCTGCCGTCAAGGCTATGATCTCTCTGATCCTGGTTTCGATATCCCCCATGATCACTTTCCTCCTGTACTTCGGGCACCACACGAAATGATAATTCATGAAGTGAACGGATGTTTCGGAGGCATCATATCCCCTTGGCATTGTAACTGGTATTAGATGTGATATTCATATATGATACTTGGGTTCGCTTTCATCCCGCCCATAAATGGTGTGGGATATCACGCTCACAGTGTTAATACACTTGAGGTGCGTTTACGTTCCCGGCATAGTGTTGAAACTCCGTTTGCATGGAATCTCCAGTGAAGTATTGTAAGCAGCAATCTGCAGTGAATTTATGCAAATAATTTAACGTTATGTCGTCATGTAGTATAGGTAACTCCAGGCGGGTTTCCGAAAGAAGGTGCTAAATATGGGATACAACACAATTGTCTTGATCAAAGTAATACCAGATCTAGAGCAGATAAAAGCGGACCAGAATGGAAGCATCAATACAAAAAACATACCTCTCAGGATAGAAACGCTTAGCGAGAACTCGATTGAAGCCGCTGTCCAGCTGAGAGAAAAACATGGAGGAAAAGTAACTGGCATCATTTTTGGCGCCCAGGAATCCATTCCAATCATGAAAAAAGCATACGCGATGGGCGTTGATGATGGATTCGTGATAACTGGATATCAGGGAAATAATCCCCACTTGACCGCGACAGTACTCTCTAAGAAAATAAAAAGCATGCCGCATGATATAATCGTAATGGGAAATCAGTCTGCAGATTCGTACACCGGACTGCTTCCAGGAATGCTCGCTGCCGCCCTGGGATACACGCTTATCGGCAATGCCGTCTCGATAGTGCCGGTAGAACGAAAGATCCGCGTCAAGAAATTCCTTGAGTCGAAGAATGTGGATGTTGAAGCACCACTCCCAGCAGTGGTATCGGTAGCACAGGAGATAAATGAACCAAGGCTTCCTCCTGTTATGCAGATTATGGCTGCAGGGAGAAAGCAGATTTTGACAGAATCAGTGACCCCATCGCAGGATAACTCCGTGAAAGTGATTTCCAACACAGCACCTAAAAGTGAACGCAGAAAAAACATTTTCGAGAAGCCTGAAGAGGGGATTCCAGCAATTGCAAAGGTCCTGAAGGAGGAATTGAGATGAAATCATTTGTCTTTTCAGATGACCAGGGTCTCATCCCTGCAATAGCAACACTCGCACGCGGACTCGGTGAGTTCGATGCTTATACTGCCGGATCGGCGTCTGCATCCCTGAGCAGATATGGTGCATCCAAGGTTTTCATCTTCCCGGAAGCAAATCTGACCGATGCAATAGCTGATCTACTGTCCGCAAAGCTTGTTTCTGGAGAATATAAGTATGGGTTCATCGCGTCAACAGTAAACGGCAGGGATATTGCCGGACTGATATCTGCAAAAGCGAATGTCAATGCGCTGGCGGAAATTAGTTCTTTTCAGGACTCGCAGTCCTCTGTGAGGACGAAGAGGTTCTCCTTCGGAGGCAAGTCGGTGCTCGAGGAGGAGTCGAATGCAAGGATATTCACAGTTGCTCCGGGAATCGCGGATCCAAAAGAAGTAGATCATGAGTCGCAGGTAGAGCAGATACAGCTCGGTCCATCAAAAATCTCAGTCATTTCTTCAGAGGATAAAAAATCCGGAGGGGTCGATATAGAAAAGGCCCAGGCAATAGTAAGCATTGGTCGTGGACTGGGAAACAAGGACAAGCTTAGTGTCATAGAGCCATTTGCTAGCAGCATAAATGCAGTCATTGCAGGTTCGAGACCCGTGTGCCTGGACTATCACTGGCTAAGCGAGGATAGGCAGGTCGGACTCTCGGGAAAAAAGGTCAGGCCAAAGGTGTATGTCGCGCTCGGAATATCCGGGCAGATCCAGCACATTGCGGGAATGAGGGGGTCAAAGATCGTGATTGCAATCAACAAGGACAAGTCAGCCCCAATATTCGATGAGTGCGATTACGGTATAGTAGGCGACATGTTCCAGATAGTGCCAAAACTGGTTGAAGAACTCAAGAAATAGAGATCCTACTGTACAATTGTTCGATATAAACCTCGTCCCCAGAGAATTCCCGGTGCACTGAAAACCATTTCAACTGGCAGGATAAGACAAAGACTTTCGTTCTGAATGCGATTCTGGAAGGAAACCAGACAAGATAATTTACCTTGGTGCTTGAAACGTCTTCTCTTTATTTCTTTAAACTGCTCTCAACGTTATATTGATCTCTCAGAAGAAGGGAGAATCTTGTAATCAGGGTTCTTCTCATACGAATGAAGAAGCATTTGCTTAAAGATAGTATTGAAAGTGCCAATTGAGTGGCTGCCTTAGTATCAAGAACTGTGGGAAATGGGGCCGGTCGGGTTTGAACCGACGGCCACCTGGTTATGAGCCAGGCGCTCTGCCAGGCTGAGCTACGGCCCCTACGCCGCTGGTCGGGATCGAACCGACGACCGCCCGGTTAACAGCCGGGTGCTCTACCACTGAGCTACGGCGGCACTAGGATTCTACGTTAGGGCACCGGCATTTTTAATCCTTTCTTTTTGGTTTTTTGTTTGTAATCGTATTCCCGATCCTGTTTCTGATCTCCTTGCCGCGTTCCCTGGGCACCACTTCCATTCTCCCCTGGAACGTCGCGGATAGCTCGGATCCATTGTTATACCTGTCAAGAAATATAGCAAGTGCAGCAACTTCGCTGTGAGGTTGATTCGTAACGGAAACGTTGTAGTCCGCAATTCCATAAAGATCGCCAGGGACCTTCTCAGCCCCCACCACAATTACCAGTTCACCGTTCCTTGAAGAATCCTCACGTATTTTATCGATGCACTGACCCACAGGTATACCGTACATTGTCAGGTGAACCCTTGTCCCCTTGTTCTCATCAAGAAATTTTCTCCAGTTAACTCCTGAGGAGACATGGAATGATCCGCCAAATCTATCCGTAACTGATCTAACAGTTCCCTCTAGTTCCTCGTCATGCAGATCAATGATTATAGCCGAGGCACCGAAAGCACGTGCCGTCAGCGCAACATGAGTTGTAATCCTCTTATCCCTGGCCGGCCTGTGCCCTATTCTCAAAACTGTTATCAATTAGAATCTCAGGATTCCTGTACCAGGTCAATCTTGTAGCCCTTTATTGTCAGGGAAGAAGATCTCCTGATCAATCCTCTCAGGAGTGTTTGCGAGAACTGCAACTTGTCCGTTACGTCACCTAGGAAGACGCCTTCTCCAGGAACAATCATCTTCTTGATTTCATCCTCGTATTCCTCGAGTTTCTTCTCACTCATGGTGGTCGCATATATGATGTCTGCAAGTTCTTCCATACCTCCTATGAGATTTATCTGGACATTCGTGTAGTAAGTGTGGTATGCCTTCTCCGGTCCACCTTCTCCGGTGACCCACTGGCTTTCTGTCATCTTGATCTTGTCAAGATAGTGCAGTGCCCTCTTACCCTCAATTCCGTATCTTTCCTCAATCTTTGGCAGGGTGATCCAACCAGTTGAAAGGTCGATCAACAACTTCCTTTTTGCTTCCGTGTCGGCAGCGTGAAATATAGATACCAGTTCACCAACATCATTAACAACCTTTATTCTGCTGACCATCGGTTCCGAATAGCTGGATAAGATATAACTTATTGGTTAGTACTACTTTCTTCTGGCGCGTATGTCCTGCAACAGCATCTTGTCGTATTCTACGTTAAACTTGAGCTTTGAGTTTCGGAGCAGTCTAGTTACCTGCTCCGTCATCTCCCTGATCGACTCCGATAGTACTCCCCTATAAACTATCATTTCCTTGCGATCAAGTGGAAAAATGAATTTGAATTTGGCACCTTCTTTCATATAGCCCATCGGTTTCTTGTTCCTCCGGATCTCCTCCAGGTTAAGGAAAAGATTAGCCTGATCATACTGTACTTCCTCCACACTTTGCCTGGATTCCTTGGAAAATATCTCCCAGATATCCGGAAAAGCCTTTTCTAGATCCTTCCATTGAAAGCTGTCCTGGAATATAATGTGCCCGCTCCAGTTCTTCACAATCCCCTAAGAACTTTGATCCTAAATAAGTTAACCTTGCTTGTTTAGGTTGCTGAATGATGTATCGCAAGTAGATTGATTCATTCAACCTGCCAAACATGTGCGGTAAATCCATTGTTCGGATGAAAGACGTTCCAAGAAAGATGCCTTTAATTTTACATATAATCCTGGGATCTGTTGCATAAAGATGCCTTGCGTTCTTGCCTGTGAACAAAATATTCCTATTTCAATTTATTGAGCAAAGATAAGAGTTCCTCAGGCCTGCCAAGTATGTAATCAGGATGATAAGTTTCGAGAACTTCTTTAATTCCGGAACCCCATATTGCGGCCGCCGCCGTTATCCCCGCTTCATGTGCTGCAATGATATCATATGGTTGGTCTCCAACAAATATGCATTCCTCCTTTGAAACATTAAGTCTTGACAGTGCAAGAAACACTGGTTCAGGATCCGGTTTGTTCATCGCCGTGTCATCCTGGCCAATGACAAATTCAAAATAGTCATGGATCCCAACGCTTCTTAGGATTTCAACCGCTTGTTCACGGTGAGTGGAGGTAACTATTGCCATCCTGTACTTTACATTCAGGTTATGAAGCATATCCGGAACCCCTGGAAATGGAGCTATCTTGTTGATCCTTGTCCTGTAGTATTCAATTCCAGCCTCGTAAATGGAATTGTTATTTTCCGGGAACCACTCAGCCAGTATCTTTCTTACCGGCTGACCTGTCAGGCTCCTGTTCTCCCTGTCTGTGAGATGCCTTCCCGTTATAGCATGGACTCCATAGTCAGTGGCTTCGCTTGAAAGTCCCTCGCTGTCAAGCAGAGTACCATCCATATCAAACAATACAGCTTTTATCAATGAATATTTCAGCAGGCAATGCTTTCTTACAATAACATTTTTTCTCTTCATTCATTGCGAAAAATAAATAGATTAAATCAGATTCCGGTGCCGTCAGGTTAAATTCCTGCACAACGATTAGCCCTGTGGTGTAGTGGCCAAGCATAGCGGGCTCTGGACCCGTCGACGGCAGTTCGAATCTGCCCGGGGCTACTCCTGAAAAAGATATATTCTGCAAGCCCATAAGGATGCATGCCTGATGAGGAGAGCGTTTCAGATCAGTATTGCGAGCTGGTTGACTCACGGTTGCCCCTGGATCATCCTTATTTTTCCTTCCTTTCCGAGGTTAGAGAGGCGGAATCATTCCTTGGCCTTGCCGTCTCAGTAGGCAAACAGCTAAATGAAACCAGGCTTATCCTTGATCTTCTCGATACCATAGTTTCTGGAATAGAGGATCCAAATGTCAAGCTCAGCGATGAAAACAGGAAAATGCTTAACCATGCAGACGAGACCTGGCTTGACCTCAAGGAGAAGCTGAGCTCTGGCGACGCAAGGGCCGCCTATCTTCTATCTGCAAGTGCGCACATGAGAACTGCCGCAGGTCTTCTTATCGCATGCAGGAAGTCCAGCGAATTCACCATGATCACCGATTACACAATAAAGTACCTGAAAAGGCTCAGCGTACACACATACAGGGAAGCAATAGGTCACGTTATGCTTTAGTGAAATCTAGCTTTTAGGTAATCTTCATACCTTTCGGGTTCCTTTACAGCCCTGTACAGCGATGTGTTTTCACGATAGAAGTTCAGGACGAGATCCGCTATCCGCCAGCTGGGGATGTTGACCCTTTCAATCATTTTGTTAATTATCTTCGGGTTCTTCTTCTTGTTGTCTATCGTCTTGATAGGTGAAAGCTTCAGTTGTTTTCTTACGACGTTTACTGCCTGATCAATGGATATGTCTTCTTTTGAGCACATGTATATTGTTCCCTTGTACTGCATGAATGCCTTCACCGCTGTTACAAGGTTGTTGACACTAACGGGTGCCAAGGACTTGCCAAGTGGCATCTTTCTTATTCCTGATTTCGCAAGAGCCTCGACATCACGGGTTATCCTGTCACCATCACCAAAAATGTTGGACAGCTTGATCGTAAGGCTATCCTTTGCAAGCGATACGTTATCCTCGGTGATCCTCCTTATTCGAAAGAATTCGGAGGCCCCATAATCGGTATTTATGGCAGAAAAGAAGATGAGTTTCTGCCCTGTATCCTGCTTCCTGATCGAATCGACAACAGCCTTGATACCCTGCAGTGTGACAATTTCGTGCTTCTGCTCCTTCTCCTCAAAAACTCCCGCAAGATACAGGATGGTATCATAATCTTTAACAACTTCCTTGAGTCTTTCAGTCTCCGCAACATCACCCTGGATATAGTCAATCCCTTTGGAGGAAAGAACATCGCTCCTGTTCCTGGAAAAATATGAGATCTTTTCGGCTTCAAGAGATTCGGTCAGCCTAGAGCCAATGAATCCTGATCCACCAATCAATAGTGCCTTCATCTCATGCGTAATAGGCATAACTGTTATACATTTTTCTTTAGATCAAGAAGAGTAAAATTAAAATTATAAATGTAGAACGCATACTTGCTTGATTTAAATGAAGCACAAGGGCAGAAAAGTCTATATGGTATCCGGTGGAGTTACGAAGTTTGCGAAGTCAACGCCCGATATGGATTTCAGGTTGCGAGTGAAGAAGGCATTCGACTACGCTATGAATGACGTGAACCTGACGCTTGAAGATATCGACGGATCGGTCGCATCATATTTTTCAGACCACTTCCAGAGGCAGCTGATGGCGGGTATAATGGTGCAGGATTACCTCGGGCTGACGCCTAAGCCAAGCAAGAGGATTGAGGGAGGAGGAGCAACCGGAGGACTGGCTTTCCAGAGTGGTTATGAAGCGATTGCGTCCGGAAGGATGGATACCTGTGCTGTCTATGGCTTCGAATCCATGTCACATGTGAATACATGGAAAGGAAACGAGTTCATTGCCCTTGCCAGCGATACCAATTTTGATTACCCGGTCGGAGGCTTCTACACTGGCTATTATGCAATGATGGCTGTCAGGCATATGCATGAATTCGGTACAACAGTGGAACAGCTTGCAAAGGTATCAATCAAGAATCATGCGAATGCAATAGACAACCCGTACTCACAAAGTCCAATGAAATTAACCGTGGATGATGTTAGAAAATCACCAATGGTTTCTTACCCTCTCACGAGGCTCGATGTATGTACAATGTCTGATGGTGCAGCAGTGGCAATACTTGCTTCTGAGGAAAAGGCGTTCGAGATCACAAAGCACCCGATAGAGATAACAGGCATTGGAACAGGAACTGATACAATGAGACTTGCTGACAGGCCATTTGGAAAAGTTCCCCTCCTGCCCAATGAGAAAGCCTCTGACTACAAGAATCTCAAATACCCGGGAATACACTCATTCAGGGCTGGAAGGACAGCAGCTAAGGAAGCATATGCGGCTGCTGGAATCACTGATCCAATTAATGAAATTGACGCTGTTGAGCTGCATGATGCATATACTTCATCGGAAGTCCAGACGTATGAAGACCTCGGACTATGCAAGTATGGCGAAGGTGGCCAGTTTATAGATGAGGGGAAATCAAAGCTCAATGGCAAAGTTCCAGTCAACTTCTCAGGAGGTCTGCTGGCATGCGGACATCCAGTGGGTGCTTCGGGAATTATGCAGGGGGTTTTCATGTTCTGGCAATTGCAGAAAACTATCAAGAAACATTTTAAGAGTGATAAGCTCCAGCTCAACAACCCAAGACGCGGTCTTATACATAGCCACGCAGGTACAGGTACTTATGTTACGGTCTCCGTAATGGAGGTGCCAAAATGACAATTAATCCTGATGCAAAGATGGAAGAGTCCCAGAACGGTACCGAAATTTACAGCACAGATCCCCTTGTTGTGAAGTCAACATATTCAATTGACTACATCCACAGCTATGCCCAGGACTCGGAATTCTTCAGGGCACTTGGGAAGAAGAAGCTAATGGGAAGCAGATGCAAGAAATGTCACTATGGATATGCGACCCCGAGATCACACTGCATGATGTGCGGTGCTGAAACTGAATGGGTGGAGCTCCCGACGAAGGGAAAGATACACTCGTACACAACATGCTACTTCGGAAGCGAGGTATTCCTTCCACAGACACCGTTCAACCTTGTTCTTGTTGAATTCGATGGTTTCGATTCGCTATTTATGGCAAGACTCATCGGTGCAGAACAGGAAGACATGTACGTTGGAATGCCAATCGTTGCAAAGTTCAAGCGTCTCCAGTCCTTCAGCCCGACCGATGTCTACTTCGTACCCGCTAAAGGCTCAGAACAACCATCCTCCAGCAACGGAAAGAAGAAAAGGCGATAGATGGGGGAAAGAGAAAAAGCCTTCTCGAACCGGGACCGGGATGTTTTCCTAATATCCCTGAACCGTGGAATAGACAGGGGCGCCCTTATTTCCAGGTACAGCAGGGCTGCTGCTCTTGACATAAGGGAAGTATATGACAAGGAGTTCGCCGAAAATCCAGATCGCGGAAGTGAATTCTATCGCAGGGTATTCAGCGAATACGGTGATGAATCGATAGCGGAACTAATAACTGCCCAGCTGGGGATCCAGAATGTTTCGAACGTTGTCACAAAAACAATGGAGGAACAGAGGATCGGCCTCTCCTTCATTGAGAAGTCGTCTCGTTACGTTAGATATGACAGGAAAGGCACAGACGGATACCTTTACCTGAAGCCGGAAAGGATCGGAATTTCAGGAATGCCCGCATCCGAATATACGGATCTGTGCGATAGTCTCTTCTCCATGTACGCACATAGTTACGATCCTCTGAAGAAGATGATAATAGATATGTATCCAGCAGAAAGGTGCGTATTTACGTCAAGATCCAGTGGTATAAGTTCAGGCTTGGAATCGATGGATCCAGATGAAAGAAAGCTTGCACTGAAAGCATATGATTCAGCGGTAAGGGCGAGGACGCTTGATGATCTCAGGTTCCTGCTTCCGGCATCAACCCTGACCAATCTTGGTGTTTCCGGAAATGCACGATCTTATACCCATCTGGTAGCAAAACTAAGGGCTTCTTCGCTCAGAGAAGCCAGGCTTCTCGGCCAGAACATATTTGATGAGCTAAAGAGTGAGTTTGCGGAAATCATAGGGTCAGTTGATTCAATAATCCAGAGAGAAACTGCTACCTACGTCAAGGAAAACCAAGATTTCGCATGGCAAGAAGATTCACCGGAGGATAGCAGAGTAAGGCTGATTGGTATAAACCCGGAAGATGAGGAATTAAGAAGGATGGGGACCGCATTTTCGATATCAAATGGCCTTCACAAGCATGTTGATGTCAGGAAGACCAAGTCAATCATCTGGAAGGCCGCTGAGGACCGAAAGAGCAGGAGAGACAAGCCCGGAAGAGAGTTTGAGATCCCTACGTACCAATTCCTTGTATCCACTAACTATGGAGCATTCAGGGATCTGCAGAGACATAGGATGATGACAATAATCAGGAGCACCCTGGACCCCGTATCGGGATATGATATTCCTGAGTTGATAGCGAAAAACGAAGGGTTGCTTTCTGAATTTAGGTCGCTGATGAAGCGGGCTGCAGAAGTCTGGAAATTGGTCAAGGGATCCTCAGGAAATGAGGTTGCACAGTACTGCATACCGTATGCCTACAGGTACCCGGTTCTTGTCTCATTAAACATGAGGGAGCTTGTATATTTCACCGAACTTCGCTCGACTCCACAGGCACATTACGATCTGCGGCATGTTTCGGGAGACATGTATCGGGAAGTCACCAAGGTGCATCCAAACATTGCTGTAATAGCAAAATTCGTGGACACCGCGGAATACCCACTTGGAAGGATATTTTCAGAATTTAAGAAGGAAAAAAGACTAGCCTGAAATGGCTTCTTCCAGGCTTGACACTGATGTGATGATAGGTTTCCATTCCTTGAACCTATAAGACAGATCGTCCAGTATCTCCTGAAACTCGCTTTCCATTGCTTCTGGAATTATAATGCCCATCAGGAAATTCTTCCCGACCATTCTCTGCTGCATCCCCAGAATCGAGATCATTTTATTTGTAGATTCACTGAATACATGCGTGATCATAGGGTTCTGGAAACTCATTTCATAAATCTTTTCTGAAGGTGAAATGTCCTTTAGGTGGGTTGACCTTGCGATAAGGCTGCTTTTTTCGAAGTAAACGGCATGAATTTCATCCTCGAGAAGGTACTTAACTTCCCGGTACCAGTTGTTTCCGAAGGTAGCAATTACATAATCTCCAGTCAGGTTCATTGAGGAAGGCGGAACTGATGTGAGCAACTCGTAATATTTCAGTCCTGTGGCTGCCGGGATTTGCTTTGCGAAGTATTTCTTGTCCTTATTCTCAAGCATGAATTTAACTGTGAAGTTTTCAAGCTTAGTTGTTGAGGTCAACAGGGAAGATATCTTTGACATGTCGGTGTCGTGGAACCTGAATATGATTGTGCGACGGCCATTTGAGATCAGGACTGCATCTATAACAACTGAAGGAACTGCGAGTAAATTCCTGAACAGGGAAAGTGAGGATGCATCTACAACGTCCCATTTTCCTTTGAATGCGGTATCTGTCTCCTTCAGGCCCAGTTCTACAAAGGCCTTTACAGCACTGCCAGGAATTTCCTGCGACTTCGGGATATTGGTAATTGAAAATCCGGATTTTCCATTCATTCGAAACTTTGCTATCCCGGTAAACCCATATTCCTGGCTCAGTTCCAGTAACTTATCACTATCCTTGAACGAAACTGCACATATTCTGTTCAAAAAAAAGTTGACCTCGCTGATAAACATGTTACGTGTATCGGGACGTTCTATGAATACTTATTACATTCCGGTAAGATCAAACACCCTATCTATGTCGTTGGTAATGAGTTATAAGCGAAAATCCAAATGGTGGCTTATGAGTTGTTTCAAATCCAGAAAGCAAGGCAGCCCAATATTTCCTGAAATATAAGACCACAAACCAGCCAACTAATCAAATCGAAGAAATTTATAATTCAGTTCAGGCAAGCGATTGAATTACAATTTCTAAGTAAAAGTCTGTATGCGATGATCAATAAAAATGTTTATATTGAAGAACATATTTATGTGGTAGGAATTGAGGTGCAAAACAAATGCTTTCAGGACAAATGCCTATTCTGATATTAAAAGAAGGAACGCAGAGAGAACAAGGAAAGAACGCCCAGAGATCGAATATTGAGGCCGCCAAGGCTATCGCAGACGCTATTCGTACTACCCTTGGCCCAAAAGGTATGGACAAGATGCTGGTCGACTCCATAGGTGACATAGTGATATCTAACGATGGCGCTACTGTGCTTAAGGAAATGGACGTGGATCACCCTACAGCAAAAATGATTGTTGAGGTTGCCAAGGCCCAGGATGTTTCAGTGGGAGACGGAACGACAAGTGCAGTTGTGCTTGCTGGCGAGTTTCTTAAGCAGGCTGAGTCGCTCCTTGACCAGGGTGTTCATTCAACCGTGATCACAAACGGATACCGGCTGGCAATGAACGAAGTAAAGAAATACCTGGATGAACTTGCAATCACAGCAAAGGACGACAAGTCACTGATCAAGGTCGCTGAAACTGCACTTTCAGGCAAGAATGCAGATTTTTCAAATGTAGCACTTGCAGACCTTGTAGTTAAAGCAGTCGACCTGGTAGCCGAGGACAAGAACGGCAAGTTCTCAGTCGATGCATCCAACATAAAGGTTGACAAGAAAAACGGAGGAAGTACCAGCGATACACAGCTCATTAATGGCCTGGTTATCGACAAGGAAAGGGTTCACCCGAAAATGCCTTCTGTTGTTAACAAAGCAAAAATAGCGCTCGTAGACTCCGCACTCGAGATCAAGAAAACTGAGATCGAGGCCAAGGTCCAGATAACTGATCCTTCCAGGATTCATGACTTCCTCGACCAGGAATCGGAGACATTCAAGAAGATGGTGGAAAAAGTTAAGAAGAGCAAGGCCAACGTTTTAATGTCACAAAAAGGGATCGATGATCTTGCCCAGCACTACCTTGCAAAAGAGGGAATATATGCAGTCAGGCGTGTCAAGAAGAGCGACATGGAAAAACTGGCAAAGGCAACGGGTGCAAAGATTGTAACAAATCTAGATGACCTTACCGAAGCTACGCTTGGAAAGGCAGAACAGGTGGAAGAGCGGAAGATAGGCGATGACAGGATGACTTTTGTAACGGGCTGCGCAAATCCAAAGGCTGTTAGCATCCTGATAAGGGGAGCAACGGAACATGTCGTTTCAGAGATTGAGAGGAGCCTGAATGATGCGATCAGGGTAGTTGCAATAACCAAGGAAGATTCAAAGGTACTCCCGGGCGGAGGAGCCATTGAGGCTGAGCTCGCCATGAAAGTCAGATCCTTTGCTAACAAGGTAGGCGGAAGGGAACAGCTGGCAATTGAGGCATTTGCAAGGGCGCTGGAAGTTATACCTAGGACCCTGGCGGAGAATGCAGGAATGGACCCAATCGACACGCTTATCAAGCTGAAGTCGGAGCATGAGAAAGGAAACAAAAATCATGGCATTGACGTTGTTGAAAACAAGGTCAGCGACTCGATAAAACGGGGCGTTTACGATCCGCTAAGGGTAAAGAAGCACGCTTTCGAGGGCGCTCTTGAAGTTGCCACCATGATACTCAGGATAGATGACGTAATTGCCAGCAAAAAGACGGGCGGCGGAGAGCCTCCAGCTGGCGGTATGGGTGGCATGGGCGGCATGGGTGGAATGCCTCCCTACTGAGATGTATAACACTTTTTAAACCACCTTATTCCATTTTTTGTTTTTTTCCATTTTTTTTCTTTGCACGAACACGCTGCATGTTTCCTGATAAGATTATTATGCTTTTCAAAGATGTCGCAGCGGTGATTTATTGAATCTATACGAATATCAGGGAAAGCAGCTTTTCAGCAGATATAACATACCAGTTCCTGGTGGTTACGTTGTTGATAGCATAGACAAGCTTAAGAAATTTGAGCACCCAGTCGTAGTGAAGTCGCAGATCCTTCTGGGCGGCAGAGGAAAATCTGGCGGAATAAAATTTGCAAGAAAACCAGAGGAACTTGTGCCTGCGGTCAAGGACCTTCTGGGAGCAAAGATCCGTGATTACACCGTTAAGCAACTCCTGATCGAAGAAATGCTTGATATCAAGAAAGAGTTTTACATCAGCATAGCACTCAACAGGACAGAAAGAAAGCCCGTAATAATCACAAGCCCGAGCGGAGGGGTCGAGATCGAAACGGTTCCGGATGACAAAATTTTCAGGAAAAACCTGGATCCGCTACTTGGTTACTCAGCTTTTCTTGGGAAAGAGGCAAGTTCCTTCATGGGATTTGACAGGGATTTGTCTGCACAGTTTTCGAAGATTTTGCAGCAGATGTACGCGCTCTTCATTGAGTATGACTGTGAACTTGTCGAGGTAAATCCTCTAGTGCTGACGGGAGATGGAAAACTGGTTGCAGCAGATTCGAAAGTAGTGGTAGATAACGATTCGCTATTCAGGCACAAGGATCTGAATAATGAGGATCCGGAAAAGACGCCGCTTGAAAGAGAGGCGAACGAGAAGGGATATTCTTTCGTTGAACTCGACGGCAAAATTGGAGTGATTGCAAACGGCGCTGGCCTGACTATGGCCACACTGGATGCACTTACGCTTCATAATGGTAAGCCGAGAAACTTCCTGGATCTTGGAGGCACCGATTCCACCGAGATCGTTGTAAATGCCTTTGATCTCGTACTGAAAGCAAAACCGACTGCCATACTAGTGAACATCTTTGGCGGTGTTACGAAGTGTGACACCGTAGCTGCGGGTATCGTTGAGGCTAAGAAGACATACAACATCAAGCAGCCGATGGTAGTAAGGCTTAGCGGAGTTAGGGAAGACGAGGGCAGGAAGATACTGACCGATAACGGCATTGACGCATTTTCAGAGATGATGAAGGCAATTGAGAAAGTAGTTAGCTACGTGAAGGTGAATTAAATGGGATACATAGTTGACGAGAACACTAAGGTTGTAGTTCAGGGGATCACAGGACATCAGGGATCTTTCCACGCAGGAGAAATGATTAAATTTGGCACAAAAGTTGTGGCCGGCGTGTCTCCAGGCAAAAAGGGGACACAGCATAACGGGATACCTGTGTTCGATAGCGTCATGGATGCCATGAGTACTGGTGCAAATGCCACAATGATTTCAGTCCCTGCTCCGTATGTGAAGGATGCTGCTTATGAGGCAATTGACGCAGGTATAAAGCTCATCTACATCCTGACTGAACACGTTCCATTCCATGACACGCTCGAGATATTCCACCAGACTAATGTAAGGGGAATAAGGCTCCTTGGACCAAACGGGCCCGGTGTTACAAGACCAGGGGTCTGCAAGATTGGGATAATGCCTAACCAGATTTTCCGTAAGGGGGACGTTGCAGTCGCTTCAAGGAGTGGTACTCTAACCTACGAGATTGTGAATGCAATCACACAAAGCGGTTTCGGAGAAACCACTGTAATTGGCCTAGGTGGTGATCCTGTTGTCGGGATGACCTTCATTGACGTTCTCAAACTTTTCTACGAGGATCCTGAGACTAGGAGGATTGTGCTGGTTGGAGAAATTGGCGGGAACAACGAAGAGAAAGCCGCAAGATACATAATTGAGCATGGGGACAAGAGAAAGAAGGTGGTTGCATACATTACAGGAAGGAGCGCTCCCAAGGGTAAGAGGATGGGACACGCCGGCGCAATAATCGAGCGCGGGGTGGGCACCGCGGAATCCAAGATAAAGGCTTTCACGGAAGCAGGCGTCAAGGTAGCAGATTATCCTGACGACGTTCCAGGTCTCCTGAAGTGATGAACATGAAGAGGGACTTGCTTTCTGCTTTTGACATGAAGGATGATCTCGAGGATATAGTCGATCTTGCAATCAGCCTCAAGAAGAGGCGATATGATTATGATCCTGTGCTCTCAAGACATATCCTGGGAATGATATTTGAAAAGCCGAGCACAAGAACCAGGGTGTCTCTGGAAACTGCCATTGAGCAACTCGGAGGACATGCAATATACCTGAATCCAAATGATATGCAGATAGGAAGAGGGGAGACTGTTGCAGATACCGCAAGAGTGCTTTCGCGCTTCGTCGATTTCATTTCATACAGGGCACACAGTAGCGAAAACGTGGCTGAGCTGGCGAGAAATGCAACTGTGCCGGTGATAAATGCCCTTGACAATAAGGAGCACCCGGTACAGATAGTTGCTGATTTCATGACAATGAAAGAGAAGTTTGGAAAGCTGCAGGCCCTAAAACTGGCCTACGTTGGGGATGGAAACAACATGGCGAATTCACTGATAGCAGGCGCTGCCATTCTGGGAATGAATGTGAGCGTAGCAGCCCCTCCGGGCCACAAACCTGATTCCTCCATAATGCAAAGATCCAAAGACCTTGCAAAGAAGAAGAGCACATCAGTGGAGATCCTGGATCAGCCAGAAGACGCCGTAGCGAATGCGGATGCAGTTTACACTGATGTCTGGGTATCGATGGGCGAAGAAGCCGAGAAGAAAGAGAAGGAGAAACAATTTGCCGGGTACCAGATCAATGATTCCCTTATGGCAAAGGCCAATAAGAATGCCATTTTCATGCACTGCCTACCTGCCCACAGAGGTCTCGAAGTATCTGCGTCTGTCATTGATGGCCCAAAGAGCGTGGTTTTTGACCAGGCAGAGAATAGGTTACATACAGCAAAAGCCATTCTCCTGACCCTTCATAAATCCAGGTCACGCGGGCAATGAAACAAAAGTTAATCGTAAATATTAATATATTTATACCAATTATTTTATCCTAGGCATTGGAGATCTATGATAATCGAAGGGAAAGATAGCTAAATCCGTATCTCTAATTGATGTGACCAAAAAGTATGCAAGGAATTTCCCCACCGCCTATCTGGTTAGCATTGTGTCCATTATATTCACTGATCAAATGCTGAAATGATGATTAGTCACTGAATCGTGACTTTCGCATTCTTTATCTTTTTTCTTCTCGTGATTATGATCTTCCGGAACTCAATCCAGGAACTCGACAGGAAAGAAGCCAGGATAATCAGACCCCAGTCCCCGTATCCGATAGTTGATGTGTCGATAATAGAATGCAGTGGATCATAAAGAGTTATGACTAGAAGTGAACCCACGATAATTAGTCCCCACAACAGAATCACCGGGTTCGAAAAAAAGCCTCTTTGTGAAACGGGTTCCCGCACGGTCCTAAGATTCTGGGCGAGGATTACCTGAGAAAGAATCCAGGTTGCAAAAGCTGCCGTCTGCGCCTGAGTGACATCTGCCTCACCATAGTAGATGTAAAGATATATGAAAGTAACTGCAAAAAATACTCCCAGTGCACTCGCAAGAATGGAGCTGATCATTGATCTGTCCATGAAATCTGCGCCCCCCTTCTTGGGCACAGCATGAAGAATGCTGGATTCTTCCTGTTCATATATAAATCCCCAGAGTGCGCCAACATCCATGAACATCTCCATTATTATAATCTGAATTGGCATAAAAGGGAAGGGGATGATCAATATGATTGGGACTAGTAAAATTAAAATCAGAGAAATCTTCACTGCGATATAGTACCTGATTCCCTTTTGAAGTGTGTACTGCATCTTTCTTCCTTCGAAAACAGCCTCTGCAATGGTATGGAAATTGTCATCCTGCAACACCATATCTGAAGCTTCCTTGGCAGCTTCTGTGCCTCTTTTTCCCATGGATATGCCAATCTCAGCAGCTCTTAACGCAGGGGCGTCATTGACACCATCACCAGTAACCGCAACGATCTCGCCTTTTTTTTGCAGGGTTTTGACGATCCGCAGCTTTTCATCATGGGTTATCCTTGCAAAGATGGATGTTTGTTCTACAGCTTGCGAAAGCCCATCATCAGACATTGACATGATCTGGTCCCCGGTGAGAATTAAATTACCGTTTTTTATGCCAACCATTTCTCCAATTGTTGCTGCAGTCGCAGGATGATCTCCAGTTATCATTATAACTCTAATTCCAGCGTCCTGGCAGAGTTTCACGGCTTCCTTTACTCCTTTTCTTGGAGGATCAATGAAGCTTATCATTCCTACGAATATCATATCGCTATCAGCGACATCCCTCCCTACTGTGCAATCCTTGACTCCTTTGTATGCGATGGCGATGCTTCTTTCACCGAGTTTTGCAACTTCGTTTACAGCTTCTCTCACAATTTCAGAATAATGCTCAGATTTCGGTTCTTCAAAAGATTCTCCGGTCAACACCCTTGTGCATCTAGAAAGAATGATTTCAGGAGCGCCACTGGTGTAAGCAAAACAACCGTTGGCTGTCGAATAGATGTAACTTGCTCTTTTTATGTTGCTGTCAAAATCAAACCGGCTCTCCGGTTTGTATTCCCTGTTTAATTCCTGGGTATCAAGCCCAGAATCAATTGAATATTTTAGTACAGACACCTCCATTGGATCCCTGTATTCCTCGGAGAATCTCTGTTCAAGCTCCATACTCCCAGTTGCAAGTACTGCAGATTTCAGGAAATTCAGCTTAGGCTTTTGACTGGACTCATATAATTCTCTACCATCAAGAATGTGACTGACCTGCATCGTATTTTCGGTGATAGTTCCTGTTTTATCGCTGGCAATAACGGTAACGCTTCCAAGGGTTTGGGCAGCAGTAAGATCCTTGACTATAGCTTTCTTCTTTGACAGGGAATAAGCCCCGATTGCAAGGGTAATAGTAATCAATATTGGGATCTCTTCAGGCACAGTCGCAAAAGCCATTGAAAGACCAGTTAGTATCATCTCGTCCGGTGAATTACCGTGCACATAACCGATAAGTGGTATTAAGAAGCTGAAGAACACTGCAATAATTATCAGGAGCTTAGCAGTTTTACTCAGTGATACTTCGAGTGGTGTTGGGGGTTCCTCATCGCTCTTGACTGATTCAGAAATCTTCCCTATTTCAGTTTTCAGCCCGGTAGCTGTTACTGCGAATTTTCCATTACCCTGCAACACAAGTGTTCCAGAAACTACTCTGTGAATGTTAGCACCAGATGAGCCTCCATGAGTTTCCTTATAGCTGATCTTGTGCACCGGATATGATTCTCCGGTCAATGGAGATTCGTCGATCTCCAACCCAGAGGAATTTATGATAATACCATCGGCAGGCACCCTGTTCCCAGTTCTAAGGTACACTACATCACCTGGAACTATCAAGCTAGCGGGCTTTTCTAACAGGGAGCCATCCCTCAACACCCAGGACTTCGCAGAAACCATGTTATGTAGTGCCTGTATTGAGATCTGCGCCTTTCTCACGTTATATACTTCAATTACGATTATGGTAAAAACTATAACAATGACTGTTAATGCTTCAACTGATGTTCCTATCAAGAAGTATACTATGCCTATAACTATCAGGACAAATATCAGCGGTTCCTTGACCTGATCCAAGAATATCTGGAGAATTCCATGTTTCTTGGATTCGGGGATCACATTGCGTCCGTAACTCTGAATTCTACGAGTTGCTTCGAATTCTGTCAACCCGCTTTCTGCGTTTACCCCAAGGGACCTGAGAATGCCCTCCGCATCTGCTGCTTCAGGGCCAGAGTCTTCCTTCTCCACAGAAGTGAATTGCCACTTGCGATAATAAACAAATGTATCGCATGAAAAACTTTAGAATTAATGTGCTGAATGTGGATGGCATGAAAAAAAGTTATTAGGAACTATGTTCTTATATGATAATGACTGACAAGGAAAGAAAAGGCAGGAACCTGCAGGAGACCATCCGTGAGAAGAGGGCTTCTGAATCTTTGAGGGAACTGCCAAGCGTTCTTATTCCGGTCTGGCAGATTAAGTTACGAGAGCGCTTTGGAATTAATGTGGACAGAGAGATCGCAGCTTACGTTGTGATGGCTACGCATGAGCGGGGAACATGGAAGAGGCAGCGTGCAATGCGCAAAATCCAGAAAATATTCATGCAGCGGGGTATGGGCAGTGTTGAATCCATGAAGAGGGCTAAGGAAATTGTAGATCTCAGTGTCGAAAATCACCAATAAGGAATATCCGAGCAGGAAGAAGCTCGAGATGATGATTCAGGGTCTCTCCTATCCAACAAGTTACAACAATGATCTGGAACAGTATCTCACGGACCCACATGTCGCTTCCATGCTAATTTATCAGGCATATCAGTATGGTGACATAGAAGGAAAAACAGTCGCCGATCTAGGATGCGGAAATGGCGTTCTTGCATACGCGGCGGCTATCATGGGCGCAAAGCATGTTTTTGCAATAGACTCTGATCTTGAAATGACCAGGCTATGCGAGATCAATTGTATGCGTCTTCCTATTTCTATCCTGAATGCAGAAGTAACAGAATTCAATCTCAAAGTAGACACTGTGATCATGAATCCTCCGTTCGGATCGGTAAGGAAACATGCTGATCTTCCCTTCATTGAAACAGCCGCGACCTATGGGTCAACGATTTATGCGATACACAACATGAAGACCAGGGAGTACGTTGAAAAGTACTATAAAGCAATCGGGGACGTGTTCCTGCGAGCGAAGGTTTTGATAAGCGTCCCCCGGATATATTCCCACCATAGGGAAGAAGCTCGGGAAATAGAGGCAATCATGCTTGCTCTTCGAGTCAAGGATCAGGCAAAAAAACCTAATTAAGCAAGCCATTATTCCGTCCTTGCATGGCCGGGATGGGGTAGTGGATATCCTTGGGGACTGTGGATCCCCGGACCCGGGTTCAATTCCCGGTCCCGGCCTCCCTCTGCTTTATTTGCTTTTCACTTTTATGATTGGTTGTTCAATTTCTATCCTGGGAAAGAAATTGTGCGAGTGCTATATCTTTCTTAATAACCCTCAATGCTGCACAATGTGCAACTGAGAAAAGGTTATTATGTGAAATTTCATAGGTTGTGCGGTATGAGTAGGCGTAGCAACAGGAAAGCACAGATCAAGGCCCAGAAGGTTCAGGAAGAGAGGAGAAATGCACCGGCATACCCAGTGACCTTCTTAAAGAACCACTTCAAGGTGTTTGCTGTTATAATCGTAGTCGTAATAGTGATAGCTGTCTTTGCCTTCAACCTGGTGCATCTGCCATTTTTAAAATCAAATGCTTACCAGCTTCCCTCGAACATTCCCTTTTCTGATTTCGGAACTGATTACACAGTGAATAGCTCTGATTATGCACCGTCAAATACTGTTAACATTTATTTCGTGACGTGGCAAGGTTGTCCATATGGGGCCGCAAACTCCTGGGGGCTATACAACTACCTGAATGGTTTTAGCTCTATTTCGTCGAGCGTTACTGGTCATTCTTCAGATCCGAACGAGGGACGACTGGCAAGCATTCCAGGACTCTTATTTAATGATAATCTGATTTCTGTTACCGGCGTGAATGGGATCACCATAAACCTGTATACGTATTATCTGTACAATGAGTATATGACGCAGTCTATCAATTCTCCTGTCGTAAACATTAACAATTCAAACGCGATCACAGTTGCACTCAGTGAACTGCGGGCTGATAACCTTCCTGCACCAATTTATAATATAGTGAAAGATTTCACGACCGTTGTACCTGCTACTGGATATAGCAAGGCGTCTGCCTATCTTGGAAATCCTGCTCATATAAACACAATAACCGTTTTTACTGGACCCAAGGGCACTGTATTGATCAATGGAGGCTGGATTGATCCAATACCGCTGCAAAGTTTCTCTTATCAAACACTTGAATCAAATCCTAGCCTTGGAACCGGAGTATCAACCGGCACAACACAGGTAGCAGATATTGTTAATTCGCTATCTTAGGTTCACCGGATCGTTAAATCATAACTGGCCCAGGCAAAACTTCTGGAAAAATGGTTGATCATATAATCTTGTGATCCGTAAGACGCTCGATCCCTTAGCAAACAATAAAACATTCCATTTGATTGATTACAGCGGTACGATCCGAACCACGTTGCTTCCACGAACTATGACGACACCGAGTTTCTTGTTGACATCCTGGGATTTCTCCTGTGCATCATCCAGAACAAGGTTCATGTAGTCATCGTATCCAACAAGAGCCCCTTCCAGTATTCTGTTGTCCTTGAGTAGCAGTGCAACCTTTTTGTTTAATGTTTCTTCTAGCATTTTAGCCGGCATTATCATTTAAATCATCCTCAGTTGTATTCGTCCTCGTCAAGTGGACCGTCCCTGCTCATTACCACCTGGATCAGTCCCCGAAGTATTTCCTTCATGTCCTCGATTTCCTTTTTCATCAGGGAGAGTTCGCTCTTGAGCTTCTCAACCTTCACCGTACTTTCATCGCCACCGGCTTTAAAATTCTTTACCATTCAGATCAATCTTCCCGTAATCTTCTGCGATCTTCCTATGCTCAGTTAGATCGCAATTCTTGCATTTCAATGTGCCATTTTCAAGCACTAGTTCCTGCCTGCATCTCTGACATTTCGCAAGCAATACACCCAGGTTTGGTCCGCTGATGCTGAGATCCATTCCGTACCTGGAGAGGAAAAGCTTTCCACGAATGTAGTCACCCACCCTGACTGGAGAAGAAACTTCATCTCTCCTGCTTTCGATCTTAAGTGTTGATTCCAGCTTCGTCGTATATATTTCCTTGGAGTGTCTCGGCCTGAAAGCGCCGATAGCAACAGTGAAACGTCCTTTGTCACCTTTTATAATCTGGCCATATACGATGTCCTCTGGCCTTGGAACCAACTTTTTCTTTGCAGTATTAACTGATACCCTCAAATCCCTGGGGTCTTCAGAAACGCTTCCAACCTTTAGGGCGATTAGCTTGCCGGATTCCTCAGTAACATTATCGCCTGGAAGATATTCTTCCACGTTGCCAATATTGTCCCCGGGAAAAACCAATTTTCCTTCATTTTTAATAGTCATCTAAGAATACCTTTCAAACATAAGCAATTCTGATAGCAGATCACTCACACATTAAAACGTGACTTATTAATTTTTGTATGATTCCTGTGGCCCGGGAGGACCCTTTTCTTAGAGCAGGTTTCCTATTATGATAACCGGTCTGAAAACAACTTCAAATTGCCTTATGATTGTCTTATGCCGACTAATTCTACAATATTAAAAGTGAATGCCTTTAGGAGGTGCAGGGCAGATTACCAGGCTTTGTCAAATTTTCGTTGATATTTGACTTCCTGCCATCTGCTCCACATCTTTTGACTGCTTCACAGCTTCACCTGGCAGGCCATTAAGGGCTCGTATCAGCCTTGCCCGAACCCTGCGTGCAATGTTTATGCATGCATTCACGTCTCGATCGATTTCGAGACCGCAGGAATCACACTTCAGGATCCTGTCATGCTCTATTCGGGTCATTGACCCACATTTCGAGCATTCCATTGTTGTGTTCCTTGTCTCTTTTCTTGTCAGCTCAATTACAGGCAGTCCTTCCCATGATCCCTTATACATTATCTGGGATGCAAGCATTCCATACGGGAATGCATTCTTCAGCAGGAACCTGAAGTTATGTCCCTTACCGT
>DAHXNF010000049.1 GCA_027366585.1 Thermoplasmatales archaeon | reverse complement strand
GTGTTGACATACTTTGACCAGCCAAACAGGTATGCGCTTACAGACTTCAATGCACCCGTCGTTGGAAAGCTGCTCAAGTTCTTTTCCGGTGTTCAGCAGCAGGCAGAAGTATACTACCTGCAGAAAAGGTTCCTGGACGGAAAGTTCGGGAGCCCTGAGCCATACCAGTTTGCAGACCCAACGTTCGGTGTGATAAACCTCAAGGTGTTCGGGGACTACAGGTGGCGTATCTCTGATCCGGCAAACTTCATCGCGCAGTTTGTCGGCACATTTAACGTCGAGACATCACAGGAAGTGGAGGACCGCCTCAGGGAGCAGATAGTTGTCCTCCTTTATACGGTGCTCGGCCAGATGAAGGAAAAAGGTCTTAAGGTGACAGACCTCGCGGCCAACCTTACAACGATAGAACAGGGTGTCCTTGGGCTTTCTCCGGATCATTTCCGCCAGTATGGAGTTGAGATAAACAAGATGCAGGGAATCAATATTTCGCTTCCGGAAGAGGTCCAGAAAGCTATCGATACCCGGTCCGACATGTCTGTCCTGGGCGTAAACTATATCCAGTACCAGGCTGGCCAGGCCATGGTTGATGCTGCAAAGAATCCGACCGGTGTTGCAGGCGCAGGGGCCGGCCTCGGCGTTGGCCTTGGTGCAGGCATGGGAATGGGATACGGCATGTCCGGGCAGATGATGGGCGGGATGCAGCAGCAGCCTACTAAAGCATGCCCTAAGTGCGGTTCAATGGTTCCCGCGAATGCTGCGTTCTGTCCCAACTGCGGTGCATCAATGTCACCTGCAACAGTAAAATGCCCGAAATGTGGCACGCAGGTTCCGGTTGGAACCAAGTTCTGCCCAAACTGCGGAAACGACATGTCACAATCTGCAACAAAGAAGTGCCCTTCATGCGGAACGGAAGTTTCTTCTAATGCTAAGTTCTGCCCGAACTGCGGCAAGCAGCTTTAGGTGTTAAAATGTACTGTAATAAATGTGGAGCAAGCATTCCAGACGATTCGGTTTTCTGTCCAAAGTGTGGAGCCAAGCAGGTTTCTTCAGCAGGCACTCCCCAGGCTCCTTCAAGTTCTCCTGCTACTGCGACGCAGGGAGTAATCGCTGCCTCAGGCGTAACGGAGCTGAAATGTCCCGGATGCGGGGCACCGATAAAGCCCCAGATCGGTGAGATGCTGATAACCTGTGAATACTGCGGGGCCAGCATTTCGCTTGCAAACGAGGGATGGAAGAGCATTGAGTCGAACACCATGCTCCCCCTGGTGCTTGACAGCGAGGACAAGGTTCTTCAGGTCATAAAAGGGTACATGGACAGAGGGTTGCTCCACAGGCATCTTGAGGAGAAATCAAAGAACGAGGGCGTCATACTCAGCGTAGTTCCTTACTGGATCGTGCCTGTTTCCGCCCGTACAAAATACACTGCGGTTGATACAGGAGTTGAGGTGGAAAAGGTTGCAGGCACTGCAATACTCGCAGGTCTCCTTGGCGGTGCAATGGGAGGAGGCAGATCAGGATTTGGTGGAGGTCTTCTCGAGGGGACCATGATGGGAGGAATGATGATGGGCGGCTTTGGAGGCGGAGGCAGCTCGATCCGTGCCTATTCCCTGGACCAGAACTACAACTACCCGGTTGTCGCGGTCAAGGGGCTGCTGGATTATCAGCCAAGGAATTATGCCTTCGACCTGAAGGATAGGGTCATATTTGATGCATCCAAGCTACAGAAGGGCATCAAGGTCCTGAACGGCGACGTTGGAGAGGATTCTGCGAAGTATGAAGCCAAGACCAACGTTGATCAGGTGCAGTCTCAGAAGGTGCATCAGCAGCATCATAGCGTCAGGAGCATAACCACTGATGTTGACATTTCAGATCCGGAGCTGATGCATGTTCCCGTCTGGTTCGCAAAGTTCGATTCATCCGGCAAGAAGGTTGTGCTTGTTATCGACGGTCATTCTGGAAAATTGATAAATAGCATGGGGCTGGAGTAAACCTACTCCTGGGTTTCTTTTTTCTGATCCTTCTTAAGATCATGCCTGTTCCTGAAACCATTTAGCACCAGTAACACTGCCATGATAAGGAACATGAAGTACTGCTTTGGCAGTTTCTTTCCGTTTGTCACCGGTTCAATGGTGCATGAAATGTTCACTTTAAATTCCCAAAACTGCAACCACTTGATGATTCATCATTCTTATTCCTGATATATCAGGCTATTTTATCCTCCCTGGTTCTATGATATGTGTATTTTCTGGCCAAGCAGGTTCAGGGCAATTATAACTCCGAATACGATGAAGCCGGCCCCAAGTACAAAATAAATTGTCCCAAGAATTATAATGCCGATTGAATAGTTAAGGGCACTTGCCTCATAAGCAGATGTTGCAAGCTTGAAAAGGTAGATCGCTGCAGAGAGGGTCACAACAACAAGTGCAAGCTTGAACAGGTCCTTTACGAAGGTTTCAGGAAACTCCATAACCCAGAATAAGGTAAATTGGATATAATTTTATGCATTCTGGCAGATGCAAATCATGCATTCTCCGGCGTACCAATGAATTTACGGGCCAGGAACGAAAAGAAACGTGAAACGCGAACACATGCAAAGAAAATTCCACCCCAGCATGAAAGAAGGATCATCATGAACAGCATCCTGAATCTTAACTGGCCCGCCGAAATCAATGCTGAGAAAAGTAAAAGTACCATGACAAAAAGCATTATTTTTCCTCTGCCGGGTTCGCGCAAGGCCCTTGATCTGCTGCGTTTCTGGTAGCCGGTTCCAAGGCAGTCAAGGCATACAACATAATCCCCTTCCCCAAGAACTTTCCTTCCGCTACATGTCCTACAGATTTTTTTCAAGCAGTACCTCATGTGAATAGAGACATATAACACTACCTGCAAACCAAGATTATTCTGACTTGAAGATCCGTTCAGTTGCTAAGACGGATTTTCTTCTGCTTCCACTCAGACGCGATAAGGTGATTCCTTGCCTCGTAGTCAGATGCAAGCTTCTTTACATCGAGGAGCGTATATCTGTCCTGCACAGTATAAACTCCACCGACCTCAGAAATAAGTCCGATTTTCATTAGCGCTTGGATCTTGTAAGCATCAAAAAGAGGCCTGCCTATAACCCTGCTCTTCTTCTTTTCCATGCTATAAACAACCGATCTCAGTGTCCGGCCGGCCACAAATTCATTATAGGCAGGATCCTGCGTGAACGATATGAACTCATTCCTGACAGCCTGAACAAGATCTACTCCGCCGATCCTTTGCGGATTCAGGAAAGCATCCCGATAACAGGAAAGAAAACCTACGGACAGCACATCATTCCAGGCTATTCGAAACAATGGGAAAATGACCCCGCTGGAAAAAGATGGCTGGAGATCGCTCAATAACGCCGCTGGATCGGATAACGATCTGCCCTCAACCACTTCCATCATGCACTGAGGCATGAAGTCATCTGGTATACCGGCTCCGTTTTTGAGTTGAAATATAACATCGTCGACTCTCGCTGCCACATTCCCGGCATCGCATATTTTCTCCGCTATTGAATAAACAGTCAGCTTGATCAGGTCTTCCCTTGTCATTTCATCAGGTATTGTATCTTTCGGGCCTGAAGCAATTTTCATCGATGCAGGATCGCACAATTCAATTCCGGCATTCAACTTGGATCCCATTTCAGGGAATATACCTGATAAAGCTGCCTTTCCTCCGGGCAGCATCGAGCTCAGCTGTGCCAACGACAGTGGGCAGACGGAATAATTTTTCCGGGATCCATCAGATAGGGAGAAAGTTTCGCCGGAGTCCAGTACTTCCGGTAACTGTTTAACACTTTCCACGTATCTAGAGAGCGAAATCTTCGGATCTGTCATGATCAATCAACAAACGTTAACCAGTGCCTGTACTTTGGATCTTTTCCCCGGACGACGTTGAAGTATCTTTCCTTCACTGTTTCAGAAATACTTCCTTTCTTTGCAGATGTAAGCTTGTACCCGCTAATCTCGGAGATCGGCGTAATCTCTGCCGCAGTGCCTGCGAAGAAAGCTTCATCCGATGTGAGCAGTTCGCTCAATCCGATCCTTTTCTCGATAACGGGGTTTTCATGCTCAAACATCTTTATGATGGAGTCTCTTGTTATGCCTGCGAGAATGGGGCTTTCAAGGGAAGGCGTGAATATCCTTCCGTCCTTGACAGAGAATATGTTCTCCCCAGGACCTTCTGCAACGAAACCGGATTTGTCCAGCAGGACGGCCTCATTATACCCGTCCATCTTTGCATCATGCGACGAAAGATAGGAGCTTATGTACTGGCCGGTTCCCTTGGCCATTGAAGGGATTGCAGTCGAATCTATCTTCCTCCATGGGGAAATCTTGACTCTTATGCCTTCCTCTGTCTTTCCCAGATATAGATCCAGCTTGGTTGTTATGATTGCAACTGATATTCTCGGCTCGTTCGGATGAAGCCCAAGCCTCTGGTTGGCGTAGAACGCAAGTGGCCTGATGTAGGAGTCCGTATTCTTGTTCTTGAGAATCATGGAAATAAGGGCTTCCTTCAGCTGATCTGCAGTATAGCCCAGTTCCATCCTGTAAATGTTGGCGGACTGGAAGAAACGCTTGATGTGATCGTCAAGCCTGAAGATGGCCACGCCGTCATCGGTCTTGTAGGATCTGATACCCTCGAAAATCCCTGTGCCGTAATGCAGAGCATGTGTAAGGATGCTAACATTAGCTTTTTCAAATTCTATGGTCTTCCCGTCCATCCAGACAAAATCAGGTTTGTATGCCATGTCTGTACATTGCCATAAGTGTTAAAAATCTGTTGTCTACGATTTATCGAAGTTGTCAGACTTGCTGAAAAATGGACAACCGGTCTTCCCTGCCTGTCCGATGCATATCGGCAGCAAAAGGAGAACCCGTTTTTCAATGCCTCCCAGCAAATATAATGAAAAACATTATCTGCATCCATGGAACCCGGGAATAATTCTCTGAGTATTACCCTCTCAACATTGTGCAGAATTCGGCGGTTTCTGACGTAAGTTTATATACACCAATACGCATTAGATGTCAGACGATTTGCATGGTGGGAGACAGGTTCAACTATTATCTGAAAATAATACTCAATGCATCGATGGAAGAGTATTCCGCAATATCAGAGCAGCTTGAAAATGACCTACAAATTACGGTTGACGAGGCAGAGGAACTTGAGCATCTTATAGCAAGGTACATGCAGGCAAACAACTACAAGCTGGGTGTCAGGATTCTTAACTCCGTCACCGGCAACGAGGAACTTCCTCCAAAGACGTTCGTTGACAACTTTGGCGATACCGCCGTCTACTTAGGAGAAGAGGAAATGTACGGTCTGACATGGAAAACGTATGCACCGAAGCGCGGTTTCATCATGAGCCCAGTCAAGAAGTGGTATTACAACGAGAGGGTTTCGCAGATCCTTTTTAAGGCTCTTGTCGACATTATTCCCGGGAGATTCTCCTCCTACTTCGATACCCCTCCATGGGTTCTCGGGACCGTGATGGCACCCGGGTCCAGGTACATACCTATACCAGAACTGGTTGAACTTGCGATCACACGGGGCGTCATTGCGAACTGGGATTCGTTGGTCATGATGGGCATTCCCGGTGACTATGTGAAAGCGATGAAGTCAACGCACATAGGGTTCCAGAAGGATTCCTCGACCTGATCTCTTTCCAGAAGAGTAACAGTTAATTATTTCATTCTTTACTCACTGTACTGTCATGAAGTATGATGGTATAATCACCCCGATGCTGACACCATTCAAGCAGGATGAATCCGTTGACCTTGAAGCGACTGATAGCCTTGTGGAATATTTGAAAAGTATCGGCGTAACGGGACTTTTCCCCCTTGGATCGACGGGACTCTTCCCGTATATGTTTTCCGAGGAGCGCGTGAACTTCCTGCAGCATGTAAATGATGTCAAGGGAGACCTGAAGGTGTTTGCGGGCATTGGTTCATCCAATACCGAGGAAGCAATCAAGCTTGGCAGGAACGCAGCCGATATCGGATGTGACGTTCTTGTACTGATGCCGACTTATTACATCCACCCATCTCATGACGAGATATACAGGCACTTCTCCTTAGTCCTGGACAAGGTGGATAAGGACTTCTTCATTTACAACATCCCGCAGCTCTCTGGTGAATTTATTCCCGTTGATGTCATAGCGAAGCTGAAAGATGAATACTCGCACGTCGTGGGTCTGAAGGAATCATCCGGTGATATGCGGTATTTTTCCAAGCTCATTCCGTTTTCCGGAAAAAACTTCTCGATATTCAACGGGCAGGATGATCTCCTGCTTCCTTCTCTGGCACTTGGCGCAGACGGCGGCGTATGCGGACTTTCAAACTTTAACCCCCTGATCGTGCAGGTTTACCAGGAATACCGCCGGGGAGAGGTGGAAAAAGCACAGGAAACACAGATGAAAGTGGACAAGCTTATGAGATCGATCAACGCAGCCAATTTTCCTAGCGGTTACTACTATGCCTTCTATGAGAAAATGGGCATACAGGGAGGATACAGGGCGCCAATGCTGCAGCCCTCGGATACCGTCAGGAATGAAATAAGGCAGGCACTGGGAGAGGCCTGAAAATATAAATAGAGTCTTGGCCTTACCGAATGCCTTAATGAAGGAGGATTAATTATGGATAAAAATACGTATGTGAAATTCGAGACTCCCGATGGTTTACAGAAATCTCTTCTGGATCTAGTTGAAAATTCTTACAGGAACGGAAAGATTAAGAAAGGAACCAACGAAGTGATAAAGTCTATTGAGAGAGGGGAAAGCAAGATAGTTGTCATCTCAGAGGATGTCAATCCGCCTGAGGTCGTCTATTATCTGCCAATGCTGTGCGACGAGCGCAAGGTTCC
This sequence comes from Thermoplasmatales archaeon, assembly GCA_027366585.1. Classification (GTDB taxonomy): domain Archaea; phylum Thermoplasmatota; class Thermoplasmata; order Thermoplasmatales; family Thermoplasmataceae; genus UBA582. The sequence goes on along the minus strand of DAHXNF010000049.1, from coordinate 8,621 downwards.
ATTTGCCTATGTCAAGAGCAGGGCCGAGCTTGGAAAGCGTGTTGGAATCGCTTCAGCTGCATCCATCTCGATAACGGACTTTGGCAAGAGCGAGGATCTCTACAAGAAGATCACCGAAGAAATTACAACCATCAAGAAGTGATCTGAATGGCAGACGACGCAACACCGGCAGAAGTTCTTGAACTGATGGGCCGAACGGGCATGGCTGGTGAGGCTACTACGGTCAAGGTACGCGTTCTTTCCGGACGAGACCAGGGCAGGATTATCGCAAGAAACGTTCTGGGCCCGGTAAGGATCGGAGACGTGGTCATGCTGAGGGAAACCGCAAGAGAGGCAAAGAAACTATCAATCAGGTGATTTATGCAACTAAGAAACTGTACATTTTGCGGAACACAGATAGAACCGGGTACCGGTGTCATGTTCATAAGGAGAGACGGTGCTTACCTGTTCTTCTGCAGCAGGAAATGCAGGGTAAACATGCTTCACCTTCACCGGATCCCAAGGAAGATCAGGTGGACCAATGAATTCAGAAACATCAAGAACATGAAGCACAAGACCACCAAGAACCCGTGAAAACATGGAACGCACACTTGTTTTGATAAAGCCGGACGGCATCAAGAGACGCCTTTCCGGTGAAATTATTTCCAGATTCGAGCACAAGGGGCTGAAAATTCTCGGTCTCAAGCTGTTGAAACTTGACACAAAAAAAGCTGAAACTCATTATGCAGTGCACAGGGACAAGCCATTCTTCAACGATCTTGTAAGTTACATAACATCGGATCCTATTATCGCCATGGTACTCGAGGGGAGATCCGTGATCTCCGTTGTGCGTGGGATGGCTGGATCCACCGATGGATCAAAGGCAGTTCCCGGAACAATCAGGGGTGACTTTGCAAACAGTATCCAGATGAACATAGTTCATGCGTCGGATTCGCAGGAGTCGTATGAAAAGGAAGTAGCTATATTTTTCAATCATGAAGAGATACTATCCTTTGAGTATGGAGATGAAGGCCTAATTTGACGGCAACGAAATGGAAAACAGACCCCTCAGGCAGCCAATCATCTGCGTCCTTGGTCATGTTGACCATGGAAAAACTACTTTTCTAGACGCAGTCAGGGGTACAACTGTCGCAGCCTCCGAAGCGGGAGGCATTACACAGAGGATCGGCGCAACGGATATACCGATAGCGAGACTCGAACGAGTGGCGAAAGCATTCCCGTCAATGAGCAAGCTCAGGGTTCCCGGACTGTTATTCGTCGATACGCCCGGACATGTTGCATTCTCAAACATGAGGGCAAGAGGAGGCGCACTGGCAGACATCGCAATTCTCGTAATTGACATGAACGAGGGGATCATGCCGCAGACTCTTGAGTCTGTCAATACGCTCAAGAAATTCAGGACACCATTCATAATTGTTGCCAACAAGATCGATCTCGTTCCCTATGCGATCGAGGCTAAGAACACGACATTCGGCGAGTTCATAAAGATTCAGAGGCAGGAATACCTCGATGAATTTGACAAGCGCTTCTACAAGCTCGTCGGGCAGCTTTACGATGCCGGATTCACCGCGGATCGGTATGATCGCATCACCGATTTCTCAAAGACGGTTGCCATTGTTCCCGCCAGTGCGAAGAGCAAGGTCGGCATCCTCGATGCAACGTTCGTTATAACTGGACTTGCGCAGAGGTTCCTCGAATCGGAAATAACGTTAAAGGAAGATGCACAGGCAAGGGGTACAATCATCGAGGTGAAGAAGGAGGAATCTATTGGCACGATGCTGGATCTCGTCCTGTATCAGGGGAGGCTTAATAGAACCTGCAGGATAGCACTGAACACCAGGACCGGCCCTGCTGTTACCAGGATAAAGGCCATATTCGTGAACAGGAGCAGCAGGGGGAAGGACCTCGAGGAGAAGGAGAGGATTTCCGCAGCTGCTGCCACCCGCTTGCTTATAACCGACAAACTCGACGTAATCCCGGGATCTCCGGTCATTGGCATCAAAGGTGACTCCGAAATTGAAAATGCGTTCGCAGAGATCATTGCGGAGTCACAGCCGCACATCGAGACCACACAGGATGGCATTACGCTTAAGGCTGATGCCCTGGGTTCACTGGAAGCATTTGCCTACGAAGTGCAGCAGAGGGGGATAAAGATCAGATCCGCGAGCATCGGTGATATCACGAAGAAGGACCTGATAAACGTGTCCACGATAAACAACCCGATGGATCGTGTTATTGCAGGATTCAATGTTTCCATTATGCCGGATGCACGCGAGGAAATGATGAGCTACGATGCCAGCGTAATAGCTGGAAACATAATCTACTCCATCGTTCAGGATCTGGAAAATGCAATCACCGGAAGGAAGAACTCAATGGAGGAGAGCACGCTGAAGAGCATGCCGATCCCATCCAGGATCTCGATTATGCCGGAATACATCTTCAGGGCAACCAAGCCCGTGATTGTCGGCGTGAAGGTCTATACAGGAAGGATAAAGGTCGGTGATACGCTGATCAAGGAGGACGGGAAATTCGGCGGCACGGTCAAGAGCATCAGGGAAGGCGAGGTGAGCAGGCAATCGGCGGATGCTCCCTGCGAAGTGGCAGTCGCCATTGACGGTGTTACGCTGAACAGGCAGATTCATCCTGATGAGGTACTATACGTGGACGTACCAGAGAGCGTTGTCCGTGAGCTTAGAAAGAACAATCTCGATCCATCGATCATGGAAACACTGGAAGAAATAATACGCATCAAGAGGAAGGAGAATATCTTCTGGGGAACAAGGGCCTAGGCGAATACATACAGCAGGGCTGATGCGGCAACTATTATCGCAGCCAGCAGCGGAGCATAATATTTTTTCACCGCAATCAACGTAACTGCGACCAGCAGCAGGATCATAAGAATGAGGAGGTAACTGCTCCACTTCGAGAATTCGAAGGTAAGGTTGCCGAAAAGAGAAACAACTCCCAGGACCAGGGTCAGTTTGTAGACAGTGCTCCCTATCAGGACCGAGAGCGACTGGACTACCTTTGCCTTTCTTGCAGTTATGAATATTATGAAAATCTCAGGTATAGATCCCGTCAATCCAGTAAGAAGAAATCCGCCAAGGAATCCTGTTATATGAAAGAAAGTCGATACGAAGTCGGCATAAATGACGAGTGCGAACGAACTCACAAACAGTAATACTGCAGAAATCGCCAGCGCCGGAATCGAGAATCTCTCTTCATGGGTTGGTTCCACAGGATCTTCCTGTTTTGAGGAAGCCAGGATCATGATATATGCAATAAATATTGCAAAGAACAACGGTGCAATGTAAACGGGAATTACTGAGAATGCATAAGAAAGCAGGATCACCACGATAGCGGATCCAAGAAGAAAGGCGATATCCTTGCCGAAATGCCGGATCTTGACGGTCATTCCAAAGAGTGGTATCATGACTATAACAGATGCGAGGGTAAAATCGTTCGAACCCTGGACAGCGCCGAAGCTTATGTCCCCGAAACCCAGGGATGCCGCGATTATGGTCAGGAAAATCTCGTCTGCTATGGCTGCGATGGAGAGCAGGAGGAAACCCTCCTTCTTCCTGGAAAGGCCAATCCTTGCACTTATCAGGCTGGATTGATCCACGATCATATCTGATCCCAGATAAAGGCCATATGCGCCCGCTACTATTGATAATGGCAGGAGAAAGGAAAAATACTCAAATCCTAAAAACGTGAGGGAAGAAGCGAATGCAACGACGACGGGCCAGAGGAACTTTGACCTGCTTCCTGTAGCCCTCATTGAACTATTATGTGTTCCGCTGCCGGAATTTTCACGTCCTCTTCGATCTGGTTGCCGCGAGTGAGCTTCTTATACTCGATCGAGGTGGGCGAAAGATTCCTTACAAGGTAGTTGAAAGCATCATCAGCATGAGATGGGTCACCGCATGTGTATATGTCAAGCGTGACCAGCCCATGTTCCGGCCATGTGTGGAACGACAGATGCGACTCCGCTAAAAGTACAATCCCGCTCACGCCCCTGGGCTGGAACTGGTAATAATCGGACGATATCTTCGAAAGTCTCCCGACCCTCACTGCATCCTCTATCAACCTGCTTACCTTTTCAGAAGTAGAAATAAGTTCCTCATCTACACCATAGAGATCGGCAATAATGTGAATCCCCACGGTCATCTTCAGATTCCTCCATAGAAAACCCCCAAAGCCATTGTAAACGGTGATAAAAAACACGTATTTAAATATTTATTTGAATTGACAACTTTATTAAAATAGTGTGTCGGTTATAAAACTTGTACCTCCCGAAGGAAACAAATGGATAGTCTGATAATTATATTCACAATATTATAGTTAGGCAACGTGATTAAATGCTGTTGACGCTAATGATTACCTGCGGAAATTTTTTCGATAGTTCCGATAATTCCGCGGAAACGAACATGAATCTCGACCTTGAAACATATACGCTGCAGGACAATCCGCGCAGGGCTGCATCAAAAGCCGCGTTTATTGTTGCAAACTGGAAATCCGGGATCGCAAAACTTGATACGATTGAAAAAGCTTCTTCCCCGATTACACCGACTTTCTCCCCATCTTCTTTCTTCAAAGAAATACTTAATTTTAGTTTCTCAAGAGAATATTCAGGATCGTTCAGGTTTGGCAGTGTGAATATAAATATCCGGCCAGTCTTGATACGTATTATGCCTTCAACCTTCTCGATGCCGATCGGCTGATCTTTCTCCGCGCCAGTTATGCAAATGCCCGATGATCCTGATTCAATCGTTCTTGATGCATGAAGGTTTCCTTCCTGCATATAGAGGAAAACACGATCTCCTTTCTGGAGGTCCTCGTCTGCAATAGCTTCCCATGAAATGTTCCTATGCATGATCGTCAGGTTTGATTGTATGAGTTTTGAAAGATCCATCAAGCCTGCATACAGATATTCGTAACCGCCTGGAGTTATATGCTCACTGCTATCAAGGAAGCCGCTTTCCTTCAGGCTTCTGATGTGATAAAGCAGTCCCTGCTTGGTCATGCCAAGTTCTGAGGCTATCGTGCCTCTTGACGCATTCTTGTCTGAGATGCGTGAGAGAACAAGCAGCTGGTTGAACTTCGATCTGTCAGTTACCATCCGCGCGTTGATGTGAACAGTTCTATTAAGGATTATTTCGACTGCGACCTCATGACGTCTCTTAAGTTTCCAGTACCTCAAACTGCTCTTGCTGCCGGAAACATTACTTCGCCATAATGTTAGGTTCTATCCTCCCTATTTCTATATTCATCTTATGCATACAATAAGCAATGATTGCTGATCTTGGGAGATCTGATTATTCAACGGTACTCGATCTGCAACGTGGTCTTGCGGATCTTCGGAATGCAGGAAGAATAAAAGACACAGTCATTCTGGTAGAGCATCCAGATGTATACACCGAAGGAAGGCATACGCTGGCACGGGACTCGATTCCAGAGGCAATCTGGGTCGAGAGAGGCGGTTCTATAACATACCATGGTCCCGGTCAACTTGTGCAGTATTATATCATCAACCTGAAAGAAAGGGGAATAAACGTCAAGGATCTGATTACAAAGGTACATGAATGTACTATATCACTGCTTTCAGAATACAACCTTTCCGGAAGATCAGAACTTGGAAAAGAAACGGGAGTATGGATAGGGTCAAGAAAAATAGCATCAACCGGGCTGGCGGTTCATGAATTTACAACTTTGCATGGTTCTGCACTTAATGTCACTACAGATATCAAGAAGTTCTCCAGGATAAATCCATGTGGTTTCGATTCAAGCGTCATGACGTCGATGCAACTGGAGGTCAAAGAAGGAATAGATTTTGGAAACATTAAGAGGAAACTTTCCGTCATTATATCTGAGCAATTGACTATTTAGCTGCTCAATGATAATGGATCCTTCTGCAGCAAACTAAATCCTTATTATATGCACCTCTATGCAAGGTTGAATGAGTGCACCGGGCTCAACTGATCAGGTACAGATATACTATTTCCTGGCACTCGTAGCGATAGTACTTGTGCTGAGGTTACGTAGATCTATTAACGGCCAGCGGTTTAGCGAGAGAATCTTTGTTCTCCCGCTAATATATGTGTTAATACTTCTATCATTTGTCTTTGATCTGACAATTTATGAAGTCTTAGTATCCATATCCCTAGCTGCTGTTGCCGTTCCACTGGGAACGAGGGCTTCTGAGAATGCAGAGTTTTTCTACCGCGGAACCATTCTGTACTTCAAGAGATCCGTTCTCCTGACAATCATCTGGCTCGGTGGCTTCATTGTTCGTGCTTTCCTGGAAATATTTTATACAACAACGGATAACCTCGTTACTTTCATAGTGACTGCTCTACTTTTCTTCACGCTTGGGTTAATTATCGGTGAGCGTTTCACAATCTATACCAAGGGCAAGGAAATATTAAAAACTGGAAAAATCCCTTCAAAAGACGAGATTCAACCAGCTTTTGAAGATACTTCTTAATCACTCTTCATTTAAATAATCATACAAAGATTTATAAATGTGTATTTGCTGAAGGGGAAAGAGGTAAAACTCTATATGAAAATAGTAATTCGAAATGATAACAAAAAAGATAAAGGAGTTTCAGCGATTATTGGTACAATCCTTATCGTTGCAATAACAGTGGTTTTGGCAGCAACCCTTTACGCGGTTCTTGGTGGATTCAGCGGTTTGATACATGGAGCGGCTCCATCTGGAGCTATTACGGTATCATCTTCATCTGTAGGTGCAACAGGGGAATCATACAGTATAACTTTCTCGAGTCTAAGTTCTAATGTATCTATTGGTAATGTGGCTATTACGCTTACATCTGGCGGGAGTTCAACAACCGTTAGTGGTCTAGCAGCAGCAATATCAGTAGCAACTGCCGTGACAGCCAAAATAGGTGATACAACGTTTTCTGTGTACATTACGGGTACGTCGACCTCCGTTTTGTCAATAACCTCTGTAATATCAATAACAGCAACTACATCAAGTACAACAAGTGGTCCAGCCGCACTATCCAGCATATCAATACTCGACACAAACCCTAGTGGGACCATTGCTACAGCCTCTAATATTTAAGTTTTTTAGACAATATTAATTTATTTCTAAATTATTTATAGTCCAATTTTTGTATATGAACTATCGTTGGGATCTAACTCAGAGACAATCGGTAAATCCTTTGACAGTTAGGAAGGTCCCTTCTTGGAAGTTTTTGGTAAGAGACTCTTATACCCTACAGCATTCCATCGATTCTGCCATTCATAATTAATCCTCTTTGTTACCCCTATGCGTGAGAATGCATCCTCTATGGATATTCCGTCTTAGCGCTATCGAATGAAGAGTTACCTCTTCAGGATATTTGTGCTTCTCTCAATCTTCTTGATGAGCTTGTCTAGTTCTTCAGAGCTCGTGCTTTTCCCTATGTGAAATCTCACCACTGTGAGTATACTATGTGATAATATATGATAATGTGATGTACATAATTAACTATAATTTGTGTACTGGCTCGTACCATCATCTGTTTTGGAATGGAAAATTTTTAGTATTTGTCTGCCTCGACATTAGTCAAATGGACCGACGGGGAATTGAACCCCGGGCCTCTTCCATGCCAAGGAAGCGATCTACCGCTGATCTATCGGCCCACTTTTCTACGGTGAATGGTATAAAGGCTATAAAAGTTACTTGGATCCTATAAATTCTGCAACCTTCCCGAATGTCAGGGAATTTTTGATAGTTGAAATTCAACAAAATTTAAGTGCCGAGTCTACATGCATTTCAAGATCATTTAATAGTTAGCATGAATTAGAGGATAAGGATGCCGCAGTTTACAATAAGAAGGTCTAAATCACGGAGGCCAGTAGCAAAGACTTCTGGAAACGAGAACCTGGATCTAGTTGACAGATATGATATTATCGGCACAAGTGGATCAGTAGAGATTCTGTGGAACCGCGAGTCACTGGAAACAATTTATTCTGTAGTAGAGCCACAACTTAATGAAAAAGAAATGGCCTTTCTTCTTTCGCTACCAAAAGAAATGCAGATGGTTATCCCTAACGTTAAGGGATACCTAGGTACATTCGACGGTTTTGACATCAGCAAAATACTAGACGACTACATCGAGGCATATCAGGTGCGTTTATCTGAGCAGTCCAAAAACAAGCTGAAATACTATCTTAAGCGGGATTTTGAAGGATTGGGAAAAATAGAGGTCATTGTCAGAGATCCATATGTTGAGGATATTTCATGCGATGGTTACAATGTTCCATTATTTGTCTATCACAGAAAATACGGCTCAATCAAGACTAACGTTGTCTTTCCGGATCCAGCCCAGCTTAATTCATACGTAATAAAACTGGCTCAACTTTGCAACAAGGAAATATCTGTTGCAGCACCGATACTAGATGGATCAACGCAACAGGGACACAGGGTGCAGGCGATTTACGGAAGCGAAATTGCCACAAGGGTGTCAACATTCACAATCAGGCTTTTCAGGGAAAGACCTTTTACTCCTGTGGAGCTCATTAAATACGGTACTGCTAACGCAGAAGTAGTGACATATTTCTGGTACATGATAGAGAACCTCAACTCGGCTCTTATTGCTGGAGTTCCGGCT
>DAHXNF010000048.1 GCA_027366585.1 Thermoplasmatales archaeon | reverse complement strand
GAATGAGATTATAAGAAAAATATCAGATCGGGAAATAACCTTCCAAAAGACTCTTAGCACTTTCTAATCAAAAAGTCGCGCATATAACCATCTTTTTAAACAAATTTCTATCTTTTTTCTAAAAATTCCAATTGGACCCTTTACATTGGCACTAGTTTTTGCACAACTTTCTGGCGGATGGTTTCCTTTTACGAGGAACTAGGTTTTTGAAAGTGATTATTCTTTTGTCAATTGGCACATCTGTGAAAATTAGTGTACCTAGTCTAAGTGTTCCATTAATTTTAATAATCGGGACTTCCTGCTGATAGTGTCCCTGATTTTGTGTAATCCTAGTAGCCAATACCAAGATCATGAGAGGAGCGTTCCAGGTAAGGTATCCTTTATAAAAACACAAGATTCGGGACGCCGTGAATGTCAGGTTTCAAGTTACACCTTTTATTACTACAGTACATAAATTGGCAGCCCAACGATGCGTCGCCATAATTAGAGATAATTGAGAACGTCAGTTTATGTTGATTCCTGTCTTTGCATTTTTAACTATAACATTCTGGAGTGTCAATCTTTCATCCATTTTGAATATTCCATCTTCTCTAGCCTCTATTATGTGACCTTGGCTATAAAACCGCCCTAAAATGTATATTTGCTCATTTTCGATCTTTATGCTGGTAAAAGGTTCATCCTTCTGCATCTTAATGGTTAGCCGTTCCACCTCGTGATCCTTATCCACTGAATACCAGACATCAAATAGATCCGTTCTGCCCTCCCAGATATTATCCCTTATCTCAAGTACCCTATATCCATACCTATTTTCCATAAAGAGAGACAATAAAATGTTCTCTTCTTCTTTTTTCAGGCTTATTACTGGCTTTCCCTTTATTGAAAGCGGCACAGGAACATCAATTGAAACGTACGTAGAAATGTTGACAATCATTTGTCTGGCGTTTAAGCTGAAATAGTGTTTAACTGATTCGCTGTTGAAAGGGTGGGCTTTAAGTTTGTAAAGTTCTGATTTTGATATCATCCCAGAATCTGCCAGTTTATGGTGCTCTTTGCATAATAGGATCAAATTATTCAGTTCATGCTTCTTTACCTTTCTGTAGGGCTCAATATGGTGTACCTTCATAATAGGGATACCGCAAACCGCACAACCAAAGTTAGCTTGCTTTCTGAGAATCTGATAATATTCGATGGGGTATTTCGGTCTTTGGGTCATCTATTAGTATTCTCCCGTTCTTTTGAATATCCATGTCCACCCCCTACTTATCTTTTTCAAGTTATTCTGTCACAGTGTCCAACAAAGAGTTCCTTTTCGGACTGTGAAATCATAGGTATGGTATATAAAAATAAGCCAGTCAATTTTGAGGGGTAGGTTTTTCGGACACCGATTTCATGATCCCATGATCCGTTGATCTGTTTATGCCAACCTGCAGGCCTTTAATCACATCCATCCCTCCACATATGGCTTCATTCTGAGCTTATCAACCTCATCAAAAGGAATATTCAGGTAGTGGTTAAGGGATATCATCTCCGTATGCCCCTGGCTCAGGAATATCTCAGCTTTCATTCCAGGATATGACGAAACCAGCCATGATTCCCATGTTTTCCTGAACGTTTTCACCGACAGCCCCGTAATATCCATGGGGATGTTGGATCCCCATCTTTTCAGGTTCACATCCATAGCCTGCCTCGAGGGCAGCTTTTTTCCCTGGAGAAATATCGGCAGTATGACCTTTCCCATGGTGCTTAAGTGGACAGTCCTCTCACGCTGCCTTGCATAGTTCTTGGTGCGATTTCCTTTCCCAGATGGGAGGTCCACGTAACCTGTCTTATACCAGGATGGCCACCCCCGCAATCTCCTCAGCTCCTCGTATCTCATACCGGTAAGAAGCATTGCGTCAAGCCATACCTGGTTTGACAATTTCCTTGAAGCTTCTCTCAGCTCATGGTATTCGTCAGGCCTGAGGATCCTGATCTCATTCCTGGTTATGACGTCCCTGATTTCCATAGTTGACCAATAACAGATAACGTCAATGTTTTTAACCTTCACTATCAGCCAGGATATATACTACTGGATCCAACTCATGGGAAAACATTGACATTTTAGGGACAAAACGTCAATGTAATTAGAAAGACTATTCTGGTCGGTAACGTTTAATAATGAGATACCAGTTTGATAAGTGGTATACCAATGAAATGCAGTAAAGATAATACCGTTATGGTTCGCGTCTCAACTGTAAGAAAACTCTTAGATCAAGATGAGTTGGGCGAACTAACAGAAGGGCAAGAAGCCGATTATATGGCAGCAACATCAAACGATGAACTTGCCGAAAGTAGTGACTTTTCTGTCACTGAAACTAAATTCAGATGCCCAAAATGTGGAATGGAAATAATAGTGCAGGAGTAAATGACATTTCCCGGGTTGTCCCACACGACTCTATATTTATAGGTTCCACCCTTTTTTGTTTTCCCCCGTATTATACCCGTATTTACTTTTATTTATAACCATTTTATAATTGATTTATGCCCTGTTTTCCCTGCTGACATACATAATTACCCTGTCAACCTGGACGAGATCTCATTGATCAGCCATCTTGCATTGTTCATGACCCTGTCAAGATTTTCTTTTCCGAGATTACCACCGTGATTCCTGGCATTGTCAAGCCATCCTTTTATGTATGTTGCAGAATCCTCCTTGAAATCGAAACCGAAATGTGCACCCACCAGATAAGTCGACAGTTCAGCTTCACTTTCTGCCAGGCCTCTCTGGAGATCCTTTTTGTAAAGGTGTTCCAGGCGGGCATGGGACGTTTCATGGATCAGGGTGTGCATCACATTCTCATCCTCGCCTGGAATCTTCATTACAACAATCTTCTGCCCTTCCCCTGAATGTGCGGTATAGCCCCTTGCACCAGTGGGGATGGGCTCTTCCACAACGGTGTAGTGTTCCTTTGCAATCTTCTTAAGGGTATTGTATATCTGGCTTGCCTTTACGTCATCCTCAACCGGCTTTGCCTTTCCTGGAATGGCCTGTGTCTGCGATATATCATATACGGTTCCGGTGCTGAACACATATGCGGTGCTTGTCCTTCCAAGATTGAATTTCTCTCTGACAAGCTGGTCTATTGTCTCATCATCAAGACCTTCTTTCCTCTTCTTCTCGATAAAGTCCTTGACCTTTCCCGGACCATCCTTTCTGGGAATGCCCACAGGGTAAAGAACGGATATGCCCTTTGCTTCATCCTTCAGGTCTCTCCCGAAGTACTTCCACTCATTCACTGACCTGACAATGGTTGCATCCGGGTTCTGCATGTTGATCAGCATAGAGTTGAATGAAGAGTAATCACCAAGTGTACCGCTGTATTTCTTCATCTGCAGCAGCAGCTGATCCACACTGGTGACTTTGCTCATTTCCCCGAGCATGTCCCAGGCCTGTTTTTCCAGTTCGGACGGCCTTGGCCCGACACTCTTCAGTTCAACTTCCCTGGGCTTCCTCTCTGTCTCGATCATCACGTGCTTGCTTTCCTCTCCTTTCTTCTTTGTTATCCATTTCTGTGCCATTTCTTTTCACTCTCCTTCCTTCTTTTCTTCTATTGGCTCAACGATGACGGCCTTCCCGTCCTTGAGTCAGATCTGTTTTGCAAACTTCTTTCTCGGTTTTATCCTGTATTTTTCATCTTCCTCTTTCATTCTTTTCAAGCTCCAGTATTTAAAGCGGCCGAAAAACCGGCCCAATTCACTCCCTTGAATCATGTGTATATAATAATAGGGGAACAGCCGCCGCCATGTGACATTTGACTCTCCGGATGCCGTTTTTCCAATATCCAGTGTGAGTGTAATGCCAATGTAACATGACATCTTCCGTGACATCATTGTTTACCCTCCCCATGATTCCCCTCAGAGCCATCCTTGCCCTTCTTTTCCAGTTCCCTTGCCGCCTTCTCCGCCAGCATTTCCATTAGTTCCTTCATGTCAGGTGTTATCTTTTGGCCCTGTCGGATGAGCTTCTCAGCCATGATGTCGAAGATTTCCTCCTTTGTCATCCCTGGCCTGACTGGAGTGTTCAGGGGATCGAAGGGATCGGGTCCCTTTTCGACCTCAGGATTCTTTGTGGTGTTCACGTACCCCTCACAGTTTGGGCACGTGGTGCGCTTTGCCCCGCCGGTGTAGGACCATGAATAACCGCAGTGCTTACATGTGACAGCGATTCCGGGAGACTCCTTTTCCTCCAGTTCCGAAACATATACCCGATGATCGCAGTTGGGGCACCTTGCCATCCTCCTTGACCCGGTGTATGGCCAGGAATAACCGCATTCGTCGCACCTGATGTCTATTGCCGGCTTCCCGTTCCTCAATAATATCTGCCCTCCGTCGAGCAGCTGCAGCTGTTCCTGGAACTCCCTGAACTTCGATTCCATGTACTCCTTTTTCTTGGTCTCATATTTCTCCGTGAGGTCCTGTGAGGGCAGTTGGAATTTTACCATCTTGACCTGTATCTTGGATATTCCCCTGTGAATCCGCGGGAATTTCGCAAGGGGCCTCTCCGGGTCAAATGTATTTCGGGACAGGAGCTTCATCTTCATGAGACCCTGAACGTCCGTTGCTTCAAAGCGGATATGGACTAGTTTCCTGGACTGCCTCTCAATGAACGTCTCATCCGGTACCGTAATGAAGGTTAGGATCTGTTTGTACCGGAAACCCTGTGTCAGCATCCCAAACACCCTAGCGGACATCTCCTGCCACAGCCTGGCGTTTATGCCCAAACCGGCATCGTCGAATATGATAACGGAACCGGCGGGCAATCCTCCATTCACGAGCTCGAGAAACTCCTGTACGGTGAAAACGATCCTCTCCGGTGAAAACCCGGGATCCACGCGTTCAGCCAGCCTTATTGCACTGTATGATTTTCCGGACCCGGTGTCGCCGATGAACAGGGCAATCAGGTTCCGATTTTTCTTCACCCTGTTGTGGATCCACTGCAGCAGCCATACGCTGTTTTTTGTTGCATCTTCCTTCTCTGCATCTCCGGTCATATCCCCTCTTCACCTCCCTCGGTATACGTCATGTTTTCCGGGATGAGCAGCCCGAGCCGCTGGTAAAGCCGGGATATGCTGCCAAGCCACTCATGCAGACCCTCATACCCCTCCCTCACATATTGCTCGGACGGATAGGACTTCGAAATTTCAATGATCCTTCTCTGAGCCAGCCTGTATTCACTAAGGTATTCTTGGTCATGGTAGCCCGAAAGAATCTGGTGCAATGCCTTGAGCTTCTCCCCCCAGTGGAACAAGTTCCTTGGATTATGCAGAGATTCCCCAGGATATTCTGATGCTTTCACCAGCAGGTCATAGATGAGCCTCAGCCCCTCCGGAGTTTCACTGTCCATCCTCATTCCTCCGTATTATGAATCTGAGTCTGTCAGGTATGTTCACAAGGCTTATCCTGGTGCAGTAGTCATTCTTCCTTATCTTGGCTCTCGGGAGATCCGAAAAAATCTCGGCAAGCGGAGGAGATCTCTCCCCTTCGTCCTCAGCTTCAGTGAAGTTCCTGTATAGATGGTTGAACCACTCATTGTTCTTAAGCTCAGGAATGGCAAAAAGGAGGTCACGGAAAACGTTCTCAGTCTTCCAGTCCTTTACTACTCCTCGTGTCATGTATCCGCTCCTTTACTTTTCTTTATGAGTGCCTCAAGATATGTGGGGTTCTGGAGCAGTTCGTCTATTTCCTTTTCGTATACTTTCGCTTCTTCCTCAGAGATCTTTTGTTTCCTCACGACTGACATGATGTTGTCCCTGTATGCTGAAGTCATGGCTTCCATATTCTCTTCAGACATTCTAATGCCCTCGGATATACCCTTAATCCTCCCTGTTTTGGTCAGTTCTGCCACTTCCAACAGTGCATCTGCAAGCATTTTAGTCAGGTCATCAAGCACTGACTGGAACATGGCGTATTTTGCCCTGTTGTAGTGTGCCCATGCAATGTTGACAAAATACGGTACGCTCGAACCTTCCAGGTAGTTGACATCGATGCACCAGTACGTGACTCTTCCATTTATGCGCCCTGATTCTATTGTAAGCCCCGTTTTCTTTTCCACTAGAGACCAGATCTCTTCAGAAATGAAAAGACGCTCCCAGTCCATGAAATTGGATGTCGGTACCATAAGAAACACTCCATTCCTGGTTCTCAAGGTTCTTGAGTATAGATAGATCATCGGCGCATACACTATGACCGATATTATGGTGTAAATGAGCCCAACAAGATCGTATTCCACGTATCCCAGAATGATACCGATGATGAGCTGCGGAACCATCGCCTTCAGCAGTGATCTGAAAGATACAAATTTCGAAAGCCTGGCAATATTCTTCCCCGATTTGTCCTGAAATGCCTTCCTGAGTTCTTCTCTTCTTTCTTCCTCAGTCTTGTGCAGCTTCTCGAACGATCTTTCCCTGCGGTGTTCCCAAAATCCCATGCCCTTGGCATCCTTCATATGCGTATCGCCTCCCTTTTCTCCCTTTCCAGTAAATATTTTCTGGCAGTGAAAAGGGATATCATGATGGCGAACGTGGATGCCACGAATGCCCTGGCAATACCGTATTCGTATTCTGAAAGCGTATATTCCAGGGACGGGGGAGGCGGCCCGTAGTATTTCTGGATCGGGATGCTGGTTATGATCTCGTGATCGAATGAATATACCTTTCCTCCCACGGATATCTGTATGCTCACTGTGCTGCTATTCAGGATTAATGGGATCGCGAGGGTGCCCTGGACGGTGCCGGACTTCACAAGTCCGCCGTTTTCCATGATCGAGAAATTCTCCGGGAAATCCGCCATGATGGTAATTTTCCAGTTCGGATAGAGCAGGACACCCTGCTGCCCGGAGGATACTGCCAAGAACTGGTTTTCCCCAGGATACGACGTCACCACGGTAACTGACTGGGTACTGGCGAAGGACACGCTGTCCTGGGCAATATCATGGAAAGTGTATGAGGTCCCCCTGAATGTTATCGACACGGAGAACTGTTTCCCGACCGGTGCAGGGAACGACTGGTTGACTACCTGCCCGGCATCTGCGTATCCGGTCATTACAGTGCTTCCGTTGTATGATATGGAATATGAACCGTTCTCCAGGAACGTTATGGCCCAGTTCGTGAAGACATTCGCACCTGATGAATTCAGGGGAACGGATAGAAAGGAGCTGTTTCCTCCATTCCCTGAAACAATGAAGAAAGGCTCGTTGCCGGGAGGCTGTGCTCCCGATACAGGCATGATCATTATCAGTGCTGCAATGCCTATGACTGCGAGAACCAGGGTGCCTTTCATTTCTTTACCTCCTTCAGCGGTTTCCCGGGCTTGCTCTTGTAAGTCACATTCCCGATGACCACTTCAGAAGTGTTGCGTCCCGCTATGGCCATCGCCGATGCTATCCCCCCGATGATGGTTGCTATGCCTATCAGGAGGACGAATGGCCCGCCGATGGAGCTTATGAAGTCAGATATCCCTGCAAAGGGGTTATTGCCGTTGTTCGGCACGTCCATGATTGCTGACGTGGAATTGGATGCGCCGTTGTTCGCATACACGACAAACTGGATCGGGTATGATCCGGCTATGTAATTGTTCTCATTGATTGACCATGAGTAATTGTCGTAGTATGTACCGTCCGCTTTCCCTGACTGGACCAGGGTGGGGGTAAAAAACTGCCCGTCGAAGGTTAGTTCCGTGAACGTTACTGGGCTCGAGGTCGTAACGGTAAAGGAAAACGTCCTCACGGGGCTGATGAATGCCTGGCTGTATCCGATTACTATGGAACTGTTCAGCCCCGCAGATTCGACGTGTATTACCCGTGATACCACCTTCTGCGCCCCAAGGCTGTCGGAAACCGTGAGATTAATGCTGTAATTCCCCGCGTTCTGGAAGTCATAGACCTGCGGGTTGCCCAGATATACGTTGCCCTGGATGCTGTACGAGAAGGTGAAGGAATTGCTGTCCGGGGCATAGGCTGATGCATTCAGCGATACGAGGGTTTCCGGCGGAACGTACGACGGCGGAGTGAATGAAACCGAGATGTTTGCGGGCTTCATCCTTATGTTCAGGTATCCCGTATATTCCATGGTTCCGTTATGGTAATATGTGAAGGTGACTGACACGTTATTTTCAGGTGTGTAAAGTGCGAACGTGTAATTCAGGTAAAAGCCTGTGAAGGCCTCTCCGTTTGGCAGCAACCATGAGATGGAATAGGGTCCCGATGTCCACCATGCAGGTTTCCCAATCATGTGGACCTCCTGCGTAACATTGACAGCAGCCGGCGAGTAGGAGAGTGAAATGGGCTCGGGGAGGGCCATGATGACCATGGTATCGTTTCCCAACCCCGTGGTGGATTCCACCGCAAGGGTG
The DNA here is from genome assembly GCA_027366585.1 of Thermoplasmatales archaeon. GTDB lineage: Archaea > Thermoplasmatota > Thermoplasmata > Thermoplasmatales > Thermoplasmataceae > UBA582. The sequence continues at coordinate 2,036 of DAHXNF010000048.1, read as the reverse complement.
ACGGTATAATTGCCGACGCCGAAGGATTCAATGGGCGATTCGAGTGTGGATACCTGGTTGTTACCGAAATTCCAGTTGAATGAATAGGCCGAACCGCCGTATACAGAAACGCCGAACTGCACGCCCAGGGGAGCTATCCCTTCAGACTGGTTTGCCGAAATGGATACCAGGAGGGAAACGTCCACGGAATAGTTCTCATAAATAGTGTACCCGGTCTCGTCCCTCAGCGTTACTTCGAAGGTCCTCGTTCCGCCCGTGTCAAACGTATGGGTGATGTTCTGCCCGGTCGCTGTTCCTCTGCCCTCAAATGTCCATGATATGGCATACGGGCCATTGCCTCCAGAGATGCCTACGCTCATCTTGTACGGTATGGTTGCCACCGGGGTGCCGGTCCTCACGAGCGTTATGAGCGGCGCATTTGCAGTGGTTTCCACATAGGACTGCCGTGCAACGTCCCCCAGTGAATCCGTGACCGTGAAATTCACCGTATAATTCCCTGTGGAAGGGAAGATGTAGTATGCTGACGTTGAATTGATCCCGAGGGATATGTCGTTCACTGTCCATGAATAGGTATATGGTCCAACGCCGCCGGATATCTGTGCCGTTAAGGTTGCATTCTCCCCGCTGTCAGTTGGATCCGGAGTCTGCTGTAGTGACGTGATCGCAAGCTTGGGCACGATTTCCAGTGAGAGGTTGTTGGACGTATAATTCTCACCGCCGGTCGAGAGGGTAGCCTGGATGGTGTAATTCCCTGTTTTATTGAAGTAAGGGCTGATTCCTGCCCCCGTCCCGATGCTTGCCCCGTTGGACGTCCAGTTCACGGAGTACGGTGAGACAGTGTTGCTTATTGCGGCAGTAAAATCCACCTGGTTTCCTGCCTGGTCTACCGGATGGTTTTCCGATATGTGAATTCCGGGAGGCTGGGTCACCTGTGCGTACCCCCATGAAAAGGGGATAGGCTCGCCTATCATGTTAAATGCGTAACCGTTTGGTGCTTGGTCGGCTTGTGGGTTGTTTTCCGGTGTGCCCGTTTGCGATGCTAAGTTTCCCGGAACGTTTCCATAACCATTCCATGGATATCCCGGGCTGTCCGTCACCGTGATATTGAGCAGCATCGTTCCTGATACCTGTGCAGTAATGTTCCATTCTGGCGCTATGGATATGTAATAAAAGTTATTGTCTGGTTCTAGGTAGTTGAATACATGATCCCACGACCATAGATGCCCGTCGTAAGACAGGTTTGCCCAAATTGTCCCTACGGATTCCTTGAGTTTTCCGGTTGCCGTGTCTTCATAGTATCCCGGGAAAATCTGTAAGTCTCCTCCATAGTTGGCTCTGATTGTTCCATTGTATGTCAGTACGTTCAGGGGTATGTCGGCATAGGCTGATGTGAATTCTGAATTTGAGATGAGTTGTGAGGATGAGCTTTGATACTGGATAGTTTGATACTGGATGGTGTTTGTTACTGTGTCGTTAAACGTGTTCTCCAGAGCAGGTATGTAATTTTGGGTTGGCGTGTAAGAATAGTTGTATACGTCCTCCCATGTCCCGTTGTTTGCCGGCGTCCTGATGGCATTACTTGCGAGGTTGTACACCCCGATCCCGTTGATCTCTATCTCCCCGTATATTAGGGACTGCTCGTAGCTTGCCAAGATATTCTCGCTCCACACCTCGATCTGCGTTGGGGTCCCGGAAAGGATCGGGGATGTTGTGGATAAGTACTCCAGCGAATTGCCTATCTGTATGGCAGATGTGTTGAAAAAAGTCCCTGCTGAAACATCCGAAACTGCCGTTGTGCCATGGCTGATTGGTGTATTATTGCCGGGTGAGGAATCAAGCAACGCCGTGAAACCGGATGCAACCATCATCGCGCAGAAGGCAAATGCGACCAGTGTTGTCCTGTTCATGCCAGGATTACCTTTGCAATAAAGGCGAGTATGGCAGATGTCACGTTTGATGCGGGGGCGGATCCTCCGAAGAAGAATTTCCGGAACATGCTTTCTATCGCCGACAGGTTCAGCCCGAGGCGGGTCAGG
>DAHXNF010000062.1 GCA_027366585.1 Thermoplasmatales archaeon | reverse complement strand
CAGCCTTTTGTGTCTGGAGCAGAGGTTAGGATTGATCCGGAAATAGTGCAAAAGAGGCAGGGAGTCTACAAATATATTACACTTGCCGGAGAGATGCTGGACGTAAAGGTTGAGATCACGTACAAGAAAGAGAAGGTGGTGGCACGCCTGAATTACGTTCCTGACATGGCGTATCCCCTTATGTATATAGAGTAGTGAACAAATTGGCAATAAAAATTGGTATAACTGGACCGGTCGGCTCGATCAAGTCAGAGGCACTTAAAAAGATAATCACAATGCTCGAAAACCAGGGCGAAAAAGTACATGGGGTCTTAATGAGCGAGATCGTTGAGAACAACAAGGTTACTGGCTATTCCCTGTTTGATATATATACAAAGAAGAAGGTCATATTTGCGGAGTCCGGGATAGTTTCAAGGGTGAAGATCGACAAGATTGGCGTTGACGCAAGAATACTTGAGGACATACTTGTACCAAGCCTGCAGAAAGCCAGGGAAATGGCTGACGTGATAGTTATCGATGAGCTCGGTAAGCTTGAAAACACTTCCAAGACCATACAGAAGGAAATCACTGAGACACTTGAAGGTAGCAAGCCGTTGATAATAACCCTGCATAAGAAATCGAGAAATCCGGTTCTCCAGGAGATACGGAGCCTTGAAGGTGTCAGGGTATTTGATATAACGCCGATAAACCGGGGCCTTCTGCCGTTCAGAGTACTCAGGGTACTCCGTGGCGAAGAAGGAGCTTGATTGATAGTACATGAAGGAAGCTGCAGCATAGAGGTGGATGATTCAATCCCGTTAAAGGGACCGGGGAAGTCTGCTGCCGGTTTCTATAACTTATCTCAGAGGATGAACCGTGATGTGACAATATCCGCACTCAATGTGTTGCACCCAAAGAGGGTCCTGGATGGTTTCGGTGCAACTGGAATCAGGGCTATAAGGTTCAGGCTCGAGACTGGAAGCGAAGTCCATGTTTCAGAGATAAATCCGGCATCTCTGCGCATCATAGAGAAGCATGTCAGTATGAATTCAACCGATATCACGGTTCACGCAGAATCATTTGCCGAAACGTCGAGAAAGATACCTTTTGACTACATAGACGTGGATCCATATGGTTCCGTGGTTCCTTACCTGGACAGTGCGATTAACAATGTCAAGAACAGGGGATATGTCGGGATCACAGCGACAGATCTTTCGGTTCTTACAGGTTCGTATCCTGAAAAGACCATTAGAAGATACAACTCAGTTATCATAAAGGACTCGTTCAAGCATGAGAAGGGACTGCGCCTGCTCCTGGGATACGCAGCAAGAAGATCTGCAGCAGTGGACAGGTACATCAGGCCAATCGTCTCATTCTGGAATGGACATTATTACAGGAGCATTTTCCAGGTGCTTTCAGGTTCCATGGGGGCTGACGCAATGCTCTCCAGGGTAGAACATGTCAATCTTCATGATCTGATAGGCGCATACTATCCAAGCAGAGAGGAGGGTCCTTTGTGGACTGGCGAGATAGAAGACAATTCATTTTTGCCAAAAATGGGCCGCCCTGATGATGAGGGTGGCGAGAAATTTCTTGCCCTGACCGCCTTACTCAGGAATGAGGATAAATCTCTCTTCTTCACCGACCTGCAGGATGTTGCCAGATCCAAGCGCACTGACGTGATGGGCGTGGCAAAGGCCATCAGTATATTGGAAGACGCGGGTTTCAATGCTTTCAGGACGCATTTTTGCCCGACCGGAATCAAGTCCAATATTAAGGCGATGGAGGTGTTCCGTATGCTGTCGGATCACTCACAGCGACAAAAACAATAACCCGGGATTCATCAGCCTCTGAAATGTACAGTTGGATCAGGATCATAAGACCCTTGAATGCGATCATGGGTTTTGTTGCCACATATATTTCCGCACTCGTAGGTATAGGACTCGGACTTTTTCACGCAGGACCGCTTATCCTGTCCACGATAGCCGGGTTCTGCGTATTCCTTGTCATTTCTGGGGGTAACATAATCAATGATATCAGCGACGCTGAAACAGACATGATAAATCATCCTGACAGGCCGATACCAAAGGGCGAGATCAAGATCAAGAGTGCAGAGATCGCTTCTGTTCTTTTCTTTGTTGTTTCAGCTGTACTGGCAGCCATATTCCTTAAGCTACTTGCGGGTATTGTGGTCATAACTGCGATTGCCATTCTCGTTGCCTATGAAACCAGATTGAAAGGCACCGGTCTCCCTGGTAATCTTGCTATCAGCCTGCTTGTCGGGATGATATTTATCTTTGGCGGCATTGCCGTCAATTCAGTGCCAAGGATGGTGCTACTATTCCTGATGGCTTTCCTGACTAACACCGCAAGGGAGATCATCAAGGATGTCGAGGACATGAAGGGGGACCTGAACAGGAAAACCTTCCCTATCCAGCATGGTCTGAGAGCCTCGTTTCTGCTGGTGATATTCTTCACCCTGTCAGGTGTCGTGTTCTCAATACTAACATATGCGATCGGCATCTTCGGCATAATCTACCTTATCGCAGTGATAGTTGCAGACGCTGTTTTCCTGCTCTCGCTTGCCGCATTCCGAAGGAGCCCGAAAAACAGCCAGAACTTTTCTAAGCTCGCCATGATACTTGGACTCGTGGCTTTTACTGTTGGTGGCGTGGCATGAAAATTATAGATGAAATCATGGAGGCAAAAGGGAAGCGAAAACTGCACATGACGCTCATTGACCCGGCAAGCCAGGCTCCGGAAAAAGCAGGAAACATTGCACGGGAAGCAGGACTGGCAGGTTCAGATTATATAATGATAGGGGGATCAACGAGCGTAAGCAGCGAGATGGTTGATTCGACGGCACTGCAGATCAGGAAGCAGAGCGGGTTGAAAACTATACTCTTTCCTGGTTCGTCTGAAATGATCTCCAGGAACGCTGATGCGATTTTCTTCATGTCACTGCTGAACTCGCGAAATACAAAATTCCTGATCGGGTACCAGGTGGCCTCTTCGAGGTTTGTCAAAAAGCTCGGGATAGAGACGATATCAATGGGTTATATCGTATTCGAACCGGGAATGACCGTCGGGAAAGTGGGCGAAGCTAACCTTGTGGGAAGGGATGACACTAGTCTGGCTGCCTCATATGCCGCAGCAGCAGAACTTCTTGGAATGAGCCTCGTATATCTTGAGGCCGGGAGTGGTGCACCACAGCATATTCCACCGGATACTATAAGAGCTGTCAAGAAAGAAGCGTGTATACCGGTAATCGTGGGAGGCGGGATCCGGACTCCGGAAGCAGCCAGGTCAGTTTCGGATGCGGGGGCAGATATCGTTGTAACCGGGACAGTGGCAGAAAAAGCTGCATCCGTCGTTGAATCCCTTTCCCCGATTGTAGAAGCCGTGAAAGGAATAGCGAAGAGATAATATGCCGAGAGCGACTGAATATTAGATCAGTTTTTCCATGAGTATTTCATCGAAAAACTCGCCATCGAGGAAAAGTTCCATGGACAATTTTCCAACTCTTGAAAAACCGTTCCTCTCGTACAATGTGATGGCGGCTTTCTGATTCGCTATGACGCCGAGTTCAATCTTCCTCACCCCGACGGAAGAGGAGATTGAATGGATAGCAGCTTTCAAAAGCCTGTCACCTATTCCCTTTCCGCGGTACTCTTTCCTGACGTAGAACCCAAAAATATCTGCAACATGCCTCTCCTTTTGCCTTGTCCTGATAAGAAAGCCAATCAATCCCACTATCGTAAAATCAGTTTCAGCAAATATTTGGTTGGTGATTCTCTCTTTCCAGCGACTTTCAGGATATCTTTCCTCTTCCTGAAGAGAGCTCATGAATGCAAGAGGATCTGTTTCAAGACCTATCAACCGGATTTCCATGAATTCCTGCCATCTTTCTGCCGGTAGCCTCTTTATTTTTATTTTTTCATCATTTTTCCCGTCTTCTCCAGTCATTCTCCCTGCAATATCCACCATTATTTAGATGTCACGGAACCAGATACTGAGAAATCTATCAGTATAAGATGAACCAAGCAGTTGTCCTCCTTTTGCATGTAACTGGCGAAAATCATTGTGCTTTTATTCTCATTTCCGATTAGCCGGCATGAAAATTGCACTCAGGATTGAGTACAAGAAAGGTGTTGAAGACCCGGAAGCAAACACTGTGGAAAGAAATGCACTTACACTTGGTTTTGATATGTTCCGGTCGATTAAGATAGCGAAGGAATACGTTTTTGACGTTGACAGTAAGAACGCGAGATCCGAGGTGGAAAAGTTTGCCAGGGATCTTCTTGTTAATCCTGTGATCCAGGAATACTCAATATACGAGAGAGATGATTAATGCCGAAAGGGAAAAGGAAGGCAGCTCTGACAATAAAGCTTATCAGTATTGAGGATTCCGGGCTGCCCAGAATAAGCAGCCGCATGAAACTTGGTCTCAGCCTGGATGAGATGATCATGCTGAAGAACTATTTTCTTTCGCTTGGACGGGACCCCACGGATATCGAGATACATGCAATGGCACAGGCATGGTCTGAACACTGCTGCTATAAATCCTCAAAATTCTATTTGAAAAAGTATCTGTCGGGACTCAGGCAGGATTACGTCATCCTTGCAATGGAGGACGATGCAGGAGTGGTTCAGTTTGATGATGAAAACGTATATGTGCTCAAGATGGAAAGCCATAATCATCCGAGTGCAATCGAACCTTATGGCGGGGCAGCAACTGGAGTTGGCGGTATTATAAGGGATGTACTCTGCATGGGAGCACAGCCTGTAGCCCTCCTTGATTCCCTGTTTTTTGGCGATCTCAAGTCCGGTCACAGGGAAGGTCGACTTGACCAGAGGTTCATTTTCAATCGTGCAGTTGCCGGCATCAGGGATTACGGCAACAGGATGGGGATCCCGACGGTGGCGGGTAGTCTTGGATTTGATGCATCATATGCTGCCAACCCACTGATTAATGCTGGATGCATTGGAATAGCAAAGCGGAAGGAAATTGTCAGGAGCAGGGTTACTAAGCCCGGAGACCTGCTTGTGGTTGCGGGGGGAAAGACTGGCAGGGACGGAATACATGGCGTTAACTTTGCCTCCAGGTCAGTGACTGGAAAGAGAGAGGAGGACATAGGATCGGTCCAGCTGGGCAACCCTGTTACCGAGGAAGCATTGACGCATGCTGTTCTGGAAGCGACAGAGGCTGGCATCCTTGATGGCATGAAAGATCTTGGAGGTGGAGGATTGTCAAGCTCTGTGGGAGAGCTTTGCTATGCAGGCGGTCTGTCTGCAGTCATCCTCCTGGATCGCGTTCCACTTAAGGAAGAAGATATGCGTCCATGGGAAATCTGGGTCAGTGAGAGCCAGGAAAGGATGCTCATGGCAGTTTCAAAGGAAAACCTCCAAACGCTGGATTCAATAATGGAATCGTGGGGGCTTGATCATGCGGTCATAGGGCATACGAGGGAGGGTAGTAACCTTAAGATTGAGTTTCATGGCGAGACCGTACTTGATCTTGACCTGGCTTTCATGACATCCGGACCAGTGTACTGCAGGAACTATGTACTTCCAGAGAAAAGGGAGTTTTCAAGGATCCAGCCAAAAGAGCCGTCCGATCTCAATGCCTTTGCAATAGAAATGCTGGCAGACTTCAATGTCTGTTCGAGGGAGCCCGTAGTCAGGACCTATGATTTCACCGTACGCGGCTCAACTGTTGTTGGCCCTTTGACCGGGCTGATAGATGCAGAGACCCATTCTGATGCGGCGATAATAAAACCGCTCGAGCAATCCTACAGAGGACTGGTACTCACTTCAGACTCAAGACCAATCATGGTAGCAGGTGACCCTTACAGGGGAACTCTTAACACTTTGTCGGAGGCATACAGGAACATACTTGTTAGCGGCGGAACTCCTCATTCAGTTGTAGACTCAATGAATTTCGGGAATCCTGAGGAGCCTGAGCAGCTGGGCAAGTTTGTTGAGTCGCTCAGGGCAATTCGCGACTTCTGCCAGAAATTCTCACTCCCCGTTGTATCAGGGAATGTGAGCCTGTACAACGAGAATGCAGCTGGCAACATAAAGCCCACCCCGGTGATATTCATGACCGGTATAATTGCTGATATACGAAGCAGGATTCCTTCATACTTCACTGGCGAAGGTAACTCAATTTACCTGCTGGGCAATGACGATGGCGATCTTTCGGGCAGCTGCCTGCTGCATCATCTCGGTTACGGTGAATCAGGTGCACCATTCGTTGATCTGGACGAGCTTGCGGGAATCAGGAGGAGCATGGACGCGCTTTTGGAGAACAAAATAGTTCTTGCTGCTCATGACGTTTCCGACGGTGGGCTTTTCAGTGCCTTGGCTGAAATGACTTTCGGAAAATCCATTGGAGCCTCTGTTGATCTTTCTGAAACTGGCGGTGGCAGGCCAATTAACAAACTTTTTGGGGAGTCCGGTAACAGGATTATAATTGAGGTTTCTCCCGACGTGGAAGAAAGACTGTCCAGCCTTGTCAGTACAACGTTGAGGAATATTGGGACTACCGGCGGGCAACGTATCCTGATTGAGAATGCAAATGTCAATATCATAGATGTCGGAGTAGAAGGGGCCAGGAAAGCATGGTCAGATGGACTATCCGCGATGATATAATGACATATCTGGAAGAAAAAAGAGGACAATCACCGATCGTTAACTAGAAGGCAAAAGCCCCGCGCTCTCTTCCACCTTAGCCAGGTACTAGAATTGATTATATACCTGAACAAACTTTTGGTGCGGAGGTAGTGCCATGTTTGTCCCGTTCTGGTATGGAGACGATGATGACGACGATGATGACGACGATGACGATGGTTTCTAATCGTTAGAGTTTAGATTATGAGTATTTTCTTTTATGAAAAATACTCATTTTAGGTTTATATGAGAGCATAGGGGAATTCGAGGCTTATTATGGATGTTTTTGAGCTCCTCGACGAAAAATTGAGAGCTTCTCTTGCGGATAAGGGTATCATCGAACCCACGCTGCCACAGCAGAAGCTTATTCCGCTAATCCTGGATGGAGACGATGTATTGCTTCTTGCGCCAACCGGGAGTGGAAAAACTGAAGCCGCAATACTGCCTGTTTTCAGCAAGATGCTTTCTGAAGCAGGGAAACCAATTTCCACGATTTACATCACGCCGCTTAGAGCACTTAACAGGGACATGCTCGCAAGGCTGATAGAGTACGGGAAAGCGGCTGGTCTGTCCGTGCTGATAAAGCACAGTGATATAAGCGATAGGGAAAGAAGGGATATTGTGATTCATCCGCCTAATGTGCTGATCACAACACCGGAATCACTGCAAATAATGCTTAACGGAAAGAGACTGAGGTCTTTGCTTGAATCGGTTAAGCATGTGATTGTGGACGAGGTACATGAGCTTGCACAGAATGAAAGAGGGTCACAGTTTGCAGTGGCGCTAGAGAGATTGCGCGATTTGTGCCAGGGGTTCCAGGTAATAGGACTGTCCGCCACAGTCGGGAATCCCGAGGACCTTGGCGCATTTATCAATCCCGGCAGAAAAACAACCATTGTCAGGGCGGATATGAAGAAGATGATCTCTATCACCACGGAAATACCACCACCGGCGTCACAGGATATTGTAGATAAAATGGGTTGTGACTCCCAATATGCGGGATCAATAAACCGGGTATGGGATCTAATCAGCAGCCATCGGGGAACACTTGTTTTCGTTAATACGAGAAGCACGGCCGAGGATATTGCATTCAGGTTAAGGATGTGGCTTGGTGAAATACCTGTACAGGTGCACCATGGATCGCTATCCAAGGAATCAAGAGAAACCGCTGAACGCGATTTCAAGGAGGGAAAGGTAAGTGCGCTCATATGCACATCATCTCTTGAACTGGGAATTGACATTGGCCTTGCGGATCTAGTTATACAGTTTAATTCTCCAAGGCAGGTCAATAAGATGGCCCAGAGGATTGGCAGGTCAGGTCACTGGATCAAGAAAGTGTCTAAGGGCGTTGTAGTTTGCAATGACATGATAGAGCTGGAAGAGGCTACAGCAATAGCTTCACTTGTAAGGGAGAGCCATTACGAGGATATTCGAATACGCGAGGGTTCGCTTGCAACTCTTGCAAACCAGGTACTGATGGAACTTAACTTCAAGAGGAATGTCAGTAAGAGGGAACTGCGCGAACTGCTTTGCAGAGCTTACCCGTTCAGGAATACTACACCTGAGGAATTTGATGATCTGCTCGGATTCCTTGCATCCACCAGGAAACTCTGGATTGAGGATGACAGGATTGGAAAGAAGGGATCAGTTCTTCACTATTATCTGGAAAATATATCAATGATCCCGAGCGAAAAGAACTACAGGGTAATCGACATTGCAAACAAAAAGTTCGTTGGTACGCTTGACGAAAGATATGTGGTGAATGAGATAGAGCCGGGATCTTATTTCGTAATGCGCGGCTCAACATGGAGGACTTCCAGGGTTGATGAAAACAGGATACTCGCAGAACCTTTTCTTACCCCTGCCATAGCGCCAAAATGGTCTGGCGAGGACATTCCTGTTCTCCTGGATGTGACCGAGAGGGTCTCAGATCTTCGAAAAGGTAACCACCCGGTGCCGGATCTGGACGATGATTCGCAGAATAGAATGCGCAAATGGCATGAGGGAAATCTTGCAACAACAGATCGAGCAATAATCGAAAGCAGGGGCGGCGAAGTTGTGATACAATCCCTGCTTGGAACCAAGGGTAATTTTGCTCTGGGAGAGATACTAGCGAGCATACTGACAGCAGTGACCGGGGAAAGCGCGGAGATGGATTATTCTCCTTATCACGTCTATCTCAGACTTGCAAGGCATGTCACTTCCAGGGATGTCCTGGGCTTGATCAGAAGCATAGAACCAGACAGGATTATCTCATACGTCAACGGGCTCGCAAGAAGAAGCAGGTTCTTCAATGGGGTATTCCTTTACGAGGCAAGGAAATTCGGTGTGATTTCAGTTGACAGCGATCTCGGCAGGATCCGAATGGAGAAGATAATTGATGCCTATCGTGACACGATTTTATTCAGGGATTCTGTTCGAAAGCTTGTTTCAGATTACATGGACATAGAGGCGCTTGAGAATTTTTTGATCGGGATAAAGGATGGTAGTATCAGGATCGATCTTGCGGAGACGTTATCTGAAGCATCCAGCTCATTTCTTTCACACTATCTCGAAAGGGTCATTCCAATTCAACCAACAAAAGTCATCCTGGAAGCTGTAAAAAACCGTCTCATGAATGAACCAGTCTTTCTTTTATGCACAAGATGCAGAAACACAAGATCCGGTAAAGTCAGGGAAATAAGCAGCCTGAAGTGCCCTTCCTGTGGAAGCTCCCTGGTTGCCGTTTTCTCGGAATATGAGAGGGAGCGGGTAACCGAAGCCATAGCCACAGGCGAGGATAAAGAAATGCAGAGGAAGATAATCAAGAACGCACATCTCATAAGGGAGAGGGGTAAAATAGCTCTCCTCACGTTAGCTGCAAGGGGCGTTGGTACCGAGACCGCAAACCGTCTGCTTGAAGTATCTTATGCTAACGAAGATGACCTGATTAAAGCTATCCTGAATGCAGAGATGGATTATTCAAGGAACAGAAGATTCTGGTCCTGATCGACCTGAGATCTGCTGCGGTTTAAAAAGGGCATTTATTTACAGATCCTGCCGATCAGGCATTGCGTACCTTATAAGAAGAAACAAAGTAACTTTACTCATAATCGCTCCTGTTCGGCATACCAGCGTTCAATAAGAAGCAACTTTTTACTGACTTTCCTGAATAAACTGGTTCTTAATTCGCTGGGTTGTTTGCCACTTTTCTGAAGAAGGAATCTTTCCTGGCACCCAGTATAATGACGCATGACAGAAGAAGCATGGGCATCATCCCGAAATACAGGATAGTATTCCACTCTTCTCCATACAATGACAGTGAAAGACTTCCAAAATAATATGAGTGGAATAAGTAATAACCAGTGAAATCAAGAGCCCCGTACACAGCTATAAGAGGGAGAAAAAGTGTGAATTTTCTAAGCGCAGCAATATCGATATCTGAATGCCTGCGGAACATTATGAGCCCAATTATTATCATGCCGGCACCAAGCAAATCATCGATGATACCCACCATGTACCATGTAATCCCAGTAACGGAAAAGTTCCAGGCAAATAAGGGAAGTCCGACCACTTTGTGGTATGCAAAGTCCTTTACCCAGTCGCCCTGTGCATTTATCCAACCTCCGATTACTGCAATCATCAGAAAAATCAGGCTGAGAGCATTTTTCCTTCTATTCTGGGGCATATTCCAACCACCTTTTCATGCATTGCCAGATTGCTCTTAAAATATACTAAAATATATTCGAAATATTTATCTTCCAACATAAAATCACGAACTCCGTCAAATTTCCAGAGATATATTAAGCATGAAAGTAATCTGGGAAGGCATTTGACAGTTAACGGTGTCTGATAATGGCTGAAGAGAAGAAAGTAGCACAAAAGAAAGAGGATTTCCTGTACATAGTTCGAATTGGAGGCAAAGACCTTGATGGAGAGAGGAATGTCAAGAATGCCCTAGCAGATCTCAAGGGAATCGGGGATCGGCTATCCATGATTATCATTAAGAAGCTGGGCCTTGACCCTACCAAGAAGATTGGAGATATGAAGGAACCGGAAATCGAGAAGATCAAGGAATATGTGGAGTCAAAATACTACGAGGGTCTTCCAGACTGGGTTCTTAACCACAGAAACGAGATCATATCTGGGGAAGACATGAATCTTATCTCAAACGATCTGACAATACAGCTTCAGGAAGACCTGAACTTCATGAAGAAGATGAAGTCATACAGGGGAGTCCGCCACGAAACAGGACACAAGGTCAGGGGACAGAGAACGAAGGCCAACGGAAGACACGGTCTTGCCATTGGCGTTATTAAGAAGAAGGAGTGAGCTATTTGGGAGACCAGAAATTTCAGCACAAGAAGTATTCTACACCTAGACACCCATGGGAAGCCGCAAGAATAGAGCAGGAAAAGGAAATTCTTGAGAGGTATGGATTGAAGAACAAGAGGGAATTGTGGAAATCTCTTTCCATGCTAGATTCTTTCAGAACACAGGCCAGAACCCTTGAGGGTAAGCTGAGGTACCAGGACGAGTACTCGATGCAGCAGTTCAAGAACATGATAAGAAGATTGCAGCGTTTCAACATACTTAATGAGGGAGCGACCCTTGACGATGTATTGTCTTTGAAACTTGACGATATACTTGAGCGTAGACTGCAGACGCTTGTTTTCAAGATGAAGCTTGCCGCAACCATGAAGCAGGCAAGGCAGCTAATAACCCACGGTCAGATTTCCCTTGGAGGAAGAAGGGTTACAATACCGGGCCTGATTGTCGAGGCTTCCCTTGAACCGACACTTGCTTACGATCCGGATTCTCCTCTGGCTGACGAGTTGCACCCTATAAGGCAGGCGATTCTCAGCAAAAAGGAAGAACCAAAGGAAGAAAAAGCCGAAGAACCTGAACCAAAACCAGAGGCACAAAAGGAAGTTAAGCCGGAAGAGGCGAAGAAATAATGTCACGAACAGGAATTGCTCATATATTTGCATCGCACAATAATACGCTCATCCTGGTTACAGATACCACGGGAGCCGAGACAATAGCAAAGGCGAGCGGAGGGATGGTTGTAAAGAACGACAGGGACGAATCCAGCCCATACGCTGCAATGAAGGCTGCTGACCTCGTGTCTGAAAAGCTGAGAGAATTTGAGATTACAGACCTGATAATAAGGGTGAGAGCACCCGGTGGAAATAAGTCAAAGATACCTGGCCCAGGCGCGCAGTCTGCAATCAGATCATTATCCAGGGCCGGCTTCAAGATCGTAAGGATTGAAGAAGTCACACCAGTTCCCCATGACGGTACAAAGAAGAAGGGCGGGAAGCGGGGAAGGAGAGTCTGATGACACTCACCATAATGGAGCAAACCGATAATTACATAAGATTCAAGGTTACTGATATCTCCCCGTCGGAAGCCAATGCCTTAAGGAGAACAATTATCTCCGATATCCCGAAACTGGCGATTGACAGGGTAACTTTCCATCACGGTCAAATAAGGGATGAGGAGGGTAATGAATATGACTCTTCCCTGCCACTCTTTGATGAAGTGGTTGCTCAGCGGCTATCCATGATACCTGTCAAGAGTGACCTGAAAATGAATTTCAGGGATAAGTGCACATGCGGCGGCAAGGGATGCTCGCTCTGCACTGCAACTTTTTCAATCAACAAGCTTGGCCCTGCAACTCTTTACTCAGGTGACCTTATACCTGTATCTGGTACAGTGTCCAAGCCTACTGACAACGAAATTCCGATTGTAAAACTTGGACCAAAACAGGCAATTCTTGTCAGTGCCGAGGCAGTTCTAGGAACGGCAGCTTCTCATGCGAAGTGGCAGGTTGCCACGGGTGTTTCATACAAGTACGGCAGGAAATTCCTGGTTCCAAAGAAGTCATCTGTAGACTATGAAAGCATCAAGTCACAGTGCCCTTCTAGCGTTGTCAGCGAGACGGATACAATGATCACTTTCACTGACGATTCACCATGTCATGCACTGACACCTCTTTTCGAGAACAAGGAGGTCAAGATTGAGGAAGATAGTTCCAGCTATGTATTCCAATTCGAAACAGATGGATCACTCACCGCCATGGAAGTTCTGGACTATGCCCTTAAGAGGCTCCCTCAGAGACTGAATTCCATGCTTGAAAGCCTTGTGGACTCAGAGTAGTCTTCAGTGGTTTCAATCTACAGGAGGTAAAACTTGCCGTTTGAGAGTGCTGATGGATCAAGACCTGCGATAAACCGGGTCGGATTCGTCATACGCAAGAACTGCCAGCGATGCTCAAGGATTGTTGAACGCATAGTAGATATTGCCCCAAAAGACTGGACAATAATGTATGAGCGCGAGGTTGGGAAGTACCTGCCTGTAAAGAGCAAGGACATTGAAAACATGGATGCAGACCTTATAATCTCCGTTGGCGGAGATGGAACAGTTTTGTGGGCTCTGCAGCACATCAATTGCCCGATTCTGGGTATAAACATGGGAGGACTCGGTTTTCTTTCGGAGGTGGAGATAGGTGAAATCGAATCGAGCATTTACGAGCTAGCCAGAGGCCACTACAGGATCGAAAGATCAAGGAAGCTGAGTGTATTTCTTAATGGCCAGCGTTTGGAAGACTGCACGAACGAAGTCATAATTCATTCAAGCAAGATAGCAAAAATAAGGAAGTTCATGATTTCAACGCCCACCAGCTTCATAGATCGGGTTGCCGCAGATGCCGTGATTGTAGCAACGCCTGTTGGCTCGACATCGTATTCATTCAGCGCAGGGGGACCAATATTGATGCCTTCCCTTGATGCAGTTGTTGTTTCGTACATAGCGCCGTTTGCATCCAGGTCAAGGCCAATTGTACTACCAATGGGTGCCGACATAAACATCAGGCTGCTCGATAAGAATGAGGATTGTTTCATCATTCTTGACGGGCAGGTTGAATACAGGGTGAAAAGCACTGATGAGATTGTGATCAAGACCTCTGAAAATTTTGCTGAATTTATACTCCTGAAAAGATCGTTCTTCGATCGGGTGCATGAGAAACTTGTCAAGAACGTGGTTAATTAGATCCAAGGTCCTCCAGATGATAATGGAGGCTTCAAAGTCAACTTTGCCGAATGAGTTCGGGGCATTCCTGAGGGCTGAGAACGATGTAATATTTGAAATTGAGATGCTTCCGGGCACGATTCAGGGCCGCACCCATACCATCTTCCAGCTCTGGAACAAGCCGATTGATTTCAAGGTTGTTGGTTCGGTTCATTCGCATCCTTCCGGGAACGTCAGGCCTTCAGACGCCGATGTTCAAATGTTCTCGAATACGGGCGATATTCACATTATCACCGGCTATCCATATAGGATGACAGATTTTGCTGCATACAACAGGAAGGCTGAAAAAATCAGCCTGACAATACTGGGAAAACACTAGGCTTTCAGACCGGGGATATCCGTGCAGGCAGCAAGTGTTTTACAGGACCTGCCTGTCCACTTTTCCAACGTATTTTGACAGAGGTCTTATCAGCTTGTTGTTTGAATACTGCTCCATGTAGTGTGCTACCCATCCAAAGACCCTGGCCACGGCAAACAGAGGTGTGTAAAGCGGCTCATCTATACCAACTTCGTTCAGGTAGAAAGCGCCGTAAAAGTCAAGGTTTGCAGGCAGTGTCTTCTGCTCCCACATGTAGGATTCTATTGCGTCTGCTATCCGGAATCTGAGTGTATCCCCTATCAACTTGCGCAACTCCTCCTTTATGAACTGGGCTCTCGGGTCCTTCGTCTTGTACACCCTGTGCCCAAATCCCATCACGAGTTGCTTGCTTTCCAGCCTCTTCCTCACGAATTCTATTCCCTCATTCTCGTTCTTGAATTTGAGCAGGTATGAGAGAATCTCTGAATTTGCACCGCCATGAAGCGGTCCTTTCAGGGTGGAGAGAGCTGCGTTGATCGCAGATGCGGGATCAGTGCCCGTGGAAGCAGCAACTCTTAGGGCAAAAGTCGAGGCATTGAATTCATGCTCCATGTACATGATAAGTATCTTTTCAAGTGCCTTAGCCTTCTCAGGGTCGTCCTTGCCTGTCGACAGGTGATACACCCTCCTCGAAAGATCAAGATCGCTGGCATGCACCCTGTCCCTGCCCATGTAAATTCTGTACGAGTCGGAAGCAATGACAGGAAACTTTGCCGCAATCTGGAGCAGCTGGTCGAGCATTTCAGTGCCATCCAGATGAAGAGCAGATGTTATTGTCCTCATGGATGAAAGCACATTGCTTTCCCTGAGGAGCTGGATTACCCTGACATATTTCTCCTCAAGGTGCGACATCGAGAGAAGCTTCTCCTCAAACTCCAAGTATTGAGAGCGTGTTGGGAGATCTCCGTAAACTACCAGATATGCAATCTCACCGAAGGAATACTTCCTGGCTAGGTCCACGGTTCGGTAACCACGATATACCAGATTTCCAGCCTGATCCGTAGTAGCAATTGCTGTGGAATCCACAATTACACCCGTAAGTCCCCGGGGGACCTCAATTTCACTCATCTTCAACACCCGAGAGTTCGTTATCTTCCCTTTCGTAATCATGATAACCTATGACATCATAAAAGTCGTTCCTGGTCATCATGCTCTTCATGAGACTCTTCTGAGTCCCCTTTGAAAATAATTCCTCATATGCGTGAAGCGTCGCCTGGAGGCTTACCCTGAATGCAGTGAGCGGAAAGATTACTGCCCTGTATCCTATCTCCCTCAGCTTGTCCGCTGACATTAGCGGGCTCTTCCCGAATTCAGTCATGTTAGCAAGAAGGTCTCCTCTCACTTCCCGGGCAAACTTACTGAATTCATCCTCAGATTCGAGGGCTTCCGTGAATATCATGTCTGCGCCTGATTCCAGGTAGAGATTGGATCGCCTGATTGCATCCTCCACACCCATTACAGATCGGGAATCTGTTCTCGCTATGATCATGAAAGCATCGTTCCTCCTGGCAGCAACTGCTGCCTTTATCTTCATGACCATCTCGCTTTCAGGAACAAGCTTCTTACCCGAGAGGTGCCCGCATTTCTTGGGGAGCTGCTGATCCTCAATGTGCAGGGCAGATGCGCCTGCTTTTTCAATCTGCCTAACAGTCCTGGTAACATTTATTGGCTCCCCGAATCCTGTATCAGCGTCGACAATGAGGGGGGACCTTGTAACATCGGTTATCCTTCCAGCTTCCTGGACTACTTCCGTCATGGTGGTAAACGAAAGATCTGGGAGGCCCATACAGGCAGCAACCCCGGAACCGGACAGGTAAAGGGACGAGAATCCGGCCCTTTCAGCCTGAATCGCAGAGATTCCGTTGAATACTCCTGCAGCCATCACGAACCCTGACTTGATCTGTCTCCTGAGCTCGCCCGGTCCCAGGTTCAGGTTGTCTCTAAGAATGGACATCGGCCAGGATCTCCATCAGCTCTGATATCTCCCGCTTGTCGAGCGTCTTTACAGCGGTTACTATCTCTTTAGCACTTTCCTCTGACATCAGGCTTTTTCCTTTCTGCACTATGTCCTCCCACGAAAATGGATTGCGATGATGACCCCTTGGATCTATTATCTCACCCTCAAACTCGCTTGAATCAGTCTTTACGGTGATCCTGAATGGTAGATGTTCAGGATAAAGCTGGTCAAATCTTTCGCTGATTGTGAAGTGTGTTTTGTCAATCAGCGCTGCAATCTTCCTGTCCTCAAGGAATTCAGATCCATAAGATTCCGGCCCCGGCCTTCCATACTGAAGGGTGTATGCAACAAGATATGGCATGCTGTGATCAGCTGTTTCCTTTCTCCTTGGTCTCTTCTTCTCCGGATCCTTGATAATTATCTTATCCGCAACAGAAAATGTCTCAACGTCAATTTCCTTTATCTCGCCGTCAATCGACGGGCGAAGTGATTCACATGACTCAACTGCACTCATGGCGTGGTACTCCACAGGATAGTTCTTGATCATTGTCTTAAGTATCCTGTTGACGTCAAGGTGAAGGTCAAATTTTCCAGACACCTGCTTGAAGAATCCCATCTCTCCAGTGAAGACATCGGAAGGTCCGGAAACTCCATTTGCAGCCAGGGAAAAAGCAAGAACCGAATTCCTGGATGCATTGGATGCGGTGAGCCCTTTCCACATGCTCAACTCACCAGCTCTGGTCTGCCTGAGACTAATGTTGTTGTTGATGCCCAAACTAATACAGTTCTCGAACTTTTTCGGATCCATGTCGCCCAGGAATGCGAGGCCAGCCGCCGTGGATATAGATATATAGGTAACATGATCCCATCCCCTGTCCCGAATGGAGACTGCGTCAGATAGCCCACAAATCACAGAATAGGAGAGAGCTGCCGCCTCCAGCAGATCCTTTCCATGCTTTCCCAGTGCCTCCCCAACCGCAAGCAATGGCGGGAAATTATCTGAAGGGTGAAGTGCCTCTTTTGAGAGATAGGTATCGTTGAAATCCAGGTAACGAGTCATGGATCCATTGAGCATCGTCGCCACAGAGCTCTCCGCCTTCGCGTCGGTGAAATAGATAGTGGAGTTCAGCTTTCCACTGGACGGGAGCAGCCCATTCCTTTCTGCTCTGACTGGTTCAGCATCCTTTGCGCCATATGCCACTATGATTGAATCGGCAAGCCTTTTCTTCAGCTCTTCTTTAGCAGCCCCGTTGAGTATTTTACCTATATTGCTGGAATAGTCGTAGATATTCTGGACAATAGCGTCCATGCGGTAGTATCGCTGAAATGCATATAAATTGATTTCCTCCTATTATGTGTACCTTGGTTCATGCGATCTGTACCTCGGTTATTACATGCCAGTGATGCGGGGAGTATGATTTCA
>DAHXNF010000042.1 GCA_027366585.1 Thermoplasmatales archaeon | reverse complement strand
GATCGTCACGAACAGCAGGAAGAGCCCGCAGGAAGTCGAGCCATACATAGAAGGGCAGCCATTCGAGTACACGCCTGACTGGCTATATTACTCGAAAAGAGTGAGTGAAACACTGAACCGTGTGCTAGAAGGATTCTCGCTGAACGTGCATTCAGATGCGAGAGGCGAAGCGATGGTCAAGGGAACGAACGATCCGCCGAAGATCAGATCGCTGGATAGCTTTTGATGGTGCGAAAATGGAAATCCTGGATTCTTGGAATACGCTTGCAGCTCTCGCATTAATCTCCGGGAGAATCATTATTCTTAAGGATGAAGTTTCACACATCGGTGATCCGGAGGAAAGCGGGATATTTCGCAGATCCATCGGAATGCAACGGGGTCAGAAAGGCGATTATCGCGCCTCAATTACAGATTCTACATATTCGCTGCATCTTGTGGAATATGACATGGAATTTGAACTGCATCTCGACCGATATGATCCGTCAAAGAAGCTGTTCCATCACCTGGTCTTTGATTATCTCCCAAGCCTGCGCAAAAGCAGGAGCATATAACTTTATATAATTCTCAAACGAAGCAGTAAATTGCTTTCACATCAGAACTTACTGTAATTTATAGTATTCTGTGGGATCAATAATATTTTCATCAATTCCATCCAAGATCCTGCGGGCGTTCCTGCAAGCCTTCATGACAGCTTCGTTGAAGTCTCCGGGCACTTCGCTTCCTTCATGCGGAGTGAATATGCAGTTTTCGGGCACTTCATCCACAATGGCAGGTTCACTCCACCAGACATCAGTTGCGTATACCTTCTCCGGGAATCTTTTCAGGTACCAGAAAATATCAGGCTTGTTTATCACTTCCGCCTTCGATATATTGACTATCATGCTTCCATTGAACATGTTGAGTGCGTCGCTGTTCACCAATCCGCGGGTTTGGTTGGTAAGAGGGAGGCAGATAACCATGATATCGGATTGAGCAATCAATCTTGCAGCAGAGGCTGCGAACTGGTCGACGTTTGGATCCTCCTTTTGCTTTCTGTTAAAAGCGATAACGTTCATCTGGAAGGCACGTGCTATCCTTGCAATCCTGGAACCGACCTCTCCATATCCCATGATTCCCAATGTCTTTCCCTTCAGTGTCTGCACAGGCTCTTTCTTGAATATGCGCTTGTGTGTCCTCAGATTATGGTAAAAAACCCTCTTTATGGAAGGCAGGATTAGAGCAAACGCCTGCTCAGCGGCCGAATCTGCAAAAGCGCCTGGATTGTTACACACCTTCACATGTGGAGGAATGTCCTTCAGGTTCAGGTTGTCCAGACTTGCGTAGATGCTCTGTATTATGCGGGTATTTGCGTTGAGTGAGTACTTGGTTGCCACTATCTCTACGTCACCTGTCCCATCCCTGTCCACAGTTACTGGTTCGCCCAGAATCTCTGCGCACTTCTTGAGGAGATCCGCATCAACGTTAAATGTTATAGATACTGGCATTTTGATTCAGTCAGCAGAGGGTTATTTAGAGTTTGTTGATAAACATATCTTTGCATCTGCACAGTGCTGTACGGCACCATGCATTTGACATGCGTTTTTGAAATTAAAGAAGGGAGACTCTAATATCCCTAGACATATCACCTCAACAGGCCAATGTCAGCAATACAGGATTCACTTGGTGAAAGGAAAAAGCGGATCAGGTACTATTTTGGCATGACAAGGCTAAATTACAACTTTTTGCTGGTATATGTTGCGGTGGTAATACTAGGTCAAATATTCTTCAACTCTCTGGTTAAAATCTATCTTTGGCTGATTCCTCTGCTGGTGGTTATCCTGTTCTTCCTTTTGCAGGCGTTCCTGGTGGACAGGTTGAACCAAAAATTCAGAAAAATAGGGAGCAATATCCTTGACAGTGCAGGATCCATCAAATCCATCCTTGTAGTTCCATTGATAATTATGCTTTCTCTGCGAATAACTTCAGTAATGTCAGATCATCCGGGTATTTTTGCCCTTTTTTCAGGAATAGCTATTGTAAGCGTTCTGTCATATTTGCAATTCATTCTTCCAAGGATCCATGAAAGCAGAGTCATAGCAAATCCCCAAAAATACCGAAGAATGGATCAGGTGAAGTATGAGGAAATTAGGTCCAGGCTTCCTGAATCAATTCCCGACGTTACTGTTTCAATAACGGTGAAAAGGGGAAAATGGCTTGCCAATGCATATTGCATTGGATACAGGAAGCCAGTCGTCGAGGTAACCGCGTACATGGAGGCAAACCTTACCGTAGATCAACTTACTGCCGTCGTTGCTCACGAGTTCGGTCACTATGTTGAGAGGGATAACATAGTCCTGGCCCGAAACTATTCAGCTTTCATTTTTGGGTATTTTACCCTGCTCGTAATCTTTTCTTACCTTGGGTCAAGCCTTATCATTCTTTTCTACCTCATTGCATACATTGCGTTTTACTTTCTGTTTCGGCACAATGCAAGGATCCAGAGGAGAATGGAACTGAGGGCTGATATTTTTGCTGCGAAATCCGGACTTGCCAATGAGCTGCGAAGCGCTCTCGTTAAAGTGGACGATCTTAACTTCATTCCCTCAGATGCTCCAGAGAGTTTGGGCAAATCTCATCCCAACACCGTTATGAGACTAAACTTCCTCGATCAAAACAATTTTTAGTGAAATCTATCAACCCTCGAAGAGTTCGGAATAAGATTTTATCCCCTGATTAAATGAACTCACGTGATCGACGCGCTGATTGTTGGGGCAGGCCCATCAGGTTCATACCTGGGGCATCTCCTTGCAGAGAAAGGGTTTTCAGTAAAGATACTGGAAGAGCATCGGGAAGTAGGTAAGCCTGTTGAGTGCACAGGTCTTGTTTCCGAGAGGGTGTTCAAGATGGCTCGCTCCCGCTCCATGGTCAACACTGTTTCCGGAGCTAACGTATTTTTCCCAAACGGAAAGAGCATTCACATTGCCAAAGGTGAGAAGACAATTGTCATGGATCGGGATAGGTTTGACAAGGATGTTGCAGCAATGGCTATAGGATCTGGTTCAGATTTTTCTGTTCACGCAAAAGCTATCAATGTCAGGACTTCGACTGATGAATCCCTGGTGACCTACAGGGAGGATGGGGAAAAAAAGGAGATCAGTGCCAGGGTCGTAATCGGTGCCGACGGAATAAACAGCGTCGTGAGAAGGGATCTGTTCTCATCAAGGCCGGGGAGGGTCATTTCCTGTTACCAGGTGGATTCCGCCGCCGAACTTGAGGATCAGGATAGCGTAAACGTTTATGTCGGTTCGGATTCGTCAAGCGGTTTCTTTGGCTGGGCAACCCCGAGCGGCAAGATTACAAGAATAGGGGTTGGAAGCTATCATTCACCTGCATACAAATATTTTCTCAGGATAAACAAGAAATTTGGAAAGGACAAAATCCTGGGCATAAACGGTGGAAGCATACCTGTCAAGTATCTTAAGAGGACATATACAGACAGGGCTCTCCTGGTTGGTGACGCAGCAGGGATAGTAAAGCCGCTGAGCGGAGGTGGAATCTATACCGGGATGGTTTCGTCCACGCACGCAGCCAGTGCGATAGAGTCTGCCTTTGACGCAGAAGACTTCTCGGCAAGAAAGCTTTCCTCCTACCAGAAAGAGTGGAAACGTGAACTGGGCAGGGAATTATGGTTTGATGGTGTAGTACATAAGATATTCGGTGGAATAAGCGACAGGAAATTCAACGCACTTTACGACGTTCTTTCGAAGCCGGAAAGTATAGATATTATCAATGGAAGCGGAGACATAGACTATCCTTCGAAGGTTGTAGTTTCACTTTTCCTCAAAAGGCCCGGGCTTGTATCCAGAATGCTGCTAATGAGATAATGACTAAGAACCTTTATTATTCGCTCTTTCTCCTACTCATCACCTTCTTCTGGGGTGTCACTTTCCCGCTTATCAAGGTGTCGCTGGAATACCTGAGCCCAATGCCGTTCCTTGCACTGAGGTTTGCCACATCGTCACTGATAATACTTCCATTTGCTGTAAGGAACAAGCAATTCCGGGACCGCAAGACAATAATTTATGGACTATGGGCAGGCTTCTACCTGATGTTAGGCTATGTATTCCAGACCATAGGTCTCATGTACACCAGCGCTGCATCATCAGGTCTCATAACCGGTCTCTATGTAGTGATCCTGCCTCTTATATCAATAGTTTACCTGAAGGTCCGTGTCAGCTGGGTAATAATAGTGTCCTCAATCGTCGCATTCACCGGCCTTTTTATTATGTCGACGGGTGCATTTTATGGTTCCTCAGCATTGTTCGGAGACATCCTGACAATAATATGTGCATTTGCTTATGCAGTGAACCTCGCATATCTTTCAAAGCACTCTGCCAGCATGGACAGTTATGTGTTCAGCTTTTACCAGCTTTTTGTGGTTGCAGTATTCTCAGCAATAGCGATTCCATTAATCCCCGGGGAGAAGATTATATTCAACTCCTTCGTTATATTTACCATACTATTTACCGCCATTTTCG
This sequence comes from Thermoplasmatales archaeon, assembly GCA_027366585.1. GTDB lineage: Archaea > Thermoplasmatota > Thermoplasmata > Thermoplasmatales > Thermoplasmataceae > UBA582. Next base: position 4,975 of record DAHXNF010000042.1, on the reverse strand, counting down.
CTGGTGTTCTCGCCATTTTTGTGACAACGAAGGCGATGATTTATGTTGAGCCTTCTGTGGCAGGAATAATCTTCGTAGGGGAGCCTGTGTTTGCGGCCCTTACCTCGGTGTGGCTGATCGATGAGCATATTTCCATATACACGATAATAGGGGGTACCATAATGGTACTTGCAATTTTCTTGATAACAATCAGCAAATATCTTGAAACCAGGGCAACGAAATCAGCCGGAGATCTGTCCGAGACCTGACCGGACGTCGACTGCGACCCCACGCTTTAACTGCCTCATTTCTCTTCCTGACGCGGTTGCCTTTCCAACAGCTATTAAATTATCGGATGTATTGATCACAAGAACATCATTACCAGGGATTATTTCCGGATCGGAAAGAAGAATGAACTTGAAGAATACATTCTTACCCTGAAGGTTGAAAGCACTGCTCTCATCCGATACCTTTACCCTGGATTTCATGCCGGGCATGGCATTGTACAGCAACTTTGCACCGGAAAGAGTGAATGTTAGCAGGCCATCGCTGGCCCTCAACGTTGCAATAAGTTCCCCACCGCGGGAAACAGTTCTTATCCTGTCCGTCTTTCTCGAAGTTCTTACGATGCAGTCATCGGGGAATATCATTCCAGAATTGCCCGTGGAAAACTGGTACCTGGCAATCATCCTTACTTTCTCGAGGTCAAATCTTCTCCTGCCTGCTGGAAGGCCAGCGCCTGCATGATCACCGATTATTGTTACGAGTCTTTTTGGGAACAGTCTTCTAAGAGATGTGTGTAAGCTTCCCCTGTCGGATGAGTACGATGAAATGCTTTGCTGTACCGGATAGGTGTCCCAGAGTTCAATCGGTACAGGTATCCCGTTCCAGTTTTTCACGAAAATCGCACTTGATTCTTCATAGGATCGTACAAGCCTGGATTCCATTGAAAGAACCGGCGAAACCAGATGCTGATCCACTATTGCAATGGTATCGTTGCTTCTTGCAATTTCCTCAATGCAGAATTTCCTGAGCCTTCTGTATATCGGATCTTTCCTTTCTTCAATGTCACTATAATAGAAGGGCGTCTTGCGGGAAAACGGCTCATACTTTTCCATATCACGGAATGCCAGGAATCTGCGGTATGCGTCCACAAGATATGGATGTGACCTGATCTTTGCCTTGACATAACGCCTGAGGGATTGTTCGGCTATCCGCTGCTTTATTTCCGAGATCTCCGAGAATATTGCAAAGAGGTTGTGCGTCGCAAGCGCCTTTGTCCTCTCCTCTCTTTCAAGATCTTTCAATTCTGCTATGGTGTACCGATCCGCTATGGGACTCCAGCCGGGCATCTGCTCGAGATCAGAAAGATCAAGCGTTCTATCTGGCATTAAAATGCGATCGTCCCTTGCGTATTTTATGTAGGATGCTGAATCAAACATGTCCACTCCGGCGAGCACGGATAGGGCAAGGAACATTGGATGTCCTCCTCCAAAAAGGTGCACAGGAATGGAGAAATCAGTCTTCATCTTTGCTGCATGGATTGCTGTAACCAGATCGGAATATGAATATGATTCAAGCATTGGTACCACACCGCCGATTGGCAGGTACTTCACTCCAGATCTACTCATCAGCATTGCAGATCTTCGGCGCAGATCAGGGTATATCGATCCCTGGACGGTGCCTGCATATATGGTGCCGTCATCCGGCAAATTCCTGGTTCTTTGGAATGTTTCCTCCACGGCGGCTCTGGCTTTGTCATATCCGTCGTCAGGAGTCGAGAAGATGTCAAGTATCGTGCAGATATCACTGCCTATGCTTTTCTGGAAAGCAAGCATATCTGCATTCCCATATTCAATGTCACCATAAACGAATGACTGGAATGTCCCGGAATCTGTCATTATGGGGCCGTCGAATCCAACAAGTGAATGTACTCCTTCATTCACTGCCCGATCACTGAGATCACGGCTCCTCCTTATTATGTAACTATTTGTGATCAGGGACTGCATGCCGAGTTTCTTCATCTCTGTTGGCGTCAGGACAATGATGTTTGGGTTGACAACGGGCATCACGCCCGGCGTCTCTATCACACCATGCGGAGTCTGGAAACGTCCAATCCTTGCGAGGCCGTCCCTGTCGATGATTTCAAAGGTTCCATTCTCTGCCAATTTGAAGCACCGTTACTCCTCGTAATAATAGTTGCCAGTGCTCTTCTGCTCCCGGTCAAGAGCACTTCCGACCTTGTTAATCCTGGGTCTGTTCGTTGTCTTGTCTCTCCTGAACGTGATACCAACCGATTTCAGGAAGTTGTTCATGCCATCTTTCATGGAGAGCGGGCCATGTGACTCGCCCATCATTCCGGGCTCTCCATTGAATACAATCAAACTGTCCGATACCAGATCTATAAAATATATATCGTGATCTATGACGATTGCGCTCTTCCTGTTTCGCTCCATTACCTTCTTCAGTATTTTTGCTGCTTCCATCCTGTAAGATGAATCAAGGTGGGCAGACGGTTCGTCCAGGAGGTAAAGATCGGCATCGATTGCGAGGTTAAGGGCAATAGATAATCGCTGCAATTCACCGCCCGAAAGCTCTGGAACATTTCTATGCATAATATCTTCAATGCCAAGCGGATGGAAAATCTCGGCCTTGACAAACGTATCCGTAATCTTTTCCTTCAGCGCAAGGATAAGCATCTCTTCACAGGTTCCATCAAAATTGGTGGAGATGTATTGGGGCTTGTATGCTATCTTGATGTTCTTCTCAATGTCGCCGGAATCAGGTTGCATTTCTCCGGCTAGAAGCCGTGCGAATGTTGTCTTGCCAAGCGCATTTCGTCCCAGGCATCCGACAATTTCCCCTGAATGTATTCTTCCTTCGGCGACGGAAAGTGAAAAATCTCCAAGCTTCTTTGTGAGCGCAGACCATTTAGTGACCTCGAATCCGCTCTCATACCTGTGGATCGATCGAGACTCGAACTTTATCTCATCGGGCCTAATCCTTATGTTTTCTTCCCTGAGGAAACCGGCCAGGTATGAGTTGATCGCCCTGCTTGAAGTCCTGACTTCGGTGATAACACCAAATGCACCAGGAGTGCCATAGACTATGTGCACATTCTCTGCTATCCAATCCATCAGGGCCAGGTCATGCTCAACAATCATGACATTTTTCTCCTTTGCAAGGGAAGATATGATCTCGGCTACCTTCAGCCGCTCCCCGACGTCCAGGTATGAAGACGTCTCGTCAAATAGGTATGTTTCTCCTTCCTGGATGACAGAAGCTGCAATTGCCATCTTCTGCAGCTCTCCTCCGGAACATTCCTTCACGTCCTTGTTAAGTGACTTTTCCAGTGAAAGCCTCTGGATCATTTCGTCCAGCTTTCCATTCTCTTCTATGTTTTTAAGGATGCTTCCTATCGTGCCACTTGTAACTCTTGGTATCTGGTCAACGTACTGGTTCTTCAGAATGACCCTGTTTTTCCCGGCGTACAGGTCCTTGAAATATTTGCCCATCAAGTTGTTCGAGAACTTTTCCATCACAAGATCCTTGTCTCCAGGCCCATCGTATTTGCCAAAGTTAGGTATAGTGAGCCCGCTGAGTATGTTAAGTGCCGTCGTCTTTCCGGTGCCGTTCTGTCCAAGGATACTTGTAACGTGACCCTTGCTCAAAGTTGGATAGAAATACAGCCTGAAGGAATTCTCGCCGTATTGGTGAAAGACGTCCTTGTTAAGCTCATCTGGAAGCGTGATGATCTTTATTGCATTGAAAGGGCACCTTTTTACACAGATTCCGCATCCTATGCACAACGATTCTGTTATAACCGGTTGTTCATTTTCTTCCGGAAACTCTATCGTTGGAATGCCGCTGCGCACAGGAGGGCAATAATACCTGCATTCATGATTGCATTTCTTTGGGTGGCATTTATCCTTCTCCAGGATTGCAACATGCATCTGCAATCACTGTGTTGGCTTCCAAAAGTCCTCTGGCATCTGGTCGTAGATCTGAAAATCCTCAGATTCCTCCACAACTTTTTCTTCCACCTTGTACTTAGAGAGAGTTTCTATCCTGCTTACATTCAGAATCCAGTAATGAATCCTCCATTCCCTGCCATCATATAGGGTAGTCTCTTCACGCTCTGTCTGAAGAACCCCGATGTCTTCCATTGTGTAAAAAGCATCTCGATCTTCCGGTTCAAGCATGTTGTCAATCACCCTGTCATTATAGCCAAAGAAGTTAATCAGGTGCTCTGCGGCATCCAGTGACTCTTCGCTGTTCATTCTCCTGTTCTGCAGGCTCAAGCCCTTACTGATTGCAGAAGACAGTTTGTAGATATCTGTGAAATGTCTGGTAGGCTTCACGCTTTCCTTTTCTTTGGTAACATTCTTCATAAAACACCATTAGTTAATTGCATTAGCCACATGATAGTGCAAAAACATTTATAAGGTTATTGTGGGATTAGTTCAAGAGTGACAACAAATTGAATGTCTGGAGAAAACAATCAATACTTAAGACGGCGATTTAGTTCTAGACAAGCATTTTCACCGAAAAATTTAAGAGTATCTTGTAGTCCTGCATTTTCAGGTAGGACTGGCAAATGTAGAATTGGCCAAAAGGTGTTCGAAGACGATTTGGGTCATGTCTATCATTAAACGAAGCCGCTTCTATCCACGCTTTTTATCCTGGGAGAAGGTTTCATTCCGTAATGGTAGTCTGCTGTACTCTTTTACGGCTTGGGAGGATTGGTATCATAGTAACCGATACGATACCAATCAGTACAAGTATCCACATTGCGTCGGGAAGCGGTACCTTCAGTATCGAGTAAAGCAAGGAGAACAGGGTTATACCAACCGCCCCCCCGATTGTATTGCCAAGTCCCCATACAACGCTGTTTGCAGACGAAGACATGGAAGCAGGGGTTATTTGCCTCACGTACTCTATGAGGATCGGAAATATGCTGAATACAAAGAAAGCAAAAAGTGTCAGTAGTATAACC
>DAHXNF010000037.1 GCA_027366585.1 Thermoplasmatales archaeon | reverse complement strand
GAATGATTATTTCCCACATTGACCTCATAGACGAAATAATCCCGTTCTCTTAAGCAAGCCTCTTTCTGGGACCGTGGGGTAGCCTGGTATCCTACCAGCTTGGGGTGTTGGTAACCTGAGTTCAAATCTCAGCGGTCCCATCATGTTCATGTGCGGTATCGAGATAGATTTGAACTAAAGTGTTCAAATCCACTCTTTTCCTCTTCATTCGAAAAAAGCTCTCCATGTGCCTGGCTGCGACATCCAGAACAACTCAAATAACCACATTCAGTATACCTGCTAGAACATGTCTGTTAAGAGAGGCATCTTTGAATCCTCCCTTGGTTCTATCTTTTGGGGTCTGTCTGCCACGGCATCAGCTACACTGTTTACTATCTTTTCTGTACCTTATCTTGTCCTCCTATTGTTCCGTTCCACGATTTCTGCTGCACTATTATTCCTGATTTTGAGACCAAAGCTTGAGGTCAAGCAGCTAAAGATACTTGTTCCCTATGGAATAGTCGGCTTGCTTGGCTCGCAACTCACTTACCTTGCAACCATATTCTATACAAATGCAGCTACTGCTACGATAATCCAGTTCCTGTTTCTTCCAATGGTTATTTTCTATGACATTATAAAGAAGAATAGGAGGTTTAGTCTAATATTAGCGATCTCAACAATCAGTTCAATCGCCGGGCTTTTCCTCTTGACCATAAATATAGGGGATGCCACTGGTTTTCTCGCTGTGAGTTTTCTTGGCCTTGTCTTCGGGGTACTGTCTGCAGTTACTGCCGCAGTCTCAGTTATACTATCCAGATCTCTCGTTCAGGCAATTGGCCTGGCAAGTACCGTCACTTATGGTTTTGCTTTCGGAGCCATGGTATCCATCGCAATTGGGATAACTCCATCTGTGTCGTTCTTCTCATCTGTCAGCATGGACAATCTGCCCGCCATACTCTCACTGATCCTTTTTGTGGCAATCTTCGGAACACTGGCCGCATACACCCTCTTCATCGCCAGTATGAAGCACATCGATTCGACGCAGGCATCATTTCTTGCCTCGTTTGAGCCCATATCCGCAGCGGTGAGTTCTTACGCATTCCTGAATAGTATACTAACCCCGATACAGTACCTGGGAGGTGCAATGATGGTGTTTTTCGCTTTAATTGCCCAGAGAAAAGATAAAAGAGCAATCAAATCAGGATGATTTTCCCCATTCTTCTAATGTCCTACGCATACTGTTCAACGAAATGTTTATGATAAATGCAACCCTGATAAAAAATCAATCCGGTGCGTTATGACAGGCAGTGACTCATTCCTGGAAGAAGATCTGAAATGGAAAGTAGATGACATAGAGATGAATGGAACGTTGACTTTTCCAGAGAATGGCAAAAGCTCTTCCTGTGTTCTGTTCGTTGCGGGAAGCGGGCCTACCGACCGCAATTGGTGTTCTCCATTGCTTCCTGGTTCAAACGGCAGCGGTAAGCTCCTTGCAGAAGGACTTTCAAAACTCGGTTTCTCCTGTTTACGTTTTGACAAGCGTGCATCCGGACCGGATGTAATGAAAAATTTGCCTCTGTTTGCAGGAAAGGTGACAATGAAATTCCACGTTGACGAGCTTTCAGGCGCAATACAGGCGCTTTTGGAGAGAGGGATAGTGAAAGAAAACGGTCTCTTCGCCCTGACAAGCAGTGAGGGTGCGATTCATGCACTTCATTACCAGTTGGAAGGAAGATTACCTGGTTTTTCAGGCATGATTTTGACAGGGGTTCCAGGGAGATCTATCGCAGATGTAGTGAGACAGCAAGTCGAAGAGATGGTTTGCAATGAAAAAGGTCCGGAAAATATCCTCCAGATGTATGACCGTGCCATAGCTAATTTTACTGAGGGAAAGCAAGTTACTCTAGATCCATCAATTCCTCAAAATATAGCTATGCTCATTAAATCTTTGACTTCTCCTGCAAATCTCCCATTTTCAAGGGAACTATGGATGACTGATCCTGCAATCCTTGTCAGCATGATCAGTATACCTGCATTGCTGATAATAGGCAAGAAAGATATGCAGGTCGACTGGCAAACTGATGGCGCAAGACTTGAGAGCATGGTGAAGGGAAAAGCCAACTTCGAGATCGCATATCCGGAGAATGCAAACCACGTTCTCAAACTTGAAAGCAAAAACAGGAACGAACTGACTCCTGATTATATTGGGCGCTCCTATAACTCCGCGGATAGCGTTCTTGATGGTGAGGTACTATCCATGATAAGTGACTGGCTGCGTAGGCATAGCAATATGCACTGACGAGGCAGATGAGAGCAAAGGGTTGTTTGGGACTCTTCATTCTGGTCTACTATAATCCCGCATTGTCCGTATTCAATACAGTAGGCTCTCCAGCCGGGCTGTATTTTACACACTTAACCTCACGAAACAAAATTGAAGTTGGGGCTGTAGGATTTTTAGCCTCTGGCAGGTAGAGTTCATGGTATCGATGGAGGGCGACTACTTTGCCTCAATTATTAAAATGATTATTAAGCGTTGAAACACATCAATGTCACAAAATTCGAATAAAGATTTGTATCACGATGAAATTGCATATCTATGAAAGAAAGACAGATATTTACGGAACTGAAGGAAATCGTAGCTCCTGCGCATTCTGCGCTGGTTGTATGGGACGTCCAGAACATGCTTGTAAACAGGATATTCAATAAGGATTCATTTCTTGCAGCTCTTGACAAGCTGATAACCGGGGCAAGGGGTGCTGACGTTCCAGTATTCTTTACAAAAATTACTCCTCTTCCAGAGCGTTTTGAATCGGCCACCCGACTTGCATCAAGAAGGAATTTCTCTCAAATGCCTGCAGACGCACTTGATCTTTACATCAAGCCCCATGATGGTGATATTACGCTGAACAAGAATACTGCAAGCATCTTCATCGGTACCAATTTTGAGTTGATGATCCGTAATGCGGGAATCCAATCTCTTGTCTTTACGGGTATTGCTACCGAGATTGGCATAGAGTCCAGTGCCAGGGATGCCCAGAATAGGGGATTCTATACTATTGTTGTTGAAGACGCAGTATCCTCTGGAGACAAGGATGCGCACGAGAGATCACTTGCCAATCTTGCTCGCCTTGTGAATGTCCGGAAAAGCGCAGAGGTTCTGGAAGCCTGGAAATAAATTCTCTTCGTGTTCTAATTATTTTTTATTAATTCTCAACGTTAATTAGATTGAATACTATCTCGTAGGAGAAATGCCAAAATTCTCCCGACATGCTGGTTTTACTATTGCTATAATGGCTTTCATGGGGATCCTGATTACCTATGTGGAAACAATGGTAACGCCCGCAATTCCTATTTTGCGAGTTTTCTTCAATACAAATTACGACGCCCTTTCATGGATTATCACTGCTTACATCATATCTGGAACTGTTTCGGCTGCAATATTTGGAAGACTCGCAGACATGTACGGCAAGAAGCGCATTTTCCTCATCTTAGCGGCAGTTTACGCTGTTGCAGTTTCATTTGGAGGATTTGCTACAACCCTCACGGAATTCATATTGATCAGGGCGGTGCAGGGACTCGGTATGGGAATGTTTCCAGTTGCATTTGCTCTTCTCAATGACCAAGTCCCGAAGGAGGAGCTTGCCCTTGCACAAGGGATTGTGAGTTCCACATTTACTGCTGGAGCTGCTCTTGGCTTGGTTCTGGGAGCATTCATCACTCAGTATTATACATGGCAGTGGGCGTATCATTCGGCTATACCTGTCGCTTTCACACTCCTGATACTGGCTGCATGGTTCCTTAAAGATAATTCTAAACGCTCAAAAGAAACCGTTGATTTTCCAGGTGTCATTGCACTGGCGGTAGGGGTTGTTACGTTAATTCTTGGCCTCTCGGAAGGGGAATACTGGGGCTGGAGCTCTATTCGCATAATCGGGATTTTTGCTCTCTCCGTAGCCGCACTCATTATTTTTGTTTTAATAGAATTCCGCTCCAAATCACCTTTCATAAGCATGAAGCTGATGAAGATCAGGAACGTTTTCCTGTCAAACTTCACTGGCCTTTTCGCAATGACCGGGATGTTTTTCCTTTTTTACACCGTTCCTACACTCCTCGAGGATCCAAAACCGGCAGGATTTGCGCTAAGTATCGTCAATGCCGGGCTTGTAATGCTGCCAGCTGCAGCGGTATCGATGATCTTTGCGCCGATATCCGCCATGATAACAAAGAGGAAGGGGCCAAAGCTGACTATATTAATCGGAACTGTGGTACTGTTTGTGTCATATCTTGGCCTGTATTTTAATCGTGGTACGCCTGCTGCAGTTACTGAGGATGCAGCAATTATGGGGATAGGGCTCTCATTCATTTTTGTGGGAGTCATAAACATGCTGCTTATTTCCACGCCAAGAAACGAAGCAGGTGCTTCCACAGGTATGAATGTCGTCTTCAGGAACATTGGTTCCGCAATAGCGCCGGCAATTGGTGGAGTAATTGAAACAACATACGTAACATCAGTTATCATCGGAGTAGCGCCAAATGGAACCCCGATATTTTTTTCATTCCCGTCATCAACTGCTTTTAGCTATATCTACATAATCGGAATGGTATTTCTTGCGATATCTGTAGTCTTCACACTGTTGATGAAGAAGATCGTCATGAATAATTCTCCTGCCAAAAACCCTCCCAAGGCCGGGGACATCATGCCGGAAGGGCATTCATAATCTCATTCACGTTTAGAAAACAATTAATCCATGCCCATCCAGGAGATAGCTACAGGCCTGAGGAATAATTCATCTATGTCGGTTTGTTTATCAAAATGCAAGAAATAAAAGATCGAGGCAATCTGCCTGAATCTTCCATCATTATCCTTCTCCGCAATATTGAACAAGTAAGCCATTGAAATGTCTTGTGCTAATTCATCGAGTATCTCCTTTGCATGTAATTCTGGATTCCTGCACGATAGCCATTTCTCCAGCGACGTAAATGATCGCATTAGGGCGTCGATCACCTTCTTTCGTTCCCGCTGGTCTTTGATATCTTCAGCTAACTTCAGGAGCAGATCTCTGATTGCAATGTGTGTATTTTTTTTAGCAAGGAGCTCCACAAGGTCCAGTGCCTGAATATTGCTGGTTCCTTCCCAGATTGACGTGACTATGGAATCACGGTGGAATTTCTCAATAGGAAATTCCTTGAGGAATCCCTTCCCACCGAATATTTCCATGCAGTATCTCGTGATTGAATCGCTTACCCACGATGCGTTGTTCTTCGCAATGTGTGAAAAAGCCCTTGCCAGATGATAGGAATCATCATAAGGCGGAACCTGCGACGAAACCATCGAAAACATTGATGAAGCAAGAACAGCAAGGACCATGGAACCTTCCAGCTCCGACTCCATTTGCAGGAAGTCCCTCAACATAAGTGGTTGATCTATTATCCTCCTGCCAAAAGCTGTTCTCCTGCACGCATATCTGTAAGATTCCCACAGCGCTTTTCGAGCAATCCCGACAGCACTTATTGCATCATCAATCCTGGAAACCATCAGTATTTCCATTGCATAGTAGATTCCGTGCTTTCTGTCTCCAAGGAGATAGGCTTCGGCCTCATGCATCTCCACTTCCCCTGTTGGGACAGATATGGTACCAAGTTTATCCTTCAGCCTTCTGACATGGTAATTCAATTCTCCCCTGGAATTCCTGGCAGGAACGAAAAAGACTGAAAGTCCTTTAACTCCCGGGTCTGATCCATCAGGTCTTGCAGTAACGATGGCACCATCCGCCAATCCAGCGTTGCTTGCGAAGTATTTGTCGTCTGACGATATTGTCCATTTTCCATCCTGAAATGTAGCTGACGCTCGATTTGATCCAAGGTCACTTCCTCCCTGTATTTCAGTGTAGTATGTTGCACCATACCATGGGTCAACTGGGTCCAGGTACTTAGCCAAGAACTTATCCTTTGTACCTGCGTCAGCATACTTTTGCAACGCATATGCTGTCTGGGCCGTCAAAGTAAGGGTGCAATAAAATCCTGGATCTGATATTACATATCCTGAAAGGAAATGATTAATCATGTTGCCTGGTTCCACCGAAGACCTCACAACTCCAAGATCCTGCATCTTATGAAGCATCCTCGAATGCTCCGGTGGGATCCACACCGAGTCAATCCGTTCGTCTGTTACGCTCCAGGTCTGAAGGACAGGCTTTGAAAAATGATCCACTAACATTGAGACCTCGATCAAATCGTCGGAGACAAAGATCCCAAGATCGCTGAGGCTCTTGTTTGGTTTAACGTCAAGGTACTTCAGTATGCTGATAAGAGGTAAATCGTCAGTAAAGTAGTTTACTCCTTTGCTCAGGAATATATCGGAAAAATCCATCTTCATGCTTGAAGGCAGGACAAAATTGATTTAAAATTTATCCTAGTAACTGGGAAGACTGGCAGGGTGTTGATGAATGCCTGGAACGATGCGATTTTATATCAGGCACGACGATATCATCACATCCATGATCCGGGGAAAGGTTTTAGAAGGTGGCCTGAAACCGCCATTGAAATGGGCAGGCGGAAAAAGGTGGCTCTCTGATTGGGTAATGAAAACATGGACTGATTACAAAGACAAGCGCTACGTGGAACCATTCTGTGGTGGAATGGCAATTGCTCTCTCACTCATGCCAGAAAAAGCCCTTCTGAATGATATTAATCTTCACCTCATTAACTTCTATTCACACATTCAGAAAGGCCTGAACATTGGCCTGGAAATGAAGAACGATCGAACCCTCTACTATGATTACAGGAAGAGATTCAACGAACTGGCAGGTACCTCAGCTCAGGAGACAAAAGAGGCTGCAGAACTCTTCTATTACCTGAACAGGACCTGCTTCAATGGCCTCTCCCGGTTCAACAACAGCGGTAAATTCAACGTGCCGTTTGGAAAATACAGGACAATTAATTACAAACATGATTTCACTGACTACAAAGAAGCATTCAAGAAGTGGGTGTTCTCGGCACTTGATTTTGAGAAACTTGCCGTAACATCGGAAGATTTCGTATACGCAGATCCACCATATGATGTGCAATTCACCCATTATTCCAGGGGGGACTTCTCCTGGCCAGATCAGGAGAGACTCGCTAAATGGCTCTCGGGCTTGGATTGCCCTGTTATCGTTTCCAACCAGTATACCGAGCGAATCTTTGATCTATATCAGAGTTATGGTTTTGAAATGATCATGAAGGATGCGCCACGGTATATCAGCAGTGACGGGAACCGCAGCATGGCACGCGAAATAGTTGGCACACTGAGGATTAAGAATGAAGCACATGGGCGAGTCGGGCCTTAGGCAATGAGGGCATCGATCGGGAACCAGGTTGCAGTCAGTTGCGCTGTTTTTTTATCCACCTAGGCATAACTTATCGTCTATGAATCAATGGATGAAACTGATTCCGTATTGGTTCCTGCTTTTTACCATCGGTTTTGGCTGGTTTATTCTGGCACCTCTTGTCCCGATCATAGCTTCCTACTTTGGTGTTACACCAACTGCAGTCATTGTGGTAATAGACGCGTACGGATATTCTATGGCTATAATTGGCCTGATTGCGGGTTATCTTGCATCCAGGATTACCGTCAGGATAACGCTATATGCTTCAATGTCTCTGTCTGCCCTTGGACTCCTGGGCAGGGCTTTCTCCAGTAACTACGATGAATTCCTGACTTTTGCACTGATGGCAGCTTCTGCTTACCCGCTCGCCCTTGCTCCCGTCGGCAGCATCTCCTCATCTTTGAACAGGGAAAGGGCGCACACAATTATAGGAATAAGCGTTGGGATCCTTTTCATAGGACTGGCAGCGGGCGATTTTACTGGGCCCGAACTTGCATCATTGATCGGACTTCACTGGACACTGCTTATCCCATTCATCCTGTCGGTCATAGCGGCACTCTATGTCATACCTGGCACCAGGAACTATCCGAAATACTTCCGTGGAAGGAACTTGAGAGGGGGCTTCAGCCCAGGGATGCTTAAGAACTGGTGGGTCGGATTTACAGTGGCATCGCTGTCAGTGATGTTCGGCGCTATCGCTGCAACATCCCTGCAAAATCTTCATGGATTCTCCCTAGATACCTCAATATATTATTCCGGGCTTCTCGGAGGATTGGCATTTCTCGGGTCCGGGTTTGGTGCTATAATCATGCCTCCGCTTTTCGAAGTTAGGAAGCGTCTCCGCACAGGCCTGATATTCTCTGCAATCATGGCATTTGCGTCTATTTCTGTTCTGGTTTCATCATTCATCTTTTCAAAAGTAATCGTGGTAATGGCTCTGGGATTTTTTGCCTTTGGATTCTTTGGCAACGCATACTGGTCCATGGCACTCACCTCGGTTACAAGGTACACGGACGATCCTGCAATTTCTGGATTGGCAACATCTATGTACAGCGTGGTTGCGAATGCTGGCGTCTCCATTGTTCCGTTATTCCTTGGGCCTCTTTTTTATAGCCAAGGATTAGCAATTGACGGGATGATTATCGTGATCTTAATGGTGCTATTGGCAGCCATTCTTTCTCCGCTACTCAGAACACTAGGAAATGTGAAGAATAACTCTCAATCCTGACCAGTATCAATTTACGGGCTGTTTACTTCCAAGCTTGATGTATTTGTTGAGCGAGAAGGCAAACCAGACGAGTTCTACAACCCCAAAGGGCCATGTTCCTGCGAGAAAACCGTACGAAGAAGACGCAAGGCAGCTTATCGAGAATAGCAAAGTGTATTTCCTGCCACTCGACTCGCGGAGGTAGAAATAAAGCATTGCCAGAAGAGTGATCATTCCATAAATGTTCAGCAACGAAAAAATATCCATAATAATGTATCTTGAAGCCCTTCTAAACGTTATTCATTGTTCGGAGTACTATGTGATTAGCAGAACACTGCCGATTTAGTATTTATTCTCGTTCCTGATCGGGCATTGTGGAAGGTGACCAAGAAGGAGATCCTGAAATCTGGGATATTGCATCAAGCATAGCTAAAAGATCTCCCCTGAAATCATTCCCGGAAGAATACTTGCAACCCATGGGTCGGAGCTATCTTGATATTCCCATTGGAAGTGATATCATAATGTTTCGGCAGGATGAATTCATAGTAGTTTCCATTGATTCACGGCGAGTGTATCTCAGGTCAAATATAGAAGCAAAGTATGTGTTCTATTCCGCAAAGAGGGGCCAGGGAAGGATTGCAAACCCGAGTGGAATCGACCTTGAAACTGTGATTGGCAGTTTTGAGGATGATCTGGACAAAACGCTTGCGATGATAAATGTTGAATGCGCAAAACTTGCGCAAAGGCATCAAAACGAGGTCAAGGCACTGGTTTCAAAACTCCTTGGATATCATGACATATTCTGATCTTTTTACTTCATTTTCCTTTGCATTTTGTTCTCGACCCAACAAAAATAAACTGCCGCTTTTAAGAACTGCTATGTCAAGTCTTCAAGGTTCTCTCGATACTGGAACCAAAAGCCTAAGCAACCTTTTTCTCGTAAGAAACAAGGCAAAGTACGCGATAAGATTTACGGCATGAAACCTGATTTCATTGTGTTCAGTTAAAGATAATTAGTCATTTCGCAATTGATGCTCAAGGTTAATCATTATGACTGAAAACAAATCAAAAGTGCCCGTAACCATATTTAACGGCAAAGATACAATGGATGGAGCAGGCGTAAGACTTAAGAGAATTTTCGGTGGCTCTAATTCATACCAGTTAACTGATCCATTTCTGCTGATGGATCATTTCGGATCCAATAAGATAGAAGAGTACATTTCAGGATTTCCATGGCACCCGCATAGAGGAATTGAGACTGTTACATACCTGCTGGAAGGTAAGGTGGATCATGAGGACAGCGAGGGAAACAGGGGAACGATCTATCCAAACGACCTGCAGTGGATGAACGCAGCGAGCGGCATATTTCACCAGGAAATGCCAAAACCTCTGGACCAGAAAAACCCCGATGAGCTTCTTAAGATTGTTGGCATGCCGACCAGTGTTGTGGGTTTGCAGTTGTGGGTCAACATTCCATCCCATCAAAAGATGGGGAAGCCATCCTACAATGGAATAAAAGGCTCATCAACTCCGCGCGTGGATAACGGCTCAGGCGCTACTGTCAAGGTGATAGCGGGAAACTTTTTAAAAACAGCAGGATCTTTTCCTGGCGGGGGACAGCTTGATCCTACATATCTTGATGTGAAAATGGCGCCAGAATCAACATTCACGCTGGAAACAAGGGAAGGATACGTATCTATAGTATATGTTCTATCAGGCTCTCCAGCAGTACTTGTGGGCAATGCAAGGACAGATTTGAGGCAAGGAGACGCAACGGTGTTCTCACGGCATGGGGACATGCTTTCAGTAATTAACAACCAGAACGAGGCAAGAATTATTGTACTTGCGGGAAAGCCGCTGAACGAGCAGATATCGTGGTATGGGCCGATGGTCATGAATACTCATGCTCAAATAGAGGAGGCCATGCGCGACCTAAGGGATGGTCATTTTGTCAGGGACAGGGAACCACTGATTCACTGATCTCAACTATCCGGCGCAGTGAACAAGATAAATAGTTTTCAATAATATGGGTAACTATGTCGAATATCAGAATTGCTGGAATCGGCGGAAGCCTCAGGAAGGAATCCTTTAACTCAAAACTGCTTTACCAGGCAAAGGGATTGATGCCATCCGGCATGGATCTCGATGTTGTTCCCATAGGAAGCCTCCCTCTTTACAACCAGGATGATGATGAAAATCCCTCGCCCGAGGTGAAAAAATTCAAGGACTCTCTCAGGAAAGCGTCTGGAATACTGATTGTAAGCCCAGAATATAACTATTCTTTGCCAGGATTCCTGAAAAATGCCGTGGACATTGGATCCAGACCCTCTTCCGATAATGTACTGAGAGGTAAGCCAGTTGCTCTGATGAGCGCTTCGATCGGCACATTTGGTGGCATGAGGGCGCAGTATCACTGGAGGCAGGTATTTCTCTTCCTTGACATGAGGCAGATCAGTAAACCCGAGGTGTTTGTAAACTTCGCCCAGGATAAATTTGACAACGCTGGGAAGTTGAAGGATCCAAACACTCTATCACTCATAAAGGAGTTGTTAGCGCATCTGTCAAATGCCGCCAACGAATATGCAGCCATTCAGTGAGTTTTTTGGTTATACAGCATATCAAGATCGAGTTCGAGGAAGCATACAGGAAAGCCCATATCAAAGACTTCAAGATGAGCGGGGTGCATTTCGCCTATCGTTCCAACATTCTCATCGTTAATTATAAGATCGCCGCCCCGGCCTTCAATAATGGCGGCATGCGGTGCCTGACGCACCACCCCCTTCGTCCCAGATATTCTTTGTATAATTGCGTCAGCAGCTGATTTGATCGATGCATAGTTTGCCTTCGGACCTATGATCATGAGGCATGCTTTTGTTCTTTCAATCCCGTCTGAGATGACATGCCCAATTTCGAAAATCCTCTGAGGCACGCTCCTGTTCTTATTGTGCTTCAGGAAATCAAGAAGGCCAGGGTAAAGCGCAGCACGAATAAATGAGAAGTCGCTGCTTTTTGGATTCAATATCTCAAATCCAGATTTTATGCCGAATTCATTGTATATGCCCGGTGCGCCCACGACGAAAGTCATGACTTCCTGGAAGCCGGCGCCTAAGAAGATGCTACGAACAATGTCGGAAAAGTCGTTCATGGGATTTGCCCTTCCCGTTAGCGGCAGAGAAATGGTCTTTTCTGGAATGCTTGAATATCGCATACTTTTTGCAAGGTCTTCAATCAAGTCAACTTCGCCCATTATGTCATCCCTGTATCCAGGGACCTGAATTTCCAGGGGGTATTCTGTCGTATGGGAAAGAAGACCCATTTTCTTCAGGTATTCTGCCGCTTCCGCGGGCTTCACCGTGATTCCGAGGACATTCTTCACAGATGAGGAAGAAAGCTTGACATTTACATTACGCCACCAGTCTGAAAACATGTCCTTCGACTCACATTTCATTTGAGGCACCTCTATTATGTAACCGATTGAACTGAAATAGTTAGCAAGAATCCAAGCCGCCGAGCGAACAGACCTCGCGTCTGTCCCCGTTAAATCTACAAGGAATTTGCTGGTGTCAATCACAACTTTAGTACTGCTCCCATTCACGACAGGCGGCATAGAGAGTATAATTCCAGTATCATCCTGGATTATCGGTGCTAGAGAATCAGATGGTATCAGCTTCCCGAATTCAATGCCGCGGGGATGATTCTGCAGGATCTCAGCAGCTGAGCCAGTTACTCCATCATATGTGGTAAACGAAATCTTTTTCCTGTCCAGCCCCTCATATCTGACTGGAAATTTTAGTCTGCCGCTGTCGTGTATTCCTATGGAAACCTTTTTTCTACCTTTTCCAATCGATTCATGTATCCTTTCCTGGTAATCCAGTAGGTCAGTAAGGTGTTCATCTATTTTGGGGCCAGATGCCTCAAAAACAGCGAAATATGGCCTAAGGTTCATTGCGGATTTCCTGAATATCACGACATGGTCTGTTCTGGAAAAATTCAAGTTGTTTGCAGGCAATATTCCATAATAGACCCTGCTTGCCTTATCGAGAGAGGCGAAGGAAAACAGGTCCGGACGATCAGGGTTCAGTTCAATCCTGATCTCTGAACCGATGTTTATGGAGTATCCGATAACTGATGCAAAGTTCTTCCATCTATGCAGGGAATCATTCCCAAACTTCCTTGTTATCGTTTCAGCCTGATCTTTGAGTACAACCATTATTCAGTCAAAGGGTGAAATCCTCAATACAATTAACTTTTACTGAACAATTTTGCTATTCCCGCGAAAACAGACATTACATGAAAGCTTTTCAGGATAGTACAGCTAATACTCTCATTTTTTTGACAGCTCAGATAGCATGTTTTTTAACCTTTGAGTGTTGAACAATTGCCTTCGGAATTTATAAATATAAATATGTTGCACTAAATTTATATATCGTTAACAATTGTCTTTTCATGGACCAGCAAAAGTCATATGTGCCAGAAGGAAAACCATTCAAATTTTGTTCCAACTGTGGCGCAAAGATAGACAAAGAAGCCTTGATTTGCCCAGCTTGCGGTGTCAGCCAGGCTGGATCCGCAGGTTTTGGCGCAGTGAACTATGGGCAGAAGGTTTTCGCTCCTGGAACTGAGGACACGGAAGGTATAAAGCACATTAAGAATGGGTCATTACTGGGCATTCTTGGTATCATACTTGGAATAGCTGGACTTGGTGCAATCGATACTGCTGTGCTTTCAACCGGGTTTGGAGGTAACCCTGCTGCTGCGATTTCTCCACTCTTAATTCTTGCCGTTGTTGGCGCGGTGATCGGATTTATCAGCATACTCTTTTACAGGGCTGGCTTCAGATCGCTACGTGAGATTGCGCCAGACCAGTTTAGAACACCCTATACTTTTACAACGGTCTTTTTGGTCGGGATCGCTTTATTGGTCCTGGGCTTGCTTATTGTTATAGCGGGGGCTGTAAGTATTTCGCTTACTTCACTTCTGATAGGAGCGGTTTTCGTCATAATAGGGGCTATTTTAGTTTTCCTTGGGGACATAATCGGCATAATCCTTGGCCTATGGAGGGTAGGAACAAGATATGATAATACGCTAATCAAGGTAGGAGCAATTTTCTTCATAATTCCATACCTGGACATACTTGCGCCCATTCTGGTATTCATCGGCTCAAACTCTGTCGAACACCAGATCGGAATGCCTAGCAACCCTCCGCCTTCTGACGGAACCGTGATGTGAACCAACAAAAATTATTATTTACTACTATTATTTTAAAAACACAAATTAGGCATTATGGAACCTAGTCAGTAATGCCTGTGTCTTTTCCCTTTTTCTTGGGCCTCTTATCCTTTTCCGCATCGCCTGAGACCAGATTCCTCATTTCCTCGTTCATTTTTCTGGCAGTGTAATTCTTCAGCACAATCCTGACCAGATCTTCGAGGGAAATCTTGTCAACCTGATCAACCTCCTCCTGAACTTCATCTATTACATTCCGCGGGATGAGAAGATCAACCTTCTTTTTCGACGTGGTTGAATAGTTTCGATCTATGAATTCATCAATAGCTTTTCTTATCACATCTGAAACGCTGTCAAAATTAAACATGTCTACGAGTTCTTCCAGCTTCTCCATGGAGTCTTCGGATACTCTTACAGTTATCCTGTACGGTACAGACATATTAGTACTCCTCACGCTGCAATTGTTTCAATTCGACCATAGATGCAAATAGAAAAGATTTCATACTCGTCAGCCGACTTGTCACGAACATAATGGAGATATATATATCTTCGTGCTATTTCTTTCTATTTGTCAGACAAAGATTATTTTACGTGTTCGGATAATGTACCATGTCAATCAAGATAGGTCAGAATGTATACATTGCTGAAAGTGCTTCTATAATAGGTGAAGTCACAATTTCCGACGGTGTTTCCATCTTTGATTCAGCCGTTCTGAGAGGAGACCAATCTTCGATTTCAATTGGAATGAATTCAAACATACAGGATAACGCGACAATCCACGTTGAGGTCGGGCACCCTTCTGTTATCGGAGGTAATGTATCAATAGGACACAATGCAATCGTGCATGGTGCTAATGTAAAGGATAACGTGATTATTGGAATGGGGGCGATTATCCTGACTGGCGCAGTCATTAAATCAGGTACAGTAGTTGGCGCCGGGGCCGTCGTTACTGAGAATTTCATATCCGAGGAAAACTCACTCCTGCTGGGTGTTCCAGCCAGGACTGCGAGGCGGAGTGACGAGTATCTTGAGTATGCCAAAGCCAACGCACTGGCTTATGTTTCCCTGAGGGATGAATACATCAGGGGAATATATCAGAGAGTAGATGGAAGAAGCAGAAGATAACCCTTCGATATGCTGCTCAGAATGCCGATGTACATGTTCTAGGCAAGAATATTATAGGCATAGTTCTATACATAGCCGTGGAGTTAGACCCTAAAATAATGAAGCCCCTCTCTAAAATGGAAAGGGAGCTGCATGACCTCTCCGAGGCCGTCGAGGGTACAGTATCTGAAAAGGAAATGGAGAGGCTTCTTTCCATGTTCACAGATGATTCTGACGTTTTGCAGTACATTGTATCAGATGAAGCAGCTTCAACAGATCTCACCTCGCTTTTTGCAGGGAAGAAGACAACATTGGAACAGATGACGAATTTGAGATCCAGAGTTGCAACGCTCCCTGGAAGCAAGAAATTTGTTGCATTCATTGATATGTGCATAAGCGTCAAGGATGGTAGATATGCAGATCTAACTGGGATTGCAACATCTGACTTTGGAAACATGCCATCCGGGGCCCCCTTACGCCTGATACTTGCTAATGCGAGGAACATTCCAGATAAATTCTACCTGTCCAACCTTTTCTCCCTTTCGAACATTTACGAATATGAAACGCTGTCTGAATTCCTTGCAGAAAAACCGAACACTGAAAAGCTGGAACAAATTTCGGGCAACTTCGTCAAGAATGGAAACAAGAAGGCTGCTATAGAGTTCCTGTCATCCGCCACATCAGGAAATGAAGATCCCAGGCTCTTAATAGACCTGGCATCACTTCTCCTGGAAGAGGGAAAAACTTCGGAATCGCAGTCCGTTACAAACAAAGTTGATTTTGACTCCCTTAACGACAGCGATTATTTCGCAAAGTATATCGAAATTCTCCTTGGGACAAAGGATTTGAAAAAGGCTCTTAGGGCAGTGAACCATGCATCTTACCAGTTCAAGGACGACTCAAGATTTCTCATATTGCATTCAAGGTGCCTCAGGCTGATGGATAGAGGTGCGGAGGCAATAGAACTCTTGGACCAGCACGAATCTTTCAGGAAGGAATCTGCCGTAGCATTGGAGCGTGCGGAGGTACTTTATGAACTGGGCCGCTTCCAGGAATATGTCAATTCGATGAGGGAAGCTTATCCGCAGGGACTGCCTGAGGGAAAAAGCAAATTGCAATACATCGAAGTTCTGACCCGGCTTTCACTCTTCGATGAGGCCCTGAAGGAAATAAATAATTCATTGTCGGCAAACGGTAGAAACGTTGAGATACTGAAGAAGAAGTTTGATGTGCTAAACCTGCTGAACAACGATTCGGCAGCCTACGAGACCGCGGAATTGATCGTTTCACTGGACCCGAAGGATAGGGATTCTGCCCGCTATATCCTTGAGCAACTTTTCAAGAGAGGAAATTATGAAAAATTCATTGAAAAGTATAATTCAATAAGGGATGCTGAAATAAATAATGTTCAACAGCTTCTCATTTCCGCTCTCTTCTATACATTCAATTTCCCCGATGCTGTAAAGCACCTTGAGGCATCCCCTTCAATGCTGTCTTCTGCGGAAGTAATCGACGCGATTTTCTTCACCGTGCGTGATGACGATCAGGTGCAAAAACTGACGGACATTGCGGCCAACACGAGCCGACTGACGCTGATGACCCTTCACAAGATTAGGGGAAAGCATGTCAACATCGACGACGAACTGTGGGATATGATAAATCAGACGAAGTCGGAGGCAGTTGTGTGGACTGCAGTATCGAATGCAACAAACTTCAGGACCCGCACTCTACCAGAACTTTTGTCAAGCCTTCTTGCAAGCAAGCAATTTGCGAACGTCAGTAACCTGGTCTATGCAGTTTCTCTTGCTTATTCAGGAAAATACACGGAAGAAATGACTGACAGCAGGAAATTCATGTATCCCCTCTCTCAGGCTCTTATAGATATAAAGAATACAAAATCTGCGACAGCATTGCTTGAAGCGTCCAGGGATCCAAAGAAAAGTGATCCGTTCTATCATTACCTTCTATCCAGGATACAGTTGCAGGAAGGTGATTCGGGTTCTGCAAGAAGAAGCATAATGCGTGCCCTCGGGCGGCTTACAAACCGGGATTTTCTGTCACAGGGTATCAGGGTAGCCGTGACGGAGGGGGATTCTGATACTATTCTCTCAATGCTTGACAAGATCATCGAATTGAAGGAACAGGACTATGTTGATCTTGCAGAACTCTACCGTTATCTGTCGGATTCTCCACTCATCGAGCTACAGAACAGGATAGTCGAACGATTCGATCGCCTCGATTCCAAGAATATCTGGGTCGAAAGGATGCGCCGGGATCGATACATGCGCGAGAACGATCTGGGTGAAGCAGAAAAGGTGTCAAGGAAGATAGTCGTGAGCAGATCCAAGATGATTGATGACATCAAGAAGCATGCTGCTCTGCTTGAATCAGCGAAGAAGGACCAGGAAAGAATAGAATTCCTCCAGGATGAGCAAGGCAACGTACAGGACCCGCAAATAGATCTCTGGCTCGGAGACTATTACATGATTAACAAGAACTACGAGAAGGCGATCGAATCCTACAAGAAAGCAGAATCAAAGGGAATGCAGGAAAAGGACATACGCAACCTTCCTGAAGCGCTGGTTGAGGTTGGTGATTACGTCGAGGCCGAGAGGCTCCTGAAAGCAGGTCAGGGAAACGAGGTTTCTCTCATAAAGCTGTATCACAAGACTGGCAGGATACAGGAAGTGGTCGATCTTCTAAAGCATGTCAACGTGAAAAACAAGGAGGAGGAGGCAGCCATACTTTACATATCGAGGATACTGTGGGTCAACAGGCAGATCAGGGACACGCTTATCCAGATGTTTCATGAAACGCTGAGCCTTTTTCTTGGTAAGATTATCTCGCAGCGTCTGCTTGAGTCAAGGGATTTCATTGGCGCAGAAAGAGTCATGCGCGAAATACTGAAAAAGTATCCGGAAGACATCGATAATCTTCGGAGCCTGAGTGATCTGCTGGTGGAAATCAATCATCCCTCAGAGGCTATTGTAATTCTAATGAAGGGGACAAAGTCCATAACAGTGAAGGACGACATGCAGGATATCGTTGACAGGATATGCCGTATATACTTTGAAACTGGTGAATACAAGCTGCTAACGGAATTTTTCAAGAAAAATCCGCAAATCCTGGACTCAACTAACATACAGTGGATCATAAGATCTTACATAGAGACAGGTGACTTTGATTCCGCAGACAGGCTTGCAGGACAGTACCATGGGGCGCTCCTAAAAGAGGACAGCTTCCATGAGATAATAGAGGAAATGAACCTGAAGAAGGAATTCCTTTCGATTCTGGGATACGCAGCACAGGTTTTTAAGGTGGAATACAAGATAGGAAGAATCCTGACATCGGAGGAAATGGTTTATCATGCCGGAATTCCACTGGAAGCAGTAGAACGCGTAATCCAGATCATCAAAAGCGAGGAATATTACCGTCCGTCAGATGAGAGGCTTTATGAAATGATCTCCAAGGACGTGATCCAGAGGTCGGTGAAGAAAAGCACAGTTGAAAGTATAATGGACCTGAAGATCTTTGTAATTTTTAACAACCTTCCAAAAAGGGACGTGATATTATCAAAGAACGTGTATATTTACATCAAGAAGTGCATATCTCAGAAGCGTGATCCAATGCTTAACGATCCAGCTGCGAACGCACTGTTGCGTTCAGCTATCAGGCTTGGCCTCAAGCCCGAACCACTTGATGTGGCATACAACCTGAACCTAGGTATTTCGGATGCAGTGGATATAATAGCCTTAATGGAATATGTGGCGAAACTCAACTCATAGTGGTCATATTGCAATACATTAACACCTTCGATCGGGAGGAACTTAAGGATATCCTCGCAGCGGTACTCATACTGACTGCAGCTTTTTCACTTATCTATTATCGTGACATAGTTTTCCCGAGAACTGCATTCGGTTACTCAATCCTTTTCGGCCTTGCACTTCTGACGGTCCTTACAGCTTTCCTGATGCATGAAATGGCACATCGATACGTTGCCAAGCGTCTGGGAGGTTATGGCAGGTTCAGGATATGGCTTTTAGGGGCAATGCTCGCCCTGGTTACATCGGCACTGGGATTATTGTTTGCTGCACCTGGTGCTGTATACATATCAGGTATATATTCTCCAGAAGCTAATGGAAAAGTATCCCTTGCAGGTCCTGCCACGAATATGATCCTGGCAGGTATTTTCTACGTTGTTTATACGGTCCTTTCTCATTTTACAAGTTATGCATTCCTCTTTGGTTTTGTCGGTGCCCTCAACTCATGGTACGCGGTGTTCAACCTGTTACCAATTCCACCACTTGACGGGTCCAAGGTGCTTCACTGGGACAGGTCTATTTTTATTATTGCGATTTCGGTAGCAGTTATACTCAACATTCCAGGTATATATTTTGGGATCATTTGAGTGATTCCAGGATCTTCTGTGATTCGTTTTCCGCAGGGGAGACGAAGAAAATTGTGTTCCTGCCAACCTCAATTTTATACGGAATACGAAATGCAAAAGAACTGATTCCTATTTCAAGCACAACCGAATCTGCATTCTTCAGGCGGGGCCAAATCTTTTCTGACGGGCTCACAATCAACCCAATAAACAACGGATCATCCGAAGCAACAAAATATCTGCCAAGGTTGAATTTTTCCATCTGGTGGTCTGAAGCAACAATTGCGCTTATCACACCAGGAATATGATTCCCGTGAATAAATAACATTACAGGAGCCCCAGATAATAATAAAGTAATTCTTCTTAATACAATGCCTAAAAAAGGATTTATACAGTTAGAAAATACAGGTGAGCTACCTGCATGCAAGGCAGTAGGTCAAGAGGCTCATTTAATGTCAGACAGGAATACATGTACATCGTGCGGCGAAGGTTTGGTTGAGACAGGTTTCTCTATTTTCATGTGCCCTTCATGCGGGCAGGAAGAGATTGGCAGATGCGACAGCTGCAGGGAGCATTCAACGAAATACTTATGCCAAAGATGTTCTTTTGTGGGACCATAGGTGCATAGCATGGGTGACGTTGCGGTTGTACTCAAAATTCTTCCCAGCGACAGTGAAGTTAAAATAAGATCGCTGATGGAAGAGGTCAAGCTGGCAATTAAAGGTCTGTGCGAGTTGAACAAGATCGAGGAACAGGAAGTAGCATTTGGCCTTAAGGCGATAAGACTTGAGGTAATAGTTCCAGATCAAGAGGGAAAAATAGGTGCCGTGGAATCCAGGCTTCAGGCGGTTAACGGCGTCGGCCAGGTTGACACTGACGAAGTGACCCTAGTTTGAATCATCTATAATGCATTTTGAAGTTACCATCCTGAATATCTTCCTTCTCGTAGTTCTTTTATTGATCTTTGCAGGCCTGATGGCCATTTCACTCCGACCGGCATACAGGGACACGGAATTCGGTGATTTCACACAGAGGGTCCTTGTCATTCTCCCATGCAGGGGGAAGGACGTAACACTCCAGGAAAACATTACTTCTCTGATGAACCAGGACTACCAAGACTTCAGGGTAGTTGCAGTAGTAGATTCCCTATCTGACCCTGCGATGCAGACAATCAGGGATCTTAAGATAGAATATATTGTGAGCAGGTCAGAATGCGAACACTGCAGCGGCAAGGTAAGGGCAATCGCCTCTGCAATAGAAAAATTTCCCGCCGAGCCGGTGTATGTTGTTGCAGATTCTGATGCAACATTCCCGAGGGACTGGTTGTCCAAACTGGTTAAACCCCTCGGATCCAAGGAAATAGGCGTGAGCACAACATTCCCTCACTTTGTGCCAACCGGCGGCATATGGTCAAAGATAAAATCTGTCTGGGGGCTTGTCGGCATTGGCTTGATGCAAGCCAGACTGACCAGGTTCGTCTGGGGTGGATCAATGGCGTTTCGGGGTGAACTGGTGGATCCAGAAAGCATGGAGTTCTTCAAGAAGCATGTATCAGACGACGTTGCAATTATGCGGATTGTCAAAAACAAGGGACTCAACATCTGTTACTGCAAGACTGCTGCTCCAGTTATAAATTCGCCAGATGACTTCAAGACTTTCAGGGAGTGGTCAAACAGGCAGACAGCACTTTCTGTAAGTGCTAGCAGATCCATCCTGAGGTTTGGCATGGTGTTTTACTCATCGGAAATCATTCTTCTTGCGGGTTCTATCATCTTTTCCATACTGTTTTCACCTTTATTCCTGTTCCTGCTTGCACCTTACCTGCTTTTTGCCTACCGTAATCTGCAGAATCACCACAAGGGAGGACCTTATGTTTTCCTAATAGCACTATTGATACCGTTCATCGCCATTTCAAACCTGGCCATTGCTGCTGGAATGAAAACAATTCAGTGGCGCGGGATGGAATACGATCTGACAAAGCAGCCATGATAACCTCAAATTATTATATTCCCGAGCTATCAAACGGTCATGAAAGCGGGGCAGAAAAAGAGGCTGTTTGGTACTAATGGGATACGCGGCACCCCGAATGTCGATTTAACTCCCAACTTTGCAATGGAGATTGGGCAGTCAATTGGATCTTATTTCCATACAGGCAGGATTGCCATTGCCACGGACACTCGTCTTACCGGTGCCATGATACAGGCGGCAGTTGGATCAGGGATAATGTCCACAGGTACAGAATTAGTGTCATTGGGCATACTTCCAACACCAGGCCTTCAGTTTTATTGCAGGACTCATAGCATATTCGGGGTGATGATAACAGCATCGCACAATCCTCCGCAATTCAACGGCATCAAGTGCATCGACAAGGATGGGACTGAACTCTCGGAGGAGAACGAGATCGGTGTTGAGGAAGTATATTTTTCGAGAAAATTCACCGTTCCTGATTGGAGCAAATGCGGCACTTTAAGGCAGGATAATTCTGCTGATAGCGCTTATGTTTCGGCGATTATTGGGAGGGTCGATGCGTCCGCCATCTCGAGGTCAAATTTCAGGGTTGCGTTTGACGCCGGGAACGGCGCATCTTACCAGACAACTCCCGCTATGCTCTCCGACCTCGGTGCACAGGTAGTCTCTCTTAACTGCAATGCAGACGGACGCTTTACCTCACGGGAATCAGAACCAAAGCCGGAGAACCTGGCTTCCCTTCTTGAGCTTGTGAAGTCAGGGCAATTCGATCTTGGAATTGCACATGACGGGGATGCTGATCGTGCCGTCTTCATCGACGAGAAAGGAAAATTCATCGATGGGGATAAGACACTTTCCCTTATCGTGAGTCACACTGCAAGGAAAGGCGATACCGTAGTGACCCCAATAAGCAGCTCCGACTGCATCTCAGAAGTATGTGATCGCGTAGGAGCCAGGCTAATCAGGACAAAGGTCGGTGCACCGATAGTGTCAAGGAAAATGATTGAGCTTAAGGCAAGAATCGGTGGCGAGGAGAACGGAGGCGTGATATACTCTGAACATCAGGTATGCCGGGATGGAGCGATGACCGCTGCACTGGTTCTTCAATTGATGGCTAAAACCGGGTCCTCTATCTCGAATCTAATAGGAGAACTGCCGAAATACACACTGACAAAGAGGGCCGTGCACATAACCAAGCCATGGAGTGAGCTGCTTCTCTCACTGGAAGATGAGATCTCAGGCAAGGATGTCGATCGTATGGATGGCATAAAGATCAAGGAAGGAAAAAACTGGGTTCTGATAAGGCCATCAGGTACGGAGCCCATAGTTAGACTGTATGCCCAGGGGAAGGAGGAAAAGCAGTCAAAAGAGCTTGCCGACAGGTATCAGAACATGCTTGAAAAATTAATGAAATAAGAGTCACTAACGTTACTAGATATCATCTTCAGGTCCTTATCGTAGTGCGAGAACGCATAATCTTTGCAGATCTATGAAGAGAAGCGGGTTCCATGAATACAATCTCCCTGTGAGCTCTGCTGGTTTCTCCCCGGATAAAACTGCACTGACTTCAGGAGAGAGCAAAGATCCGCTTCCCATTGACCGAATATATCCCATCTGTTGCTTGTGGAGAATCCGAACCACTCGAAGCACTGGATCCTGTTGCGTATATTCGTTTCCCTTATCTGTTTCAGGTCATTTCCCCTGCCGGGAAATGAAAGAAATGATTCCGTATTCCTGGTGATCGTTAATTACTGCAACGATTGGGATACGAGACTCGTACTGCATTAATGCATATAAGTTGCATAGAAGTTATTAACGAGGTCTCAAAGTAAACTGGCCAGGCATCAGGAATTAGGAAATATCCATAAGTAAATTGGTTTTCACTTTTTTTGCGGGAATCTTAGAAGGAACGTATGAAAGAAATCAACACTGTATGATGAAAGGTATAATTAAAAAATTTTGGGAAAATTAAGGTTCAGGATTAAAGGGACAGGGGCATTCCAAGGGCA
This sequence comes from Thermoplasmatales archaeon, assembly GCA_027366585.1. Classification (GTDB taxonomy): domain Archaea; phylum Thermoplasmatota; class Thermoplasmata; order Thermoplasmatales; family Thermoplasmataceae; genus UBA582. The sequence goes on along the minus strand of DAHXNF010000037.1, from coordinate 17,752 downwards.
AATGTAGTCTCAGCTGCAAATATTAGGTTCATTTGCCATGTTCCTGTGACAAGATGCCAGAATCCCATTACTCTGGTCTAAAATGGAGATTTCTTAAGGCTTGCTGATATATCTAATATGTATGCCGGAGCCAATAATACAAATAATATTCCTACTGGCACATCTCCTGCCTTGAATAAAACAAGAGCACCGGTAATGGAAATCCAGAGGAAGGCAATTGCCAGATATCCATCTACTGTAGTATCACCACTGTAATACCTGTTAATTCCCAGCGCAAACCAGTGTACACCATATGCAGTGAATGCTGTTGCAGCCATATACAATACCGGAGTTGACTTGAATGCATTAAATACAGTCAGGCCCAGGAATAGATAGGTTCCCGCCAGGAACTGCATGAATCCAGGCATCCGCATACCCCATTGCAAGAGCACTTTGGCCACTTTTTCTGTGGTTTTCTTAGGAATTAGGAAAAATCCCCGTCCCCCGTAGATAAAGTAACCAGTACCTAATCCAAGGAATCCTATTGCCAGTGGTGCTAAAGGATTCATGACATGCATGCGCATTTGATGATAAAATGTTGAATAGAGCCAATATATTGCGAAATTCGAACATGGGTTAAAATATATCTCAATCAAAAATATCCGGCGATTTCAGGTATACCCTCTCCCCATGAGTATAAATGTTGAAGCGATTCTCTCTCACAAAACATATAAGGGTTATACCGAGAGCCTCAGCAGTTTCAACTGCAAGACTTGATGGAGCTGAGACGGAACTTATTACGGGAATTCCTGCCATTGCAGCTTTCTGCACTATCTCAAAACCTGCCCTTCCGCTTATCTGAAGGATTGTTCCTTCCTTAAGGTGGCCTTCAATGAATAGCTGCCCTATAACCTTGTCAACGGCATTGTGCCTACCAATATCCTCAGCCCATGCAAGTATTGTGCCTGCAGAAGTAAAAAGGGCCGCTCCGTGCAGGCCCCCCGTTTCGGCGAACATCCTCTGATGTTTTCTCATCTTGTCGGGTAGAGTTAGAATTACTCCAGCTTTGACTGTACTTAAAGTGTGCTGGATACGGGCTCCTTTAACAAAAACCTCATCTATGCTGGCTTTTCCGCAAAGTCCGCAGCTTGAATAAGATGGAGAATATCTTTTCAAGCCGTTTTCATCGACAGGATATGAAAGCCATACTTCAATTACATTGGAGTCAATTTTTCTTGTTTTTTCTGCCTGGAAATCATTGACATTCTTTATGATCCCCTCAGTAAAAAGGAGGCCCAATGCCAGGTATTGATCTTCGCCGGGGGTTCTCATGGTAACTGCAAACTGGAAACACCTCCCGGAGATTATGTTACAGATCCTTATTTCAAGAGGTTCTTCCCCTGATACGCAATCCTTTGCTTCCTGAAATTCACCATCCATATACTTTATGATACGAATCGTCCTGGAACCGGATTCATCGTTTGCAGTAGAATTTTTACTTTTCATTTTTACCAGCTGGAGAAAGGGCTGAAAGCAGGTTCATCACCACATTGAGCCCCGAGCTTATATTAGGTTCCTTAATCACTCGCAGAAAACCCATTATTCCTGAAACATTACCTTCTGTGCCAGGGATTTCCTTTACCTTTCGAGAAATTCTGTCCAGCGTTCCTGAAAACCATTCCGAATCCAATTCAGACAGAAATTTGTAGATGCTCCCCAGGTTATTAACGAGATTCTGGCTCCTGTCAGCCTGCATCATTTCCGCCAGGGCCGAGAAAATCGCTTCCCTGTGTTCCATTATTGACTTCAACAGCATCATGCCTGACTCATACTGATTTTCACTGGTCTCCGCTGTTTCGTCTGGCGACATTATAATACGCTCAGGTTCGTAATCTATCTTCTTGCTCATTAAATCAGTCCTCCACTATTTTATCATAGTCCGCTCTTTCCCATTTCTTCTGTACTAATACTCCATTCTGCGACCTTGGGTGCCCAAATCTTGGATTTGTTTTTGGTAACGGAGAAGATACCTTCCTGTCCTTTAGTTTTTCAACTTTTACTGTTAGATCTTTGTACGCGGGCGTATGTGCCACCGGGTCCATGCTCCTTCCTGTAAGTATATTGAGAGCTTCGTCTCCAAGTGCATTCATGGGCATATATAGTTCCCTGTCTGATACCCGATCAGTTACAAGTACCCTATTCCTGATTGACCCGTATTTCGACGTTATCCTTACACTATCACCGGTCTCAATACCCCTCTCCTTTGCAAATTCTGGAGATATCTCCAGAAATGATGAAGGAACTTTTTCACTTATACCCTTGCTCTTGTATGTCTCATTTCCTTCGTGAAAGTGCTCAAGAAGCCTGCCATTATTGAGGTGAAGATCAAACTCATCCCCTACTGTGACGGAAGGTTTCCAGTCCAGGGGATATAGGTAAGCCTTTCCGTCCGGGAAGTTGAATCTCTGCAGGTAAAGTGTAGGAGTATCTGTACCGTCATCATTCATTGGCCACTGAAGGGATTTGAATCCTTCGAGTCTTTCATAAGATACATGCTGGAACATTGGAGTCAGCGATGCAACTTCATCCATTATCTGGGATGGGTGATTATAGTTCCATTCAAATCCCATATACCTGGCGATATCCTGGACTATCTGCCAGTCCGGCCTACTTCCCTCTAGAGGGTCAAATACTTTGTAAAGTCTCTGAATTCTCCTTTCTGTATTATCAAATGTGCCCTCTTTTTCCAGGCTTGCTGCTGCAGGAAGAACAACATCAGCAAAACTTGCTGTTTCAGAAAAGAAAATATCCTCAACAACTAGGAAATCAAGTTGCTCAAGCCTTTCCCTTATATAGTTCGAATCTGAACCGGTGGAAACAAGTTCCTCGCCTATGACATACATGCCCCTGATTTTCCCATTTTCTACAGCCTCAAGACAGGTATTGTTGTCAAAGCCTGGCTTTGGTGGAAGTTTTGTATTCCAGGCTCTCTCGAACTTCTTTCTAACGGCATCATCATCCACCCTCTGGTATCCAGGGAAGAATGCATCCATCGCACCGAAATCACTTGCACCCTGCACATTATTGTGCCCTCTCAAAGGATAGGCTCCGCAACCTGCCTTTCCATAGTTACCAGTAACAAGGAGAAGATTCGATATGGCTGTTGACGTATCGCTTCCAGAACCCTGCTGTGTCACTCCCATCGCCCAGAGTATGCACATTGTAGGCGACTGATGAATCATATCTGCAAGCTTCACGAGGACATCCTTGCCTATCCCAGTGGTTTTCTCTGCGAATTCCATTGTGAATTTGTCAAGACTTCTGTAATATTTATCAAAATTGTTTACTTTTGCTTCTATGAACTTCCTGTCGTGCCAGTTCTGGTCAATAATATATCTTGTCACAGCAGAAAGCCAGACCAGATCCGTGCCCGGTCTCGGGTGCATAAATATGTCTGCCCTGTTTGCCATCTCGTGCTTTCTAATATCAGCAACGACGAGCTTCTGGCCGTTCATTTTGTGGGCTCTCTTGACTCTTGCTGCAAGCACAGGATGCGATTCCGCAGTGTTTGATCCAATCACCAGTATTAGCTTTGATTCATAAATATCCCTTATTGATCCAGAATCTCCTCCGTACCCCACTGTCCGCCATAATCCTGTTGTAGCAGGAGCCTGGCAGAATCTTGAGCTGTTGTCCACATTGTTTGTCTGGAATATCTGTCTCGCCATTTTTTGAACAAGATAACTTTCTTCGTTGGTACCCTTGGATGATGCGATAAACATTAGTGAATCTCCCCCATATTTTTCCTTCATTTCTTTGAATTTTGAGGCTACCACAGAAATTGCCTCATCCCAGGTGGCTTTCCTGAACTTTCCATTTTCTCTTATTAGCGGTGATGTAATCCTTTCCCTGCTGTTCACGAAATCCCATCCAAATTTCCCCTTGATGCATGTTGATATGCCATTGGCAGGAGAATCAGGGGAAGGCTGCACTTTTAATATTTTTCTTCCCTTTGTCCACATCTCAAACGAACAGCCAACTCCACAGAAATTACACACTGTCTTTGTCTTTTTAATCTGTGATTCCCTCAACCTGGATTCTATGTTGCTTAGACCCATGACAGGTCCCATTCCAAGAAAAGGTTCAAGAGATTTTACAGTTTTGATCATCATCTGTTTTGTCGTGTCGGACAGCGAAGTAAAGAAACCAGCCTCCCCCAGCATCGGCTTTTCCATGAGTGCGTTAACCGGGCATACCGTGACACAGTGTCCGCATGAAACACAGGATGAGTCATTGATCGGAACATCGTTATCCCAGATTACCCTTGGCATGTCCCGGCTCCAGTCAATTGAAAGAGTCTCATTGACCTGAACCTCCTGGCAAGCCTCAACGCATCTTCCACATAGAATGCACTGGTTTGGATCATACCTGTAAAATGGGTTTGTGGAATCCACAATGTATGGCTTTTCCCTGAAGGGATATTTTTGCTGGTCCATCTGGAGAGAAAGCACTGTATTGTGCAAATCACAATCTCCATTATTGTTTTCACATATTGTACAGTAAAGATCATGATTTTTAAGCATTCTGTTAGTAGCCTCGATCCTGGCATCTATCGATCTTCTGGAATCAGTTAATACTTTCATCCCATCTTCTGGTTTCAGCGAGCAGGATCTCACCAGCTTTCCATTAGTTTCCACGATGCAGACATCACAGGTCTCTATCGGACCTAGGTTTTCCTGATAGCACACATGTGGAACCCTGAAGCCATTACCCTCCAGAAACTTGCTGAAGTTAACATCCCTTGATACAGAATAGTCCTTTCCATCGATGTTCACCAAAACGCCCTCGTCAGCCATAATTTTAAACCCCAGCTGGATCCTTATTCATATTTTTCTGACCTGGAAATTCTACTCATAAATCAAATAGGAATTCGTATTTATACTTTACACGATTCTTAATATTATTGACGAAATAGCCTCTTTCAGTTTCCCTGCGCTTTTTGCTTTGTGAAGAATCTGGTATTTGGATTGTTAGTTATACTAAAACTGGAGTGGGATAATTTTTGATTGTGAACAGAACAGATTGAAATAGGGTCTATCAGGAGATATCCAATATCCGCCTTAGACACATTGGCAAGTCCGGATCGAGGAGAGTATTAAATCCTCCAAATTACAAGTAACTTAATTTGGAAAGGAAGATGATTGTGAAATTTGATGAGACGCAGTACAAATGGCACATTACCCTTGTTCAGCATCTCTAAACCTCTTGAGTATTCACTTTATAATATTTTCTGGCGTGGTTTTGAGATTCTATAAGAAGCAGAAGAAGACGCAGAGAGCCGCCGACGGGATTTGGACCCGCGACCCCGTGCTTACCAAGCACGTGCTCTACCAGGCTGAGCCACGGCGGCATTCTCACATTCATTTACAGGAATTTCAGGGAGGGTAGAACATTGCAGGATTTTATTCTTGTCAATGGAAATCTATTATGTGCCTTCTTCCCATGACTCTAAGTATTTCTTCTGTTCATCTGTGTAGCTGTCTATACCTACGCCGAGAGAAGAGAGCTTTATCTTTGCAACATCCTGATCGATCTCTGCCGGAACACTGTAAAGATCAGGTCTGAGGCTCTCATGATTCTTTGCCAGGTACTCAGCAACAAGAGCCTGTATGGCAAAACTCATGTCCATAATCTCGACAGGGTGACCCTGGCCGGAAGCAAGGTTAACAAGCCTACCCTCAGATATAAGATCCACGTAGTTGCCTGACTTCAAATGATATCTTACGACATCTCCGCGCACCTGTTCTTTCTTCACACTGTTTTTCTCAAGATCTTCAAAGTTAATCTCATTGTTGAAATGACCTGCATTCGACAGGACCACTCCGCTTTTTGCCTTTTCCAGGTCCTTTGTTGTGATAACGTTCTTCATTCCAGTAGCAGTGACAACTATATCTGCCTCAGAAAGTGCATCACGCATCTTTGCAACCCTGAATCCATCCATGACGGCTTCAATTGCCTTAATTGGATCAACCTCGGTTACAGTGACATTGCCACCAAGGCCATGCATCCTCATCGCAATTCCTCTTCCGCAAAAGCCGTATCCTCCTACGACAACCTTCTTTCCGGAAATTAGCAGGTTTGTTGCATGCATGAAACCATCAAGTACGCTCTGGCCGGTGCCATACCTGTTATCAAAGAAATGCTTCATCTGCGCATCGTTAACGTCAAACATCGGGAATTTAAGTGCGCCGGCTTTAGCCATTGAACGAAGCCTCACAACTCCTGTTGTTGTCTCCTCGTTTCCTCCATACATTCCGCTGATCAGGTCCTTCCTCTCTGCATGAACAAGCCTTACAAGGTCCCCGCCATCGTCAATCAGAATGTTTGGTGAGTGATCCAGAACGCTGTTCAGGTTGGAGTAGTACTCTTCCCTTGTTTCACCCTTCTTCGCAAATACCTTCATTCCGTATGTTTTCTTGAGTGCCGCAACAACAGAATCATCTGAACTGAGGGGATTGCATGATGAGAGGCGTACATCCGCACCTCCCTCCTTCAATAGCAGTGCAAATATGCCTGTCTTTGCTTCTACGTGCAGAGCCATTCCTATCTTTATGCCCTTGAATGGCTGTTCCTTTACAAATCTCTTTCTTATGGAAGAAACCACATCCATGTGGTCTCTTGCCCAGTTTAGCCTAAGATCTCCGTCTTCCATTTTTGATCAACTCTTCTTTCAGTTTTTCTGCATCCAGCATGGCAATGAAGCCGTCACCAAGCCTTTCCCAGCTATTCACTACCCCGGGTATCGTTATTCCAGGCTTGAATAAAGGTATTCCGTCACCTTCTATCAATATGTTCCCGACGTATAATGAAAATTTATCGACAACTCCAGCCATTATGAAATCATTTATCACTGTGGCGCCGCCCTCTACAAGTAAACTGTTCACTTTCATGTCTGATAGCTTCTCCAGCACGAATGATATAGGAATATTGATGTCGTCCGAGTATACAAGATCGCAGTTGAGCATATTTCTCTCCCTGTTCGCTGTGAAAACAACTGTCCTGCCTCGGCCGTCAAAGATCCTTGAATGCGTTGGCACAGAGAGTCTGCCGTCAACAAGCACCCTCAGAGGAAGCTTATCCTGAGCGTCGGTCCTGCCGGTATAGAGGTCAGGATTATCATTTATGACTGTGTTTGCACCAACCAGGATGGCATCAGATTTCATCCTCAATTCCAAAACCCTTTTCCAGTCTTCCTCGGATGATATATGCACTGTCCTGCCGAACCTTCCGGCGATGAAGCCATTGATACTCTGGGCAACATTTATGGTGACACTAACTCTTCCACTCATTCGTTTGAGGATACCAACCATTAAAAAAAAGCTTGCCTCGCTGTTGCCTATCGAATTCGAATATTCTTATTTAATAAGAAGGCTTAAGGGTTGGATGAAGCTGTCTGATCTGGGTTACCCTCCTGAATTCATTGAACTTGCAGGAGATGATTTTGATCTGTACCCTCACCAGCAGGATGCCTTAAAGAAGCTGAAGGAAAACAGGAACCTGATAGTCACTGTTCCTACTGCAGCCGGCAAGACACTCATCGCGTATTCAGCAATTTTTGATATGCTGAAGTCCGGGAAAAAATGTCTCTACATAGTTCCGCTTAAAGCCCTGGCCTTCGAAAAATACGAAGAGATGAAGGTTCTTCGAAAACTAGGTGCAAGGTTAACCATCGCAACCGGCGATTATGACTCATCCGCATCCTTTGTCCGCAACTTCGATATAGTTGTGTGCACCTCTGAAAAAGCAGATTCAATGATAAGGCATGATCCATCCATCCTTTTCGACGTTGGCCTGATTGTTGCCGACGAGGCCCATCTCATAGGAGATCCAGCGAGGGGCCCAAGACTCGAGATGGTACTCACTACAGCAAGAGTTACTAATCCGGATACCATGATTCTTGCATTATCGGCTACTATATCAAATCCTGATGACATATGCGAATGGCTGGACAGCAATATAGTTGCATCAGACTTCAGGCCGGTGAAGCTGAAGAAAGGCGTTCTATACAGAAACTTGATGGTTTTGGAAGACGAAACATCGAAAGAATACAACGGAGACATTGTTCTGGAGACAATCGCCTCGATCATAAACGACGGCGGACAATGCCTGGTTTTTGTCAGCTCCAGGAAGAAGGCAGAGGAACTGGCATCCAAAATATCAGTTTTCCTCCAGGACAGGCGTGGCGGAACGGGGCCTGAAATGAGTCTCGAGGATGATCCATATGCCGAGAAGATCAACAACTGCCTTGCTGGAAGGACTTGCTTCCATCACGCCGGGCTATCGAACCCTGTCAGGTCAAGCATAGAATCTTATTTCAAGAAGGGGGAAATCCTCGTAATTGTAGCAACGCCAACCCTGGCAGCGGGCGTTAACCTTCCTGCAAGATGTGTCATAATCCGGGATATAACGAGATACCAGAACGGGAGAAGCGAATACCTGCCTGCGAGAGAGATTTTTCAGATGATTGGCAGAGCTGGTAGGCCCAAGTATGATAAAGAAGGATGTGCCTACCTTTATGCTGCATCTAGCAACTCCTTCACGAAAGCCATGGAATACTTTACAATGGAAATAGAGCCAACGATATCAGGCTCCGGATCCCCGAATCAGGTGAGATTCAATACACTAGCGATAGTTGCAATGGGACTCGGTAATTCTGCAGAGGAGATTGAAGCCTTTTACAAAAGCACTCTTTTCTCCTTCCAGAATCCGATATCCAACATGAAGAGCCTGATAGAAGCATCAATCCGGTTTCTAGCAGATAATAATCTTATCAGGGAGGCTGGTGGAAGGCTTATAGCGACAGCATTTGGCAAGGCGACTGCTGATTTGTACCTGAATCCGGAAAGTGCAATCATCCTCATGGATTATCTTAACGGAAAGCATACTGAGGAGTCGGCTCTCTTCAACATGGCCAAATGTCCTGACATGATTCCGGTTAATGCCGGAAATGATGACTTTGCAATGGCGGAATACTTCCTCGACAGGATCGGTTTCACCTCATACGATGAGTCTGACTACAATGCAGCCAAAACAGCCATGATCCTGAAGGAGTGGATCTCTGAAACACCGATGAGGAGCATATGCGAGCAGTTCAGGGTCGGGCCTGGGGATGTACAGTCGGTAGCGAATTCCGCAGACTGGCTTTCCTATTCACTCGCAAGGCTTGCATTCAGCTTCAAGCCTGAAATCCGGAAGGAACTAGAGAACCTGAACTTCAGGATAAAAGAAGGAGTGAAGGAGGAGATCATACCGCTTACCCTGATTCCCGGCATTGGACGGGTCAGGGCAAGAAGACTCTACTCTGCGGGATTGACAAGCCTCGATGCCGTAGCAACTGCAGATGATGCCAGCATCTCCAGGATTTACGGGTTCTCGACAAAACTGAGCAAGGATGTGATAGCATCAGCGAGATCGATAATAGCAAGAACGGGCTCAAAAAGCACCTGAAGGTGACTAAGGAAAGGGCTCAAGCGACGCTGCAGGAGCTCAGGAACCTACACTGTATCTCCATGGATTCCAGAGTGTTCTCTTCAGGGGAGTTTGTGTACATACCCATTGTTGATGATTGTGCCCCAAGATTGGAGGGATACGATCTGGTCGAGATCAAACCAAGAGCCGGGACTAAGCAGTACCTCCCGCAGGCAATCCGCGGTTCATATGACAGGATCGGTGACATCGCAATAATAAAGCTGAGGAATCGGGAAAGAGCAATTGAGCTGGGAAAATCGCTTCTCAAATCTAAAAGTGGCGTTACTGCAGTGTGGCAGGATACAGGTATCCAGGGGGAATTCAGGACAAGAAAACTCACCTGGCTGGCTGGCGAAGAAAAGACGGTCACGATTCACACTGAAAACCAGGCAAAATTCATTCTTGACGTCAGCAAGGTTTACTTCTCGCCCAGGCTCGCAACGGAAAGGATGAAAGTCGCACGAACAGTTCAGGATGGCGAGCAAATTATAGATATGTTTGCGGGAATCGGGCCTTTTGCTATCCTGATTGCGAGGGACAGGAAGGCAGAAATCACCTGCATTGACTCAAATCCTGATGCTATCTTCTACATGAAGGAGAGCATGAAACTGAATAAATTGAAGGGAAAAATTACCCCGGTTCTTGGCCAGGCAGAATCGGTTATACGGGATCTCCCAAAGGCAGATAGGATAATCATGAATCTTCCGCACGACAGCATGAAATTCCTGGGGCACGCACTAAGGGCGATAAAGGATAGCGGCACAGTACACCTTTATTCCATTGGCAGCCCAAAGTCTATTGAGGAAAATATGGAGATATTAAGGGATTCCGGGTTCACCATAATCGACAAGCGCATTGTCCACGGCTATTCCCCGTTGGAGTCACTTGTTTCCATATCTATGAGAAAGACATTCTAAATATCCGGTTTCGATTTAGTTGCCATAGAATGACTATTTCCGATAAGATAGGCCAGATGGCTTCGGACCTGTACGAAAAGATCCTGATTGAGGACATCAAGAAACTTCCCATCCCCCGCCATCTCGGGATAATCACGGATGGAAACAGGAGGTATGCAACTGAAAAGGGATTGCCCATGAATGATGGCCACGTAAAGGGAAAGGACAAGCTTGAGGAAGTCCTTCAATGGTGCATGGATATTGGAATCAAGGTAGTCACAGTCTATGGCTTTTCTACGGAGAACCTGAAACGGAGCAAGGAAGAAATAGAATTCCTGTTCAGGCTGATTGATCGCTCGCTAAACGAGCTAATGAAAGACCAGCGGGTAAAGAAGAATGGCATTAAGGTTCGAGTTATCGGGCAGAAGGAACATCTGCCGGATTATCTGAAAGAGACAATAAGAAACACGGAAAGGCTTACCTCAAAGTATGACAACTTCAGGCTCAACCTTGCGATAGGGTACGGTGGCAGGGAAGAGATACTGGACGGCATAAAGAGGATAGCAAGTGACGTCGTTTCCAGGAAGATTGAGGTAAACGACATCAACGAGGAACTTTTCCGAACCTACCTGTACGATTCGTCAGTGCCGGACCCAGACCTGATCCTCAGGACAAGCGGCGAAGAGAGAGTATCAAATTTTCTCCTATGGCAGTCAGCATATTCGGAACTATACTTTACCGAGGTATACTGGCCGGATCTTAAGCATGTGGATTTCCTGAAGGCTATCAGGAACTTTCAGCTGAGGAAGAGGAGGTACGGAGCATAATTGTTCATTGCAATCGACGACACGGACGGAAGGAATGGCGGATGCACGACTCATGTGATGCTCCGGATCCTCTCAGACCTTGGCCTGACGGTCAGGGAGCTGCCAAGGTTGGTTCGCTTGAATCCGAACATACCTTTCAAGACACGAGGAAATGCCGCATTGTGCGCCGAAGTTGGTACTTCAGGCGCACCTGGAAGGAAAATCGGCGAATACCGGGGAAAACCAATTTTTTCCTCCGAAGAGGTCCTTGATATCCAGGATCCCGAAGAACTTGCTGAACGTGCATGGAAAATAGTCACTCAGGACGCAAGAGTCGAAGACGAGAAGACAAACCCGGGTCTGATCGTAGCAGGGGAGAGGCCCGATGCATCATTCTACATGCAGGCAGTAAGGTCAGTTGTTTCGCTTGATACGGTACGGGAAAAGATAAGAGAAATGCAACTAGTTCATAGGTTTGCAAAGAACGGCAGGGGATTGATTGGCGCACTTTCAGCCCTGAGCTGGCCTGCAGAAAGAAGTACATTTGAACTGATTGTATATGATGATCCTTCGCCCCCGGTATTGCCATATGACCTGAAGAGAAGAGTGGCAAATTTTGCTGATCAGTTTGCTGGAACGTTCAGCAACTTTGACGGCGAAAACAGGCATGCAGCCATATTCCCGTCTCCGCGTACTCCTGTTCTCTGCGGAATCCGTACTTCTGATCCTTCTGATATCATTGATTTTCCGGAGCAGATGTCACAAAATTTCAATGTTCACTACACAGGATATCTCCTTTTCCAGACAAACCAGGCGACTGATGACCATTACCAGCATCGATTTGGAAGCTTTGAGGAATTTTCTTCATATGCATTCAATGCAGTTGTTTTAACAAAACCATTCTCCAAACGGGGAGGCCACTGGTTTTTCAATTACAGCTTCGGTGGGAAAGAATACATGGCGGCCATATTCGAGCCATCCAAGGGCCTGAGGGCTTTAGTCAAGGATCTGGAAATAGGCGATTATCTCACGATTTTTGGTTCCTTTATGAATGGCAAGATAAACCTCGAGAAAGTCAGGGTGATAGAGAGGGCGAGAACATTCATAAGAACGAATCCCTGCTGCCCGAATTGCGGATCAGGTATGTTCAACGCCGGCAGGAATACGTTCGTATGTCCGGAATGCCATACCAGGGCATATCTGCCTGAATACACGGAGATCAGAAGGGATTGCAGTCGCTTTTATTACGAAGCGCCGATTGCCGGAAGAAGACATCTGGTGTCCTCAGAACCGGAGGTTTACAATACAGCATGATCTGCATAACAGGTCCCCCAAGATCCGGTAAAACCACAATATGCAACGAGCTCTCCAAAGCGGGCATCAAGTGTGATTCAGCAGATATGATAGCGGAGTCTCTGGGTTGTATGGGCGATGGCACAGTTGATATCGACTGCATGAAGGAAAAAATGCGAACGCTCCCCAGAGTGCTGGAAGGACACTACAGCCACCTGCTGATTTGCAGTTTTGTCATAATCCTGAAAGTTGATATGGCAGTTCTCGAGGAGAGGATGATACTATCAGGGTATAGCCGGGAGAAAATTGCTGAAAACCTGGACGCCGCAGAAATCGATGTTTTTCATTCCGAGGCCCTGGATCAACTTCCTTCAGGCCGCATCGTTACATGCGATCTTACGGGAAAAAGCGTTGCAGAATCTGTGACGATAGTCATGAATAAAATTATAGAAGGAGAATCTTTAACCGAGAGAAGATAAAGTGGCACTAGATTCTAAGAGGGAGGCTTCGGACAGATACATCGAAATGGTCGCCAGGCCGTTCGTCAGGTTCAGCCCTAACTTCCTCTCTGTTCTTTCCGTAGTCTTCGCAGGAGCATTTGCTGTGGTTTACCTGATCTCAGGTAAAGTGCTTATACTGGCGCCCATCTTCGTCATGATTTCCGCCTTCTTCGACGCAATAGACGGCAAGGTTGCCAGAATGAGGAACCTTGCATCGAAGCGCGGGGATCTAGTGGATCATTTTCTGGACAGGGTTTCGGACATACTGCTTACTGCAGGGATAGGATTCAGCGTATTCTCGCATCCTGCATATGCTTTCCTTGGCCTTGAGGGCATCCTCCTGACTAGTTACATGGGAACACAGAGCCAGGCATTGGGAGCCGGGCGTGATTATTCTGGAATCGTTGGGCGTGCCGACAGGCTTGTCCTTATATTTGCCTTCTCAATAATCCAGGTATTACTGCCATTCTCGTACACCATTTATGGAGTACTTTTCACACCATCCACAATAATACTTCTATGGTTCTTCATGGCGGGAAACTTCAACGCGGCCCAGCGCTTCTCAAGGGCTTACAGGAAACTTAACTGAGAAACAGAAGCCGAGCAATCCTTCCCCGGAGGCAATCAGGATACGACAGCGTGCTCCCACCTGCTCTTTCCGGCAAATTTGAGATACAGTAAGATGGAAAGCACCAGCATCACTGCTGACGCAATGAACACGATATGCACAGAATGAACAAAGTCTGTGAGGCTACCGGTTAAAATTCCGGAAGATGTCCCGGCAAAAATGGAGTCCAGTGCATTCCTGGGAATCGATGTTCCCATCAGGATGAATGCAATTCCTATGCTCAGCGTATTTCCAACGTTTACCAGGGTGGTGCTTATTCCTGAAGCAAGTCCCCTCCTTTCCGGAGGCGAAGAGGACATTATGGAAGCACGGTTCGGGGACGCAAAGATCCCCATTCCCGAGCCGATAAGGGCGAGAGGAAGGATAAGGCTGTAGAAATTCAGAACCCCGGTTATGGTAGTCATTATGAGGAAGCCCACAGTTGAAAGGGCGAGACCGGCAATCACAAACCCTCTCTGCCCGTACCTGTCTGAAAGTGTACCGCTTATCGGCCCGAAGACTGAGAGCGATACTGATAGTGGAATAAGAAATATTCCTGCCTGAAGCGGGGAAAGATGCATCAAAGGACCCTGAAGGTAGAATACCATTACCAGGGTGAATGATCCTCTCGACAGCGCATTAAGGAATATTGTCTCGTTGCCCACGGAAAAGATCCTGTTCCTAAAAAGAGAAAGGTCAAACATCGGATCTACGGTCCTTTTCTCCTCGAAGTAAAAAAGTATGAAAAACATGCTGGACAATCCAAGCATTTCGAGCGTCAAGACCAGTGAGATACCTACTATTGCATACAGGGTTATGGAGAGAAGCGCCATAACCAGGCCGCCTGCAAACGTCAAGTTTCCTATCAGATCGATCTTTTTCCTGCTTTTTGGGGAAGTTCTGATCTCCTTCAACCTGAAATGTGCCCATACCGTTGCAAAGGTTCCTATGGGTATATTTACCCAGAATATCGAGGACCAGCCAACAAGGGTCGTCAGAACTCCTCCGAGAACAAGGCCAAGAACGGATCCCACGACTATTGAGATCTGGTTTATTCCCAATGCGCTCCCCCGCTCTTCAGGCGGAAATGCATCAGTAACTATGGCAGCGCTGTTTGAAAACAGGAATCCAGCGCCAATAGCCTGAACAAGCCTGAAACCTATCAGCTCCGCCCCATTCTGTGAAATGCTGCACAAACCAGAACCAATCGTAAAGATTGCAAAGCCCATCTTGTACAGTCTAACCCTGCCAAAAATATCAGAAAGCCTTCCAAAGTTAACAAGGACTGAAGCAACAACCAGCTGGTAGCCAAGTAGAATCCATAAGGCGTCAAGGGCAGTCATACCGTGCAGGGTCCTCGCGATAGTTGGCAGTGCAATCAACACTATGTTTGTGTCAAGTGATGACATAAGAATTCCAATAGTTGTATTGCTGAGAGCAATCCACTTGTACTGCAATCATTCCCTCCAAAGCTAACCGGATCGTATACAGCAGGAAAACATGCCGTTGTGGCATCCCTGTACTTTAGGTCCTATGAGCCAGGGTATTGCTACAGATAATAATAATCTATACGAACCGCTGGTGCATGATGAAGATTTATTTGTATAACCCATGTATACTACCATGAACAGCATGGCGAAAATCGAAGACGACAATTCATATGTTATCAAGATGAGGCGGCACTTTCATGAGCACCCGGAACTCAGTTTTGAGGAAGTGGAAACATCGCGCAGAATAAGGGAGGAACTGGAGTCATTTGGGCTGAGCGTCAAAGCGGTTGGGAAGACCGGCCTTGTTGCAGACATAAAAGGTACGAGTGGAAAAACAGTCGCCCTCAGAGCCGACATCGATGCACTTCCAGTTACGGAGGAGAACAAGGATCCTTACGCGTCAAAAAACAGGGGCGTAATGCATGCGTGCGGTCACGACGCTCACATCGCTATGCTGCTTGCGGTCGCCAGGAGACTTTCCAGGGAACGCGAAAAACTTCATGGAACAGTTAGGCTGATTTTCCAGGCAGCAGAAGAAAGGCCTCCAGGAGGAGCCGTGGACTTTATCCACGAAGGCTATTTGCGGAATGTTGACGCTATCATCGGACAGCACGTGATATCAACAATACCTGCTGGCTTTGTCGCTACCTATCCCACGGTTGCGATGGCAAATGCAGACGAATTCCGCATCAAGATCCACGGCAGGGGCGGGCATGGATCCGAGCCGGACAAGGCAATAGATGCTCTCGTCATTGCAAGCTACTTTGTCAACATACTGCAGAGCATCGTCTCGAGGATGACACCAGCTTTCAAGCCAGCGGTAGTGACTGTTGGCACCCTGAACTCCGGCTATAGGTACAACATTATAGCGGCACATGCAGATCTCACCGGGACAGTTAGGACTTTTGACCAGGGCGTCAGGAACAAGATAAGAACAGAGATAGAGAGGCTACTGAGCGGTTTATGCACATCCTATGGCGCAACCTATGAATATGAGTTCGTTGAAGGCTATCCTGCCCTGGTGAATAACCCAGAAATAACAGCTGTTATCGACAAGGTTGCCTCAGAAGTGGTTGGCAGGGATCATGTAATGCATCCGGACCCTGCAATGGGGGGAGAGGACTTTTCCTACTTTACGAAGGAAATACCCGGATCTTTCTACTTCCTGGGAACTGGAAACGAGACCAAGAACATTACGAGCCCCAACCATTCCCCAACCTTCTCAGTGGACGAGGATGCACTGAAATACGGTATAGAGATAATGTACCGGAGCGCACTGCAACTCCTCGGATAAGCGTTCGGCTCAAAATGTCTCTCTCTTCTTAGTTGTTGTACAACGCTATGGCTATTGCGGCCAGGTCTCCGCCGTTCTTGAGTCCCTGAACTATTTTCAACGGTCTTCCCATTGTCTTGAACTCTTCCTTGACGGCGTCCCTCAGCGGGTTGAACAGATCCTTTCCAGCCTGGCTGACACCGCCGCCTATAATGATTACTTCGGGATCAAATGCACATGCAAGGTTAACCACTCCAATGGCAAGATAATAGACGGTTTCCTCTATTATCAGTCTAGAGAGCATATCGCCCTTTCTCATGGCATCAAATATTTTCTCGGCACTCAGGTTCCTTGGCTCAATCTTGGACAGGATCTCTGAGTCACGGACAGCAGTGATGCTTTCGGAAACCCTCCTGCTTATGCTCTTCCCGCTTGCAATTGCCTCGAGGCATCCCTTTCTACCGCAACCGCAGGTCGGGCCATTGGACATTATTACCATGTGCCCGAACTCTCCACCCAGCCCATGCTGGCCACGCATCAATTTTCCATTAACAAACGCTCCACCACCGATTCCTGTACTCAGCGTGAGGTACAGGAAATTGTCAGTCTTCTTCCCGGACCCAAAGAGCCGCTCGGCAATAGTGGCGCCAGTCGCATCATTCTCCAGAACTACATTGGTCCTGAAATGATCCTTCAAAGCAGCCGATATCATGAAATTGTCAAGTCCCAGGATGTTTGGGGAAGTGATTATCATCCCTTTTTCCCGATCTACGAGTCCTGCGAAAATGACGCCAATCCCGTCGAGTTTTTTGACTTTATTTTCCTTAATCAGTTGATCCCCGATCTCGAAAAGCTGGTCTCTCAGCCTGTTTTTGCCAAGATGCTTGATCGTTGGTTTCCTAATTGTTGCATTGATTTTTCCATGTTCATCACCAAGAACGGCTGAAATCTTGGTACCGCCCACATCGAATCCGAGTATGTTCATGAGGATATGCATGATAATTAACAAGAATAAAAAATTCTTGTAATGTTATTTCTTCTCCACGAGAAGGGTCAAACCCTCATTTGAGCGGACCACGACCTTTTCACCCACCAATGCCCTCCCTCCGGAAACCAGTCTCGCTTTCCAGCGTTGACCCTCAAACGAGACCCAGCCTTCTGGAACCAGTTCTTCCTTGACCTCAACGTCCTTACCGATCATTCCTTCAAGCCCAGTATATTTCTTCTTTCCAAGGGATCTGATAATGTATTGCAGGTAATAGGCTACCATAAAAGCCACTATGATCAGTGCGGCTGCAGTGAACAGGTTTGACTCGCTGAACGGAGATGAAGAGCCTGCACTGGGAGAGTATGTTATGTAGCTTGGGGTGAGAAGGAACG
>DAHXNF010000023.1 GCA_027366585.1 Thermoplasmatales archaeon | reverse complement strand
GATAACGCAGTGGAAAAGGCGCATGAGTATCTTTCAGGCGAATCAGAGCCAATCATCTCCATATTTGGGCAGAAACGAGCGCTTCAGATGAATGTTCTAGCGCTGGTTTCAACGGGAATAGCGACCAACCTTGAAGAAGTGAAGAAATTCTTCGGGTCGACATTTTTCGGACAGCAGAACGTAATTTCTGACATATATGCAGATCTTGAGAAAACCATGGGGTTCCTTATTTCAGAGGGATTTGTAAGGGAGAAGGTTGGAAACTATGAAGCCACAACGTTCGGGAAAACCGTCAGCGATCTATACATAGAGCCAAAAACTGCCATTATCCTCAGGGAATATTTTGATAAACCTCATTCAATCGACCTGGCCCTGTTCTACATATGCAAGACACCGGACATGATCAATTTTTCGACCAGGACGGGAGACATGACTTACATAGCTGAATTCCTGGAAAAAATCGAGATCCTTGAGGACGACGATGACAACTATGCTGCAGCAAAGACAGCCATTGTTCTAGGGAACTGGATCGAAGAGGTACCGATTATTGACATTACGGAGAAATTTAACATTGGACCGGGAGATGTACAGAGCAAGATAGCTTCTGCGGACTGGATTTCATATTCACTAGCTCGTCTTGCAGAGATGTTCAAGCCCGAGATCAGAAACGAATTGGAGAAGCTTAACATCCGGATAAAAGAGGGAATCAAGGAGGACGTACTTTCCCTCATCACCATACCGAATATAGGCAGGGTAAGGGCAAGAAGGCTGCACCGGTCTGGTTACAGGACGCTGGATGAGCTGGCATCCGCTGATCCGGCAGATATTTCAAGAATATTCGGGTTTTCCTCCAAGCTGGCGAGCGAGACTGTCTCTCATGCGAAACGCCTGAAAGGAAGAATGAAATGACTCTCCACCTCTGCGTAAAAAAGGAAATAGCACAGGCTTCTATATCGGTTCTGAAAAAAAATGGGCTCATTGACGTATCGCGCAAGATACACACATCCGGAAACGATGTCCTGATACCCATATTAGGGGGAGCCAAACTTCCGGAATCCGTTCAGGGAACCACAGTTGACACAGACGGTATTGTCCAGGAGGAGAAGATCAGGCCTCTTATTCAGCCTGGCTCATTTGACGTCATTGGACATATTGCCATAATAAAGGGAAATGATGAGAGCAGGTATATCAACAGGGCCCAGGAGATCCTGCAGACCCGGAAGAACATCAAGACAGTCTACCTAGACAGGGGGGTGAAGGGTGACCATCGGACAAGGGCAATAGAACTCATTGCAGGAGAGGATTTGCCTGAGACGATGTACAGGGAGAATGGTATAACAATGAAGGTAAATGTCCGGAAGGCTTATTTTTCACCTCGCCTGGCGACTGAGCGCCTGCTTGTATCCGGCAGGGTCACGGATGGCGAGTTGATCTGCGACATGTTTTCCGGTATCGGGCCTTTTTCAATATCCATGGCAAGAAATGCTAAAGTGAATATACTGGCAATTGACTCAAACTGTGAAGCCATAAATATTCTGCTGGAGAACCTTAAACTTAACAAGCTCGCCGGAACCGTGGAGGCGATCTGTGCCGATTCATCGGTTGAAATCCTGAAGCATGGAAAATTTGACAGGATAGTTATGAATCTTCCGCACAACGCTTTCGACTTCATCGCAAGTGCATATGCTTCACTGAAAGAAGGCGGTGTCATAAACTATTACGAGATAAACACCCTGGAAGGGATAACGGAAAGGATGCTTGAATTCCGGGGAATGGGCATGAAACTGTTATGGAAAAGAGTTGTTCATGGATATTCGAAGAGTGAAAGCCTGTACTCCATGGAGTTTGAAAAATTGAACAAGGCCTAGGTTCTTCTACCGGCGGCTGAAGAATATGTCTTCCACCTGTCCAGAATCGGAAGCTTTTCATCATATACCGTATCCATAAGATTCAGGAACTCGAGTATTCCCATTACCGACTTATCGGCATCCCTGACTGCTGAGATCAGGTCCTTGTTCATGTTAGTGGAATCTCCTCCGGAGAAAAGACCGGGAATTGAAGTCATCCCGGATTCGTCCACAACAACGTGCCCCTGGGGTGTCAGCCTGAGTTTCCTGAGATACTCCGGATCGATGAAAGAATAATCGGTTTCCTGCCCTGTAGCTTCGATTACGGCATCAGCCTTGATCTCGTGAACCTTGTCCTTGATCGGTACAGGTTTTGCCCTGCCGTTCTTCTCTGCAACCATTTCGTTCTGCCAGTACTTCACGGAAACAACCTTCCCGTTTTCCTGCACATATTCAAATGGTGTGACTTCCCACACATACTTCACGAATTCCTCAACGGACTCTTCAAGCTCCTCTTCTGCGTTAAGGGAAGGGTAACCAGGCCTGTCCTGTTCCCTTCTACGATACATTATCATGACATTCTTTGCGCCAAGACGCATTGATGTCCTGGATGAATCATTTGCAGTGAAACCGCCCCCAATTATGACAACGTTGTTTCCTACATCGACCTTTTCACCGAGACTGACGCTCTGGAGAAAATTCATTGCATGATAGACATTTGGAGCATCAGATCCGGGCGTGCCCGTCATATGAGGTTTGTGCGTCCCTATGGACAGAAATACTGCATCGTATTTCTGCATTATTTCTGAAAATTTGATATCCTTACCGACGACTGTATTGAGATGCACTTCCACTCCCTGTGAAAGTATGAAATTTATTTCCTTGTCCAGCACATCCTGCGGGAGCCTGTATCTTGGGATGCCGGTTTTCATGAACCCACCAAGGGCGGGAAGAGCTTCGTAAACAGTCACTCTCACTCCCTGTATGGAAAGGTAGAATGCCGCAGTAAGCCCTGCAGGCCCCCCTCCTATAACTGCAACTCTCTTGCCCATGAACTTCTTCTTGGGTAGGTTTATAATTTTCCCATAGTCGTTGAACTTGTCCGCAGCATATCTCTTGATATGCCTGATGGCAATCGGCCCCCCTTCATCGTAAAGCACGCAAATATCTTCACATAGATGGGTACATACCCTTCCGATTATTGCGGGAAATGGAAGCGTCTCAAAAACTATCCTGACTGTCTGTGCCGGGTCTCCGACTGCAGTACTGCGAATATAACCGCCAATGTCGAGGCTTGCCGGGCAAGCCTGTGTGCAAATATTGCAACCTATGCACCTGCTGGCTTCCGCGTATGCCTCGTTATCGGTGTATTCCTTCACTGGCTCAATTTCGAAAGACTTGATCCTCTTTGCCGGATCTTCATGACTCTGTTTGACACGTTCGAAATTGAGCATTTACTTGATCCCACACGAAATCTGTTAGACAGT
>DAHXNF010000016.1 GCA_027366585.1 Thermoplasmatales archaeon | reverse complement strand
GCCGGCATCCTTCTCAGATCCAACAGAGATCTCTTATTCGATGTATGTTCGCGCCTCCTGACCCATTATGCAAAGGAGTTAATGGAACCGTTATTCCTCACTGTACCCATGAATAACGTTGTTCATCACCATGAAGATCATGCGACCTGAGCAAGGTCTTTGACAGTCTTGTACGATCTCTCCTTCTCACCACCGAAGAATGGGGGAGAATACCATTCTACGTTTTATCATCCTGGTGATCTCCTCTTCTAGAAGGATGATTATTCCGGGAGATCATTGTTTATGCAATTTCGATTCAGCATCTTTACGCTCGAAATGGAACATGAGAGCAACAATGAAAATTATCGCACCGGATACTCCCATATACCCCAGGAACAGGGAGGTGTCAAAGAAACGAGTAATTGAAGGGTCGGCTGCGAATAATGCTCTCAGTATGACGTTCAGGACAATTAAAAAAAAGAAAATTCCAAAAGAATATTTTTCTGCAATAAGTAAACGCCTTGCTTCAATCTGGTTAGTATCTCTTGTCACTGGCAGAGTTACTTTTATCTTGTTTTTCATCTCAACAAGCAGAACTGTGAAAATGAAGAGAGATACCAGAAATGAAAGGCTGTAAAGCATGAAGGTTCCATCCTGGATGAACCCATACTGGGTAAGAAACAAGTATGTCAGTGCCATGGTACCTTCCCCTGTAAAAAATGTGATTACATATCTCTTGTAATGGCTTTTCCCATCTGCTGAGTTTATGAATTCTTTGCTGACCGGATCAAAAACTAAGAAATAGCCAAAGACGAAGCAATAAACAAGGAACGCGCTTTCAAGTATATAAAAAAAAGGGAACTCGTTGACGCCAACCGTTAATAAGCACCCTCCCAAATCCAATTGTTTGCATAGTCATTCAGAAAAGTGTGCGCTGCTTTTGGTATTCCGGGTGAGTCCACAGCACTGAATGCTTCTGGTATTAATGCATTATGCCACCCGTATTTGATTGTCCAAGACAACATGAATTCCACATTCGCTTAGAGTAGACCAAATATAAGTGTATCCCGGATATATATAGTTATGCTGAATGTGCGCGATAGTAAAACCTAACCCTTGGTCCGCTGAATATGCCATGTTCACATCAGTGGGTAAGGTTGACAAGTCTGCCGCATCTCAAAGAGCAGCGAACATACAAACAGCCAGGCCAATTTAACCGAAGAAAAGTGGAAAAATTGCATCGAAATAAAATAGGGTTAAACTTACGATTCACTCTTTCGGATCTCGCCAAGTGCTTCCCTGTCTCGACAATAGAGATATGGTGCCAGATCTAGCGAGGGCGGAGATTTTTCCAATGTATGTTTATACACCTGCCTCAGATGTTTATCGACCTCGTCACAGTACGCCTTCCAGGTCACGCCAAGTGATTCTACGTATTTCTTTTCAATTCCTGTTGCAACCTCATGTGCATATGGGTACTCGTAGTCTTCATCAGACATCCATTTTTCTGGCAGTTCGTGATGCAGTCCAATAGTTTTCCTGGCGTCAATATCCTTTCCTTGAATCTTGAGAATTGGTGGAAAATGCTCATCAAGATATACCGTTTTTCCATCTAGGGAATAACCACCTGTATACTTCACATCATATCCGGTATTGACTGCGACGTCACTTCCACTCTTTAATAAAACCACATCTCCTAAAAGCTCTGTTCCAAAATAACACTTTTTTCCATCGCTCTTCACCGTAGTATGATCCTTTACGTCTCTTTTTGCAGATACCTTGATGAACGTAGGCCCAACATAGTTTATGGCCATTATAAGAACCTGTTCTCCAGTCGAGACTTTCCTGTCAACCCTCGATACCACTTCAAACTCTTCCATATTACGCAAATGGTTTCTTAGTTTTTCAACTTATCCCTATTATTGATGTGAGAAACGATGCATTAGTTCTTCCCAGCAGGAAGAATAAACAATTTTCAATGAACAGTCAATTTCCGATATTCGTTAGTCTCATACTTGAAAAGGTGGTATGTTGCCTTATGTGCTGTAGGATCCCATGCTCATTTATAATAGACCAGTGCAACGTAAGTTCAAGGACTTATTGCATTATCCAGCATTCTAGGGCTAAGCTTGAGGGATTTAACCAAGACCTTAGCTAAAGACGTAATCTTCAATTATTTTTGAAATCATGTGACCAACGGCAATATGGCACTCTTGTATTATCGACGTGCGTTTGCTGGCAATTTTAATTGTTGAGGTTGCCACCTCAGAGCATTTTCCACCGCCGATGCCTGTAAAAGCTACAACAAAGCAGCCTTTGTTAATGGCAGCTTCAAGTCCCTTTACTACATTGGGAGAATTTCCGCTTGTTGAAAGACCGATTACAACATCAATTGGGGAACAGAAAGCTTCTACCTGCCTGCTATAGACTGAATCAAATGAGTAGTCGTTGGCGATCGCAGTCAGAGAAGAAGTATTTGTATGAAGCGCCAGGGCCGGGAGCGGCTTTCTCTCTTTTTCAAACCTGCCAACAAGTTCAGCAGCAATGTGCTGTGCATCTGCTGCACTCCCTCCATTCCCAAAAAGTACGAGTTTTCCGCCTTTTTTAATTCTCTCTGCCGCCTTAATACCTATCTCAAAAATCTGCTCAGCGTTGATCTGATTTCTGACCTCCATTCCTTCTTTGATATAGTTTTCTACATCCTCTTTCCGCATACACTAAGATGATTTATTAAGCTTTATATTTTTCCAGTGATGTAGATTATATTTGTCAGAAATAGAGATACCCACTCAAGCAAGGTTCAAGCGCTCTGTGCTCAGATACGCAGTATTTCCAGCCTTTATTATTTATAGCAGCATCTGGTCTTACACCGTGCTTTTAAGATATTATTCTTTCAATGCCAATGTTTTTGACCTGGGTCTGGCCTCTGATGCTCTATATTCAGTATTCCATGGTGGTCTCGTCGCGTCAGCCTTGAATCCTAGACCCTTTCCCTTCTCAAAAATGATGATACTTGTTCTTGCGCCGTTCTATTATATTTTCCCGAATCCAGCCTGGCTGATCGTTTTTCAATCTGTCTGGATAGGGCTTGGTATTTTTCCCGTCTTCTATATCGCAAGAAATGCATTGGAGGATGAAAAGTACGCCGTTTTAATAAGCATATCATATCTGCTCTATTACCCGCTTTCCGGTGTGAACTGGTTTGACTTTCACTTCATGGCACTTTTCCCCACGTTTTTTCTCACCGGATTTGCACTCCGGATTGCAGGAAGAGGAAAACTATCACTTCTTGCGATGTTTTTTGCCATGATCTCCGATTACCTGGTGCCTCTGATAATGGTTTTTTATATCATATACTTACTCATAGGTAAGGTTTCAGTCAAAACGAGGAAATCGCAGTATAAATATGTGGCAGGAATTTTATTAATTTCTATGTTCATTTTCATAGCCGCGATGCTTTATTCCGGGCAGTTTCTTCCTCTCAGTTACACGGGACTCTCTGGCGCCTCTTACAGCACTATCTACAGTTCTACTTATCTGCTTAAGGGTGAATATATTGGCCAGATGCAACTTCCAACGGTTTTTGTGTCATTCATTGCTCCTGAATCTCTGCTGATGACCATTCCATACTATGTACTTGCTTTTGTGAACAATTATCAACCTTACTTGTCTACAATGTATTTTCAATATCCGGCACTGACTGCCCCAATTATTTTTATTTCGTTTGTCCTTGGTCTTGCAAGGATTCGCCGGATTACGTTTAGGAGGCATAAGCTGTCAAAAGCCAGATCGACATGGAAAATCCTTGTTGTCACGGGGCTCCTTATAAACGTTGCCTTATTTTCTCTCTATACCCCAATTGGTGAGCTGTATACTTCATCGTACACCAACGGCAGGGCAGCCATAATTCTAACCGGAAATGACTTCAGTTATAATGCGGTATCTTCTCTTCAGGTTGAACCTTATGATGTGGAACTTATGAAGATGATTCACATGGTTCCACTTGGGTCTTCCGTGCTTATCCAGAACAACATGCCTGAGCTGGTAGCGGGATATAATTGGACTTTACCTGACTTCTACATCAATGGCACATATCCTACTTATATTCTTGTAGATCCATACTCATATTATTATAGCCATTTCAGCGTGGCTTACCATCTTACGAATTACACCATGAAAACCCTCTCCACGTATCTACTTCAATCTGGGAGGTATTCAATCGAGTATTCGTGGGAAAATCTAACACTGTATCGGAAATGAGAATGCTGCGTTTTGCAGAAACATTATTCCCATAGATCCGGAAGATATTTTTATTAATGCAATGATGTCTGTAATGAATGAAGAACTCTAGGCTTACTTATCTCGCGTTTTTTATAGCCATTGGTCTTCGTCTGATAGTTCTATTTTCATCCAGGCCATTTATCTTAGGTGGCGATTCGTTCTCTTATGTTGCGCTGTCGGCAGAGATCAGTAGAAATTCATACCTAGTCCCATTCACAAACACGATTCATTATCCTGGTTCTGAATTCATTTTCCCTCCCATCGTGCCCTATGTTCTCTCACCCTTTGTGGCTGTGTTTGGAACCTTTGACACTGTAGCCTTGTTGACAGCTGTAGATATTTTCCTCGGATCTCTCCCGGTCTTCCTTGTTTCAATAATAACAACAAAACTTAAGGGGAAAAATGCAGGAATAATTAGCGGTTTCATCTATGCTACTTTCCCACCCTTCATATACCTCAATACCTGGGGGGATACCGCGCAGGTGCTCGGTTTTGTCCTGTTTCTCCTGCTACTCTTATGCGTTGTTGAAGTAATCAGGACTCCAGGCACTGTCAGAATCCAGTATGCTGGCATATTTCTGTTATTGTTGCTTGGCTACGTGCATGACTTGACTTTCTTCTTTGCTGTTTTTTTTCTGGTTATAACAATAGTCGCTCTTTCTATATGGAACAAAATATCCCACGAAAAGGCTATTAGAATATCGCCTCTCTTACTCATACTGGCTGGAGGTGGGGTGCCTGGGTCCCTCTGGTATATAGTTCACCCTGCCTGGCTATCTTTCCTTGTGGGTGGTTTTATTTCTGGAAATTCGCACGGTTCAACATTCAGTGCCAGCAGCCTTGCTGGTTCGATCGCGCAAGTGTTCGCTATCCCATTTGGTTACTTTTACCTTAGTTTCCTCTTCTTTGCACTGCTGGCTGTTGCATGGTTCTACATGCACTGGACTGGATGGAGAAAGGATGAGATTCCAATAGATGCATTGTTGCTTGCATCTGTTATTCCTTTATTTTTCCTGCTATCTAACAGCGTTCTCTTTTCAAGATTCCTGTATTTTACTGCTCTTGGCTATTCATTTGCTGGTTCCATTCTACTTGCCGGCATCCTGTCGTATAGGGGGCATGGACTATCGAAACCCAGGAGAAACATACGAGTTATTATGAAAATCGCAGTGGTACTGGTCATAGCAATGTACCTTTCCCTTTCTGTAGTAATAAACGAACAGGCACATTCATATTATGCCAATGGGGAAGGAAGTGGGAGTAGTTTCGCTGCAAATGTAGCTCTCTCGGAATGGATTGCCTCCAACGATCCCAACAGGCAGGCTGTAGCCGCGCCACAACAGATCGGTTTCGTTATAATGGCATATGCACAATTACCAGTCCTGGTAAATGAAAACAGTACGCTGCTCACGCAGAATAAAGAAGTTCTAGAGAGCGAAGCCGCGGGAGAGCTCATAAGCTTGCCTGCAAACATTACTCTCGTCAATCAACTGGCAAGGGAATATTCGATTATTTATGTAGTATCGAATATGACAAGTTCAACTTCACTATTCCGACCTGTATTTTCAAATAGTTTTTATACTGTTTATCGGATCACGGTTTTACAATAAGAAACTGTCCAAATGTTCCTGTGACTGCACGCGCTAGGTACGTTTCAGACTGTTGGGAGGATTAGTTTGGCGAATGAAGGTACACCCTCAAAAGAAAGGTTTTTCTCAAATCTGAGGGTCAGGAGATTGCTTTATCTAATATATGGTATCTTCTTCATAAATTACGCGTTCATAGCATGGGATCTCGTTGGATATATTGACATTATTGCCCTTTCGCTCATCTGGATAATTTTAATCCTGGCCTTTGCATTTGTCCTCTATTCTGTTTACGAGGGCGAGGATTCAAAGTATCTTAAATACCTTTCTTTTGTTGCGTTTGCACTATCGTTTGCCCTTTTTATCGATATAATGATCAGGTTTGCCCCTGCTTACGGTACTGATGAGATAGCAATAGATACTTTTGCAAGTTTTCTCTTTATACATGGCAAAGACCCATACATAAATGCAAACATGATCAACGTCTTTACGGTGACGGCATTTCCTCAAAACCTGATAACTCCTCTCCTGAGAGGAGGAGCTGTACAGTACTTAATTTATCCTGGATTGGCTGTGCTGATTTTTGTTCCTACTGTTCTTCTAAAAATACCTAGTTATTCGGTGCTTTTACTATTCAACCTGCTAGCCTTTGTTGTTGTTTACATGTATTACAGAAAGACTCAGTTCACATTTGCTGCCCCGGCCCTTGCAGTAGCAATGATAGTAAATATGGAATATGCTGTTTTCTCCATTAATGGTGTTACTGATATCGTGTGGGTTACATTTGTCGCTCTGGCATATATCTTCAGGAAAAAACCCTGGATATCTGGAATGATGTTTGGCCTGGCTATTTCATTTAAGCAGACACCATTGCTGATACTTCCCTTCTTCCTGTTCTTCCTGTTTAATGAAAATGATCTCAGGAAGGATTCAGTTTACAAGTTCCTTGCTTCTGGTATCCTGATATTCCTGATAACAAATGCCCCCTTTATCATAATGAATGCAGGTGCCTGGGCAGTAAACATAATTGAGATCGCCTTTCAGCCGATAATTGGAGTGGGTATCGGCCCTTCTATCATCTCTTTCGCCGGCTTCATATATGTTCCTTCTATTGTTTTCACCATACTTTCGATATCCTTGCTCTTTGTCTTTTTCGTGCTTTATGTTGAGAATTATTCAACCCTCAGATATGCTTTCTTTACCTTTCCAATAGTTGTTTTCCTCTTCAACTTCAGGGTTCTTGAGAATTACCTAATTTTCTGGCCATTTCTAATTTTCCTAGTCATGCCGGATCTAAGCAAAAGCCTGCAGGAACGGAAAACGTCACATGTAAGCAAAAACTTTGCGCTATTTTCCGGACTTACTGGCGGGAGAAAGATTGTATCTGTGATCTTGATACTTCTCATTACCGGGGGAGGAGCTGCGTCTGCTGGCTATGAGATAACCCATAACGTGCCTCAGTCACCGTTCTCGATATTGAATGTGACTGGCGGAGGAAACCCTCTCAATGCTCCGGGTGACATTACAATGTTGACCCTGTCCTTGAACTATACACCCGTTGAGGGTGCCAGTTTCAATGCCACCCCCCTATACAGGATATTCCCAAATACACAGTTGCAGAACGTCAATGATCTTCTCTGGTCCTCTTCCTCGTTGGTTAAACCAGGGATAAATAACGTTACGATCTATCCTGATACAGCAAGTGATTTCCTTCAGCAGAATTCAACCTTCAGGATAGAAGCGTATTATGGAAATTATACTTCCTTTTTCACCGTGTCAAAGGTGATGGTTGTAAACGACTCTGTACCTTTTGCCGATCCATTGCTCATATACCCCAATTACTCAGGAAGTGAACCTTACGTGGGCTGGCATGTTAAAGAAATAGGATCGTACATCTACTCATACAGATACCTACCAAACGGCATAAACTTTACACTCGCACGCGATCTTGGACCTAATACAAAAGAGAACTATATTTATATGTCCACAAGCATGAATTTCACTTACCTTGCTGCTTCCAACGCAGTGTATTCCTACAACTATTCGGGGGATTACTCCACTCTAAACATTTCGGCTGGCGTGGCAAATTTCTCATTTTCTAACTTCACCGGTGTATTGCTTTCTTTCGAGAATGGTCAGGAAAATTATTGGATTGGATATTCAAAGATTGTAAATTCACCATATTTCAGGATGATCAACAGAACAAATATGCTGGAACTCACAAACCAAAATATCATTAGCTTCCGCTCGATATTGGAGAACCTCAATAAATATAACTGGAGCTATGTTGATCCTATGTTCTCTTTCGTTATCGGAACTTCTGGTAAGGTGGCAAATATCACGGGACAGTTTTATAACACATCTCTTTCTCTGCTAGGAGGAGCGAACGTGGCTACTGTGTCATGCCAGCAATTCCCTTCAAATGAATATAATTTTCAGTCAAACCTTATGGTAGATGCTAGATGGTAGACCTCTCTTTAGAGATTCCAACTTACAATGAAGCAGAGAGTCTTCCCATTCTGGTAGAAAAGCTTGAGAACCTTGATCTTGACCTTGAAATAATTATCATTGATGATAACTCGCCGGATGGCACATTTGAAGTGGCAACTCAGCTTGCAGATAAATACGGGAACATTAAAACGCTGAAGAGGCCTGGGAAGCTGGGACTTGCATCTGCGATCTCAGATGGCCTGAAGCTCACATCCGGAAAGTATGTTGCAGTTATGGATGCTGATCTTCAGCATCCGCCAGAAACGCTGCTTAAGATGTTCGATGAGGCAAGGAAGGGCAACGATATAATTATCGCATCCAGGTATACAAATAAAGGAAGGACGGAGAAATTTGGTTTCTTGCGCCGGATTACGTCAAGAGGTGCAACATTCCTCACGCATGCTTTACTTAGGGAAACAAGAAATGTTAAAGATCCCATGTCAGGTTTTTTCATTTTCAGGCGGAGCATTCTTGACGGAAAGGCAATAGAGTCAAGCGGTTATAAAGTGCTCCTGGAACTTCTGGTTAAGAGCGGTGACGGTGCAAAGGTTACCGAAATTCCCTATGTGTTCGGTCAGCGTACTCTCGGGAAAAGCAAACTTACCGTAGGGGAGAATGTAAAATTTATTAGCCTTCTGCTAATGCTTTCCAACTATAGACCGGTGAAATTCCTGGCAGTTGGGCTCACTGGTGTCGCAGTGAATGAGGGGTTGCTTTTCTTATTGCACACCTTTACTCCACTATCTCTGCTGCTTGCGGGTGCAATTTCAATCGAAAGCTCAATTCTATCAAATTTTTTCCTGAATAATCTATGGACGTTCAGAGACAGGAATTTGGGAGGATGGGTGAGAGGGGTCATAAAATATAACCTAGTCGCCCTTCCAGGCGCCATTATAAACCTTCTAACGTTGCTCAAGCTCTCAGCATTCACTCATTATCTGATTGCCAACATAATTGGAATTATACTGGCATTCGCAGTCAACTACTTGGGAAGTGAGCTTATTGTCTGGGGCAGGGGGAAAGGGAGATAGATAATTGCTTTCAGGAGTTGTCACTTTTGCAAGAAGTAACTGGGCCAGGTTCGTAAAGTTCCTGTCAACAGGGTTCATTGCATTTTTGTTTTCTGAACTTGTGATATTTATTGGCGTTATAGTCGCAGGCAAGGTGTATATCATCCCCATAGATGTTGTAGCAGCAATAAGCAGCATAGCGGTTGGATTCTTTCTTAATGACGCATGGACTACAAAAAATGCTGGGTTTCACCCAAAGGGCGCAACACAAACTGCTCTCAGACTGATAGCATACGAGGGCGTTTATGCAGTTGCAACAATCATATCCTATTCAATACAGCTAACCCTTTTCTACAGATATGATGTAAATCCACTGCTTGGGAACTTTGTCGGGGCCCTAGTTGTAACGCCATTCAACTATTTTGTTACAATGAAAGCCATATGGAGAATAAAACTTCTCCAGTCCTTATGATTCTGGATTTTTATTCTATTCTATCGTCAATATGTTGTCAATTTCATGACTCTTCCATGCTACGCTGGCTTTAGACAGATAATTCCTTAACGCACCTGGCATTGAGAGCATTGGTTTCATGTTTATGCCATCGAAGCGCATGTAGTCCTTTAATACAAGCGATTCGAGAATTTTATCCATCAGGATCAGGAAATTATTCTGATCATGCACAGTAGGAGAGATTCTTAACCGTCTTGCGAAGAAAAATTGTACCTTAACCACGATTCCGGCAAATAGCCCACGGCTTTTCTCCTCAGCCGCAAATCCGTTAATGTCTGAAATCCTGTAGTTGCAAGCTAGAATCTGATCCCTTTGCGCCTTTCTGATCTTAAACCCGGACCCGGAAAGATCAGACCAAGGTTCAGTTGAGGTCCCGAAAAGCGGAATTCCCTGGGTTATGAGCATTTTACATCCCAGTACCGGATAGGCGATGGTATTGGCCGACATGTATATTCGAGCCAGGAGATCAATATCCTCAGCGTACCTAAGATCGCGGAATCCGCCAACATTAAAGAATAAATCCCTGGGCATAACGATAAGATCAGAAAGAAGGACCGACTTTTCACCTGATCTCAGGTAACTTGCAATGATGTCCGCAAATTCTATGCTATATGAGAGCGATGATTCAAAAAATACCAGAAAATTCCCGGAAGAAACGTTTGTAGCGATCCTCTTTGCCATTCCCTGATTACCGCTCTTTACCCTTACTATTGTAAGGTTCTCTAGCTTTCTTTCCAGGTCAGAAAAGAGCATGTTATCATAGTTATTGTTTTCCTTGCCCGCAACGATTATTTCAAATCTGTAACCGATCTCCTCTCCAATGTCGTCTATTTTAAGTATGTTCTTCTCAAGGTTCTTGAAAGAATAGAGATCTGAAGTGATGAACGAGATCTTTACCTGGTCAGGGTCCTTGCTTACCGTTTCATTCTGGCCTTGACCCAGGAAAGCAAGTACATCGTTCATGAATAACCTATCAAAGTTTTACCTATAAAGATTTTCCTTTTATTTAGCGTTTTATTTTAGGTATTACGTACCCTGCATCATGCTTTGTATCTTGTCGTACGGTCTGCCAATAGTGTATGATGAGGCACTATTTTCTAACTTATCATGCTCCCTTAGAGATGTCTAAATATCAGATTTCAATATCTAAGTATGAATCCCATTATGGTAAAAGCTGTAATTGTAAGTATTCTGGCTGTATCCGGTGGACTATCTGGATTTGCAGCACTTAACTATTACAGCGCTTCTCAAACTTCGTATAATATTGATACATTTGTTCCAGCTAATTCAACTTTTGTAGCTCATGTTAACAGTGGTACAACCTCAGTTATTGCATTTTCTGCCAATAATTCACTGGGTTTCGCCCTTTCCATGGATTACACGTCTTTTCTTAATCAATTAAACAACACGTCGGTCTCAGCAACAAATCATACTATCAATATTACCTATGTCGGTTCTTACGACGGTTTTACAATTTTCGCATTGAGTGGGCTCAATCCCGTTTCTTTGCTGGTTAGTACCCTTAACATCTCGTCCAACATATCAAAGTATTTGCATAATACATCTTATAAATTGATTCCTGCTAACGCTACAACGATTTACATCGTGCCAATTGGAGTCCAGGACATGCTGCTTGGTCTTCCTGCGAGCATTTATGCAGGAATATCCGCCAGCCATTCCGGAAATTATTTCCAATATTCTAATTATATAAACCAGAACGCAAATGTTTCATTCTTCCTGAGGTTGAATTCTTCTTTATTTTCCATGATAACGGCTAATATTACGTTGACGCCCACTGGAAATATTTCACTCAATGCGTACGTTAATTTTACCTCTCCGCTATATGTAGCAGCATTTATTGCATCCGCCAGCCTGCTGTTCAAGAACTTGAACGCTTCATTCACATATCATGCAGACAATACAATGATTAGCTTTACCGCAAATCTAGAAAACTTACCCTCCGGAACACTATCTAAATTCATTGGGCAACTGTGAGCGAATGGCTTCGGGATCAATATCGATTGTTTATGCTCATTATCTGAAGAATTATTACAGATCCAGGAGCTTTTACCTTATGCTCTTCCTGGACTTTTTAATAATCGGGCTTTTTACCTATTTTTCATTCAAGTATTCTGGATCTCTCCCCTCGTTTCTTAGTAGATTCCAGGCTGGATCCAAAAGTTCAATTTCATCAACACCGCTTATAAGAAGCGCATTCAACTATATCTGGAGCATTATACTTGAGTATTTACCCGTTTTTGCTGCTGTGTTTTTTGGTTCGCCGGCACTGTCTTCCGAGATTGAAAATAAGACGGCCTTCAATGTTTTTCCACTCCCAGTAAGCAGGTTTGTTCTGCATCTGGGTAAATTTTCAGCTGCCCTGACTGTGACCGCTGTGATTCTGGGTATTTTTTATCTGGGACAGTTTTTCAACTATCTTGCGGTTTACAACTCCGTGGAAACTGCATCTTTCTATCTATCTTATCTACTCTCGATTGTCTTTGCTTTTTCGATACTCTCGATTACTTTTCTGGTAAGTTCCATATTTAACAAGAATCTTTACGCATACATAACTGTCCTACTTCTATATTTTCTTATTTTCAATGCAATAAACATATTGGTGGAGCTGCTGTACAATTACACACCCACTTATCTTCTCAGCAATGCAGCTACAATCGTCTTCAGAGTTTATATTAATTTTAATCCGTTTGCCTTTCTGGTGAGCGCAGGAAACATTGCGCCTGCATCTAATAGCACAATCATCTTTGACACCTCCATCATGCTATTATATTCGCTCGTGTCGCTGACGCTTTCCCTTATTTTATTTGACAGGAGGGAGGTAAAATGAGCAGGATATCATTTGAATCAATTTCAAAGACCTTCTCTGATGTAAAAGCCCTTACTGGAGTAACGTTCGAAGTTAACGAAGGGAGTATTACAGGAATCCTTGGGCCGAATGGTTCTGGTAAGAGCACATTGATGAAGATACTTACAGGTTTGCTTAGGCCAGACTCCGGGTTTGTTCGAATCAATGATATTTCTGTGATCACAAATCCAAAGGAAGCAATGAAGCATGTTGGTTCCCTAATTGAGCAACCCGAATTCTACACATATCTTAGCGGATATGAAACGCTAGAGTTTGCGTGCCGGATCCGGGGTTTGAGCAAGCAGGAAACTAAAAAGGAGATTGGAAGGGTATCACAACTTACCGGTTGCACAGAATATCTGCAGAGAAGGACAGGTGGTTATTCCAGGGGAATGAAGCAAAGGCTGGGATTGTCAATAGCACTCGCAGGAGACCCCGAAATCCTCGTGCTCGACGAGCCAACCTTTGGCCTTGACCCGAAGGGAATGAGGGAACTCGGTGACCTGATACTTGAGATGAGGAGTTCGAAGACAATCTTGTTTTCGACGCATATCCTGACAGAGGCCCGTGAGTTATGCGACAGGATAATCATAATGGAATCGGGACGAGTAAAATATGACTCGAAAGACGACCCTTCAGTTAGTATTATCAGGATAAAGGTGGATGGAAGATTGAATAACATACCTGATCTTTCTTCGTTTGGGAGTTATTCCTTGACAGAGGATAGTATTCTCATAAACAAGAGGAAAGGTGTAAGGAATGCAGAAATCATAAGCCTGCTCGTTTCCAATGGCATGCAGATTGACAAGGTAGAGGATTACGATACCTTCAGTGCCAAGTATCTTTCAGTAGTAGAGAAGGGTAGCTGAATTCAAGTCTGCTATCTTTTCATCAAATCTCATTAGCCTTTAGGTTCCAGCGTCATTATCGCCTTTTTCCCATGTTATGGAATTAAATATCCCAGATCAATTGCACTGCAATGGATCTTAGCCCTGGTGAATTAAAGGTTCTCGAATTTCTCCAGAAATATGGAGCTGCACCAATAAAAGAGACGGATATCAGAGTTGAAGGAATGAACGTACGTGAAATATCAAGCTCGATTTCCTGGCTTGAGGCCAAAGGATATGCAATAACAACAAAAAATGTCTCTTTCTTGTGGAAACTTGGACCGGAAGGTATAAAATACCGTGAAACCGGATTGCCTGAGTACAGGGCGCTTAAACTCTTGCTCGGAGATGGAGATATTCCAATTAGGGACCTGGTTGCAAAGTTAGGCCCTGACGAGATGAAGATTGCGCTGGCTCAACTGGCAAAATTTGGCGTTAAACCTTCTGGAGGCATGCTCACCGCACCTCTCAACGGCAAGGCGATCTTGGAATTGATTGAACAACGGCAATCTATGCTTGACCGGCTGAGCAAAGGTACAACCGACCCGTCATTAATCACGGAGTTTCGGGGGCGCGAGAACCTGGTACAGGAACTTAAGTTATCTGAAAGAACTGTCTCCCTTACCGATAAAGGCCGATCCCTGAGAGTGGACAAGGATATTGAGGAGATGCTTGGAGAAGTTACGCAGGAAATGCTCACTTCGATGTCGTGGAGAGGAAAGAAATTCAGGAATTATGACCTCAATGCACCGGTAGAAAAGATTTCAACAGCGTACATTCACCCGCTCAATGTGCTGATCCACAAGATCAGGGACATTTTTTTCAAAATGGGTTTTACAGAGATGCGGGGTCATTATGTAGAATATACTGGATGGAATATGGATGCACTGTTTATACCGCAGGATCATCCAGCAAGGGATCTCCAGGACACTTTCTACCTGGAATCTGAGTTTAAGCCTGAATTCGAGCATCCTGAAATACTGGATGTCGTCTCGCGCTCTCATGAGCGGGGCGTCAGATCCTATCGGGGCTGGGGATATAAATTCAATACGAAAGAGGCACAGAGACTAGTCCTCAGGACACACACGACAGTCTCTACCATCAGATCGCTCTATGAAGATCATGAACCTCCGGTAGCAATTTTTTCTGTCGAGAAGGTATTCAGGCATGAAAGCGTAGACTGGCGCCATTTGGCCGAACTCCACCAGGTTGAGGGTGCGGTTTATGCAAAAGACGCAAACCTGTCGACCCTTAAGGGACTAATGAGGCACTTTTATCATGAACTTGGTTTTGATGAACTGCAATTTATACCCTCTTACTACCCGTACACCGAGCCCAGCATGGACGTTGTTGCAACACTCGATGGGAAGGAAATCGAGCTTGGCGGTTCCGGTATATTCAGGCCAGAAGTAACAATACCATTTGGCCTGAAATATCCAGTAATTGCCTGGGGACTTGGTCTGGAAAGACTGGCAATGTTACTTTATGGTCTCAAGGATATCAGGGAAATCTATAACAGCGATATAGACTGGCTGAGAAATTTTCCCGTTAGAATCTGATCCGGGATCGAGACTTCTGGGGGATGTTCAGGATTTGATGTGTTTCCTAATTTCCCGTTACAGCTTTTGCGATGCAGCATATTTCTCTTCTCCAGAAAAATGCACCATAAAGACGCTAAGTGACAAGGAGGAAAGCGGACATCGCAGACTATTGGATGTATATATATGAGATCCGCAACAATATTATTGGGATTCCCGCAGGTGCCAGCTTCGCAGCCAATCCAGATATTCTGAATTGATCCGCGAAAGCTCCATTCCCTTCTCGGTGAGTGAGTATTCTGTCCTCGGAGGGTTTGTTGGTATAACTAGGCGATTCACTATACCTTCAGAAGTGAGCCTCTTCAAAACTGAGGAAAGTGTGTTGGAACTTAGCTTTTTAGACTTCCGCTTGAGTTCGTTAAACCTGTGTACTCCACCATCGGAAAGCATAGCTACTATCTGTGAATAGTACATGTCCAAGGAAGAGAAGTATTCCTCTAAGCGAGGATCCAATAAATCCTGTAACATTGCGACTGCAGTCATGTTTGTTTCACCAGGTCACCGCCATACTACTTCTAAATATTTAAACTCTGAGGTATATCTATTCAAGATAGAAATGACACCATTATTAGAAATGCAAAAGGATCTCACTGAAGCGGTGGAGAAAATCAGCAGGAGCGTTGTTGTGATAAGTTCCCTTCAGATCCGTTCAGATCGGTATGGGGATATTGTTCCAATGGAGGGAAGCGGAACAGGAATACTCATCGGGCACAGCGGATATGTGATTACAAACAATCATGTGGTAGCCGATGGAAATAGGCTAAACGTGACGCTCTCTGATGGCCGTTCATTTGAGGGAAAGGTTATTGGAACGGATCCAGTAACTGACGTAGCCCTTCTAAGGGTAAAGGCGTGGGACCTGCCAGTTGCAGAACTCGGAGACTCTGAAGAGATCAAGGCAGGGCAGATAGTTCTTGCAGTTGGTAATGCCCTGGGACTTCCTGGTTCACCAACCGTTTCGATGGGGGTAGTAAGTGCAATAGGTAGACCATTACCATGGTCTGACTTCATCTTTGAGGGACTCATTCAAACGGATGCAGCCATCAATCCAGGCAACAGTGGTGGACCCCTCTGCTCAATAGATGGTAAGGTACTTGGAATAAATACTGCAATGATTCCCTTTGCCCAGGGCGTAGGCTTTGCAATACCCATCAACACTGTCAAGCGTGTTATGCAGCAGATCCTGGAACACGGACGCGTCATACGGCCCTATCTCGGTATATCTGGCATATCTGTTGACAAGCAGGTTGCAAGGAGGTTTGAGGTGGATCCTGAGGAAGGCGTATTGGTTGCCAGAATAACGAAGAATGGGCCTGCATACTCCGCTGGGCTGAGGCCGGGAGACGTGATCCTTGAGATAGGAGGAAGGAAGACTCCAAAAATG
>DAHXNF010000013.1 GCA_027366585.1 Thermoplasmatales archaeon | reverse complement strand
GAGGGCAGAACAACGTGCAGGGAGGAGCGGACATGGGCGCTGTACCAGGGTCGCTTCCAGGTTACCAGAACCTGCTGGATCCTCAGGCAAGGAAAGGGTTCGAGGCCGCCTGGAATGTACAGCTTCCAAAAGAGACTGGTTTGAAGTCAACGGAGATGATACAGGCCGCCCTTGCCGGAAAGATCAGGGCAATGTATATTTCCGGAGAGAATTCAGTCAGGACTCATAATAACTCCAATGAAGCGGTAAGAGCACTCATGGGTCTTGATTTTCTTGTTGTACAGGACATTTTCATGACCGAAACAGCAGAGTTCGCAGACATTGTTCTGCCTGCCGCATCATCGCTGGAGAAAGACGGGACCTTTACGAACACAGAGCGCAGGGTGCAGCTGGTAAGAAAGGTAGTGGACCCGCCTGGCGAGGCTAAGCCGGACTGGCTTATCTACACTGAATTGTCCAGGAAACTTGGATCTGACATGAGATTCAAAAGCGTGGATGACATCGACGCCGAGAGATCGTCACTTGTGCCTTCATGGGCCGGGATCAGCCTGGGCAGGCTGCAGGATTCAAGCCTGCAGTGGCCGGTTACTTCGAAGGAATCCATGGGTACTGAAATTCTCCATGTGAACGGTGTAATGCGCGGGAAAGCCAGGTTCAGGCCTCTATCCTGGGCAGATATCCCCATTTTCGATTTTCCTTATGTGCTCATCACCGGAAGACTTCGGGAACAGTACCATACTGCGACCATGACCTCAAGGTCTCATGTGATTCAGGAACTGAGCCCCGGTCCCTACGTCGAGATGAACCCGCTGGACATGGTTAAGGAAGGGGTGCTGGATGGTGAACTTATCAACATAAGCTCAAGCAACGGTTTCATCAGGGCGAGGGTAAGATCGAACGGGAACCTGCAGAGCGGAGTTATGTTCACAACCTTCCACTTCGGCAGCCTGCCCGCAAACATCCTGACCACTTCTGAACTGGACCCATTGACCAAGACCCCGGCTTACAAGGATACCCGGGTCAGGATATCTAAGGTCACAAGCGCAGTAAACGCTTGATCCTGTCAGTTTCGAAAAAAAGAAAATTATTGGTTAACCGGTTTCACAGACTTCCAGTCAGTCTTGGAAACAGGTTTCCCTCTGAGTTTCTGTATGTAATTATATGCGGATAGCGCGGCTATTGAACCCTGGCCTGCAGAAATAACAGCCTGCTTGTAAGGCACATCCGTCACGTCACCAGCAGCGAATATACCTTCTGCGCTTGTTCCACCGAACTTGTCCGTTATTATCTCATTTTCCTTGTTCAGGTTGACAATACCCTTTATGAAATCCGTTCTGGCAATGTAGCCCATCTCAACAAACAGGGCGTCGGTTTGAACCTCTTCAGCTTCAGAGCCATCGCTTTTCTGGAGGATCAGTGACTTGACGGATTTATCCCCCCTGATTGACTTTACCTTCCTTCCAAATGCTTTCACTATCTTGTTATCGGAATTCACGGCCGATACCAGTGAATCATCCCCCCGCACCTCGCTGCCAGGAAGGATAAGGTTCACCTTGCTCGCGACTCCCGCAAGGTAAACGGCTGCCTGCAGCGCATGGTCCCCAACTCCAGCCACGCTGACAATCCTGTTCTTGAAGATAGGACCATCACATACGGCGCAGTATGAAACTCCATGCCCCTTCATCTCCTGTTCCCCTGGTACACCGAGATCACGCGGTGTTTTTCCAAATGCGAGTATAAGGGCAGTGCATGAATATTCGCCTGAGCGCGTTGACACGATCTTTTCCCCGGGCTTGTTCTCTATCGAGACGACCTCATCATACCTGAATTCAGTTCCATAGGAAGCGGATTGCTTCTGGAACTCTGTCATGAGTTCAAATCCCCCGATCTGCATAATGCCGGGATAGTTCTGTATGTCGTTTGTGAGGAGAGCCTGGCCCCCTATGTCTTTCGTCAACACAAGAGTTTTAAGGCCCTGCCTTGCCGTGTAAAGAGAGGCGGTGAGCCCTGCAGCAGCTCCGCCAATTATTATTACGTCATATGTTTCCATGACTCATGCTCTTTAGAGGTATTCCTTCAGCCGTTCTTCAATGAATGGTTTCGGTGCAGCGCCAATCATTGAATCTACCTGCTCACCATTCTTGAAGAACATTATCGTAGGAATGCTGTTAATCATGTATTCGCTGGAAACCATCGGGTTGTCATCCACGTTCAACTTCCCGACCGTGACCTTGCCTGCATAGTCTTTTGCAAGCTCTTCCAGGACAGGTGAAACGAACCTGCATGGTCCGCACCATGGCGCCCAGAAGTCCACGATAAGGTAGTTCGTCTTTTTCACTGCATCATGGAAGTTTGCGTCACTCAAATCAATCGGCTTTCCCTGTGGCTTGGTTCCCGCAGTCATGTCTTTGGCAATCCTCTGCTTGATATTTTCAGCTTCTTTATCGTTGCTCATTTTATTCACCTATGCAACCCGGATTATCTTTCCGGATATGCATCGACAGGATATGTTACCAGGGTATATTAGTATTTCGTAGTATTGCGTATACCGTGCAATACCTTATATTGATCCTTGCAATTACGAACCATGGCAGATCTGTCAAGATTGAAGAGAAAGGGCGCTTGCTGCCACGATCTCCTTTCTAATCTTTTCGAACTCAGCGACTCTGATCTAGAGCTATTTTTCATCCTCCTCGGCAGATCACCAATGACCGTGGACGATATATCCGAAGCATGCGGACGGCACAGGTCTACCGTCTTCCGGATCCTGCAGAAGCTTGAATCGTCCGGCCTGATCTACAGG
The DNA here is from genome assembly GCA_027366585.1 of Thermoplasmatales archaeon. GTDB lineage: Archaea > Thermoplasmatota > Thermoplasmata > Thermoplasmatales > Thermoplasmataceae > UBA582. The sequence goes on along the minus strand of DAHXNF010000013.1, from coordinate 4,462 downwards.
CACACAGCAAATATCCGCGAAGGCGGTTACTATCACGAATACAGCATTCAGGAGGAGACCGAATTGGAGAAGATCGTCCAGGAACGGGCTGAAGAACTCATTGACTCGATCAGGAAGAGAATCCAGGAATTCGCCTCTGATATAAAGAAATCGAATGCCGTTGCCAATGCAGAGGATCAGCGCTAAATTATTAAAAGCACTCCCAATAACATCCACATGCTGAGGAAGAAGATCGCAGTCCTTGCATCGGGAAAGGGCACAACTTTTCAGTACATTCTTGACGCTTCACGCAGGGGAGATCTCCTGGCGGATATTGCTGTTCTCGCCTCTGACAGGATGGATTGCGGCGCGGTCCTGAGGGCGGAGGCAGCATCTATTCCAGTACTTCATATTCTAACAAAGCACCTGGAAAGTGCATTGCAGTCACTGTCCAGAATATTCAGTGAATACGAAGCGGAAATTGCAGTGCTTGCCGGATTCAACAGGATCCTGCCTGCCGAGTTTGTGGAACAGCACAGGACGAAGATCATAAACACACACCCTGCACTGCTGCCATGTTTTGGTGGAAAAGGGATGTATGGCATAAACGTTCACAAGGCAGTGATAGAAAGCGGAGCAAAATTCAGCGGCTGTACTGTACATTTCGTTGACACCGGGGTAGATACAGGGCCAATAATTGCCCAGGCAATTGTCCAGGTCTCAGAGACCGAGAATCCCGAGTCGCTGTCTGAAAAGGTCAAACTGATAGAGAAACCGCTCCTGATTAACACTATTTCCCGCATCCTCTACGATCCATTCAGTATCGATGGAAAGAGGGTCAGGTTCATCTAAAGGCGTTTTTGTTCTTTTTCCAGCCGAAGAAGCGCCTTATGCCCCTGACGCTGTAAATCATCCCCAACACGCTGGCAGCAAGGCACCAGATCAGCACAAAGACAAGAAGGGCAAGTGTTCCCGGATCCACCAGCTCAAGACCGGCAAAATCATTTATGAACCAGTGGAGCGGAATATCCACATATATTCCAAATTTCAGGTACCCCACTGCGAGTATCAGGCCGTCCACAAAGATGGGGAGTAACTTGCCCCAGCTCCAGGCACCGTAATATATGTGGGCGTAAGCGAAAATTGCACTTGTGAGAATTATTAGAACAAGATCAACACCCCGATTCCTGCCACCATACCTGGATCTGTAATATCCGGGTGCTGCCAGATACACGAAAAATGCCTTTACCGGGGAAACCAGGTACTTCTTTCCGGTGCCTGGGATGCCAGACGGCTGCCTCACGTGCATGATGAAAGGTATAAACGTCAGGATCCCGAGGGGCAGGATCCGGAACCCTAGCTCTTCAACAAACGGTGCGTAAATAAGGTTCACGAAGCTGCTATATCCCGCAGTGACCACGGATTGCTGCCCCAGTATTGGTATACTCAGTGCCTCCTCTATCAAGGTGATAATCAGCGACAGGACAAGCAATAGCGGGGCCATCATGGAAAAGAAGCCATTGGCAGTATCTATCGGCTGCATTTCCGGGTTGAATCCCTTTCCAAGTCCAATGAACAGAAGGATATATCCCGCTATTACGAAAATGATAACTGCCAGAAGATTGGTGGCAGGCAATTCAACCAGGAGGAGCATGATAAAGAAGTAAGGATAAATCTGCACCTCCGCAAATTCGTGAATCGGGAGTCCGCCAAGGGAGAGCAGATATGCAAGCGTCACGATCAGCATGATAATGGATAGGATGTAGGTAATCAGGAGGAGGTATGATACCCCGTCCCGTCCTCTTCCCTGCCTCCCCGCAAAGTAACTTGGTTCGACTTCCCGATTCTGTTCAACAGTGGCGGAGACAGGATACAAAGCAATTCAGGTTATGATGCTTATTCAGGTATAAAAGGAGATCTATTCATCCAGTACGAATTTGTACCCATACTGGATAATGCCGCTCTTCCCGTCTTCCCTGACCCTCCTGAAAACATTCCTGACACGCTTTCCAGGCTCGAGGGCTTCCCTGTCGGCATCGACTATCTGGCCGGTTATCGTTGGCCCCTCATCCAGTTTTATCAGTGCCAGCACATAAGGCCTCTGGAGCATAAAGGCCGGCGGTGCATCATGAACTATTGTGTAGGAGACGATCTCGCCCTTGCCGGAAAGCAGTGTCTCTTTCATCTTACCAATGGATTCTCTGTGGCATTTAGGGCAGACATCCCGGGGCGGAAAGTAGACTTCGTTGCAGTTGCCGCACTTTATTGCAACCATCCTGTACCTGTGGTTCGACTCCCGCCAGAATCTTGATAGCTCCCCCATCTCAGTTTCCCTCCAGTATGTGTATTACAGAAGTAGAACCGCTGATAGCCATGCTGTGTAGCAGCGCGTTTTTCGGTGACTTTACCTGCCTGTCCTTCGCCTTTCCGGTAAGCTGCTGGAATGCTTCCACAAACTGCCCGACTCCGGTTGCTCCAAATGGATTTCCCTTTGCCTTCAACCCGCCGGACGGGTTAATTGGAATCCTGCCGTCAAGCTTGATGTCATCGGGCAGCAGTTCCCTGGCTTTTCCCTTCTCGGCAAACCCGAGATCCTCTAGCTCAATCAGGCCATATATGCTGTAAGAGTCATGAATCTCCGCAAATGATATATCCTCCGGTTTCAGCATGCTCCTCTCAAAAGCTTTCCTGGCAGCGACTACGGTCGAATCGAATCTGTATATCGATTTCCTGCTGTGCAGTGCCAGATAATCCTGAGCCACAGCCGAAGCCAGAATCTTTATTCCATGAAGTTTGTTCTTCTTCACATATTCCTCCGATGCAAGTATGATTGCTGCTGCGCCGTCACTTGCCGGGCTGCAATCCATGAGCCCAAGCGGCTCGGCTACCATTGTGGACGAAACGGCTCCCTCCACCGTCAGGATGTTTCTGTAATGGGCATCCGGGTTCTTGGAAGCATTCAGGTGATCATTTACGGACATCATTGCAAGGCTCTCCCGATCAACCTTGAAATCCTTCATGTACTTATACGCCACAAGCGCTGCAATTGCAGCAGGCGTTGCGCCAAAAAATCCTTCCCATTCACTGTCCAGTAGTGTGCTTGTCAGGTCGAGGACCTCTGAACCATAGAGATCCGTGAGCTTCTCCACGCCACCAACCGCGGCGACGTTGTACTCTCCTGATCTGATGCCAAGATATGCCTCTCTCACTGCTGCCCCTCCGGAAGCGGTAGATGCCTCGACGGTGATTGCAGGTATGTTGTTATGCGCAAGTCCGGTAAAATCTGAGATCAGGCCACCTATGTCGTTCTGTGAATTGATTGCACCTCCAAGGGTGTTGCTGCCATAAAGGACCTCAACGTCTTTTGAGAATATGCCTGCACTCTCTATTGCCCGTAGACCCGCTTCTGTTGCCAGCTCCCTCAACGACCTCTCCCATAACTCTCCAAATCTAGTTTCTCCAGCACCTATAATGTATACATCACTCAATATTCTCACCAGTCACTATCTTCTTCTTGAATTTCGCGTATATTGCATAATCAACCCAGATTACCTTGCTCAGCATTTCCTTAATGGTTGGGGATGCCTTGCGGTCGATTGCCTCAATCCTGTCGGTAACAGTAAGGTCAAAAGCATCGGAACCGGCTCCGGAACCGAAAGAGACGGCGAGGATACGATCCCCCGGCTGCGCTATGTCCAGTACCGCGGAGAGGCCTGTCATCATTGCGGCTGAATAGGTATTCCCGATCTGTGGAGTCAGGAGGCCGTCCCTGTACTGGTCGTCACTGAAGCCAAGTTGCTTGGCGGCTCTAGTGGGGAACTTTCCGTTGGGTTGGTGGAATATTGCATACCTGTAATCCTTTGGGGTTGTTCCCATGCGCTCCATAAGCATCTTGGACGCACCTATTGTGTGTTTGAAGTATGCAGGCTCTCCGGTGAATCTCTCACCATGGGTAGGGTACGGCTGACCCTCTCTTCTCCAGAAATCAGGAGTATCCGATGTAACGGAAAGGGTGTCGTTGATCTCTGCAATGACATTCTCCTTTCCTATGATCATGGCAGTGCCTCCGGCAGAGGCAGAATACTCAAGAGCATCTCCAGGTGCTCCCTGCGAAGTATCGGCGCCGATTGCCATACCGTACTTTATCATGCCTGAATCCACCATCGCTTTCACATTCTGCATTCCCGCGGTTCCCGCCTTGCATGCAAATTCATAGTCTGCAGCAAACATCTTGAAGCCGGCGCCGATGGCAGATGATACGATGGTTGCAGTCGGCTTGACTGCATATGGATGTGACTCGGAACCAACGTAGATTGATCCTATATCCATCGGGTCGATCTTCCCGCGATTTACCGCATTCCTGGCAGCTTCGACTGAGATAGTCGCAACATCTTCGTCAGGTGACGGCACCGACTTGCTTAAAATATATATTCCATTTCTAATGCTCTCTGGATCCTCACCCCAAACCCTTGCAATCTCGTCA
>DAHXNF010000009.1 GCA_027366585.1 Thermoplasmatales archaeon | reverse complement strand
GAGGTCATTGAAAGTTGGCTTTTTCATTCTATCGTTCACTTGATGGGTGTAATATTTATTAATGTTTACTAACCTACTCCACGACAGGTTGAGCAGAGTAGCAGTTGACATTTCCTTGGTCACACTCTGACTGAACAATGCGAGTGTGGGACACTATTCCCGATCCTCACCTTCTGACTTGGTGATTATTACATATACTCTTTTCCCGAGGTATCTCCTTGGCACGTCTGCTTTTGCAGATGTGCCCTGTTTGGTAACAGTTCTCTCGAGAATGCCCTCGATCTGATCATCTGTTAATGTTAGTTTATTGTCAAGGACAAAGACCTTCCTGCTCACATGTGAATATGTCGGCACATTACATAAACATGTCTATAGACATGTTTATTATCTTCAGCGTCATGTTGCATGCATATGGGCAGGGTAACCGAGGATGATATCAGGTACAAGGTTGAGGAGATAAACAACATACTCGGAAAGAAATACGCCAGCGAGCATCCAAAGAAGAAGAGGGACTGGAAGATCTACGAACCGGAGTTCTCACAGAGGATCAAGACAGCCATGAAGGATCTTGATCCGCTGATCAATGAAGCGATTTCAACAATCAGGATTGTCAGGGGACCCGGTCATCCCCATTCCCTCACCCTCGATCAGAGGGTCAAGCTGTTGCTGATCAAGCAGCTTGTTGGTGAATCCAACAGGATGTTCTCTAACATGCTTGTGGTATTCTCCATGCTCTCCGGCGTAGATGTGTCATACAAGACCATTGAGAGATTGTATTCAGACGATGAAGTAGCTGTGGTAATACACAATCTGCATGTCCTGATCATGAAGAAGAAGGGCATAACAAACTCAGATGCAACAGGCGACGGTACAGGTTACTCGCTCACGGTGAAGAAGAACTATGAGTCCTATGCACAGAAGCTCAAGGATCTCGCAAAGGAGAATCCTGGAAACAGGGGAGAGAAAGATGAAACGAAGAGATCAGAGGGCCACAAGAAACGGTTGTTCGCATATTCATTTTCCCTCATGGATCTGAAGACAAGGATGTACATCGCGTTCGGATCTTCCATGAAATCCGAGAGAGGAGCCTATGATCGTGCAATGAGTCTTCTCGCATCCATGGACATAACCATGGATTCTATCCGCCTTGACAGGTATTATTCATCCCCATCGTACATGGATACACTCGGTGACGCAAAGGTCTTCGTGATACCGAAGAAGAATGCAACACTCAATGGTTCACAGAAGTGGAAATCAACCATGAAGGAGTTCGTTGAGGATACCATGGAATACCTGGAGCAGTACCATCAGAGAAGCAACTCGGAATCTGGATTTGCAGCTGACAAGAAGATGCTTGGATGGAACATAGCACAGAAGAGGGATGACAGGATCGATAATGCCCTATTCTGCACCAACGTGTGGCACAATCTATTCAATATGGGTCGGTTTTAGAATAGTGTCCCACACCTTGAGGAATGAGTATGTCTAAGTACATTGAAAGACCAGGGAATAGAACTATTCTCGGGGGTTTAGGGCAACTTTACGATTATGAGTGCCCCGTCTGTCACAGGACGTATTCTTCCAAGGAAAGCTGCAGGGGTCATGTTTACAAGAAGCACCGAGAATGGGCGCACAAAGACACAGAAGAAACGCTAAAGTAGTTGAAGAACGATGGATACGATGAGAATCTGAATTTCATCTTAGACGCCATAAAACGCGAAACGATAACTATTGAAATTTTGCGTTCAACGAGTCTTGTATCCTTTGCACTATTCCTCTTGGGTCAGCAGTGATATTCCAAGTGACCTTTCCCTGAGACCTAAAAACAACGAGTGTGTCACTATCTCTTGGTTGCACTGTAACCTCTAAGTTCTCTCCAAATGAGAATAAGCTTAAACCAGTCGTGAAAACAACCATTCTGTATTCCTTTATGGTTTTGGATACTTTTGCCCCATCAAGTCTCAATCCACTAAGAAAAGAGAACACCTCATCTGGAGAGGCTTTTATCATCATTGTATCTCGTATTACCGTTCTAAGCACCTCCATTATATATCCATCCATTAAGGCAATAAGGACAATAGAAAAAACTACCAACACTGCCCCAGTACCTATAGCTGTAATTGCACTTAGGGCATTTTATGACAGGTACCTTGGCTAGTGGGCTTTGAGGAGTAGTAAGAAGACCTCCAAAGAATCCAAGAAGTGCACCGACTGGCCCAAACAAGGAGCCCAATAGTGCACCCGCGCCACCCCTTATAAGAGCACCTGAGGACTTGAAAGATTTTGCTACACTCTGCAGGGTAATTGTGTCAAGCAACGGAAATTGAACGGGGACCAAATCAGTAAAATATATGACCGGCGAAACAGGAGGCTGATTAATCCCTTGAAATAGAATTACAGGCTTATTCAGCATCGAGGAGATATGGTCTTCATATTGAATCCAAGTGAGCGTGTGATTCGTAGAAAATGCATTTTGAGTTAAGAAGATAAAAACGAGCTCGCTTTGGTTGATTAGATTCCTTATATTTGTCATGTCTGGGCCAGCCTTAAGCTCCTGAGGTAAATCCTCGTAGACAATAGGCGAATAATCAACGACACCCAAAGCTCTCTTGACCTCGGTTACGAGGTCTAGGTCTTTTCTGGAATGGCTCACAAATATGTTCATAGTTTTACCAAATATATCATGAGACTAAATATCTTTGTTTTAGTATTCCCTTAAAACATTAATCAAATCCCGACCGGTCCATTTAATCGATTAGGTTCATCACTGTCAACGCCGGTTGAAAATTTTCCAACCATATATATGTTTGACCTATGAATCATGAAGGGAGGCTTTGGTGACAACAAAAACCCTTATGAATGGCATCTCAGTACCCTGTAAGCTATGAATCTTGTCACCGAAGTGTAATCTGTTTCCCTTCTTTACCCATGTTCCGTCATTCGATCTCCTTGTCTTCGCATTCTCTTTCCCCTCTTTCCTGATCCTCTTCTTCTCCACTGTCGGGTTCTTCGCCTCTTTCTTTGCAGCCCTCTTCTCAGCCTTGGTTACAGAAGAGTGATCCTTCTTTGTGTCAGGCATAACCTCGGGCATATCAGGTGACACAGGGGATTCTTCTTTCCATGTTTGCCTGGATCAGTTTCAATGAAGCTTGCCTCCTGATCAACTCCTTTCTTCACCGTTACGCCGCGAGATTCAAACTGTTCCCAGATCATGGACCAGATCCTCTTGTCCTTCCCAGTCGACGATAATCTCTCTCTGAATAACCAGATGGTCCTTGAATCCGGAACACGATCCGGGTAACCGAGAAAATTCATGAAATCTATGCGGTTATGGATCTCCTTCTCCTTGGCCTCATCGACCAGATTGTATGTTGACTGAAGGAAGAGTATCTTAACCATGAGCACCGGATCGTTGTTGGGTCTCCCTCCCAGTTCTGTGTCATTCCTGTAGAGATCGGCAAGCATGGGCCTGAATGCCTCTCAGTCGACAAGTTTCTCCATTTCAGCAAGCCTGTCTCCAAACTTCGATAATTCTTCATATTTCTCCCTGAGACCGTAATTTATTATGTTCATGCTGATTGATCGTGATCCCATGAATAAGTCTTTCGGTTGCAGATGCCGTATATCACGCCTTCATGAGCAAGAATAACATGAAAAATCATGAGAGGGACATCAGGTAGGTTCAGAAAATTGGATAGGGGTTATTGGAAAAAGTCCTCAGTTTGCTGGACTGGTTCCCACAACCTCTTCACCCTTTTCTGCTGAAGTTCGGCCTATTGTAACTGTAATCAGTATGATAGATATTATG
>DAHXNF010000003.1 GCA_027366585.1 Thermoplasmatales archaeon | reverse complement strand
ATGCGATAGACTGGCAGACAGACAGTGAATTCTTCCTTCAGTTACTTATGTCACGAAGTGGAAGCATCATTGTGAAGCTGACTGCATCGATAGCAGATATGAAGAAAATGGATCTCGTTAAGACGACCGGTAACATATTTCTCGCTTACAACGACAAGATGAAGGCGGAAAATGGCGGATACTATTTTTCAACTTCAAAGAAACCAAGTGCATATTCCACTTTATACAGGGTCAAGGCACCAGCCTGGGTTGGCGTGTTCTCCTCAACCATCATCAAATCGAGGAATTTCCCCAAAGATTACGAAACAGAAGAAGTTCCGATGGACATGCTGTTTCATCTCTGATTTCACCCCGCAGTTCATTCTATATCGATTATGTCCCAATCCTTGCGGGTATCAAACGATGAAGGAAGAAACAATGCCCGAAATCCTTAAAGATATCTGATCAATTTGGAAAAATATGCGGAAGGTCAGAGCTGCCGGTATAATTGCACTCATAATAATCGCAATCCTAATCGGCAGCCTGCTCGCTTACACTGATGAATGGCCGCCCGTAAGTGTTGTTGCATCTGAAAGCATGACTCATTCGAGTTCCTGGACTCCGGGTACAATGAATGTGGGCGACATAGTTTTTGTCAAAAAGGTGACCCAGGTTCCAGGACCCGTTATTACATATGTTGTGGGTCGAGACACCGGGTACAAGTCTTATGGTGAGTATGGAAACGTCATTTTATATCATAGCACCAGCGGACTTATAATCATCCATAGGGCCATGTTCTACCTGTACTGGAACAGCTCGACCCCGGAAGTGCAGGGCTATCATAACCAGTCCTGGATGAAAGTCACTGATCAGTACGTCTTGATCGAGCATGCAGGATACAACGGACGAAACCTTACTGTACCTATCTCATCCTTCAAGGGTGAGGACGGTTTTATTACGACAGGCGATTTCAATCTTGCAACATCCGCAGAGTATGATGCTGCATTGCATGCATACATTGCGGCAGACCAGAATGTCGGCATAACCCTGTTTCCAGTGAACTCATCAGCAATAATTGGCATAGCTTTTGGGGATATTCCATGGTTTGGTTTGATCAAGCTCAATCTCCTGCGACTGGAAAACCAATGGCCGCAATATAACGAGGTTGGAAGATATTCATACGATTACCTGGGCCTGACATTGACGGCAATTGTCGTCCTGATCCTTTTTCCTTATGAAAAAGTGGGAAAGAACATGTCAGAAAACAGGAAGAAAGCTAAAAAGTGATTGATGACATATTCCATCGACGCATTTTACTTACCTTATGACGCAGCTTCGTCTGCAGCATAGCGATCCGGAATGAAATAAGATAATAAGACCAGATCAGATACACGGTAGTGCCTGACTGCGATGTTGCAATAATAGGCGCCGGCATAACTGGACTTGCATCCGCCTATTACATAAAGAAGGAGAAACCGGGTCTAAGGCTGTCAGTTATCGACAGAAACTCCTCATACGCACAGGGAAATACTGCCAAGAGCGCAGCAGGTTACAGGGATCTATTTACTTCAGATATAAACAGGAAAATTTCTGGATCATCGATTGCCTTTTACAAGCATGTGCAACAGGATCTTCATTTTGATCTTGGAATGCATTTCAACGGATATCTTTTCCTTATGGACAGAAAACGCCTAGATCAGGATGCTGTTAAGACCTTCATTTCCGAGGGTAGAGCAGAGATCGTTCCAGAGGACAGGATAGCGTCAATTGGGTACTCAACCAGGGTCGGGAAGGAAGAAAAGGAACTCATGCAGCTCTCCGACATTGACGGCGCGTTGCTCGGGTATAACTGCGGCATCATTGAGCCGGACAGGATCTGCTCCTTCTATGAAAAAGAGCTGAGAACGATGGGCGTCGAGTTTCACTATAACACGGAAGTTCGGGGACTAAGATTTGAGCCAAAATCCTGCCTGAATTACCCGGGAGAGCCGTTCCTGTGGCAGCAAAAGGAGATGCGGAAACTGGACACTTCATCAGGACCATTCAGTGCCGAGACAACAGTAGTATGTGCGGATATCTGGACAACTGATCTCCTTAATTCAGCAGGAATTGATAGTCACGTCCGAGGCAAGAAACGCCAGGTTTTCAGGATATCGGGCCAACCTGCTGCGGACTTGATGTCAAATCCACTGCGTCCTGGAGAACAGGTTATGCCTTTTACAATATTCCCGAGTCACGGGATAGTTATGAGACCCGAGCCCGGCAGTTCTTCTGTCTGGATCTCCGTTGCTGACGACTACAACAGGCCATTCACAACCGAGGACGATCCCAAGCCTGAACCGGAGTTCTACGAGAACAGCCTGTTTCCCGTCATTAGATCATATCTTCCACAATTCTCATCATGCAAGGTATCATCAATGTGGGCAGGCCACTACTCCTATAATACCAGGGACAAGACCCACTATGTCTTCAGGAATGAAAACATAATCGTGGCTACCGGTTCAAGCGGCAGCGGCATAATGAAGGCAGACGCCATCGGCCGCATTGTTGCTTCCCTTTATTCTGGAAGATCGCATACAACACTTTTTGATCATTCAACTATATTGACAGCAGATCTTGGGGTCGAGTCCCGCAATGTTCCTCCCGAGCATATAGTAATTTAGGTATTCCGATAAGGATCGATTCCTCTCATGATCAAGGAAAAGATGCCTCAGATCATGCCTCTACAAGATCCGCTGGAGGTGCTGCAGTCAACAGACGGAACCCATCCTTTGTGACAAGGAGGTCATCCTCTATCCTCACGCCGCCAACACCAGGAATGTAGATACCTGGCTCATCGGTGACGGCCATGTTTGTCCTGATCGTGAAGTCTGCGCTTCCAAACGCAGCATGATCATGAACATCCAATCCAATTCCATGGCCGATCCCATGCATCAGTCGTCCCTTGTATTTTGTTGCATCTATAATATCATACGCCTTCTTGTTCACAAGCTTTCCGTTGACGCCATCCCTGACCAGGAGCATGCTTTCTCTCTGGGCTGCGTAGACCGTTGAATATATCTCCTTCTGCTCGGAAGTTGCCCTCCCGAATACGCATGTTCTTGTTGTATCTGCTGTGTAGTCCTTGTACTTTGCACCATAATCTGTGAGAACAAAATCACCCTTCTTGAGCTTCCTGTCACCCGGGGAATGATGTGGCTCAGCAGAGTTCTCGCCGAAACAAGCAATAGTATCGAAACCGGTGCCCGAAGCGCCTGCCTGCATCATCCTATAATCCATCAGGGCTGAAACCTCTGTCTCCTTCATCCCCTCTCTCAAGCTTGAAAGAATGCCGGGATAGATTTCGCTGCTTATCTTTGCTGCTTCCTGAAGCCTTGAAATCTCCTCCGGTGATTTGATCATCCTTGCTTCCATGATCTTATGGGATACGTCAAGAAATTCCACCCCTGGTAGGAGCTCTTTCGTCTCGTTATAAAGATTCACGGTCATCGAGTCAAAGTTAAGACCAATTTTTTTCTCTCCTCTCAGGTCCCTCTGAATGTTGTCCTTCATTTCCTGCGCGGAGTGCGCAACTACCACGCTATGTCCTGTAGCTCTTGCGGTGAGTTCCTCCAGGGAATAGACATAGAGAGTGATAGAGTCCTTGCTTGCAACAATTGCGGAATTCTCAAAAAGTCCTCCAACAGCCCCGGAAAGATAAGTATAAGCTTTGTCTGTCGCCCCCTCTCCCCCGTTACGTATCAATATCTTGTCTACGCTACCTGCACTGCGAAAAATGTCCTTCATAACCATGATTCTGCATCCAATCCCAGCTAAAACCCTTTCCTCCTAATTTCAGGCATGCATAAGATTGGAAGGAAGCCACCTAGATTTCATGTATTTTTATTACGTCGTACATGCGAGTGCCATGCAAAACGTAACGCACTCGTTCTTTTCTGATGTGTTCTATGCTCCTTGATGGATCTCCCTTTACTACCACCAGGTCCGCCGGGTGTCCTTCCTGAAGGGTTCCTGATCTGCCTAGGCCGACGCATTCAGATGCAAGAGAGGTAGATGCGACTAGTGCCTGCGTGGGGCCTAGAAACCTTGAAAGCCTCTCGATCTCGATAGCATTTTCACCCTGTCTGCTATTCTCAGCACTGACAAAATCAGTGCCCATTACGATCTTAATACCGGCATCCCTTGCAATCTCCATCTC
>DAHXNF010000051.1 GCA_027366585.1 Thermoplasmatales archaeon | reverse complement strand
CCTCTCAGATGGCAAGTCACTGTCATCAAGCAGCACAACTATCACCGTCTCCCTCGTGAATGGTACATACAGCTACACCGCGACATCGAATGGATACGTGAACAAGACAGGTTCTGTCACACTGAATGACAGCAGCCAGTCAGTCTCGATCGCATTCACCAAGGTTCCGGTAAAGCCGTCCAGCAATAACGATCTCACCTACATTGTGATCGGAGTTGTAGTTGCGGTAGTCGTCATTGGTGGTGCAATCTACGCCATAACCAGAAAGAAATAAGTACCTCGGATTTTGAGGTATAATTTTTTTTTATTAATTTATAATGTCTTTCTTTTAAGTTTACCTAAATAATTTTTTCAATAGATTATAGAAGAGGATTCATATAAATCCCTGGAATGCCTGCCACAATGCGAATTATTGATTTACACGAGGATTTTGGAATAACTTCGTCAACAGAAAATGTTTTCGGCGAAACAAAGCAATCATCCATTGCACTGCTGAGGAATCATGGAGATGTAGTCATATTCTCTTCAATTTTTCCTTTTCACCGAGTGTGGTCAAGAAATATAGATAAGATCGACTCTGCTGGAAAGCCGCTGGATTTTTCTTGGGTTCCGGATCAGATAGCCATTTTTCACCAGGCTAATTTCTATTCTACTCTTTATCATAAAAATGTGGTTGAATTTGTCAGGTCTAAGAGAGATCTCAAAGGAGAAAGTCCAAAATTCCTCATCTCAATGGAAGGTGCTGACACAATAGCGGAGCCGACTGACATTTACTCTCTTTACGACCTCGGAGTAAGGTGCATCGGCTTCACATGGAACTATGACAACAAATATGCTGCGTCTTGCTATTCGAAGAAGGATTACGGCTTGACTGGCGCTGGGGAAGAGCTGGTAGACCTTTGCAATGACCTAGGTATTTTGGTTGATACTGCGCATACAAGCAGGCAAACAACCCTTGACATCTGCTCTTACTCCAAAAGGCCTGTTATAATGACACATACAAACATTCGAAAACTCCAGGATCACCCCAGAAATGCAGACGATGAAATGCTTGAAGCCATAAAGTCCAGTCATGGTATAGTAGGAATCAGCGGGATCGCAGAAATGCTGGGGAAAGAACCCACAACAGCAGAGATGGTGAATAACATCAACTATGTTGGTGAAAACTTTGGATGGGGCGTTGTTGCAATTGGTTCTGACTTCCTTGGAATGAGGGCTGGCACGAAAGGGTTCACGACTTTTATTGACATCATGACTCTCGCTGAGTCCGTGAAGCAACCTGATCTCCTTATGCATGGTAATGCCGAGAGAGTTATCAACGAGGTCTTGAAGTAGACCGGTTAAGTAAAAGTTTTAGGCGCTTTACTATACTAATTCATGGAATTCAAGCTTGGCATCGAAAACTTGCTTCAGGAAGTACCTAAAAAGCCAACTGCTATGCTTACAAATGCTTCCGGAGTTACCCAAGATCTGGTACAGAACATTGACATAATGATCAAGAAAGGCGCGAGCATCAAAAAGATATTCGCACCTGAACATGGAATATATGCCGCGCTAAAGAACGGGGAAGAAGTCCCGGACGAGACTTATTCAGGTATTCCAGTTAAATCAATTTATTCAGCAAAGTCACATGTTATAGATCCCAAAGATCTGGAGGATGTCCAATCAGTGATCTATGACATACAGGACGGCGGCGCCAGGCCTTATACCTATATTTCATCGCTGAAACACCTTCTTTCAGCTGCAGCTAAAGCCGGCATTGGAGTCATAGTATGTGATAGGCCAGCTCCCCTCTCAGGATCGGTTGTTGACGGTCCGATGATGCAATCAAAGTTCAGATCGTTTGTGGGGATCGACGACTTTCCTCTCCGGTATGGGATGACCATAGGTGAGATGGCCCAGTATTTCAACAGGGATATCGGCGCAGATCTCAAGATTTCGAAGATGTCTGGCTACAGGAGGTCCCACTATTATGATGACTATCTCAAGCATTACGTACCGCCATCGCTTAATCTTCCGACATTGAATTCACTCTTCGTGTTTGTAGGCCTTGTTCTGGTTGAGGCCTCGAAGGTAAGCCTCGGTAGAGGAACTCCATATCCTTTCTCCCAGTTTGGCTACCCTGGCGCGCATGCACTAGAAATTAAGGAAGAAGGGGCGCTGTTCCGAAAGACTGTCTTCATTCCGATGCTGGATCCACTCTCAAATCAGAAGCTTGAGGGTTTTGCAATCCACATGGAAGATCGGACAAAATTCAGGAGCATCAGCCTTGCGATCCGGATTCTGAAACATCTTTATTCATTGAGGCCAGATGATCTGGATTTCAAGCACCTTTCAATCCTCTACGGATCCGATGAACTTGAACGAGACCTCAAGGATGGCATGAGCGTGGAGGAGATAGCGGAAACATGGGAGCCGTCGTATCAGGAATACATGGAATCAAGGAGTAATCACCTGCTATATGAGTAGCGGGAAGATCAATACCTAATAATATCCACAGAGGATTACGCAGCATGAAGATTAAAGAGTTGCAATTTAAGAAGATAAACATTGAAATGAAGAAACCGTTCAAGATAGCCCTTGGTTCTACCGATTCCTATGAGGGATACTTTGTCAAGGTCGTGAGTGATTCCGGATTGACAGGATATGGAGAGGCTATACCCACTCCATTCATAACGGGAGATACGATGGGTTCAGTAGAGGCTGAACTTTCAATATTCAGGCAGGCGCTAAAGGGATTAGAACTGTCCACCGAAGCAGTAAATGAACGCATGAAAGCGCTCGCAAGGAGCTCAAAAGCAAGCCGAGCTGCAGTCGACATGGCTCTATACGATATCCTCGGCAAGAAAGCCGACCTGCCCCTCTATCAAATACTTGGCGGTTATAGATCCAGCATGAAGACATCATACACTGTCGATTTGGTGGCTGCACCGGAAGCCAAGATACAGGCAAAGGAACTTCTTGACGACGGGGTGCTTTTTTTCAAGATTAAGCTGGGGAAATCTATCGATGAAGACTTTGATAGGGTGAAGGCAGTCAGGGAAGTCATCGGTGACGACAAGATGATTTGTGTCGATTTCAACCAGTCATATTCGCCAAAGAAGGCGGTGGAACTTTCCAGCAAGATTGCGAAATTTGGGATCGAATTTCTGGAGCAGCCTGTCGTAAGAGATGATATAAAGGGAATGAAGTTCGTACGCATGAATTCATCCATTCCTGTCATGGCGGATGAGGCTGTTTTCTCGCTATCAGACTTGAGTAACGTTGTATATGAGGAGGCTGCAGACTTCGTGAACATCAAGCTGATGAAATGTGGCGGAATAACTGATGCCCTTAAGATTGTCAAGACTGCCCAGGTGTTCAGGATGCCCACAATGATGGGATGCATGGTGGAAACGAAACTAGCCAATACAGCAGCCCTGCATGTTGCTCTGGGACAGCCCAACTTCGCATATTCGGATCTGGATGGATTCTCAAGCCTGAAGGAGCCGGGTGTTACTGGCGGTCTTAACTTCATCAAGGGGCTAAACTATCCGCCAAAGGAGAGCGGAATCGGTTCTACTCCGCTAAGCAGCTTCTGATGACTCAGTAAAAGCCAAATGCCCGGAGGACGGCACCCAGGATAGTGTCGATCTTCGTACTGTATGTCGAAATGTAGCCAATTTCATCAGAGAGAAGACCAACATCTGCAGGTACGCCGGTACTGATGAATACAGAACGCTTGGCCTTCAGTTCTGCATTCAGGATCTTATAGCGTTCCTTTAGATGCTCATTCCTTCCGATTACAACGACCTGGTTGTATTTCTTTATCCCTGCCTGGAAGTCCTCCGAGGTGAAGCTGTCAAGCTTCAGTCCAGTTTCCTTAAGCCTGCTGACAATGCCTGCAGCGTTCGTGAAAGAATCGCTGACAAGGCTTTCCCGTGTGTCGTCCAGATAAACTACCGCTGTCCTTTCTTCCGGGTCTAGGGGCGAGAAGGTTCTCGCCACGGTATTTCCCAGGATCGAGAATGCGTTCAGGACATCCGGGGGCGGCTCTATTGTGCTTTCTTTCTCCGGGAGTAGCCCGCTGATCCTTTTTGCACTTGCATGTTCATCCTTCATCTCGAGGTGCATCGAAATCTCTATTGCGTTCTCGATCTCAACGCATTCAAGTATATCGGCTCCTGCACGCGATGCAAGTTCGCCTATCTCTTTCATGCTATAGTTCTTCGATATGGCCTTCATGTTCAGCGAATCGGTGATTGCAAGCCCGGAATATCCCAGATCTTCCCGCAAAATCCTGTAGATATGGGCAGAAAGCGAAGCCGGGTATGCATCATCTATAGCGCTGTAAAGCACATGAGATATCATGACAGATGCAACTCTCTCCTTTACTGCCCTCTTGAAAGGATATAGATCAGCAGTAAGTGCTGCCATGTTTCTCTCATCCGTTGGAAGCATCTGGTGAGAATCACCCAGAACGCCGCCATGCCCTGGAAAATGCTTTGCTGTTGCTGCAACTCCGTATCTCTGTATGCCACGGATGAATGCACTTCCATGCGCAGCCACTTTCATGGAATCGGAGGAAAAGCTTCTCTCCAGAATAACCTGGTTGTACGGGCTGGCAATATCAAGGACCGGAGCCAGATCCCAATCAATGCCCAGTGCCTTTAGATCGTAGCCGGTACGCGCGCCAACATATTCTGTGAACCTAGGGTTATCAAGATTTCCCAAGAATGCGTTGCTTGGATTGTAATTGATGAATGGAAGCCTCACGACATTACCACCCTCCTGATCGACCGCAAAATATGGATCTTTCACATCCTTTTCCATTCTGTATAATCGCTTAATGGAATGAATCAGGGAAAGGAGTTCTTCCCTATTGGCGAAGTCCTTTCTGGTAAGCACTATCGTGGAAGGAAGCAGCTTCGCCAAGATCTTGAGCGAATCTTCCTTTTCATGTCCCATTAATCCTGTCTGTATGAAGTAACCCTGTCGCATATCAGACAATCATTTGCTTGGATTAAAGCTAATGCCCATCATTCGGGCAGATTCCCTGCTGTATAGAATGCGAGGTGTGACGATACCGTATTTCCATGAAGTACCTTTTGTTCGGCTTTTAACCATTTCGTGCTATTGGTCTGGTCTCCTTCGAAATTAAGGTTCCTGGCGAATTTTGGGAATGCACTCGATGATATTTCTACCCGGATTTTTTCCCCGGGGGAAAACATGTATGCCGTATTCCACATGTCTATTGAAATCCTGTATACCTGTTCCGGATTCGTTTCACTGACTATGTCGTTGCCATCCATGTGCCGCATTCTTGTTATGCCGTCACACAGGCGTATCGCTCTCAGGTCAGGAAGTACAGTAAGCAGTTTTGCCGTGAAATCCGTATCATGGGCCGAAGTCTGAACAAATAGATTCATTCTAACCGGGCCGATCATCGTAAGGGCCTCCTTCAGCGGTTCAGTTGTGTAGACCAGGATATCATCCCTGCGCTCTATTGAGGAATAGTCGTCCGGTCCACCGATCTGGGCATAGTTCTGGTCTGCAATGAATGGGACAGGATTCCCCGGATCGTATGTGAACGTGTCTTCGCATTCTTTGTATCCCGGCTTCTTGGCTGTTAACCTGCCATCCCCAAACCTGCTGTTAGCTTTCCCCGATGATGATAGGTACAGCATTCTTTCAGAAGTGTTCTCCGGTGGCCATAAATTGTACTCCTTCCACTCATTGCTTCCCATCGTGAAAATCATCGCCTTCTTCTGGAAGGGGAAGTCCTTCCCTGCTCCTTTCAAAAAGCGATCAAGCCATCTTGCCTCAACGTCAAGGAGATCAATTATAGCCTTTGGACCAAAATCAAATTCGCCTATCACCCTTGATGTGTTTACCGCATGTCCCCATGGACCCATAATCATGTACTGATTTTCGGACACAGTTTTATCCTTTTGGGACTGCATTGAAGCAAAGTTCAATGGGGTGCCAATCTGTTCGTCGTCATACCAGCCAGAAATGTGCAGGACTGGTACCCTGACACGATCGAGTTTGTCCTGGTACGAAATGCTCTT
This sequence comes from Thermoplasmatales archaeon, assembly GCA_027366585.1. Taxonomy (GTDB): domain Archaea; phylum Thermoplasmatota; class Thermoplasmata; order Thermoplasmatales; family Thermoplasmataceae; genus UBA582. The sequence continues at coordinate 21,098 of DAHXNF010000051.1, read as the reverse complement.
TGTGTAGCTGTCGACTACCTGGTGATCAAGCCTGACCTGCCAGTGGGGCATTTTCCTTCCTGTGAGGGTATCCATCTCCCTCAGCGGCAGATGCAAATATATCTTCTGCCAGTCAACAGGCTTTGTGTTCTGGAGAGCCCTTCCTGATACAAGGAATTCCCACGAAACGTTGAGGGGAGATGCAACCCCGGTAGGATCCTCAACAAAAGGATCTGATGGCGGTACGACAGGAATCATGGCCTTTAGCGACGGTGGCTGGAGAACCGCTGAATACCATTGAATCCTGCCGGAATATGAAGAACCCCATGTTGCTACGGATCCATCGCACCAGTTCTGCTTCGCCACCCATTCTATGAGATCATATCCATCATTGCCCTCGGACTCGTATGGAACGAAGGTGCCATCGGAATCCCCGCGTCCTCTTACGTCTGCAGATATAAATGCATAACCTCTCGAGGCAAAGAACTTGCCTGTTGAGACTATTGCATCTGTCGTCTTTCCATATGGAGTGCGCAGCAGTACCGCAGGCCTTTTCTTTGTTCTCGAAGCACCATATACGTCGAGGGAGAGAATGACATTGTCGCGCATCGGTGCCTTTACATCCCAAAGAGTGGTATCTTCATTTTCCATGTGCTTGGTATGCGATGCAGAATATAAAAAAGTCTGCAGACCAATCCCAGGTTTTTATCTGTGTATTGAATCATGATCGTGATGACAGCCGATCGAATGGATATACGCGAGAAATTAAGTCTCCACATAAAAGCCAATATCCCGCAGGTCTCCCATGGGATGACAGTACTCGTGGCCCGAGGAAAGGAAGAGATTTTCTTCAACTCCTTTGGAGAGATAGAGAAACTGAAATTTAAGTACGCCAACGACACAATATATGATCTTGCGTCGCTCACGAAACCACTCGTTACATCAACGCTTGCACTGAAGCTTATGGATAACGGAAAACTCTCAATGGAAGATACAACAGCATCGCTGGGACTTTTCAAAGAACTGAATAACCTTGCAAAACTATCCATCAAGTCGCTTCTGTCTCACTCTTCCGGGCTTACACCAAGCCTTCCTCTTTACAAGAGGGGGAAAACCAGGGAATCATATCTGGAGGGAATTAACGATGCTGCTGCGTCGGCCGAGCCTTACACTGTCGAGAACTACAGCGACCTGAATTACATATTATTGGGCTATATAATCGAGGAAATATACGGAAAAACTCTTGACAAGGCTTGGGAATCAGAAGTTACAGAAAAACTGGGACTCAAGCACATCAGTTATCTTCCAAAATACGAAAAGAGTCAGATCGCCCCGACAGAAAATGCGGGACCCAGAGGATTGGTTTGGGGCGAAGTGCACGATGAAAATTCGCATTTCAGCGGAGGAGTCGCAGGTCATGCAGGACTTTTCTCTGATGCTTCGGACATACTTGCATTTCTCACACAATATCTTGCTGGAAAAATCATATCCAGACAGAGCCTGGCAAAAGCGACTCATCCTGCCAATGAGTATATTGGCGGATCGTTTGGATACGGATGGATGATAAACACCCCAAGACCGGCTCACCAGAGCCCGGCCTTTGATTATGCCCGTTTCTTAGGAGATTTATCCCCATATGGTGCATTTGGGCACACGGGCTTCACCGGAACATCGATCATGATTGAACCTGCTTCAGGAATAATCGTTCTTATCCTTTCCAATAGGGTATATCCGTCGAGAGAGAATTTGCACATCCTCAGGTTCAGGAGGACTTTCCATAACCTGGTGTTCAGTTCGCTGCTGGATTAAAATCATCCTGTAGTGAGGGTCTTCAGCTTATCGATAGCCTCCCATAGCCGGTAGTTGCAGTCCTGAAGGGTCTGCTCTGCCACTTCCCTGGGGACCTTGAACTCGTTGATCAGGTAGGAAACAGCCCTTTCTGTCAGCTTCTTGTTAAAAGTCACGCCCATGAAAGACATCATATTGTCGTATACCCTGCCCATTTTTATTGCAATCGTGGTACTCATGGCATTCAGCGTGAGCTTCTGCGCAGTACCAGCCTTCATCCTTGTTGAGCCCTGAATAACTTCAGGTCCAGTATCCAGAACTATGCAGTGCGATGCTTCTTGCTCGATCGGAGTACCCAGGTTGTTGACAATACCGATGGTCCTGCAACCTGACTTATTGCCATATTTGATTGATGATAAAACGAACGGCGTCCTTCCAGATGCTGAGATGCCAACGACGGTATCCACTTCCCTGACCTGAATTTCAGAGAGAGCAGCCTCTGCTGCTTCGGTATCATCCTCCGAACCCTCCTGTGATTTGAGGAGGGCATCCTTTCCTCCAGCCATTACGTACCGGAATGTTCTGCTATCTAGGCCATATGTAGGATCGAGTTCAACTATGTCCTGAACAGCAATTCTTCCGCTGGTTCCCGCCCCAACGTAAATGACCCGGCCTCCCTTCTTAATTGATTCAACGCATATCCCGGCTGCTTTGGATATCTGCTTTGTCGCAGCCCTGACAGCTGTAAATGCACTGAAATCCTCCTCGTTTATGATCCTGACAATTTCCTCTATACTTTTTTCTGAGATTCCCCTTGACCTGGGGTTATTATCTTCTGTTGACGTTATCCCACCTGATCCCGGAAATCGTAATATATCCCGTCCTTAATAACACCTGTAACTTGATTCCCCTCATTCAGTACAACCATGTTACCCCTCATGCCGATATCAATGCTGCCTTCCCTGTCCAGAGACATCACCCTTGCGGGATTCGTGGACAGGAATTTTGACGTTTGCTCGATTGAGTAACCCTGGTCCAGGAAATTCCTGAACGCTGCGTCCATTGTAAGAACACTTCCAGCAATAGTATCCGTACCCTTGATAGTGCACTTTCCCTTTTCGAGTTTCACCACGAGGCTCCCAAGTTCATACTCGCCATCCGGCATCAAAGTAGCGGAGAGCGAATCAGTGATGCCGACAATCTTATCTTCACCCTTTGCTCTGACTGCAAGGCGGATAATTCCAGGAGAAAGATGATTTGGATCATTAATGATTTCAGCATTTATTGAATCGTTGATTAATATCTCCCCCGCAATGCCAGGTTCCCTGTGATATATCTGCCGCATAGCATTGAATAAATGCGTAGCTTCTCTTGCCCCTTTTAAAATAGCATTTCTGGTGGTCATCGCATCAGCATCGGAGTGGCCAATTGAGACCAGGATCCCCCTTCCTCTGAGATATTGAATAAGATCCATCGCTCCTTCCAGTTCCGGTGCCAAGTCAATTATTCTCACAAAAGAGCTGTATTCACCAGTAATCCATTTAAAATTCTCAACCGTTGGATTAAGGAGGAGTTTCTCATTGTGGGCACCTTTCTTTGCGTGGCTAATGAAGGGGCCTTCCATTCTGGCACCAATTACTTCAGCGAACGGTTCTCTCAACTGCAACTTCTTCCCATTGTTTACGATGGAAAGGAATTCCTGGGTTGTTTTCTGATCAGATGATACCAGGGTAGGAACTACTCTGAGAGTTCCAGTTTTTGGAAGATAGTTAAGCCACGTGCCCAGCGAGGATTGCGATAATCTGGAGGTATCCACACCAAGCATTCCATGAGTGTGAATGTCAATGAACGATGGAATCGCTGTGTATCCAGTCAAATCCAGTCTGTTAACATTCTCCCGGGTTATTCGTGAAATAAAGCCGTCACTGATCTCCAGGGTTACATCATTGATTAGCTTCCCGGCGACAACTGCACGGGAAAAACTAAAACTCACAGTGCCTTGCATTGTGACATATCATTCCCGATTATTAGGATTTGACGCCGTCATTCTGATCATCTCAAGACCTGACGACCTTTGTCAGCTTGGACGGTTTGTCCGGATCTAGGGCCAGTGAAATTGCTTTGTAGTAGGACAAAAGCTGCAGGAAGAAGACCTCTGCGATCGAAAGGAGTATTTCGTCGTTTATCTCGACATGAAATGTATCTCTCAACATGGCGGGAAGGTCAGTTACATTGTGACAGAAAGCTGAAACTTCCTGTTTGACTGATTCGTCTTCTGAAAGCAGGAAGACTGTCCATGAATCATCCAGAATCTGTTTTGGACCATGCAGAAACTCCCTGGTTGGATAAGCGTCGGTTATCAATGAGCATGTCTCTTTTAGTTTCAAAGCGCCCTCTCGGGCAGTTGGATATAAAAGACCTGATCCCAGGAAAACTATCTTGGATCCAATGACTTGTGCCATCTTTTTTAATTTATCCTCAAGCGCCAGAATGGATGAAACTGCATTCCTTATTGAGGTAAGCTTCGCCTTAAACAAATTCGGTTGATCAGAATAGTAAATTGAAAGTGAAGAGAGGAGCTGGCCCATATGGCTCTTAGTAGCTGCTATGGACTTTTCCTGGCCGGCTGGAGTTATTATCTGCACATCTGAGAGGGAAAGTAAAGAGGATCCGGGTACATTCGAAACTGATACGATAAAGCTTCCATGCTTTCTTGCAATGTTTGCCGCAGAGATAGAATCCGTTGTTTCGCCAGATTGGCTGAAAAGGATTACTGGTATTCTCAGGGACTCGTCTCCCCTGTTCAGGAGAGAGGCAAACTCGGACGAAAAGACTGGAACAGTAAGAATGCCTCTTCGAATAAGAAGAATCGAAAGATAATATGCTGCGTTATAACTCGTGCCGTTTCCCGTTGTAATGCACCCATTCAGTTGCCTGATCTTTTCAAAGGCTTCTCTGGGTTTTGCCAGTTCCATTTCCATGTACCTGTCCAGCAGATTAATTTCTTCCCTTATTTCCCGGATCATGTAATGCATGGATACGGAATCATGCAGAGATATAAGATAATAAACTTCGGAACAAGCATTCGGGTTAAGCCATCACCCTATCGATACTCTGCCAGATGGATAAAGCTGTAAGTTTCCTCATCGAAGCAATAACCTTTACAGAAAATTAAAGAAAATAGTCTGGTTCTATCGAGGAGCATGCCCTCAAAAACAAACAACAAATGCAAACCTAAAGGACTATGGAATCGCATTTTGCTTATTATTCGATTTCCTATAGATTTGAACGGGCTGGAAGACAATTTCCAAAGGTACCGTAGGTACCGTAACATGATTAACTTAACCATGATTAGTCAAATGGAAAGGACTTATATTAGTGCCGGAATTCAGCGCAATAAATAGGCAAGCGGGTATAGTTTTAATGCGGTTATCCCATATTCTATTCAAAAGAATTGTTGCAGACGGAAATGATATAATTAGCGGTAAGACTATCCCGTCATGCATTTTGTTTCTATTAGCGCAGCAGACTTGAGAGCAGAGCCGAAATTCACGTCCGAACGTGTTTCTCAGTTGGTTTACGGCGAATCTCTCAAGATCCTGGAACAAGGTGATGAATATTCACTGGTGAGGGGAAACGATGGTCTTCAGGGTTACATGAAAACTGCAATAATCTCAAGTGGACCGGCCAGGACTCATAAGATGACAAGAAGATTCAGACATGATCAGATAATTATCCCATTTGGTGGATATGTTTCAGAGGAAGAAATAAACAGATTTGGCATTCCGAAGGGATTTTTTGTGCTGTTATCAAGGTACGATTACAAGCCGACAGAGCTTGCAATGAGATTCTTAGGAGTTCCTTACTTATGGGGCGGCACATCAGAATTTGGTTTTGACTGCTCGGGGCTGACTCAGAGAATGTACAGGTTCGCAGGATTCGAGCTCCCCAGGAACGCAGATTGGCAGAGGGACTACCTGGAAGAAGTTCCGTCATTCAAGGAGGCAGAACCGGGTGACCTTATTTTTTTCAAGGGTCACGTTGGTATACATCTAGGTAACATGCAAATGATTCATGCAAATGGAAAATACGCATCTGTGACCATAACAGATCTTTCAGACCAAAGCGAATACTCAAAACATCTGCTCGATATATTTGAGCAGATAGGGAGAGTCAATCCGGCAAGCATAAAGATTGGTGAGCCAGTCAAGCAGAAATATGCCTAATCAGTTAATCAATCTGAACAGCTCTTTAAAATTGTTTCCGGGAGTTATCTTACCGAGCACCGGACCAGACATTATTTTTGGATCGACAATTCTTCCTGCAGCATGATGTATGGTCTGATTTGCAAGAATTGCAAAGCCCAGTGCCTCACGAAATTCATCATTAATTCCTTTGTCCTTGAATGTTTCAACCCTGCCTTCAAACAAGGTCTTCAGGTCTGACATCAGGACCTTATTCCTAGAGCCACCGCCCCCAACTACTAATTCTGATGGCAGAGCTGGCAAAAACCGTTTAGCCTGGTCATATATGCTGGCGGCGGTAAATCTTGTTAGTGTTCTAATAAAATCCTCCTTCTTCAACTTTGGGAATTTTTTGAATAAATTTGTAAGACATAATGAACCATAATATTCCCTCCCGCTGTTCTTGGGCAATGGACGCTTCAGGTATGCATCTTTCATGAGATATGTGAGAAATTTATCGTCGATATCGCCGGTCCTGGCAACTCTTCCATCCTTATCCATGCTTAATCCAAAAAAGTGGTTCATCGCCTGATCGATAAGCATATTGCCCGGTCCAGTGTCAAATGCAATTGTACCTTCCTTTCCAAGGTACGTCATGTTTGCAATCCCGCCAATATTCAAAGTCATTATGTCAGAATTTCCAAAAATTATGTAATCACTCAGTGCAATGAGTGGGGCTCCAAGCCCTCCGTGAGACATGTCAGTTGTCCGGTAATCAGACACAGCAGTCTTTCCACTGCTGGCCACCAGCAGGGAAATTTCTCCAATCTGCAAAGTTCCAAAATCATTTCTCCCAAGAGATGGTCCATGATATATTGTATGCCCGGAGAATGAGATCACATCATATTCAATGTTGAGCAAAGCAACAGCACGTACTATTTCGTTTCCTAAATCCCAGTTCAGCCTGGACATTCCTTCCGCTGTTAAGACCGTACCTTCCGATGCACCAAGAAGGCGAGATCTGAGTTTTTTACTGAAAGGAAAAGTTTTTCCAGAGCAGATCTTGAATTTGGTATTCATGTTATACCCATCTAATTGTATATCTGCCACAGTTAAGCCATCAGTTGAAGTTCCCGAAACAATAGAAACGAAATTCACTTCTTAGAATTGGAATTTCAATATTAAATCTGCTCTTTTTACACTGCTACTTGTAACATAGCAGGGGTATTCTATGCCGAATCCGGCTGGCTTATAATTGCTGCAGTACCCACTAATCAATAGCAAAGGGCATTCAATGAGCAAATATATCACCGCTACCTAAACAGTGAAGCAAAGTTATAGAAAAACTATTATTCCAATACATACATAATAGTCTTATTCATTTGTTGATAATTTCTTCTGGTAATTACTATAGACAAAGCCCCTGTGGGCTTGCCAAAGCTTTAATAGTTTGTTTTAGTTCACGTTTACAATGTTTAACATAAAAAAAGCATTTATGCTTTTCTTGGCAGTTGGAGTAATGCTTACAGCAGGCTTTGTCTACATGGCTTCGTCTAGCACTTTGAATTCTGGTCTGGGCTTGGGAGGTTCCTCGGCAAGCACTACAAACAACACATCAGGCACCTTTATTTTTGGTTCTCCTGTCGATACATCTGTCGCAGATCTGAATCCTTTGACGGCCACAAACTCGCTGGCAACAATCCTTGTTGGTGAGATGTATGCCACAACGCTCGGATTCCAGTGGATAAGCGGTAATTTCTCCTCATGGCTAGCGCAGTCGTGGACAATAACAGACAATTCTAATGGAACGGAATCAATAGTTTTCCATCTTAACCCAAATGCGAACTGGGTCAATGGATCCAGGGTTGTGGGACAAATAACGACCGCTGATGTTCTTTTCACATTCAATGTTATGAAGGCAAATGCGTCACTGGATACATTCGACGTGTCCCCGCACATTCTTGCAATGTTTGCTTCCAGCAGCACATCAGTAACCTTCATCATGAAGTCACAGAACTCACTCTGGTTCCAGTACCTTGCTCTTCAGACAATAATTCCTTCTGCTTGGGCTCAATATGACTCTGGGAACCTTAGCAAGATAGGAGGATATACGAACATGGGCCCGTTCGGCCAAGAAATAGAGGCCGGTCCATTCATACTTTCCACAATAAACTCCGAAGGGGCAACAATGGTTCCAAACACACATTTCTGGATGGGAACAGCAAAGATTAAGCAGTTTGACGTAGAAAAATTCTCATCCACTGCAACTGCGGATCTTGCACTGGAGAAAGGAACAATAAATGCTGTGAACCCTGCCCTGAGCGACTACAATGCTCTTAAGAACCTTACATCAGTGAGTACTGTTTTGCAGCCCGAGAATTACGTTTTCTATCTCTGGTTCAACTTTCACGTTTCGCCATTCAACAATCTGCACTTCAGGATGGGTCTCGCCTATGCACTCAACAAGACAAGGATAATGGCTAAGGACGAAGATGGTGTTGGTGCTGCAGGATCAGCGAATATGTCTTTTGGTGGTTTGCCTGGTGTACTAAAGAGTTACTGGGCTCCAGGACTGACGTACTATGCTTATAACGTTTCTGCGGCAGTAGCCCAGTTTGAAAAGGCCGGTTATCACATAGGGCCAAGTGGATTCTTCGTTAACAATACCACAGGAAAAGAAGTGACGTTCCAGATACAGGAGCCTTCAGCGGTTGCTGACTGGGTGGCCTCCGGAACAAGCATTGCGAATGAACTGCAACAGGCCCATATCGATGCTACTATTGACGTTATCCCGATTGGAACATGGGTCACCAATGATCTAAACGTGTCTAACTTCAACCAGGCTACTTACTTTGGATATGTACCGTCTTTCGTAAATCCATACGTGCAGCTGCAGGAAATATACGACTACAATGGCGTGTGGAACTACGAGAACTTCTCGAATGCACAGCTTAACACTCTATTCAACTCCACTGCAAATGCAACCGGAGCTCAGCTTACATCTTCGCTCTACCCCCTGCAGCAGATTATCGCTCAGGTGCTCCCAATAATACCAATGTCCAACGCATACAGCTTGATCGCATACAGTTCCAACGTAAAGGGATTCTATACGAACCTGTCAGCGGACAATGCACTTAATGACATGTCGATATACTTCCCGTCTACTCCTCCGCCATCAACTCCGTCAAGTAATTCTGACATTTACTATTTGATCGGCGGTGTTGTTGCAGCTGTGGTGATTATAGGTGGAGTAGTTGGGTACACAATGTCTCGCAAAAATAAAAATAAGGGACAACAGTAAGTTATAGGGGATTCATTTTTTCCCCTCCATTTAATTTTTGAGGTTAACTCATGATCACTCGTAGGTACTTGGTTGTCAGAACGACATATGCTATCGTAACTGCATTCATTGCGATAACAATAAATTTCCTTCTTCCCAGACTAATACCTGGAAATCCGGCCGATGTAATTCTTTTTGCAAATTATCACTATATACCACCAGGTAAAGCAAAACTACTTGAGGCACAATTTGGACTCACTACTAATAATCTTGGGATCGAGTTTTATGATTATTTGAAGCAACTCTTCCTGCACTTTAACCTGGGACTTTCCTTCTCTTATTATCCTGCAACTGTGGCACAGCTTATTGAATCACATCTGCCTTGGACTCTCTACCTTCTCGGTGTATCAATTCTCTTATCGTCTGTTCTCGGTGTTATAGTAGGAAGATGGATAGGTTGGAGGGCTGGCAGCAGGAGTGAGTCAGTTACATCATCGATATTTATTGGATTGACATCCTTGCCCTATTTCTGGCTGGCCATTATATTTATCCTGTTATTCGCATTCATGATACCGATATTTCCACTAGCCGGCTCGTTCGCAATTACTGTCACTCCCGGACTTACGATATCTTTCATTAGTTCGGTTATAACACATAGCCTGCTTCCGATAATCACCTTGGTGATTACTACGTTTCCTGCATTTGCGCTAACAATGCGAAATACAATGGTAAACCAGAATAAAGAGGACTATCTTATGATGGCGAGGGCAAGAGGACTTCCCAGGCACGTAATAGAAAAGAAGTACGCCGCCAGGAACGCGATTCTGCCTGTAACAACACACATTGTGCTTGCTTTTGGATACATTGTAGCTGGCGCTTTTTTCGTTGAGGTCGTTTTCTCTTACCAGGGCATAGGCTACCTGCTGTATAAGGCAGTTACTTCGTATGACTATCCCCTAGTGGATGGCATTTTCCTGATGATCACGATTACAGTGATTATTGCAAACTTCCTGGCCGACATGTTATATGCAATTCTAGATCCAAGGGTGGAACTTCGGTGATTAAATGATTGGCAATTACAATCCTGAAAACGTAAAGGCAGCAGCAAAGGAATTGGCTCCCGCAAAGGAAAACCTACTTTTACAGATATGGAGAAACAGGAAAGCCAGAATTGGCCTAATTATCTTTGGCTTTTTCATTATACTTGGTGCATTAGGGCACTTCTATACGCCTTATCCTGCTACCTACGACAACTTTAGACCCTGGTTAGCGCCGAGTATTAAGCACTGGTTTGGAACGGATTACGATGGACATGATGTATTCAGTCAATTCATGTATGGTACAGGTGTTTCCTTATATGTTGGCGCAGCCGTAGCATTTATTGCCGTAACTCTGGGAACAGTAGTTGGCTTGATCTCTGGTTACTATGGAGGCCTGGTCGACAATTTCCTGATGAGGTTCGTGGACATACTTCTGATTCTTCCTACCTTCCCACTTCTTGTTATACTTTCAACATATTTCAAGCCGACTATAACCTCAACAATCATAGTCATAGGGATCCTGAGCTGGCCATTCATGTCGAGAGTGATTAGGTCTCAGATATTGACGGTGCGCCAGAGACCGTTCGTTCAGGCTGCGATTCTGGCAGGCTTGCCAGGTTATAAAATAATGTTTAAAGAAATCTTCAAATTTACGTTGCCCCTGATAATCATAAATGCTGTTTACATATTCGTTGGAGCAATTGTTGCACAAGCAGGACTTGCATTCTTCGGTCTCGGAGATCTCGCATCTGTCAACTGGGGGACAATGCTTTATTATGCCCAGAGTGAAGATGCCGTGATATACTTCGCATGGTGGTGGATTGTACCTCCCGGTGTTGCCATTGCACTTCTCGGAGTAGCTGCCAACATTTTTGGTAACGGGATAACAGAAGTTTTTGGAGAAAGAGCTGGTGAGATATGAGCGAAGATATACTTACCGTCAAGAATCTTGAAACCGATTATTCCCTGGACAATGGTGGTTTTGTCAGGGCAATCAGGTCGCTGAATGTTGAGTTACAAAAGGGTGAGACTCTTGCACTCGTTGGAGAATCGGGTTCAGGCAAATCGACACTTGCTTTATCAATTATGAGACTGATCGACAAGCCAAACAAGATCGCAGATGGAGAGATAATTCTCCATGACAGCGATGGCGATACTTCCATTCTTGAATTAGGCGAAAATGCACTCAGGAGAATACGATGGAAGAAAATATCAATGGTATTCCAGTCAGCAATGAATATCCTCAACCCGGTGATGAGGATTGAAGATCAGTTTATCGATACTTTCGAGGCACACTCGATGCCTGGTGATTATAGTGATCGAATAGACAAATATCTTACAATAGCTGGCCTTGGTACTAAGGTTAGACGGCTTTATCCACATCAGCTCAGTGGAGGAATGAAGCAAAGAGTCAGCATAGCACTTGCCCTTTCATGTGAACCGGAGATTCTCATCGCAGATGAACCAACAACGGCCCTTGATGTTGTAGTCCAGAGGGAAATCCTATTCGAGCTAAAGCAACTCAAGACCAGCCTGAACCTGTCAATTATTTTTATAACGCATGATTTAAGCGTTGCATCTGCGGTTGCTGATCGTATAGGCATATTTTATGCTGGGCGCTTGGTGGAAATTGGCCGGAAGAATGATGTTATCGCTAAACCTGGGCACCCATATGCAAAACTGCTTCTTGGATCTATAGTGACTTTAAGTACGGAACGGGGGAAGAACCTTTCATCACTGGAAGGGTCTCCACCTGATCTTAGCAAGGAAATAATAGGTTGTAGTTTTTATGATAGATGCCCAAGCCGGGTCAAGCAATGCTTGTCCTATGATCTTTATCCAGTGGAAGTTGGGGATAATCATTATGTGGAATGCCTAAGGGCCAAAGAGTTGTTGGAGTCAACGGTTTGAGGTGAAAAATACATGGAGACGCTAATTAATAAGGATAAGTATGGACAAGATTATGTTTCCCGGGACTATCTTTTACAATTTGTCGATATTACTAAGATTTTTAAATCAGGGCACGTAAGAAACTATGCACTGGACAAAGTTAATCTTTCAATCAAAGCTGGCGATTCTCTTGCTATTGTGGGGGAGAGCGGCAGCGGAAAGTCAACACTGGGACTAGTTGCTGTTAATCTCCTGAAACCGAACAGTGGTAAGATCATGTTTGAGGGAAATGATATAAGCAAGCTGCGTGGATCAGCTCTCAGGTCCTTCAGGAGATACACTCAGATGGTTTTCCAGGACCCTTATTCATCCCTGAATCCCTATAATACCGTTTATCAGTCCGTCTCAGCTCCGATGAAAGCAAATATGGCGTATTACGAATCACTCATCGGGGAAAAGGTTGATTCAAGAGACAAACAAAGAGCCAAGGTTGCAGAGATGCTTGACATGGTCGGGCTGGTTCCCGGCGAAAACTTCCTGGATCTTTTCCCAAAGAAGCTATCCGGTGGGCAGAGGCAGAGAGTTGCGCTCGCCAGATCCCTGATGCTCAGACCGAAGCTTATAGTAGCAGATGAGCCCACTTCCATGCTGGATGTATCGATAAGTGCACAGGTCCTCAATTTGTTAGCCAGACTGAAAAGGGAGCTTAAATTTTCAATCATGTACATATCACATGAGCTTGGGACTTCTAATTATATATCAGAAAATATGGCTGTAATGAACCTTGGAAGAGTTGTTGAATATGGACCTTCTGAGGAGATAACTTCCAGGCCAATGCACCCATACACAGATATACTGATAAAATCCATGCTTGAAGTCGGAGGGTTCAAGACAGAGGAGCCGCTTGCAAAGATAGACTTTAGCCAGTATAACGGCGGAATGGTAGGTTGCACATTTGCACATTCCTGTCCCTTCGTCACTGACGTGTGCTTAAAGCAAAGGCCATTACTCGAAAAGGTTGACGGGGATCATTCTGTAGCTTGCTTCCACCCCCTGTCTCATTAATATATTATGAAAGCCATAGTTGTTCTCGGATGCATGCTCCACTCTTGTGAACCAACCGATGAAATGAAGGGGCGTGTTGAGCGTTCGATCCAGTTTGCGCGACTGATACACCCGGACCTGATTGTGTTCTCAGGCGGAAAAACTTCTCCCGAATGCCAATATTCCGAATCTGGAATGATGCAAAAGCTTGCTTTTGAAGCCGGACTTGACAGAAGCATTCCTGTTATTGAGGAGAAATCCACCACAACTGTTGAGAATGCAGTCTACGTTCGCGAGTTACTGGAAAGCAGAAAATTTTCAGGTATTCTGCATATAATCACTTCATGCTATCACATGAGCCGTTCTATCTCTATTTTCAGGAGGGTAATCCCTGAAATGACTTCACTCTCTGGTTTGTGCTATGAGTGTAAAGTCGAGAGACTCCAGTCAGAGGCGAACAGATTGATCATAGATGAAAACATTATGTCCAAAGTCGATTGGAGTTCCGCGTCATGGCTCAGTTCCTATGAGAACCTTCGGAAGCAGTTCTAATATACGTACATAAGCGGAATTATGCTTAGTATGCCGGGCGACCTAAATAATTAAATATAAATTATAGATTGAGTCTGCTATGAAAATGAAAACCGCGGGTAAGGTAATTCTGATAGTTATACCACTTATTTTAATATCATTTCTTGGAGGCGGATTCATCAGCGGAGCACATGTTGTGCAGCCTCATAAGACAAACTCGACCGATAAGAATGTCACTGCAAAGGCCAGTGTAAGCACAATTCCAGCGGGGTACTGCCTTTATGACTACAATTCTTCTGCGGGCATGGCATACGCATTGATGGTCCATACCAAATACCTGGGCCAGACCGAATATCCTGCTGCAATAAATCTCTCCATAATGCAGAAAAACCTGGACTATTACAACAGCGAGGACTGCTCACACTTTGTATCAGAGGCACTAATTGCCGGTGGCCTGAAGGAGCTTGCCATAAACGGACCAAAGGGACCAGGGGACAACCTTACTGGCTACGATGGAGGCAAGTTTGTTGGCAGTTATGGTATTGTTGGCGTCTACAGGCTTGTAAGTTATCTTGCGGGCTATGTTCTTCCAGTATTTTCAACCAACGCGACAGCTGAAAGCACTCTTGGATACCAGCCAGTTCCTGCATCATTCCAGGGTTCTCCAGATGCTTCTGTATACTATGACCTTAATGAGAGCATTCTTCCGGCATATTACCTGTCCCCGGGAGATGTCATTGCGGATGGCGGTGTCGGTGGAGGACACATTATGTACTACATAGGCAATGGAACGGTTGTTCAGACGGACCCTGCCGAAGAATGGCAATACCAGCCTGGAGCAGACTGCAACATAAGCTTTTACGGCATTGACACCCTTAACGGCCATAATGTAACTGCGCTATACATACACATACCGACATTCCATGGTGCAAAGACGGTCAGGATAACCGCTCTCTACAATTATGCAGTGCTGAAAAATTCAACCGTCGTTAAGACAGGTTCAAGCGTTTACCTAATAGGCTCTTACCCTGATGGCGTCGGTGTTGGAAACTACACGTACGACTGGACGGATAATGGAAAGACAATATCGAACCAGCAAAACTTTACCTTCACACCACAGAGCGGGACAAATAACATAGAGCTTCAATCTACAGGATCAAATGGTACAGCTTACCAAAACTTCACTGTGTACGGCGGGCAGAAGTCACCCACTGGATCTGGACTAACTACCTTGGAGATTGTGGGCATAGTTGTTGTTGTAGTTGCAATAGCTGCCGTTGCCGGCTTCGTTGCTGTGAGACGCAAACACTGATTGATCTGGAATGGAATATAAACACGACAACCTTCCATTCATCCTTTCTTACAGCTTCAGGGATATTTCTGGAAAGGAGGTTCAATCTTATAGATCCAGGTTGCCTGTTTTACCCGCTTCAAACATGAAGATTCTGACAGGTTTTGCTGCATTCAATCGTCTTGGCATGAATCATGAATTTATTACTGAGGTCAGAAGGGATGGCAGCAGGGTTATTTTTTCCGGCGGCCCTTCTCCTCTTCTTGACTCCAATAGCCTGCAGCAAATAGTGAGTTCACTCAATATCGGCAACGGGAACTCGGAGAGCCGTGAAATCGTACTTAGAAACACAGGATCGCGCATAGACAGGATGAGCATCAATCCATCATGGAATTATGAGGACTCAAACTATTCTTACCAGCCAAGGATAACAAACTTTTCCCTGAATGAAAATTGTATTCCGAAGCCTGGCTTATTTCATGAATTCTCCCTTCAAGATCTGCACGAAAGTGAAGACAGCTTTGTTCCTGTCAGGAACCCTGCATTGGCCATGAAGCATGGCATTCTGAACGCAATTGAGAACACACTACTGCCAGGAGATTCAGGCACTGAAGCCGTGACTGTCCACGCGGAAAAGCTGGAGGATATACTTGAACATATGGAGACCGTCAGCTGCAACTACAGTGCTGAGGTAATCTTCAAGTACCTGAGCTTTGCACAGACGGGTATACCCGGATCCTGGAAAGATTCATCAAGGGCGCTAACCGAAGGACTTGCAAATTTCCTGGGTTATGATCCGGGGATATCCGTCAATGACGGCTCTGGCTTATCCAGGTCGAATTTCCTAAAGACCTCAATTCTATCGGATCTATTGATGAAGATCCACCAGAACGATGGTGACCAGTTTATCGGGCACCTCCCTGTTCCCGGTAAAGGTACACTCAGAAACAGGCTTAAAAAATGGGAATCCGAGAAGATACATGCAAAGACCGGTTCTCTTACCGGTGTTGCTGCCCTTTCCGGGTATATTTATTCCCGGGATGTAGCATTCAGCATTATTATAAACAATTATCTGGGAGCCGACAAGATATCATACATTATTGACCGGATCCTCGGTTCCTTCTTATCTGGAAACGAGGTGTCTTCTGACTGGGAAGAAAGTTAGAATATGGTAGGAGAAATTACCGTTACGTGCTTCAGAAGATAATGAACAACTTTTCAAGCGAGAATGGGAATCTTACTTTGGAGGGTAGGGATCTATGTTCCATGGCCAGGAAATTCGGCACTCCGTTGATTGTTACTTCTGAAATGAGGATCAGGCAAAATGCGAAAAGGCTTCGAAGTGCAGTGTCTTCCAATTTTGATAATTTTGAAATCAAGTATGCCATGAAAGCAAATCCAAATCCAAGAATACTCTCTATCCTAAGGAGCGAGGGTCTTGGAATCGATGCTTCCTCAGACATGGAGGTCAGGTTGGCACTCGACACGGGTTACAAGCCAGAGCAGATCCTTTTTACTCCTAATTATGCAAGCAAGAAAGAACTACTCTGGGCGTCAGGAAAAGGAGTTCCGATCAACTTTGACAGCATTAACCAGCTCCGCCAAGTTGATGGCAAGGTCCCTCACACCATAAGCTTCAGGATAAAGATAGAATATGGCCGGGGAGAATTCAAGGGAACAACTACCTCAGGCCATGACGCCAAATTTGGAATCACGGAAACCGAAGCTATTTCTGCCTACAGGGTCGCGAGTGAGATGGGTGCGAATGAATTCGGCATCCATGTCATGGCGGGCTCAAACGTTCTGGATCCCGGGCATACCGGAATGGTGGCAAATGCCATCGTTGAAACAGTGAAAAGGATTAGCGAATCTGATGGGATAGAGTTCAAGTTCATTGACATGGGAGGCGGTCTTGGTGTACCATATCAACCTGAAATTCCTGAACTAGACCTAGAATCTGCTTTTAGTAAAGCACGAGACGCATTCGTGAAATATTTTGGAAGAAGGATGCCTACCTTTTGTATCGAGCCAGGAAGGTATCTTGTTGCAGACTCCTCCGTACTTCTGGGCTCAGTTACTGATGTAAAGGTCCAGGACAAGGCATATCTCGGATCTGATATAAGCATGAATACGCTCCTTAGGCCTGCCCTTTATGGGGCAAAGCATCACATGGTTCTTGCGAACCGCCTGAACGACGAGGTAAAGGGCAGGTATGAAGTTGTAGGCCAGGTGTGTGAGAATACGGATCGTATTGGCAGTGATGTGGCGCTCCCGGAACCAAGAATTAACGACATCCTTGCGGTTTTCAATGCAGGAGCGTATGTATCCAGTATGGCTAGCAACTACAATGGCAGGCCGATACCAGCAGAAATTCTTATCACAGACAACGGAGAAGAAATCATCAGGAAGCCATCAACTTTTGCAGACTACATCAGGAACTACTCCTAGGACAAGTCGAATGAAACAGACTGATACCGCGTCTATCTGAAATTATTGTCTATGCATGACTCGCAGTACATCTAGTCATAGGTCCATGACCATTATGCTGAATTTTCTTGTGACTTTGAAGTGGTATCTAGTATAGAGATGTGACGCTCTTTCAGTAGTCCAGAGAAAATATGTATGACGAATTCCCATCGCCTTCATCGCTTTCAACGTATAGGCAAGAAGTCTCGTTCCGATCCCCAGAGACCTGAAATCCTCACTTACCTCAAAGCATCCAAACCTCTCGCCAGGTGCAAATTCAAGCGGCCCCTCTCCAGCTGCAAACATAGCGTATCCTGCAAACTTTCCATCAACCTTAGCGACACTGATCTGCTGCAGGCTCCCCTCATTTATTACCCCATTTGCACGGTAGAAACAGTCTGCCGGAAAATTCCTTTCCACAAATTCAAGGAAGTCTCGAATATCTTTTTCATGAAGGTTGGTTATAACGATATCGCTCTCACCCGGTTCATCATATGAAAATTCCCCGATATCGGCTTCCATAGCAAGAGCCACTGAATCCTCCCTAAAGCCTGCTGATGCCAGTGAATTGAAGACCTCGGGATATTTCTCCCTGTCGATACCGGGATAGAAATAACCAGGTGAGAAATTGGAATAATATATCTTCCTGATGCCAAGTTTCCTGCACTGCATTATCTGTAACCCCAGAAGGTTCTGTAACTCATTGTGCTTACCAGGACAGGCTGAGAGAATCCAGGCCCTGTCCTCCTCTATTGGAGCATACAGAAACTTAGTTTTCCTTGTACCGATCAAAGAATAAGCATCACCTAGAACCAGATTTTCGAGTGGATTGATATACGCGTTTCCAAAGAACTTTCGGTCCAGAGCCCCAATGTCCGTAGGGTCGTATCTGTAATAGGAATTCCATGCTTTCAGGATTGAGCGCTTAAGAGTTTCCTGCATTTTCAGCCAGCTAAATTCCAGTGATTAATAAAGCTTTTCAGGTAACCCGATTCCCTTATTCTTCATCGTTGCTCGTTTATTACTGTCAGATGGTCACAGAAGTATGACTCAGAGTCAATATTTCACGCAAAATTAATTATTATAAAAAGCATATCGTAGGAAGCTGCCTTTTGTCCGTCTCTAACATGATGGAAAGGCAATCACGGGCCTGAATGAGGATTTCTCATGTATGTAAGTGTTGAAAAAGAATATGTTGCAAGAATACCGCCTGAAAAGTTAAGTGGAGACTACCTCAAGGCGGTCTCGGATGTTGCGAAGACATCTATTGAGGGTCGTCTCATCGATCTTGAGGAACAGAATTACCAGAACCAGAAAGCTTTCATAATCTCGGTCTTCTCGGTTGTACCTGTTGGAGAGGGTACCATAGTTCACGGCGACGGCGGTGTATACCAGTCAATAAAGTACAGTGCGCTTGGCTACCTGCCAGAGATGCAGGAGATTGTTGACGGATTCGTAACATCTATCAAGGAATTTGGTGCATTCATAAGATTTGGCCCATTCGAGGGTCTACTTCATAAGAGCCAGATAATGGACGACAGGATAGATATTGACCTGACAAACCAGAGAATAGTTGGAAAAGAATCAAAGCGGGAGATCAGGGTTGGGGACAAACTTCGCGTTAAGATAGTCTCACTGAACCTGGCATCGGCGTCTGTAATGGACAGCAAGATTGGTCTTACGATGAAGCAACTGGGACTGGGAAAAGTTGAATGGCTCAACCAGGTAAAGAAGGAGAAGGCAAGATGAAGGAGATCCTTAGGGCTTGCAAGAAATGCAAATTACTCACCATTGAAAAAAACTGCCCAATTCACGGAGACGAGAAAACAACTGAGGA
Source organism: Thermoplasmatales archaeon (assembly GCA_027366585.1). Taxonomy (GTDB): domain Archaea; phylum Thermoplasmatota; class Thermoplasmata; order Thermoplasmatales; family Thermoplasmataceae; genus UBA582. Next base: position 1,768 of record DAHXNF010000051.1, on the reverse strand, counting down.
ATGGTCAGGATTTGTTCTTATTTCTGAGCCAACGGAATCCATAATTGCACAGAAAGCTGGAATAAAGCTGGCCGGAATGTATGCAATTAAAGTCAGGATGTAAGTTCGTTGTATCGGCAAGCATAAATGCCGAAATAGCAGCGACTAACCATACGTTATGCACCACCGACGAGATAAAGTATCTTGGCAATGGAGTCCGCATTATATCTGTTGGTGACTTCACCACAGCAAAACTGGAGGCTTCTGGCATAAATCCCTTCCTGCAGATCGTTGACTTAAAAACCAAGAGATCAAAAAATGCTGAGTATACGCATGTCGAAGGTTCAATTCAAATCAGGAACGATCCGGGCACAATATCTCATGATATGTTTGAATTGATCAGGGATATATTGCAGCAAGGCAAGCCCGCAAGAATTGAAGTCACTGGCGAAGAAGACCTTGCCGTATTACCAATAATTTATTATTCAGATGATAATACGGTGGTTGCCTACGGCGTACCCGATGTCGGAATGGCATGCATGAGGGTTAACAGTCACCTTAAATTGATTGTAAATGACATGATTGAGAGGATGGAAATAGAATGCCAGAATTAAAAATTGAAAGCGTCAAGGAAAATTCGCTGCTTAAGAGGAAGGAAGTAAAATACAGGGTTACTTTCAGCTCGGAATCAACACCAAACAGGGCTAAGATCAAGGAGATAATTGCAAAGAACTTTTCTGCAAGCCCTGAGCTCGTGATCGTTGACAGGAATATACAGGAAACCGGTAAGCATGAAGTTATTGGATATTCCAAGATATATGCAGATAAGAAAAGCGCAATGCTCTATGAACCGGATTATGAACTGTTCAGGAACGGGCTTAAGGAAAAGAAGGCGGAGGGGCAGTAGATGCAGAAGAGAGAAATCTACGTGATAGAGTCTGATAAACTTGTGAGGACAAGGAGATTCTGCCCAAGATGCGGCCCCGGTGTATTTCTAGCCGAGCATGGGGACAGGCTTACCTGCGGGCGTTGTCACTACTCAGAGACTAAGAAAGTGACTTCAAAACCTGCATCTAAAGAACCAGAAAAAGCGGCACAAAAGAGCAAAGCATAATATCAATCGCTAATTACGCTCGCCATGCAGCGAATGGGTACAGCAACACTTCCGCTTCATTATGGTCATCCTCCTGAGAAGCTATTCAGGAGGATGATATCTCTTTCGGGAATCCTTTCCACACTGATTATAGAAAAATTCGGAACGGAAGAACTGATCGAAAAGCTTTCTGATCCTTTCTGGTTCCACTCTTTATCCCTTGCGATCGGCTTTGACTGGAATTCCAGTGGAACCACAACTGCAACTCTTGCGGCACTGAAGGAGTTCACCATGAAAAGTGAAGTCCCCTTTAGAATACTGGGTGGTAAAGGAACAAAGATGTCTTCGGTACGCCCAGAAGCTGTCAGTGCAGTATCGTCAGGCTTTCTCAGCGATTCTTCAATGCAGGCTGTACTGGGGAATTCCAAGGCAATAGCCAGGGTTGACCAGAACCTTCTTCAGGACAGCTCCGATCTTTACATGCATTTCATCATTCTGGATGACAGAGCAAGATGGACCGTAATCCAGCAGGGTATGAACCAGGAGACCAGGCTGGCGAGAAGATATCACTGGCTTTACAAGTCAGCTGGCAATATGCTGGATGATGGACGTGCCGGCATTTCAAGCCAAAAACAGGAGAGGCAGGTGCTTGACCTTTCCACTAGACTGAGCCAGGCAAACAGGAAAGACATGATC
>DAHXNF010000036.1 GCA_027366585.1 Thermoplasmatales archaeon | reverse complement strand
AGGGAGCAATAGTTGATCAGGAAAGGAGCGATGCTAACTCAGAAGGAGTCAAAGCAATGTTATCTCTCCTCAGGAGAACAAACAATGTCACGGCAACTGCTATACAAACAGTAGGTGGCAAGGGTCATGATGGATTCGCTTTAATCCTCGTTGATGAAGTCCCCTCGCATTAAAAGAATAAGGCAGTTAGCACTTATTCTGACACTCTGTCGAAAAGTTATGTAAAAGAAACCATCCTTCAGGAAGCTGACGCTGTCTACATGGGGTTGACCGGATTCGAACCGGTGACCTCCCGGTTATCAGCCGGGTGCTCAAACCAAGCTAAGCTACAACCCCAATGAGGAGAGCTTGAATCGGTGAAATTGTAATAAACATTTTGCAGGCCAGTTTGTTATCTGACAATTAAAGTGGAATATCGGATCTGAGACGCCAGCCATCAATTTCGAATCCCCCCATCTTGTTCAGCACGTAGCTGGAAAGAAGCGTTGCCTGGTTGAATTTTACTTTTCGATCAGCTGCTTTAAGGCATTCAAGGAGCTTTGCGTAGAATTGTATGTCTTTCGGTGCATCAAAGAAGTATGCTCTTCTGTAATCTGGATTTGAGACATACCTGGTTATCTTGTTAAGAGGAATTATCTCTTCTCCACTCCACACGCAGTAACTTTCATACGTCTTTGAAAGAAAGGTGTAGTAATATGCATCGAAGCCAAGATCCTCAGAATCGTACAACGACGCAAGGTTGTCTTGGAGGTCCCAGATCTGATACTTGGCTGATTCTATCCATGCTTTTTCCCGCATCGGAAAAGGTTTTTTCATCATTTGGGATGCTTCCTTCTTCAGTGCTGAAATTACGTCATTGCGATCAAAAACCGATTCTCCCATCGAGAACATCCTTGCATCCGTTCTTTTGTTCTGCCTGTAGTCCTCCTCCATGTATTTCCTTATCATTCTTGCAGGATTTACAAAGTATTCGATAACGTGGCCATCCATGATTAGGTTGCCCCTTTCACGCCAGCCTGTGCCCTCGGTCAATACAATATGTATATCGATGTCAGAATGGGAATCATGATATTTTGTAACCATGCTTCCAGTAAGTATAACGGCATCTACAAAATCCTGGCTGATCCACTGCTCCAGGAACCTAAGTGCGGTCTGTCTCCACTCGTCCATATGAACTTATTTTCCCAGCCCTATTAAAGCTCTCCATGCAGCTACGCAGCGTGAAGATCGCTTAGTGCATCCAGCCTGTCGAGATTCCTGCATACTGAGCAGATATCAGACTCTGTCGGGTTACCGCAGATCCTGCATCTTGTCAGCTTGTTCCCGGGGTGATGCTTCAGAGATTGCTTTACCGCATCTCCAAAATTTGCTATGGAGAACGCGGTTCCAGGATGTTTTTCCTCAAGCCCGGTTATTATATCCCTCGCTTCATTCCTTTCAGCCCTGCCGTAATACGGACACCAGATTCTCTCGGCTTTGATGCCATTTACAAGAGCATATATCATGACCTCCTTTTCCGGGATCCTCTTAAGGGGAAGAATCCTGCGAATAAGAAGTTCATTTGGCTCATCATGAGGCGATAACCTGGCCATCCTTGGAACATCCCCCTTAATGACGTTCATGAATACTGACTGGGCGTAATCGTCAAGGTTCATACCAAGTGCTATATAATCAGCTTCCGCTTCGCTGGCCAGTACATTGAGAACCTGTCTCCTCATCGGGCCGCAATGCGAGCATGGAATGGTCCCCGGATCAAGGATGGAAATTTCGTCCATATCCCTTCCAAATCGTTCCTTGAAGGAAATGATCCTGTGATCAACCCCAAGGTCCGAGCAAATCTTCCTTGCACCTATCAATTCAGTATCCCTGTATCCTTTGATCCCTTCGTCGACCGTCACAGCAGTCAATTCGAGATTCCTCCGTTCTCCAAGTATCTTATGCAAAAGGTAGAGCAGGACCGAGCTGTCCTTGCCTCCAGACAATGCGACCGCAATCCTTGTCTTAGGCCCACTGAAAGAGACCTGCGACCTGATTTCCTGCTTTACTCTCTTCTCTATGCTCCCCTCAAGATGATATCTGCACAGGTTCATTCCGTTGTAACGTGCGGAATAGATCGCCTTTTCTTCACAGTGGCTGCAAATCATTGGCTTTAGGATTCTAAATTGATATTTAAGGCAGGTCGGTCGATCAGCTCATATGGGCAGTTTCTTCCAGTCTATCAGATCCTGGTTGCTTGGTGTACGTATCTCTATGGCTTCGAGCAGGTCTGTAAAGAGATCGTCTTCCACATCGACCTTGTCGACTTTCCTGTCAAAGCGCTTATTCAGCGCAGTGAAAAATGAGTGCTTTGCCATTGCGGACTGCAGCTTCTGCATGTTCTCAGAAACATCCGTGATGTATCTGCTGTAGACTCTATCCAGATCGTCTTCCTTCAGGTCGAGAAGGAAATCGTCCACTGCCTTCTGCATCAACTTCCCATGCTCCTCAGCCAGCAGTATCCTCACCTTGTATTCGGGATTGAATGTCACATGATCCTCATCAAGCTGGAACCACTTGGAAGCGTCCTCCTCGAAGAATACGTCCGCAAGTGTCCTGGCTACCTTGTCAGGATCGGAAAAATCCACTCCTGATGTTAAATTGTATATTACTATGCTTCCGCGATCAGAGACCTTTCTCGATGCCTTAATCATTTCTTCCAGCTTGCTGTCCTTATCCATATTATAAGATAATGAACCCGGTTATATGAACTGATCAAAATCCTTGCATGATCTGTAAGAACGAGTCCTCCGACATCAGATATAATAAATCATAAAATGTGCTGATGGCAAAAATTGTGATTCTACTCGGAGAGCATGTACTCGACTACCTTTCCGCCCTTTATTGCACGATACAGTTCCTGTCCCGTGTCGCTGATCATCTTTATCCTTATGACGCCCTTGGAAGAACTCTTTGCCTGGAGTATGAGGATTCCATCAACATACAGCTTGACATTCCTGTTTGGTGAGTCCACGAATATGTGTATAACACGGTTCTTGATCTCTATTTCCGCCTTGTTCCTAGCAGGAATTGACGAAGATGCAGGTTCAACTTCGAGGTGTATGTTGAGCTTCTTCTCGATCTCACTGATTGTGGAACCTTTTCTGCCAATCAGCCTGGGGATATTATCCTCGCTGACCTTGACCAGTGCCCGTTTCTTTCCGGTCATAGAAACATCAACATTGCGTATGCCCAGGAAGGAAGATATCTCATCCCTGATTCTCTCTGTATTGAATCTTGCAGCTTCTTCATCCCCTTCCTCATCCACAGGAACAACAACTACCTGCTCGCCAAAGGAATAGACCTCATACAATGGTTTCTGTTCATAGAAATCCTTGACAATTATGACAGGTCGTGCAAGATCTTCCTGGTTCATGCCAGCCGGTACCTTGACCACATAATCCGTCGTGAGGACAGTGTCAATCTTTCCCGCTGATATGAACAGTATCGTATCAATGATTTGAGGTATTAACCCTAGCTCAACCCTGCCAATAAATCGCTGCATAGCATCCACGGGTCTTGTAGCGTGAACAACGCCTATCATCCCAACTCCAGCAAGTCTGAGATCTGCATAAACAAGGAAATCAGATGTTATGCGCATCTCGTCGAAGACCGTGTAGTCTGCCCTGACCAGGAGAAGGATGTCCCCGGTCTTCTCCATAGATCCTTCAAGGCTGGAATACTGCGTTATTTCCTTAATGAGTTCAAGATCCCGCGGCTTCTCCATTGTCTTGACGATTTTGCCTTTTCCCGCGATGAACTCTGCCAGCGCCTGGACAAAGGTACTTTTTCCTGCGCCCGGAGCCCCGGCAACTAATATTCCATGCACTCCACTCTGTATTCTCTGCAACAGTTTTTCATCTATCCGGTAATCTTCAATAGACAGCTTCACAATAGGCCTGACAGCAGTTATCTCCAGATCGTCGGAGAATGGAGGCCTGGTGATCACTATCCTCATGTTCTTCAGTTGAATCACCGTTGCACCGTGCATATCGAGTTCCACAAAGGACTCGTCCTCAAACTTCCCCCTCGTCACAAGGTTGCTTGCAATGTTCTCCAGCTCCTGCCTTGTAACTGAATTCGCAAGTGTCTGAAGCTTCACTGCGCCGGGTGCACCAACTTTTACCACTGCTTCCGCGTCCGGCTTTAGATGCACAGATGTTGTAAGTTCCGTGAAGAACTCCTCTATGTTCCTTACCCTGGTTTCAGCAGGTTCGATATACTTTACGCTGATCCCCTTGATCTCTGCGATCTCCTTCTGTACAACATCTCCGGTAACAAGGGTGGCGTTATTTTCGGCCGCACACTGCCTGATCATCTCGTCTATCTCGCCACTCTTTGCCCGCTCAATCTGCCATTCGGCAGGTCTCTTACCATAGAAATCAAGGAATATCTTTTCCTGGTCATGCAGATCGCGAAGAGCCTTCAGCTGGTGAATTGCTGCAAAGCCGATAGATCTGCGTTCATTGGCCTGGTGCTCTATTTCCGCTACAAGAGCCTCGGCTAAGATTACATGAGAACCGTGATGCTTTGCAAGAAAAGCCGTGAACCTGCCATCAACTATGACAGAAGTGTCTGGAACATAATCCATGCCCAATAAGAAATTACGCTTAGATAATTGTTTGCTACTTCGTAAGCCTTAATCATAGATCAATTCATCGCATGAGCTACTTCCGTGATTTATGGTATCCTGAACTATTTTTTAGCACATAGTGATTGGGTATGCATATTGAAAAGCGATGAATCCGGCAATCCAGAGGTGGAAGAACTTGTTTCCCGGCTCTCACTCCTGCTGAAGCAAGTAACGCTAAAGATACCGGGAGGAGCGGCAATCTCTTTTTCAGGCGGTCTTGACAGTTCCATCCTCTTGTACCTGTCGCACTCGTCGGCGCATGCTTACGTTGTCGGGATCCCTGGATCCAAGGACATACAATCCGCAATGGACTCTGCAGCCCGGCTACACCGGGATCTCTCCGTTGTTGAAGTTAGTGAGTATCAGGTTCTGGAGGCTGCTGAGAAGATAATTGTTATAGATCCAGGGATAACGATGAGAGACCTTGGCTTTGAGACGGTACTTTATCTCACGCTTTCCGGCATCAGGGAAGACACACTTGTAACGGGCCAGGGAGCGGACGAGATTTTTTACGGGTATCACAGGTTTCTCTCCGGATCATCGGGCACGAACGACTCGAACATCAGGAAGCTCCTTTATACAACGATTCCAAGAGAAAAGAAGATAGCTGAAAGTCTTCACAAGAGGATCATTGCACCCTACCTGGAGGATGGCATCTTTGAATACTCATCGCTAGGTATAGACAAGCACATCATTGAGGGAATAAACAAGTTCATGCTGAGATCAGCGGCACTGTTGATTGGAGTACCTCGTGAGATATGTATCAAGGAAAAGAAAGCTGCCCAGTACGGGTCAGGAGTTGACAGGGTCCTGCGGAAACATAAGGACAGGCTATTTCCGATTACTGATAGAGATGAGGCATCAACCTCTTCACGGAAATCTCAGGATTAAAATAATAATTGGAGATAAGCCAGAAAACTGGAATGGAGATATAGATGGCAAAGATAGGCATTATTGGAGGGAGCGGATTATACTCGCTTCTTGAGAATCCCAAGTCGATCAGTGTAGAAACACCATATGGAAGTCCTTCATCCTCCCTGGATCTTGGGGAAATAGGGGGAGTTGAGGTAGCTTTTCTTCCAAGGCATGGAAAGAAGCACACAATACCGCCGCACAAGGTCAACTATCGTGCAAATATATGGGCTCTGCATAAACAGGGAGTTGAAAGGATAATATCGGCAAATGCCGTGGGATCATTGAAGCAGGAATATGCCCCGGGGATGATGTTCATTCCCGACCAGTTCATTGACTTTACGAAGCGACGTGAACTCACTTTCTACGACGGCCCGGATGTATATCATGTGTCGTCTGCTGATCCATTCTGCCCTGAGATGAACAAAGCAATCGGAAATCAGTCAGGAAAGCTCGGTTACGATACACATATTGGAGGCACATATGCGTGCATTGAGGGTCCAAGATTTTCGACAAGGGCTGAGTCCAAGATGTTTCGCCAATTTGCGGACATAATAGGGATGACTGTTGTGCCGGAAATAAACCTCGCCAACGAACTGGCGATGTGCTACACCTCGCTTGCAACAATAACCGACTACGATGTCTGGGCAGAGGATCCTGTAGACACGAAAGAGGTGCTGAGAATACTCAAGGAGAACGAAGACAAATCTCTTAATATCATAAAGCAATCTCTTAAATATATTTCTGGAACAAGAAAATGTGATTGTGCGAGAAGACTAGACGATGCTAAGATATAGTAGGTTTTACAAATGAAGTTAAAATTTTTAGGAGGAGCAGAAGAAGTAGGCAGGCTGGCAATAAAGATGGATTTTGGGGGATCATCGGTGATGGTAGATTATGGCCTTATCCCAGAAAAACCCCCTGAGTACCCACTCCCACCGGAGAAAGTGGATGGCGTATTCCTTACTCATTCACACCTGGATCATGCAGGGTCACTCCCTGTCTATTTCAACAAGTATGATTCAAGCTTTTATGCAACGCTGATGACGGCGAACAGTATACGACCGATGCTGGAGGATACCATCAAGATAGCAAATCTTGAAGGGTATACAAAGATGTTCAACCATGACGACGTGTCGCAGCTTTACTCAAAATTTGTCCCCGTCAACTACGGCGATGCGGACTCGATAAAGGATCTTGATTTCCAGGCATTCAATGCCGGTCATATTCCAGGTTCGACAATGTGGAAGTTCACAAACGGTTCTGAAATCCTCGTGACGGGAGATCTATATACAAGGGACACAAATCTGCTTACAGGCGCAGTCCCGGTAAAGGCGGAAAACCTGATCATTGAGAGCACTTATGCAGGCAAGAATCACGAGGACAGGCAGAAGGTCATTGACCGCCTTAGATCCAGGATCAGGGAGGTAGTGAGCACAGGCGGTAAGGTCATCCTTCCGACATTTGCGGTAGGAAGAACTCAGGAACTTATCATGATACTTTCGGATCTTGGATACAACATATACGTAGACGGGATGGGCAACTCGATAACAAGTATATACCTGCACACACCAGGCTTCTTCCGGTCGGGGAACGAATTCAAGAAAGCCGTAAAGAAGACCGTTCCGATCAGGAACCAGAGGGAGCGCCTGCAGGCAAAGAATGCCGATATAATAATTACCACTTCAGGAATGCTTGACGGCGGCCCTGTGCTGAGTCACATCAGGGGATTGCTTGAGGACGAAAAGTCTGCAATTTTCATCACAGGATACCAGGTTGAGGGAACCAACGGCAGGAGCCTGCTTGAAAACGGGACGCTGAACATCGATGGATCCTCAGTAAGGCCAAAGATGAGAGTCGAGTTTTTCGATCTTTCCGCACATGCAGGGCATGACGATCTTGTCAAATTCATTGACGCAGTTAATCCGAAGCGCGTAATCCTGTGTCATGGTGAAATGAGGGAGAAGCTGCTCGAGGACCTTGCCAATTACGAAGTGATCCTTCCCTACAACGGCAATGAGCTGGAGCTAAGCTGATCCTATTCCTGCATTGAATTTCCTTCAATTTTTTGAGTCCGCATGGACCTGAGGTAAAGAAGGACTAGAGGTATTGTTGCACATGGGATCAATCCGATCACTATCCACGCAGCAAGGAAGCCATATTCCAGTATATACGTGAAGGACAGAACAACACTGAAGCCAAGCAGGATCTGGATGGAATTGAACAACCCTGAGTTCAGTGCGACATATCTTCTGTCATTTTCGATGAACACGACAGTGGAATATTCCAGCGAAGAGACCGATACGGTAAGCATTCCAACGATTAACGCCGAAACCCACATGCCAGCAAGCCCAAAAAATGGAATCCAAATTACGGATGCCGACAGTATCACAACCATCCAGACTGCAGATCTTATGAAATTCTCCTGCCTGATTTTCCCAGAGAAGAATGATCCCAGAATGCCGAAGAACAGTACACTGCTGCCTATGGCACCTGAATAGAATAGTGGTAATCCAGTATAGGAAGCATACGTTTTCATGTACTCAGAAAACACATAGGTTGTAGACCAGAAGCCGGAAAACGCAATAGCCAGGGTCCAGATCCTTGGATTCCGTATGCGTTTCCTCAGAACTCCCGGTTCAAAGTTGCCAATGTGCTCACTCTTTGGTATGAAGAACAGGAGCGATATTGCGGAGATTACAGTCAGGATGGCCTGGATGATCTCGTTTCCACTCAGGCCCAGATCGGCAGTGATAGGTGTGAACCCGAATATGCCGATCCCTCCGCCGATGTCAAATGCTGCATTGTAGTATCCCATCATCAATCCAAGTTTTTCCGGATAAATCTCATTAAGGACAGCTACCGCAGAAGAAAAATAGAATGCTGCGCCAGTTCCGCTGAGGAACCTCATTACTAGCAGTTCATAGAATGATCGGGTGAATATCGACGCAACCCCAGTTGCGGCCATAAAAGATAAACCAATAATGCAATTGGTTCTTGATCCAATCCTGGCCGCAACGATTCCTGCAGGGACCTGGAAGAGGCCTGCTCCAAGAAGGAAGAACGCAAACACTAGCCCTGCGGAATTCACAGAGATTCCGTAACTGGATGCAATTTCCGGCAGCGCTGGTGAAAGGTTATACCAGTTCATGGAGTAAACTAGCCTGGACACCATCAGCACGGATATTGGGAGCGTCTTTCCCGGCACTGCCACTGAAGTCATTATTGGGATTAAGTATTTTGAATCCTGCAGTTCAGAAAATAATATAATATCAAAGGTGCTTTAGCAAATCGTATGGTAGAAGAATCACAGGTCTTGCAGTGGCTGGAACATGGAGAAGAATCCACAGGCAGGCTGGTAGACCTTAAATGGAAGATCACAAAATCTGATGGTAATTTTTACCTGGAAAATGAAAAGCTCCCCTTCACTATCCAGCTGAAGTTCCTTGAAAAGGAGACGCTGGAAATCAAGCTTGACACGAACGTAGAGACAGCAACAATGGATAGCAGGGACCGCCTCGGGACATATCGTGCCCTGTTACTGCTTAATTCGCAAATCACAAAGGTTAAGTTCATGCTTGAAGGACTCGGGGAAAACGTTGTTGCCCGCGCTGATCTGGACCTTCCAACCATTACGAAGGATGAGTTGGACAAAGGCTTATCACTCCTGCTCTCATCCCTGTACCTTATGGTCAGGGTTCTTCATCTTGAGGAAGAATTCAACCAGCAGATTGTAGAGAGGATGACTATGCTGGTCAAGGAACTCCAGTCCCAGGGAAAGAGTGAGAAGGAGATAATCGATTACCTCGTGCATGGGGTAGGATTCAAGGACGACGAAGCAAGAAAGATCGTTTCAGAACTCATTCACGGGGACCTTGGAGCAAACGAGCGGCTTTACGGATAAGGATTGGAATGACAACATCGGTAGACAAACTTAATGAACAGACAAAGAACGAAACAGTCGTGGTAAAGATACTTTCACTGAGGGAAAAGGAGACAAAGACAGAGAAAGGAGAAGGTGTCTATCACTTTGGCATGCTCGGCGACGCGAGCGGCACACTTCCATTCACCGCTTGGTCTATACCTGCAACAATCAGGGCCGGAGACGTGGTTGAACTCAAGAACTTCTCTGTCAAGACATACAACGATTCTCTCCGCCTGTACATTGATTCCAGGACCGACGTCGTTCTGAGGCCGGATGACAAGCTTGACGTGAAGCGGGTATACAGGGACTACAAGATAAAGAACCTGAACCTGAGGGACGTTTTTGTCTCTGTTTCGGGGCTGATCAAGGATCCGATAGACAAGACATACGAGAAGGATGGACTTGAAAAGACGGTCACCCACTGTACCCTCGAAGATGATACGGGATCCATAAGGCTCTCGCTTTTCGACAGGAAGCTCGCACCCGGAAGGTACTATAAGATAGACGGGGCAAAACTTTCCGAGTACAAAGGCAGATACAGGCTCACCGCAGGGGACAAGACCCAGATCGTCGAGGTGAACGGTTTCCACCTGCCTGAAATAAGGGCATACGATCTCAACGAATTGCAAACGCCTGTTGACTCCGTGTCGATTTCAGGAGTCGTTGTTTTCCTGGGTGAGAAAGGCGGACTGATAAGCAGGTGCAGCGAGTGCAGGAAGACTGTTGATGACATCCGCTGCCCGGACCACCCTGAGGCAAAGATTATCCTCGATCTCTATGCATACTTCACGATTGAAGATGGAACTGGAGATATGCAGTGCAATGCAGGTAGGGCTGCCCTAATGGAACTCCTCGGCCTGAAGGATGAGGATCTGAACATCGAAAAGCCAAAAACCTCAAAGGCAGAAGTTACGAGGCAACTTACAGAGAAGCTTATGTCGATCCCTCTGCTGCTGGATGGGGACGCCGTCCTCGGAACAAATGGGCCATCATTCAGGGCCCGAATGATAAGAAGAATGGACGATGCATTGCTCAAGAAAGTCATGGAATCCTACGAGGTTGATCTGCAATGATGCCGAAGAAAAGGGAAAGTTCAAAATGGATCTCCTCCAGGGAACTGAAGGATACAACTTTCATTGAAGAGATGCCTGAAGGTGAGCGGGGAAAGCCATTTGTTGTAACACCGCTAGGCACAAGAGTGAAGAGGATCCTGATCTGCGGCGTAGTAACTGCAAAGAGCACAGAAGAAACGTATACCAAGCTCACTGTTGCGGACAACATCGGTCCCTTCTATGTCACAGTATTCAATAGCGAATACCAGCCGGAAACTAAGGAAATTGCCGATTCCATCGAGTTGAACTCCATTGTGACTATCATGGGAAGGGTGAACACATTCAAGACCGATGATGGCACTATATACATCAATATCAATCCTGAGAAAGTAATGCTTTCGGACGCCGTAATGATGAAATACTGGACAGGCAGGTGCCAGAGAATTGCAACGCGGAAGATACTTGCAATTGGCGAGATGTCGAAGCTTGATTCACCGGACAAGGCAAAGATTCTAGCAATGGGCTATTCGGAAGAGGAGGCAGAATGCGCTATGAGGCACCTTGAGCACTACAAATCATACAACCTGCAGGGCATGCTGGAAGCCATTAAGAGCGCATCAATCGTCTCAGAGGCGCAGGGAGCTGATGCATCCCTTAAGGACGAGGTATATTCCTTCATAAAGAGCCATGCAGACCCCCAGAAGGGCTGCAAGTACGAGGACATAGTGGCGCACATGAAAGGAAAGAATATCGATCAGGCAGAGACAGACGAGTTTCTTAACCTCCTCGGTTCTGAAGGGGAAATCTATGAAGTGGCACTCAAGAGGTACAAGGCAGTCTGAGCCCGGATCATTTTACTTTTCAGCGCTTCAGGATTAGCTCCTTGGCAGCCTTTACATCATCAAGTCTCCCGGATGCCGTGTTCACCGGAAGCGCCCGCAACTCTTCAGGAGACAATGATACTGCTTCGTGAATCAGGTTTGCGAAATCATCCATGTCCTTCTTTGTAACGGTCTCGGTGGGTTCAATCATCAATGCTTCCTTGACTATGAGCGGAAAATAGACCGTCGGTGCATGCATTCCGGCATCAATGATAAACTTGGCAATGTCAAGGGCACGTCTCCCGCTTTCCTCAGAAGATGCGACCACCTCATGTTTCTTCAGTCCCGGATGGGATATCCTCACATCAGACGATATCTTTTTTGCCAGGTAGTTCGCGTTAAGAACTGCCCTGTAGGAGTTCATTTTCAGGTCATCTGAACCGTTCCTCTTTATGTAAGACCATGCGCGCAGTAATACGCCGAATGAGCCGTAGAACGAGGCTATCTTTCCGAGCTTGCTGTTCCGGTTATCCAGGTAATACCCGGATTCGCCCTTCCGTACAATTGGACCAGGTATAAGATCTGCAAGATTCCGCCTGACTGCAACTGGCGCAGCTCCGGGACCTCCACCGCCATGCGGAGTCGCAAACGTCTTGTGAAGATTGAAGTGTACTACGTCGAACCCCATCAACCCCGGAGAAGTAATTCCAAGGATTGCGTTCAGGTTGGCGCCGTCATAGTAAAGAAGCGCACCCTTGGAATGGACTATTTCTGCAATCTCCAATATGTTATGATCGAAGATGCCGAGCGTATTTGGATTCGTAATCATCAATGCGGCTGTTCTGTCAGTTACTGCATATCTCAGAGCATCGAGGTCAACAAGACCCTCGTCATTAGAAGGTATCTCCACAACCTCAAAGCCTCCCATGGCCGCCGAGGCAGGATTAGTTCCATGGGCAGAGTCCGGGACTACTATCTCTCTTCTCTTCGAGAGCTCGCCCCTGAGTTCAAAGTACTTCCTGATCACAAGCACTCCAGTCAGCTCGCCCTGCGCTCCTGCGAGAGGCTGCAGGGTCACTTCATCCATATCTGAAATCTCTTTCAGGTACTCCTGAAGCTCAAACATCACCTGAAGCGTGCCCTGAACAGACCACTCGGGCCTGAGTGGATGAATTTCAGAAAACAGTGGCATTGAAGCAATCTTGTCCGCATACTTTGGATTAAACTTCATAGTGCATGAACCAAGCGGGTAGAAGCCGGTATCGACGGAATAGTTCATCTGCGATAATCTTGTAAAATGCCTGACGACATCATATTCAGGAATCTCGGGCACATTTGGAGATGCGTTTCGCATTGTTGCCGGGACTATCGAATCGTCATAATCTTCAGAGAGCATCTCAAATGTAGTTCTGCTCTGAAGATCTTTTATGAACGGCTCATCGTACCTTGCCTGCCTGAACGTCATCAGATCACTTCCAGTGCATTCACGAGTTTCGCCAGGTCGGAATCTTCCGTCTTCTCTGTAACTGAGAAGAAGAAAGCCTTCTTAAGTAAGTCATACCTGTTTTCAATAATTCTATCCAGTTTGATTCCACCAAATATTTTCCCTGCCTTAAGCAGGCTCTCGAGACTCTCCTCATCACTGTCAAGGAGCACTGGAACATCAGAGAAGCTGGTACCGCTGAATGGGCTCGGGTTGATCTTCCTATTGCCCGACAGCATATGCTTCAGCCTGGCAGACTGATGCATGGTGGCAAGCGCAACTTTCCTCAATCCCGATGGTCCAACAGTAGCGAGATATGCCAGCGCAGCAATGCCCATCAACGCCTGATTTGTGCATATGTTGCTGGTTGCTTTTTCCCTCCTGATATGCTGCTCTCGCGTCTGAAGAGTCATCACGTAACCCCTTCTCCCGCTTGCATCTGTGGTCTCGCCTATAATCCTGCCAGGGGACTTGCGGGCAAGCTCCTTTCTGAAAGTAAAGACACCAAGATACGGTCCTCCATAGTTCTGGTGGATACCCAGCTGCTGTCCCTCGGCAACTGCAATATCAGATCCGTAGCTTGCAGGTGTTTTCAGGACGCCGAGGCTGATCGGATCCACATAGCTTATCAGCAGGGAGTCACCAATTGCCTGTTTCACCTTCGAAACTTTCTCGTCAATTATTCCGTAGGAATTGGGATTTTCCACGATGACAGCGGCGACATCACTTCCCATCTTGCTTTCGAGATCATTCAGGTCCAGCATGCCGGTTTTCATGTCAAACGAGTATTCCCGGAACACCACGTTCAGGCCAGAGCAATAATTTGTCAGTATGCTTCGCTTGTTTCTGTAAATGTTGTCTGGAATCAGGATAGTTTTCCCATCGTTAACCCTTACGGCCATCCTGGCGGCTTCTCCCAAAGCAGTGGGGCCATCATACATTGATGAATTCGCAGCATCCATGCCTAGGAGATCAGAGATCAGACTCTGGTACTCAAAAAGCGACTGCAGCATTCCCTGAGATATCTCGGCCTGGTAGGGCGTATACGACGTGAGGAATTCTGATCTTGAAACAATTGAATCCACCGAGGATGGTATAATTCGATCATAGACGCCGCAGCCAAGGAAATTGGAAAAGCCGTCAAACCTGTTGGATTCAGACAACATTGTGGCGTCCCGTATCAGCTTGTACTCTGAGCAGTGCGGCTCGAAGTCAAGGCTCTTCTTCCTGACCTTTGCCGGTATATCTGAAAAAAGCTCCTCATAGCCCTTAATGCCGAGATAATCAAGCATGGAACTGTCATAATCCAACATAGAAACCTGATAGATATCACCACTGCGGATATTTTACTTTTCAAACATTTTTCTCATTCAGACAATTCAATAGGAGACAAATCTGGGTCCTTCTACTAAACGTGTCTGGATGCAATGCGTGTATAAACAAAGGGAAAACAATATCCCTTTGCAAGCTTCTTTCTAGAATTAATACATCTTAAATCATGGAGGACAAACGCGTAAAATAGAACCAGGAGAGAGGCGATAGACCCGATCCTTTTTTTTACAATACTTCATAAGCATTTTGAGGTCTTCCTAGGGTAAACATTTCAAAGCAGCCAATTATAAGATTCTGCCATCATGAAAGGTCATCATGAACGTGCAAAAAGGTTAATATAAAAAAGAAATAGGAACATAAATGAAGAAAGTTATCTGCCCTGAATGTGGTGCTGTAAATGATGCTGGTGCCATCTCCTGTTCTTCATGTGGCTCAATGCTGACTGGAGCAAAGCCCGTAAAAAAGGTGAAGGTGATCAATCCTTTAAAGGAAACTCCGGTCCAGGTGCAACAATTTGAACAGGGTGAAAAGCTTCTTGCAGAAATGGCTCCGTCAGTTGGGCTCAGAAAATACTACATCCATATCGCTTATATTTCGATGCTGTCCACTCTTCTGACTCCATTTGTCATCTCCTTGGAGGAAACGTCTGCATTTTCAAATTTTTACTCTACACTCTTCCAAACCCTGCCCTATGCAGTTGCTACAGTGGTAGGGCTATATTTTGGTAAACGGCAGATTGACTCTAGATTCAAGAAGACGAAATATTTCATAACGGATCGGAGGGTTATCCTGAATGTCTGGCGAAACGGCCTTCGGGTTTACATAATTCCTTATCAGGAGATATCGGCTTTGCACCTGGATCAGCGTTCGAAATACTTCAGGAAGCATGGGTTCGCTTCAGTTGTCCTGATAAGAAGAAAGCACATCAACCGGATCACTAAAAAGATCCAAAAGACAGATCCACTTCTAGATCCCCAGAACATACGGGTCGTAAAGGAGGAGGAGCATGATCTTGAGGGAAAAGCTCAGAAAGTGAAGAGGATCAAGAAGAGCAGGACATTTAGGCTATTTGACAGTACGCTTGCCGACCTTGATATTACAGATGCACAGACTGCTTCAACATTGATCAATCAGCATTTGATAAAAGAGGAAACAGCAAAGCCCAGACGCTTCGCTGAGCCTGCAGGATCGAAATAGTCTTATTGAAATAATTGCTCAGCCGCCGGTATAATATAAAGATCATACGCACAGATTCTCAAAGTAAGCAAAAGGATGTGTTGAAAATAATTATGTTAAGTTTTAAAAAAATTCACATTAAAATTTATAGGCCAGTATCAAGAAAATTACTTGTACTTGACCTTGCTTGATGCTCTAAATACGAATTTCTTCTTTGACGGCACGTCAATTATTTTTCTGGTCTGCGGGTTTCTTGCCTTCCTTGCTTGCTGGGTCTTGCGCTCGAATATACCAAAGCCTGCAAGGTTGATCTTGGATCCCCTGTTTGCTTCCGAAACAACGTTGTCCAAAAATGTCTTGATGACGTTCCTGGCCTGCTTCTGCGTTGTCGAAGTCTTCTTCGATACCGTCTTAGAGAGTTCGCTGATTCCTACCATTTGGCACCTCCTATAAGTGCATGTACAAATTAGTATTAAAATATTTTGATTTGGTTTTTAATCCATATGCCATAATGCGTCATTAAACTAAATCTAATTATTTGCATAAAAAAAATTTCATATAAATAAAGTGACATGAATGCTGTGGTAATGTTGCATTGGTCAAACATCAGCATCAAAATATCCTGAGTGAATCTGCAATATTATTCTTAGCAAATAATAGTGACTTTGCTGGAATATTCACGGCGTCCGAAAAATTAAAGGTATTTGTCGCACGATGCAAAGTTTTTGCTGTCTGGAATGATTCCAGCAATGCACACTGTAATTTTGGTCTGGCTCAAATAAATACTTAAATATGCCATTTCGATCAGCGCCAGTGAAGTTAATAGAAAACTGGTTCTCAGAAAGGTACTCGGATAACCTTCAACTCTCTTTCAGGGTGAAGGACCAGCTTCTTTCCGTCCGCACAGATTTCCAGAGAATTGATCTCTTTGAGACATATGATTTTGGCAAGCTCCTTACCATAGATGGAACAGTGCAACTCACAGAATACGATGAGCACATCTACCACGAGATGATCACAATGATGCCATTTTATGCATTTGGCATTAAGCCGGAATCCGCCCTGGTAATAGGTGGCGGCGATGGAGGAACTGCATCAGGCCTCCTGTCCCTCGGATTCAGGAATGTAACAAACGTCGAAATAGACTCCCAGGTGGTTGAAGTTTCAAAGAAGTTCTTTCCGGACCTGTCGTCGGCATTCAAGGACAGCAGGTGCAACCTGATAATCGATGATGGAATAAAATATGTCAGAAACATAAGCAATAAATTCGACTTTGTCTTGGTCGACAGCACAGATCCTGAAGGTCCGGCCGAGGGCCTATTCTCGGAAGAGTTCTACAAATCCATCCATGGTGCGCTCAAGCCCGGTGGGGTGGCAGTCACTCAGTCCGGTTCCCCTCTTTACCAGCCAAAGGCTATCAAACTTGCAAACAGCGGCATGAAAAAGGCATTCAGGAACGTTTACACCTATTGCTGCTTTATTCCAACATACCCAAGCGGTTTCTGGTCCTTCACGATGGGTTCTGATTCTGATCTTAGATTCCAGAGCAATGAACGAAGCGGAAAATACTTCAATTCTGAAATATTGCACGGGGCCCTGAATCTGCCGCAGTTCGTCAGGGACATGATAAAATAAAATTTCATCCCTTGTAATTCCAGTGGGACTTTGCATCCTGGAGCTTCTTTTCAAACGCTGGCCCAAGCTTATAAGCGATGCGTTCCAGATCCTTGAGGTTCTTGATAAAGCTCTGCTTGCTGCTTCCGGAGATTATCTCGGTGAATTTCTTGGCATCAATTAGAAACCTCAGGTATAGGTAAATGAAAAGAATGAGGCCAATAAGGCTAACAACAAATATCCAGTACATCCAGTCCCCCGTTGAAGCAAACGATAGACCTGACTTGATTATTGCCTGATTGCCCACTAAAAGATTATTGAAAACTATTACAAAAACAACTATGGATACCGCAGCCATGATAATGTAAATGTAAGATTGTATCTCTCTGAAGGAGAATTTCATACTTAACCGGTAAATAAAAATTCTATTTTAAGGTTCTTCATAAATTACTTCACTCATCAATTGTGTCCAATAATTATCCCTACCAATTTCTCGGGGCAACTCCCACTCTGGATTATACCAGAACCTCCTATTATTTTGCAGTTCCACTCCTCGCTTTTCCAGCTTCATATACTAGGAAAATGCCGGCAATAATTAGTACTGATGCTGTCAAAAGCCAAGGCAGTAGCACTTCGTATGTTATTGTTAATAAAGCATGGGGATTTACTACTGGATAAACGGTGCTAAATGACCAATAGAATACAGTTTGTCCGGAATTTGCTCCCACTCGTCTAACAATTAACGTGCTAAAAAACATTCCTGCAAAAACCAGAACTATGCCAGAAAGCAGGAATACAAAAAAATTGTATTTAGATGACATGATTATATAAGCAATCTGAGTATTTTAATCCTGATGCGCAAATGAGCAACACACATTAGTACATCAATAATTCCATATGAGAGTGATATGTTCATTCCTCTTTTGGGATAACGCTCAGCAGTCCCAATGCCGAACTTACCTGCGGCCTTATTGCCTCAACAATCTCCCGTGCACTTCCTGTCTCTTCCTCTATGAGTACGGAGCATACCCCGGAGACCGGTTGCCCACGCTTAACACGGTTGCAGATCTTGAATGCGACTCGGAATCCCATCTCTCCAAGATCGCTTTTTATCGTATCGGACTGCCTCAAGGCCAATTCATCCATCGTCGAAACAAGGATAAAATTAACTCTCTCCAGGCCCGCCCATGTGTCTTCTGCCAACTGCTTCCAGGCGTCTAATATTTCTATAGTCTTTGAGATGCGGAACTTCTTCTTGAGCTTCAAGTAGAACTTGACATCCCTGTTCAGGTGATTGTAGAAATCCCTCTCAAGCGCAAGCAGATGCATAGTTGACGAAGAAGCAGGCGTATCCCACACTATGAAGTCGAATGCTCCTGACTTCTCTTGTTCGATAATGCTCGATATCATGAATTCCTCTGGTACACCAGGTGCACTTGATATGTGGTGAATTATCTCATCATCAGCCTCCATGAATTCTCCCGCAATTTCCATCACCTGTTTGCCGTATACCTTCTCCCACTCCTTTGATACGCCCTCCTCGGAAAGTTCCATAACACTTAGCGGGTCAGCGCCAGTGAAAATAAACTCGAGTGATGGCATAAAGTCGGTGGAGACAATCAATGTTTTTCCAATCCTGGAAAGCTCAAGTGCAATTGCACTTGCCACAGAGGTCTTTCCAACACCACCTTTTCCGACGACCGCAATTATCATGACCATACATCCGGTACTTGATGAAAAAAGGAATACATGACAGGTTTGTATTATTTTAACTGAAAATTGCACCGGGTTAAGCATTATCCCGGCTCTCCATGGGCCATTTCACTTATAACTCCACGAAGATCCGCCCCGGATTTAATTTCCTTCATAAAGGACTTTGGATGCTATAAAGAAAAAGTGATTTATCTGCGCTGTATTGTCGGGCATGAACATTCTGGCTAGCGTTTTTGAGAAAAAAGGACTTGACACATTTCTCGTAAAGATCACACGCAAGGGTGACATTGTATATGCTACGGGAAAAACAGCTGAATTCCTTAACTCTTCCGGCATTGATGCAGTAAGTACTTCCTCTCTTTCCGGCTTTGATGAACTGCTCGGGGGCAGGGTAAAGACACTCGTACCATCGATCTTTGCAGGGATCTTATCGAAACGTGACGCGAAAAGCAACGATGAGATGAAAGCGCTAAAATTCCCTCTTTTTGACATGGTAATATCAAACCTCTATCCATTCCAGGATGCGTCCAGAACAGGAGACCTCGGTGCAATGATTGAGAATATAGACATTGGTGGCATCTCGCTGATCCGGGCTGCAGCCAAGAATTATGCCCATGTAACTGTGATTACTGCTCCTGAGGAGTACAACTGGGTCTCACAGATAATAGAGCAGAATGGGTCAGTTCCTCTTAAGACGAGGGAGGAACTTGCCGTGAAAGCTTTCGCTGTGGCAGCTCAGTATGACATGGAGATATACAACTCGCTCACGCAGAAACTCCTTCCTGAAAAAAGAATGGAAAACCTCTTTCTCTCATTCCAGAACGGAATAAGGCTGAGATACGGTGAGAATCCCGATCAGGAAGCATTCATGTACCACGGTACAGACGGACTAGGCATTCCGAATGCGTTTCAGATGTCCGGGAAGGAACTTTCCTACAACAACATACTCGACTCCAATGCCGCATACGAAACCGCAATTGAGTTTGAAGATCCTACAGTGATTATTGTAAAGCACCTGACTCCCTGCGGAGTTGCCTCATCCGGCAAGCTTTCAGAAGCTTACGGGAACGCATTCGCGGCTGATCCTGAATCTGCATATGGCTTCGTAATGGCATCAAACATGGAAATTGACCATGATACTGCAAGCCTGATAGCAAAGAATTTCGCTGAGGTAGTTGTTGCCCCATCCTATTCCAAGGAAGCTTTTGAAATACTGAGAAAAAGGAAAAACCTCAGGATCCTCAGGGCGAATTTCACGCCTGACTCAAGTATGCGCATTAGATCGGTCTCCGGTGGGATACTGACACAGACACCTCTCAGGCCAATGCCCATCCAGCCTGAACTGAAGACAACCGCCCGTGCATCACCTGATGCAATGGAAGATCTTATTTTTGCCTGGAAGGTCGTGGCTCATTCGAGGAGCAACGCAATAGTCCTGGCAAAATCACGCATGGTGACGGGAACGGGTTCCGGCCAAACTTCGAGGGTGCGCGCTTTAAAGATAGCCGGCGAACTTGCAGGGAAAAAAGCAGAAGGATCCGTGCTTGCTTCAGATGCATATTTCCCTTTTTCTGACAGCGTTGAGGAAGCAAGGAGACTTGGCATAGCAGCAATAATCCAGCCAGGAGGATCAATCAGGGACGAAGAGGTAATCAAGAAATGTGAAGAGTATTCTATCCCGCTATATTTCACGGGAAAAAGAGTATTCCTGCACTGAAAGATCAAATCAGGGTGAGCAGAAGTGCAATCGCAAAACCTGCAATGACCCCGGTGTTTATGGCTGGCAAACCGGGAGCAGGCCTCCTCTTCATGAAGAACATTAGGTAAATCATACCGATAACACCACCAATCAGGGGCAGCAGGAAGAAGGAAATTGACCTGCTGATTCCGTATACTGTGGAAGACACTACCATAACTGTGGGTATTGCTATGTCGCCAAACCCAAGCAGTACCGCCTTATTGTCTCCCCTGTTCTCGATCGATATCGAGGACATATCAAAATTGGATGATTCTGGCACCACGAAAAGCATGGGTATGCTTTCATCAAGGGCTACCTTCGCAAGGGTAATCATGTGCTTTGTCTTGAACACCGAGATGTAGTCGTAGACTGCAAGTATCACGAGAAGGGCAAGAGCAAACCAGACTCCAAGGAACAGGCTCCAGATAGATGCTATCCCGATTGCCATGATCAGTCCTGTTATGTTTATGACCAACCAGTTCGGCTTCGTGAAGAGTTCATAGCCGATTACAGCAGTAGGAAGGAGCCACAGGAGATAAAAGTCCGCAGTGAACATGTTTGCAAGCTGCGGAAAAGGCACGTAAATGATATAGAGAAAATAGTATTCCAGATAGGCATATGCATAGTTGGACGCGACCAAGGCAACGAAAAAGACAACATAAACCATGACAAAGAGGAAAATGTATCTTATAAACCGGCCCTTTTTCCTGCTGGCAAGAAACAGGATCAGGAGCGTAATGACGATCGTCGCAACTATGTAAACGATAAAATAAGAAAAACTCTCCGTCGTGCTCGAACTTCCCTGATAACCAGATGAAGTCAAACCTTCAGTGAACAGTACGGCCAGTACCGAAGATATGACAAAGAGTACTATCGTCCAGGCTTCAGGACTTAACCTTCTCTTCTTTTCTTGGCTCATTCTTCCTCTTGTTGTAATCACAGTCTATCTTCGGGCAGAACTTCCACCTGTATCCCTTCCTGGCCGAAACCAGCAAGGGAGCGCCACAGAACTGGCATTTCTCTCCAGTAGAGGAAATAAATCCCATCTGAGGCAGGGAGTAAGTCTGTGTACACTTTGGATAATTAGAGCATGCAAGGAACCTTTTTCCGCTCCTGGATTGTCTTATGACCAGGTCACCCCCATCAACAGGACATGTACCAAGGGTTGCATTCTTCGTGTTGAATTTACATGCCGGATTTATGCACTTGGTCTCAGGAGCCTGCCCCTTCCTGATTATCCTGATCAGGGGAAGCGAGCACTCAGGGCATTTCTTCTCCTCAAGTTTGATTAGCGCGTTTGCAGGAACATAGAAATCAATCCTGCATCCGTCT
Source organism: Thermoplasmatales archaeon (assembly GCA_027366585.1). Lineage (GTDB taxonomy): Archaea > Thermoplasmatota > Thermoplasmata > Thermoplasmatales > Thermoplasmataceae > UBA582. The sequence continues at coordinate 162,535 of DAHXNF010000036.1, read as the reverse complement.
GTTGTGCACTTGATCTTAGCTGAATCACGGTTTTTCAGGATGATGAGGTCTGTCCCATGTTCAGGGCATGTTCCAACGGTATCCCCCTTCTTTGCTGAACTGTTAATTACTTCGACAATTCTCTGCCTGTTGGAAATGAAATCGTTCAGGACATTCGTAAGCATATCTCTCGATTCGTTCACCACTTCCTGCTTGGAAACCTCTTTCCTGGTGATGCGGTCCATGTCTTCCTCCAGCCTGGCCGTCATCTCAGGTTTCGATATCGGCGAATTAATGAGCTTTATAGCCTGAATGAATCCGATGCCCAGGTGCGTGGGACGAACAGGGTTTCCCTGAATGAATCCCCTGTCCTGGAGCTTCTGTATGATGTCATGCCTTGTGCTTTTCGTTCCAAGCCGCAACGTCTCCATCAGCTTCAGCAGGCTGGCCGCATCATACCTTGGAGGTGGCTTTGTGTGATCCTCCACCATCTCCCATTTCACTGCCTTCACTTTCTCACCTTCCATCAGGTCCGGATGATACGATTCCGACACTTTCCGGTATGGATACAGAGAGAGCCAGCCTTCGTCTATGATCTTCGAACCCTCCGAGTTGAAGCTGTGTCCGGATACAAGGATTGAAGCTTTCCTTACTTCACGTGCCCCATCCCTGTAAAGTGTGGCCAGGAACCGCCTGACTACGAGCTCATAAACCTTGTGGAAATCACCCTTCAGGTCAGCGGCTTTAGGCACTGCCACCGGATAAATTGGCGGGTGATCTGTAGCCTCCATCCTGCCTCTTGATGGCCGTATTGAATCCTGTGCCAGGACTTTTTCCACCTCTTCCCTGAATTCACCTTTCTGCAGCTTCTTCAGGACCCCGGTCAGGCTGATGCTTCTCTGATAAACCGTGTTGTCAGTCCTGGGGTAGCTTATGTAACCTTTCACATAGAGGCTTTCGGCTATAGCCATTGCCCTTGCAGGATTTATCCCAATCCTACTCGCTTCCCTCAGGAATTCTGTAGTGTTGAATGGCGGAGGTTTTGATATGCGCTGGACGCTCTTTTCGAATGACTTGGTTTCACCGCTCTGCCCGTTAACTGCAGCAAACACACTGTCTGCTTCATCCTTGTCGAATAGCTGGCCCTTTTCATAAACACCCTGGAAATGTCCTCCCTTGGAGAACGTTATGACTATCTTCCAGAAGGTTTCCTGCTTGAAGTTTGTGATTTCGTTCTCTCTGTCGACTATTAGAGCGAGTGTTGGCGTCTGTACTCTGCCCACGGAGAGAAAGTCCTTGCCAAGCCTCTTCGTCGATACAGAGAAAAACCTTGTCAGGACTGCTCCCCATATAAGATCCACTTCTTCCCTTGCGCCCGCCGAATCTGCCAGGTCATAATCCACACCGATCAGGTTATCAAATGCAGTCTCGATCTCCTCCCTAGTCAGCGTGCTGAACTTTGCCCTTCTTACCCTGTTGCTTGGAGAATTTCTTGCGATACCTGCAAGTTCCAGCGCCTCGGTGCCAATCAACTCTCCTTCACGGTCATAGTCGGTTGCTATTATGAACTCGCTATCCTTGCCACCAAAATCCAGCAGCGTATTGCCGACAGTCCGGTTCTTCAGGTTCTTGTCAATCTTGGCGAATATGAGATCATTCAGGTCAACGCTGCTCCAGTCATTCATCTCCTTTGGAAAATCCAGCTCTACAACATGCCCACTGAGAGAGACCAGAGCATAATCGTCGTCGCCCTTCTTGAATTCTATATAATTAAGCCCTTTGCCTTTTTTTGCCTTCTGCTTGCCGTCGGAAAGGAAGTATGCAATGCGTCTTCCAGCATCTGCTTTTTCTGCCACTATGATCTTCAAAGTCAATCTTTAATCAGCTCCACATCAATTGAATCATATTATATATGACTGATCTGCGCTGCATACATATTCATTATTTAATGTTGCCCCGTAATGAACGCGGCAATTTTAGATTGATATTGAAATATACTCAATCATGAAGTTTTATTGAGTCTCGTAATTAAGGTAAACTAACGCATAGTGTATTGCATACCTGTTTTTGAAAGTGCTCCTATTGTGGCTTCTCTTTGTAATCAAAGAGGTTCCAGAGTAACACTACATCGCACAGTGCAATAATGAAAAAAAGGAAGCTAATTATTGCGCTATGAAAAGTTGATACGTAATTTTCATCAGAAGATAAAACAACGATTGCAATAATTTCTATGACTAAAAGCACAATAAAGAGTGCCATCTTCCAGATAAGGTTGAGTCGCACATCTTAATATGTATATTATATATTTAAGCGTTGACGGCCTAATTACAGTCTGTCTTTAGTCAAGTGCCATGCACAATTCAATATGTATAGGTCATATTCCTCAGGATGGTGTATTACTGTGTAAACGCAGATCAATATATGTGCAAAATCTCCAGTTAAAAATATTTTCCAGCCCATCGATGTAAAGATCTGGATTCGAGTGTTAAGAGACCAGCATTCTGCAACAGTGCGACAACATGAAAAACTTTCCCGTACGCCATCACAGTAGTTCCTCATTATATCCAGATGGGAGAAATAGATGTGAGGCTAAACAAATACCTATTATTGATGTATTTCAGCGCCTAATTCTCGAGTAACAGGTTTCTCAGACAATCACGCAGGCGCATTATCATTTAAGAATGTGCTGGACATTAACCTCGCATGCCTCTGAAGAACTACCGGGGAATTTCATATATCGTAGAGTATCCGGTATATGAGCCGGCAGAGGATACTTTCCTTCTTTTAAGAAAAGCGAAATGCAGGGGAAAGGTTCTTGAGATAGGCACCGGCTCGGGACTGATTGCGATATATTTTTCCCGAATGGGTCTCCAGGTAGATGCAGTCGATATATCTGATAATTCCCTGGAGTGTGCAAGATATAATTGTTCCCTGAACAATGTAAAGGTGAAGCTTTTTCATTCGGACCTGTACCAGGCTGTAAAAGGGAAATATGACACCATACTGTTCAACCCGCCATATCTCCCTGTTGTAGATGGAACAGAAGGTTCAGTAGCATGGGATGGAGGCATAGATGGATTCGCGGTTACGAGGAGGTTCCTTGCAAGCACTTCCGGCCACCTCGCCGAAGGGGGCAGTATATATATGATCCTTTCCGATCTCACTAATATAAATTCCCTTGTGAATGAGTTCAGCGATTTCCATTTCACTCTTCTGGGGAGTGAGCATTTCGAAACTGAAACAATCCATGCATATGAGTTGAAGATAAGGAGATAGTTGTGCCGACAATTGAGGAAAGGATTAAGGAAATCGAGAGCGAGATTAAGAAGACCCAGTATAACAAGGCAACAGAGCACCATATCGGCATACTCAAGGCAAAGATGTCACAGCTCATACTGGAAGCGGAGACCCATAAGAAGGGAGGCGGGAGAGGTTTTGCAATACAGAAGAGCGGCGATGCCACCGTCGCGCTCGTTGGTTTTCCAAATGTTGGAAAGAGCAGCCTTCTTAACAGACTCACGAATTCAGAAAGTGAAATCGGTAGTTACGCATTCACAACTTTAAAGGTCATCCCGGGCACAATGAAGTATAATGGAGCAATCCTGCAGATACTTGACCTTCCAGGCATCATCGAAAACGCAGCAACTGGATCTGGTCGTGGCAGGGAGGTTCTGAGTGCAGTACGTGCGGCAGATCTTATCCTTCTTATAACTGATGTAAAGAACAAGGGTCTCGATACAATTATACTTGAACTAAGAAAGGCAGGGATCGTTGTCGGCAGGAAGAGGAAGAACATAGCAATGAAGAAAACCGGAAGCGGTGGAATAAGGATCTATTCACCCAAGAACATAAAGATCAGGGAAGTAGAAATAAAGGAAATACTGAAAGAATTCAAGATCACAAATTGCGACCTCTACATCCGGGAAAACGTAGACGTGGACGACATCATTGACTTCCTCAGAGGGAACACGATGCATGTGCCCGCTGTGGTTGCAGTAAACAAAAATGATCTTCCGCATGACAGGGACGAGGTAGCTTCACTACTGCCGATTAACATTGAGTCGATCTTTGTGTCAGCAAGCACCGGCGAAGGAATCGAAGACCTCAAGGATCTTATATTCAGGGGGCTGAGCCTTGTGAGGATATACCTGAGGGAAAAGTCCGGGGAAATAGATTACGAACGACCGTTGATTCTAAGAACAGGTGTGAAGGTAAGGGATGTATGCCGCAGGATAAGCAGGGAGATGCTTTCATCATTCAGGTATGCAATAATACTAAACAGCAAACGGAAGCAAAGTGAAATCAGGGCTGGCCTTGATTATGAACTCGAGGATGAAGACGTCGTAACGCTTATTTCCAGGAATTAGTCATCGCGGCTTCTTTGGATATAGAGGAATCCTGCCTTTTCTTCCATTAAGCTTCTTCTAAAACGGTTGTGCTTCCATCACACTTTTCCCTTATAATCAAATATAATTGCCATTTCGAGAGGTCCCCTTAGTTTCCTTTCCATTGCCGAAATGGTCTTCATCCTCTTTCAATTTGCGTGCCAATATTATCTAGGAATTCCCTGACCTGGTTCAAGGACTTTCTTCCACCCCGCATCCATGGGAAATTAATGTCTCAAGTGATGAATGATTCCAATAACATGTCTTACAAATTCACCATCAACGGGCTTAGGGTTTAGCAGGAATCAATACAACTTAGACCCGTATATCAGATCCGCAAGTATGCCGTTGTCAACATCTGCTGCTATTTCATTCCTTTCTGAACCGCGTTGCAAAACTGTAAGAATGCCTTCTTTTCAGCTTTCTATGAACTTCTGAATTTCCTGAAGGAGTTTTTTGTCATCTGGTGCGTCTTTGATTAACTCATTAAACGCTGTTGATATTTTCCCATTTAATCCCTCAGACCGGTTCCTGAATAAAGCAACAGGGTCTTCCTCAAGAGAGCCTGTATTGGGTAGGGGCGGGTGATGCCTTGCGCCCTCTTTCAAAACTTCTACGACAAGGTAGCCTTTAGACGGCTACCACCTGTATATCGTAGGTTTTCCGGTTTTTGCCATGTTTGCAACTGCTTCCTCTTAACTATTCCAAATTGTTGAAGCGAACTTTGGTTGTGTCATTGCCCAACGCAAAGACTCTTGATGGCAGATCAATTGTTATTGTTGGCGTTTCCTTCATTGGGTTTGCTCAACCGGGGGATGTTCGAATATATTTACGGGCGTATTAATGCAAAGGAGCAAAGATATGATTAAGAAAATGTTACCTTTACCTGGTGAGAATTGTTAAAGGTAGCAGCAGGATAATAGAACCCGCCGAACACAGCTAAACGTTTACGATTGTTATAACATTCCAATAATACTCTCCGAATCTCCTTACTGCAATCGTTTACCGCTCACAATGAAAATGAGTACCGCTAATAAATTTTGTAATGAGTTCCTCTGGTTCCAGGGTCTTATTACGAAATAAGGCGCCACATAATGTGAGCATCAGAAGAGTCACTGTAATAACTCTTCATTGTTGATATGATCACAAATTTGAGGTTCTTGTAGAAGTCTATTGCCTCAATGTTATCAACTCGGACCTCAAGACGCATGCTCATCATTCCAAGATGCGAGCATATCCTGGTGAAATCTTCCACCAGGGTGGAACCAATGCCCATCCGCCTATAGGATCTGTTAACAGCGAGGAGCAGGATCCTGGCCTCGTTTGTCGAATACTTCGAGCCCGCAAGGAACCCAGCTACGCGGTTTCCGAACTGGTAGACGAGGAAGCCATCAGGCCACTGTCTGGCAAGGTCGTAAATCAGGTCGATCCCATAGTATTCAGTAAGCGATGAATTGGCGAGGTTCACGACCTCATCAAGATCTGAATCCTGGAATTTTCTAACAAAGGCAATATCGCCCTTACCGGTTTGCATTACTATCCTTTAAGCTCCGCGCTCTTCCTGTTATCAGTGCACCATGATAAACACCTTACGTGTTCGTGCATCGTATATTGATGTATAGTCATAATTAAGTATTCCTATTAGAAGTATGCGCAAAGAGATGCTTCATGTCGATGGTCGAGATCGAAATACATGGAACCCGATCCAGGATAGTCAGTGGAATGCAGGGGATGGGATTTGAACCCACGTATCCCTACGGAACCAGACCCTCAATCTGGCGCCTTTGACCAATCTCGACAACCCCTGCTCTTCCACGGTAATTTTAAAATCATATTTAATTTTGTGAGCTTTCTTTTTGCTCGGGAAAGGAAAATAACATATTCCATATTTATTTTTCTTTGACGTGTGAGTACTGCCCCAAGTCAATGGAAATCCGTTAATTCCTTTTTCATCATGATAATTATATATATCATTTATGCATTCTACGCATCTAATGGTCAGAGAATGCAAGAGATGCGGTGCAATTAACGAGGACGTCCTCGAAAATTGTGTGATATGCGCTGCCATTCTGCCCCGATCAGTGACTGCAGAATCCAGGATCAGGATAGACAGGAGGGGCATTTTCACCAGAGGCATGGACTTCCTGAGATTCGCAATGCCGCTCATTATCGTAGAAGAGATTCTCTATATTGTAGCTTCACCGTTCCAGGTCAACCTGCTCTTCAATACTTTTCAGCCTTATTACAATCCATCGACAGTCACGATTGACGGCCCGAAGCTTGCCAGCCAGATGCCCATGCTGGAATATACGCTCATAGGAATGATTGTGATATCGATAGTTAGCTTCATTATAATGAATCATGGTTTTTCAATGATGAGGATAATAGACTCAGAATACAGGACCGGAGTTACAGCCACGTACGTTCTTTTCGTAGGACTGGTTCTGCTGATCCCCGGAGCTATTGTTTCTATTGGATTTCTCAATTCATATTCTGCAACGCAGTTCAGTCTTGCATATCTTTCTGGACATTACGTAATGCTGATCGAGGGGCTATCCCTAGTAATTCTTGGCGGTCTTATTGGAATAGTCGGTTATATAATGGCTTGCCTCACTGTTTACAAACTGGGAGCAAGGTTCAATTATGGGCCCGTCAAGATTGGCGCTATCCTTCTTTTCCTGATATCGTTCCTTGGAGCGATTATCCTCCTATTTTCGTTAAAAACACTGAAGTCAAAAATACTTGGGGTTAAAGACGAATTCTCCTGAGTATAAAATCAGGTGGAGCCCGGAGGCTTCAACTTATCGAAATTCATTGATCCGCTGAACTTCTGGTAGTTTGTTACTCTTCTTTCAAAGAAATCTGTCTTGGTGGAGTTCATGGCTGCAAAACTGTCAACCCAGGGCATTGGATGCTTGATTTTCTCATACGGTGGTTCAAGTCCGATCGATTCCGCACGCATATTTCCAAGATACTTTATGTAGTTTTCTATGATTGTGTCGGAAAGACCAAGGATCTGGTTCCTTGTGACATATTTTCCCCATGATATTTCATGCTCGACGGCGGTCTTGAGCATCGAAGTCAGCTCATTCCGTATACCGCTGGTAAACCACTCCTGGTTTTCGTCGGCCAACGTCCTAAGTATATGGGTAAAAAGGGCAAGGTGTGTGTTTTCATCCCTCTGGATCAGGCGGATCAGGCTCACAGTACCTCCCATTTTGTCCTGTCTTCCAAGGGCATAGAAGAAGGCAAACCCACTGTAGAAGTATACGCCCTCCAGCAGGTAATCGGCCATGCAAGATCTGAGAAAAGCACGCTCGGTTGGATTTTCAATGAACTCCTGGTACTGGTCTGTTATGAACTTGTTTCTCGTGAGCAGGTTGGCATCATCCTTCCACATAGTATAAACCTCATCCCTGGTCAGCGAATCAACCACCGACGTTAGGAGGTAATCATAGCTCTGAGCGTGTATCGTTTCAAAGAATGCCTGGGTCTTGAGGCAGGCTACAACTTCAGGCGCTGTAATATATAGTGCGAGGGCGCCAAGGTTATCCACTTGTATACTATCCAGGAAGATCAGGAATGCCAGTGTCTTCTTGTACGCAGTCTGCTCGGCTTCCGTGAGCTTTGGATACTGCCTCTTGTCGTCTCCGAGCGGAACCTCATCAGGTATCCAGAAGAACTGGCGCATCTTCCTGTATAGTTGTTCTGCCCAGTCGTACTTCACGTTTGCAAATTCGATCAGGTTGGTAGACTTACCGCCAATTAGCCTCTGGAACTTTAAATCCCTTGTTCCATCAGGGTTAAACAATAATTTCTTCTGCATATTCTTCATCTCATGCCTGGCATGACTCGCATGCCTCTGCATCCTGTTTCACTTCATCCTCGTCCTTTGTGTAATTCCTGAAATAGTACAGTGTCTTGACTCCAAGCTTCCAAGCATCATAGTATAGGCTAAGAAACTTCTCTTCATCGAGATCCTGTGTAGCATAGAGGTTGAGGGACTGGGACTGGTCTATGTGCCGCTGCCTGGCCGCGGCTGCCTTAATGCTCCATGACTGGTCGATTGAATGCGCCTCCTTGTATAGTCGAGCATTTTCGGCGGTCAGTTCCGGGGCGACCCTCTTGATGACGAAGCTCTTCTTCTCTTCAATGAATACAGGCTTGAATATCGGGTCTACGCTTGCAGTAGATCCGGCTATGACGCTGGTGCTACCCGTCGGTGCTATTGCGATAAGGTACCCGTTTCTTATGCCCTTCTCCTTTACCTTTGCTGCCAGATCTAACCATTTTTGATCCTTATATCCACGTAGGCTGAAATACTCTCCAGATTCCCAGTCGCTGCCCTTGAACAGAGGGTATGATCCTCTCTCCGCGGCAAGATCACAGCTGGCGTTGACAGCCACGTAGTTTATGTGCTCGAACAGGGAGTCTGCGAACGCGACATGCTCCTCAGATTCCCAGTCTATGCCGTTCTGCACAAGCAGCTGATGATATCCTGACACTCCCACGCCAATTGCCCTGTACTTCATGTTTGTCATGGTAGCCTGAGGGACCGGCAGGTTATTCAGGGTTATCACATTATCAAGCATTCTTACCTGCACCGGGATTACCTCCGAAAGGAGTTCAGGTGTGTTTGTCCTACCAAGATTGATGGATGACAGGTTGCAAACCACCATGTCTCCTGTCCTGTACTGAAGGGTTATCATGTCATCGGAAACGTTCTCATTTGTCCTGACAGTGGAAGACTGGTTCTGTGTTATCTCCGTGCAGAGGTTCGAGGAATAGATGACTCCTGCGTGCTTGTTTGGGTTGAGCCTGTTTACAGTATCCCGGTTGAAGAAAAATGGTCCGCCAGTTTCGTACAGGCTCTTGAGTATCAGTCCCATCAGTTCAAGAGAACTGATCTCCTTTCTGGGAACCGATGGGTCGGAGACGCATTCCATATATCTACTCTCGAACTCTTCTCCCCATGATTCCTCTAGTCTCCACCCTTTCCTGATTCGCACCTCATGTGGGTCAAAGAGGTACCAACTCTCACCCTTTTCCAGTCTCTTATAGAAGAGATCAGGAACGCACACACCTGGAAATATGTCATGCGCTTTCCTCCTTTCATCTCCATTGTTTGTCTTTAGATCAAGGAAATCCACTATATCTGTGTGCCAGATATCCAGCCATATACTTGCGGCGCCGGCTCTCTGGCCAAGCTGGTTCACAGAAACTGCTGTATCATTGTACAACCTTACCCAGGGGATAACGCCACTTCCGACGCCGGCATAGTCCCTGATTGAGCTTCCAAGACCGCGAATGTGGCCTAAGTAGACACCCATTCCACCGCCATTCTGGGAGATCTGCGCGAAGGCAGTTAATCCATCAAATATTCCATTGATTGAATCATCGGGGCTGTCAATGAAGCATGAGCTGAGCTGCCCCTTAGGCCTGCGTGCCTGAGCCAGTGTGGGAGTCGCCATCGTAATGTAAAGATTGGATAATACCTCGTAGAACTTTAGCGCCCAGTATACTCTCTTAGTCTTCTCCTCCGCCAGGGCGAGGTATATTGCGACGCCCATGAACACATCCTGCGGAAGCTCGAACCAAATTTCGTCCTTAGTGCGGATCGCATAACGATCAACCAGATGCTTCAACCCTGGATAACCCAGTAGCAGGTCCCGTTCGGGTCTTAGTGCCTTCTCAAACATCTCAAAATCTTCCCTTGAATATTCGCTTAGGACTCGGGAGTCATATCTCCCGTCGGAAACTAAATGGGATACCAGGCTCCAGAAATTGCCGTAGGGTTCGCCACGCTTCCTGGATGACTCCTTGTAGAGATGATGCAATAGGAGCCTTGCAGCGACGAATGTCCAGTCAGGCTCTGACATCTTTACTTTCTCGTTTGCAACCTTGATCAGAGTCTCCTGGATTGTCTTTGTCGAAATCCGATCGGTGAAATGGATCTGTGAGTCGAGTTCTAGCTCCATTGGATCAACCCTTAGGCCCTGGCAGGCCTTCTCTATCACTGACCTGATCTTTGTAACATCAATAGGTACTTCCTTCCCTTCGCGGTTTATAACCTTGGTCGGTTTCATTATAAATTCCAATCAATTTCACCCTCCAATCGCATATATTTAGGAACATTTGGTTCATGAGATACTGCAAATGTTTGTAACTTTTTCAATGTTCTAAGATATAAGTTGTTTTTTTTTACCTGATATGTGACCAATCATGATTATATATCATTACCATGTCTGGATACACAAATTGAAAATTAGGCTAATTCAGCGAGTCCTTATTTCTGAATAACTCTCAAACCATGGAATAGGATTGCCGCCTACACCTGGGAACAGTGGCTCCATCGAGAGAATCTTCAACACCTTGTTTGCCTGGGCTTGCGAGAATTTTGCTATCATCAGATTGTTGAGTCCCGGGATCATTCCTTCTGAGAGAAACTGGGTGAAATCCGTTTCGAGGTTTGTGAGATCACGAATCATCTTAAGGATGTGATCCTTCAACTCCGTGGAGGCAATGGTGGAATTCTCCTCAAGTAGCTTTCTGTAAATAGAAACAATAGTTTGCGAATGAAGATCGAGATCACGCTGTATTCGTCTTAATATTTCGAAAGTACCCAGCATCCTCCCCTTTCTTGTAGATGAGTAGATGAGGCTGAGTTCAGATGGAACTATTACAAGCTGTATAAATACGCTTACCAACAGATCGTCCAGGAAATTCAGTAAAAGGGGCTTATTTGTAAATTCAACAAATCTGGTATTAATCGACTTATTCCTTAATCTCAAATGTTCAATGGTTCTCCAGGAGTTGTACAGCGGGTCTCTCTCCTGCTGTGCCACAACGCTCCTTACTATGCCCGATAGAGCATTTGTATGGTTGGCAGTTTGCCCTATTATAGCAGACCCAACAAGGTAGCACTCAGGTGCCGTAAAATATGGCAATATAATATAATAGTTGTTTAGTAACTCACTCTCTAGAAAAACCAAAGAAGCAAGCACTCTTTCAACTGTCTTCTTCTCAACTTCAGATATCTGTGAATAGTCCTTCTGATCCTTCGCCAGATCGAATTCATCAGAAGTCCAGCGAATGCTGCTCATTCTTGCAAAGTAATTGTAAATGTCCTGGTACTTGATTTCCCCCAGCTCCATCAGGTTTGTGCTGCTACCAGCCACTATTCTTCTCCTGCTAATCCACCTGTCTCCTAGTTCGTTAAAGAGAGAAGATCTTGTGAGTCTTTGCTGCAAGTTCAGTCCTGATTCTGCCGGGTTGATCATTTTTTACCTCATCGTTTTACAACAAGCAGTGCGAAGGGAGGCAGCCACAACTAAAGGTATGCATCGCGTTCGCACAATAGCCATCGGTACATGTTGCAAATATAATGGTTAATCCGTTCGATATTAGTAGATTTTTCTATTCTGGGAGAGCGAATGTATTATTGTAGTTGTGCCGGTATCTACATCATTTAAAATCATGAATTAAGATGCCTGTAAAAATGAAGGAGTGCTGAATTTTTTCATGTTTTCAGCCCTATGCTATTTCATCTGGAAATTGGAATTTAGTTCACGAGCTAATTCGTCCAGATCATGCGCTGCATTTTTCTAAGGAGAGAAGATATACATCCATGCAGCTTGTTGAATGCGTACCAAACTTCAGCGAAGGTCGAAACAGGGATATCGTGGATAATATCGTGGCTTCTATACAATCAGTAAAGGGAGTCAAGGTTCTTGACCGGGAAATGGACCCCGATCATAACAGATCAGTGGTAACATTCATAGCAGAACCAGACAAGGTGGGAATAGCAGCATTCGAGGGAATCAGGACCGCTGCCAGACTGATAGATATGACGAAGCATCATGGTGAACATCCAAGATTCGGCGCTTCAGATGTTATACCGTTCATCCCCATCTCCGATGTTACAATGAAGGAATGCATCGAAATCTCTAGAAAACTTGGACAGAAGATCGGTGAAGAACTTAACATACCAGTTTACATGTACGGTAACTCGGCACTGCTTGATGTCAGGAGAAATCTTGAAGACATAAGAAACAAGAACTTTCAATACGAGGAGCTGTCAAAAAGCATTGGAGATCCGAAATGGAAACCCGACTTCGGGCCCTCTCTGATGGGAACTGCCGGCGCATCCATCATAGGTTCAAGGGAGCCACTCGTTGCATATAATGTCAATCTAAATACGACAAACTTGGATATAGGAAAGAGGATCGCCAAGGGATTGAGAGCTAAGGACGGCGGGCTCACCTTCGTAAAATCCCTTGCTTTCTTCATCAAGGAAAAGAACATGGTCCAGATCTCAATGAATCTTACTAACTTCTCTAAAACTCCCATATATAGGGCATTTGAGTTAGTAAAGCTGGAGGCGCAAAGATACGGAATAACAATTTCGGATTCAGAGGTAGTTGGCCTTGTACCGATGGAAGCTATAGTGGAAGCATCAAGATATTACCTACAACTTAATTCCTTCAAGACAGATCAGATTCTTGAAGTAAGGATGATGGAGTGATCTAGTATGAATCTTGAAAATTTTATTGAAAGACTTGCAGCAAAGGACCCAGTGCCCGGCGGAGGAGCTGCCAGCGCACTGGTAGCGATTGTGGGAGATGCCCTGGCATCAATGGTTTCCGCATTAACAATCGGAAAGAAGGGATACGAGGCGAATGAATCCAGAGTCATGGAAATAGGAGAAAAAGCTGTCAAAATAAGGCAAGATCTCGAAAGACTCATGGATGAAGACGAAACTGCTTTCAATGCAATTTCGGCAACATGGAAGATGCCAAAGGGAACAGAGGAAGAAAAACTCGAGAGATCTCGAGCCCTTCAAGCTGCCCTCAAGAAAGCGATTCAACCTCCATTGAATATAGCAGAAAATGCGCTTGAAGTTATGGATCTGTCAATTGAGCTGATCAGGCTTGGAAACAAAAATGCTGTCACCGATGCCGGATGTGGCCTCATCTTCGGGTTTGCGGCTGCTGAAGGCGCTCTTCTGAATGTAGCAATAAACGTTGACGGAATATCGGACCCAATATACTCTGAAGAGGAAAGATCTAAAATAAAGGAACTTCACTCAAATCTCGAGGCGAAGCGATTAGAGGGAATGGGACTTCTCATGAAAGCATTGAAAGTTCCACCCTTTTAGTTACACCATTCTGAAAAGACCAGAAGTCAGGCATAGGTGATATGAGAAATCGAAATTTTCCGGAAAACCAAAACGAAATGGGTATTGAGAAGGAAAGCACACCCGATGGAGGAATGAATTTTTATGAACAGCCAAAAGGGACTGCAGAAAAGGAATGCCAGTTTCATGCTAACACCCTGTATCTTTGCGATAATCTTTGCCTAATGAAGAGACTTCCCGGCTCCATCATCGACCTTATTTACGTCGATCCACCGTTTTTCACTGGAAAAGAGAGGAAGGCAGTTTCTAGAATTCAGGGATCTGAATTCAGATTCCAGGATACATGGTCCGGTGGAATCGATAGTTACGTTTCATGGCTCAAGCCAAGATTGACTCAAATGCGTCGACTCTTAAAACCCAGAGGCCTGATTTACCTGCATCTGGACTGGCACGCTGTGCATTATGCAAAGGTTGCTATGGACTCGATCTTCAGCTACGATCGCTTTGTAAACGAAATAATCTGGAGATATAGGACCGGAGGGGTATCTATAAATAGGTTCTCGAGGAAACACGATACAATTCTCGTTTACTCTAAGTCTGCAAAATTCCGGATCGATCCATGGAAGGAAAAAGCGTACACCAAGTGCCGTTACCGTAAGGCAGGCCTCGTGAATTACGGAGCAGGAAAATCAGAGTTCTTTGAAGACGGGGTTGGGGTATACAATCTTGTAAATGCAACGGATGTCTGGGAAATACCATACATAAACTCGCAGGCGAAGGAGCGCGTTGGATACCCATCACAGAAACCCCAGAAACTAATGGAAAAGATCATCTCTACATCGACAAGAAAGGGAGACCTGGTCGCAGATTTCTTCTGTGGATCCGGCACAACAGGCGTTGTTGCCCAGTCACTTGGAAGAAAATGGATTCTTTCGGATCAATCAATAGAGGCACTGAAAATTTCTAAGGCACGGATCAAAAATATAATATCGGGCCAAGAGCCAAGCGAAAAAACACTTCGTATACCAATACTGAAGTGCTGACCTCATTTTGCAATGTGGCTGGGTAGCTTGCATTCTAATTTAACCATAAAGGCAACAGCGGGGAAAGTTAGTTAAGTATATATATTAAACATGTAATATCTTAATGATAATAATGCCGTACAAGTTTAAGTGTGCCGATATCGGGATGAATTGTGGATTCAGCGTCAAGGGAACCAGCCCTGAAGAGCTAATGCCGAAGATTGCTGAACATGCGAAAACAGCGCACAAAATTGATGAAATAAACGAAGATCTTAAGAAAAAGGTTCAGGGCGCAATCAAGAAAACAATGTTTTAATTTATAATTTCAGCAGGAATCCACTCTTTTTCAATCGAATTCTATTTTTCATATACCAAGTGTTCCTTGCCTATCTCTTAATAAAGTGAGTTTTTCCATTGCTCTGTTGCTTGATCAAGTATGCTATCATAGGATACCCTTCTGCAACTTAGAACAGTGAGTGGTCCATCTTCTGGTTTTTTAAGCATAATAACTAATTATGTCGCGGGAATGCAGTAAATCGAGTCAAGATAACTACAGAAAGGAGAAGCTCCAATAATGGTCGTAAGCGCGGGGTCGGATCCGCCGGAAGAAAGCTATTCAAAGAACACCTGGTACCTAGGTTACCTATCATCAAACGCAGCTGGAGGCTTGACCACCCCAATGATCCCGCTTTTTGTTACCATTTTTCTTGGTCTCAATGTTTTTGATGTTGGAATAACTTCTGCAATAGCTTCTGCAGCATCTGTTCCGGCGCTTATTGTCTGGGGCCAACTATCTGACAAGTATCGTAAGAGGAAAGTATTCATAATCGTTGGATTCCTGGGAGGGTTCCTGACTCTCCTGCCAATTATGTATGTTCACGCTCTAATGAGTTACATCCTTGTTCTGGTGGCATTCCAGATAATTTCAATGGCTTCTGTCCCAGTCAGTACAATGATTCTCATCGAGAATTCAACTGAGGATAAGTGGTCAGGAGTAATGGGAAGATTCAACTTCGTAGCTTCCATGGGCACAGTTATTGGACTGGCCTTCGGAACTGTCTTCATTGCTCTGTTTGCCGGCTACAGCTCACATATCTTAGTGGAAGTTTACCTGATATCCGCATTCATCTACCTGCTCTCAGCCATAGTCATTTACCTCGCAATACCGGAACCAAAGAGGACCTTGTCCAGAAGACACCTGAACAACATCCATTCCGTTCGGATCATGGAAAGGATCAGATTCTTCCCTTCGACCATAATTCACTTTGTCGGTTTCAAAGGGGGAAATAATCCCCTGAGCAGGGATCTTAAGTTTTACCTATTCTGTACATTCCTGCTTATGTTCGCATTCCAGCTTTTCTTTATCCCTTATCCGGTCTTTGCTATCCAGCGGCTGGGTGCAAATGAGGTCGAAATTTATATTATGTATATCCTGAACTCAGGACTCGGCGCTCTGACTTATCAGTACACCGGGAGAGTAAACAACCGGGTTGGAATCAGGAGGTCGCTGACCATTGCCCTAATCTCCAGGATTTCAATATTCTCAGTATTTGGCGCGATTTCATTCATAATGTCACAATCATCATTATGGATTTTTACGGCGCTGATGGTGTATGGAGTCCTTGGCTCCCTGTGGAGTTTCATAGGGATCGCAGAAACTGCATCAGTATCATTGAAAAGCCCAAAGCCAAGCAGGGGAAAGACGATCGGTTACTACAATTCCCTAAACGGCGCTGGCCAGATTGCCGGAGGTCTGGCGTCGGGTGTAATATCGCAATATGTTGGTTTTTCCGTGGATTTCCTGGTCGCAGCCATCCTCGTAGTCGCCGGGACATCACTCATTCTAAAGAAGACTCCTTCAAACTTGAACAGGAATACAAAAGTCACTGCTCCAGAATGATCAGATCAGGCTGCCGCGAACCTTCTGCTTGTCGATCCCTACACCTTTTGGTGTCACAATGATAAGAGAGTCCCCAAGTCTTGCAATGTCTCCTCCGGTTTCCTTGCCGAGTCTCCTGAGCTCCTCGACAACGTTCCTGAAAAGGCTCTCTTCCTTGTAAATCTTGCTGCAGTCTACGATGACGAAATTTCCCTCGCTTATGAACTCCCTCAGGAGGAAGACATCTTCATACCTGTAAACTTCCGCAACCTTCACAGTCGTCCTTATTTCCGGTGTATCTGAACTGAAATTGAGGTCATTGAGATCTATAAAGCGTCTTGGTTCCCCAGGTCTGCGGGGCTCATTTTTTAACTGCTTCTTGCGTCCTAGATGAACTTGCATTTGATCAATTAGCCGTTATTAAAATATAAACATTGCTATTATGTCAGACAACTATGAATTCATTCCTTTATCCGCTTGGCCATCAGGTGAAACAGGTTGGAGAAGCCATCTCTCCATGTCCTGAGCTTTGGTTTAGTTACGCGGACGCCATACCTCACGGGTATTTCAATCAGAGTGCCATTCCTGATCGCCTCTATCTTGATTTCCTGTGAAAATGACATGCCATTGCTTAAATTACCCATTTTCTCATAAACGCTCTTACGGAAGACCCACATGCCACTCTGTGAGTCTTTAAGCGGAAAGTTGAACAGTACCCTGATAAACAGGTTAAGGACGCTGTTCCCAACGTAATGTAGTGTGGTATAGTTCACGTTGTTTCTGAGCGTCATCCTGTCGCAGGAGATGAAATCAACTTTTGAGTAATCAAGTATCTCGATTAGCGGCTTTACCATGTCAACAGGGTAAGTCCCGTCACCGTCGAGACACACAAGCACGTCTCCCTGTGCCCTGCTGAGACCCGTCTTGTAAGCAAGGCCGTATCCACGGCTTGGTTGGTCTATCACGATTGCACCGCTCTTCTCAGCGATATCCTTTGTCCTGTCAGAAGATTTGGTATCTACGACAATAACCTCAACTGATCCCAGTGACTTTAGCTTGAGGATGATGTCACCTATTGTCTTCTCCTCGTTTATTGTCGGAATGACTACGCTTATCTTCTCGAATTGACCCTGCATGTTTAAGTCGGCGCACTCCTATGCTTAGGTGTTTTAAAATGTATCGGGAATCATGCGCTGACCCTTGAGACACCAGATTCTTTCGAGACTTCGAATATTACGTCTCCAGCGGATATCAGCTCTGAATGGTGCGTGATTAGTATGAGCTGCGGCATATAACTCTCCTCCCCAAGTGCGTAATGTAGTATGTTTCTCAGGTTAGCTCTTCTCTCCTCATCAAGGAAAGTGGTCGGCTCATCCATCAGGAAGCAATTCATGCGTTGCTCCCTGTCAAGGAACCTGGAAATCGAGATCCTCAGTGCGATTGAGAGTGCAATCCTTTCACCTCCGGACAGTGATTCTAATTCAAGTAGCCCGTTTTTCTGGATGGAAACATCAAAATCCTCATTCACAAGAACATCATCGAAATCGAGAGAAAACGAAGAAAGAATCTGCCTTGTACCATTGGTGATAAATTCTGATGCTTTCTGTCTCAGGTACTTCTGTATGCCATCAACTCCGAAAGCAGCCCTCAACCTGTTTATCGTTTCTATTGAGTTCTTCATGGCATGTACAGACTTTTCTGTGGCCTCAAGATCAACTATACTCGAATTTAAGTCCCTGATTTCAGAGTCAAGGCGTGCAATGCTTTCACGCCTTGAGCTGACTATTCCGCTGAGTTCCGCATGCTTACCTGTAACCACGTCCAGGTCACTTTCAAGCTTCTTCAGCAAGGAAGCACTGGTTTCCAGGCCCGAAAGATCCGCCTGGAGACCACTTATTTCGCCTTCAAGATTCCCGGATCGTGCTCTCTTTTCTTCAAGGGAGAGAGAGAGCTTCCCTGCCTCCTTAAATTCTGGTTCAAGACTCAAATATCTGCGATACAGGGCAGTCGATTCATCCACTTTCCTCGAATCTACCGGAAAACCAATCATGGTCTCGACCCTGTCTATTTCCTGCCTGAGTGCATCCATCCTGGATCCTATTTCTTCGGCATCTTTGCCGGAAAATGTGGTCTCCGCAGCTTCAAGTCTTGCTTTTATTCCGGAGTAACCTGATTCCATGGATTGAAGGCTTTCAATCCTCTTCTCGAGATCGTAGGCTTTTCTCCTCTTTTCAGCAAACTCCTCATGGAAATTCCTGAGCAATTCCTCATCCTTCTGCAAAGCAGCCAGTGCTTCCCTCCTGGATCTGATTGCATCCATTGCCTGTTGCATGTCTGATACGCCTCTTGAGCGCATCTGAGAAAGCACCTCTTTCATTTTCTCTTGATCTGCTGTCAAGCGGGCAATATCGCCAGCGATCGTTCCTATCTCAGCCAGAGTTGCCTGGACTGATTCGTCTATCTCGGATTGAAGCCGGTTGATATGCTCGGCTGAAAGAGTTGAACCGCATAATGGACAGACGCTTTTTCCTTCAAGCTGATCTATCCTTGAGGTCAATTCCCTCTTCCTCTCGTTACGTGAACCAAGATCGCTCTTTCTGATAGTTATCCTTTTCCCCAGCTCCTCGATCTCGCTTTCGAGCTTGTTGATCCTCGCAGTTATGACAGCAGAATCAATGGTTCCCGATCCAAAGAGTTTTTCCAACTCCGGAGAAAGGGCGGTGATCCTTGAATCAAGCGATGCAATATCCTCAGTGATCACGGAAATCCTGTCTGAAACCTTTCTCCATGCCTCATCATTCTTTTCCAGAGTTTTCAGGCTCTTTGTAATTTCAGAATGCTCCGATGAGCATCTGGAATAAAGGTCATGATCAGGCTGCAGGTTGGAGAGTTGCTTCCTAAGCTCGTCCAGCGATCTCCTGGCGGATTCATGCTCTTCCTGCCTCTTCTTAAGATCAGTCAAGCGTGAAATTGCAGACGCAGCTTCCAGGATATCTCCATGATAACGGTAAAGTGGATTTTCCCCTATCTGCGTTGCCTCTTCTTTCGCAGCCTGATATTTTTCAAGCTTTTTCAGGTTACTGTTTATTTCGTTCACGAGATTTTCGAGTTCCTTTTTCTTGGAAGACAGCAGGGAAACCTTCCCCCTTAATATGGCATCATTCTCCTTCCTCCTTTCCAGCTCTTCCTTCAGTGATTTCTCTTCAAGTACAAGTTGGCTAATGGACCCGGCTGCAGCTTCTAGTTCAGAGGAGAATCGCTTCTTATCACCCTGTGCCTTCTGGAGCTCCTCCCTGAAGATAGAGAGCCTTTCAAGTTTTCCCTGTGCTTCGGCGATCTTTTTCCCGACATCGGCTGAAATCTCACCCAGCAGGGATGCTGTATTGCTGAGCTTCTCTATTCCAAGCATCTTCGAGAAAAACTCTTTTCTCTTCTTCGGCTGTTCATTGACAAGATCGTCAATCTCTCCCTGCTCAACAAAAACTGAATTCTCGAACACGTCCTGATCCATCTCAATGATTTCCTTCTCAATGTAAGAGGTCACAGAATCCTGCGAGCTTGCGATCTCTATGCCGTTTTTTGTAAGCAGAGCTTCCCTGTCCTTCTGCCTGGCACCGAAAGACCTTGTAATTTCGTAACTGTCCTCGTCCACCTGGAACGAAAGTTTTACGGAACAGGCTGTGGCTCCATGCAAGACGGGATTCGAGAGCCTTGCACGATCCTTTCCGAACATTGCGAACCTGATTCCGTCAAGTATGCTTGTCTTGCCGGCACCATTGGGGCCGACTATCATATTCACTCCACGGTCGAAAAACATAACAGTTTCGCGGTGTGAGAGAAAATTGTTGAGCTCAAGGCTCTTGATCAGCACTTTCGCCCCTCCGTTCAAGTATTCGTTGCAGAATGGCTTCCTTCGCAGGTTCCTTTGGCTCATTCGATGTAATGCTGTAGGCAGAAAGGGCCAATTCTGCCATCTTAGCGTCACCCCTGAAATAATCGACGAAGAGGCTTCTCCGATCAAACTGCTCACTGATCCTGACAGAAGGTGCGCTTTCCATGATCAGCAACGGCCTTCGGAATATGGCCCTGTCAGAGAAGTCCTTGATTTTCTCCCTGAAGTAAGAGAAATCCGAGCTTCCATGAATTTCAGACAATATCAACGGCTTTTTGCCTGGCACTACATTTTCATACTTAAGGAGAAGACGCTCAACATCATCTGTGAAGTTGTCACGTGTAGTTACGATCTTGACCTGCACCCTTGGTCTTGTAAGCTTCCTTCTGGACATGGCGACCTCGCCATTTTCAAGGTCGATTATGTTTACTGCCTTCCCATCCCTGAGAAAAGCCTCAATCTCCGATGAACTGTTTATCTCGGTGGATCCGGCATATGCAAACGGTCTGGGTTTCTCTCTGTAGGCGGATACATGAACATGTCCGAAAGCAAGGTACGCGAAGCTTCCGGGCAGATCAATCTCCTGGATCTGCACATCCTCAGGATGGGTGTATCCGGATACTCCCTGGTGGGAGATGAGTATCGAGTTCCTGTGTTCTTTTGCAAGCTGATCAGCCTTTGCGTACAATCCATGCAGCTTTTCTCTTCGGGAACCCTTCATGTTTGATATTCCCGCGATAAGGGTATCATCCTCCATTACCTTGTGCTCAACGTCTTCAGCGCCAAGGAGCACCAGTCCCAGAAAATCAAATATCGATGCGGCAGGATAATCTATCCGCCTCGGCCGGTCGTGATCGCCCATAACCATGTATGTCCGGATGTTCTTTTCCCTAAGTCTGACCATAGAATCCTTCAGCTCTGAAAGGGCCCTGTTGCTTGGTCCCCATGTATCGAAAAGATCTCCGCTGTGGATTATGAAGTCAACTCTTTCTTCAACGGCGATGTCGATAGCTTCATTGAATGACTCATAGAAATCATTCTCCCTGTCATCCATCATGTATTCCCTGTTTCCCAGGTGAGTATCTGAGAAATGCATGAACCTGGGCAAACCTACCAATTCTCCTTGAGCGCTTTCCTGAATTCCGCCGGATCGCGCCGCCTGTCACGCAATTTCCTAGCTTCCTCCAGAAGGGAAAGCAGATCCACATCGCCTCCGCCTTCAGCAGTCTCACGCTTCCTGATAGTTGCGATCACAGGTATCTTCACGAATTCCCCTGTAAGCACTGCTTCACCTATATTCAGTGATGGAAGATCCTGGAGCATAGATTCCGACATGCTTTCGCTGCTCTCCATGATCGCCTTCTGGTCCAGAGGATTCGTTATCCTGAGGATTATCGAGCTGTTGCACTGGCTCAGAACATCCTGGTCAAGCTTGCCTGGCCTCTGAGATATCACGACAAGGAACATGCCGAATTTCCTGCCCTCAGACGCGACCTTGCGCAGCATCTGGGCTATAAGCGCCCTGGATCCCGGAGGCACAAAATTATGGGCCTCCTCAACAAACACGAAAACGGGAAAACCTCCGCTACCTTCGACCTTTGCCTCGTAAATTGTATTCAGCACCCGGTGCGCAAAGTAGTTCGCAAGGGCCTGGTCCATGCCCGAAAGATCTAGTATGGAAAGCTGCCCAGGCGCAAGGTATTCTTCCATTGGTGTCGTATTATCAGAGAATATGCTGCCTATCTTGCCAAGGATACGGATCCTGCCTGAAATCTTTGAGGAATCCTCGCCCTTCAGCTCCCTGTATGCTGAAAGGAAGGACGCAAGGTCACGAGGCGGCTTCATGCTCCTGCATATATCATCAACGATCCTCCTGAGCGTAGACCACTCCTCCTTTATTCCCATTATATCGGAGATCTCGTCCGCCTCGAGGTCCTGGAATCTCAGGGTGAAAAGCGATGATAATGAGCTGGTCTGGGCATTATATCTTCCACTGCTCAGTGGTGTCCTGAATATCCTGATGTCAGCGGCATATCTCGCCCCATTTTTTCCGGTCCGCATCAGTGCGTAATCCGCATGCGGGTCCAGGACTATTATTGAAGCACCTTTCTTCAGTAATTCCTCCATCAGTACAGCGGCTGCATTGCTCTTACCGGCGCCAGTCTGCGCGAGTATTGCAAGATGCCTCTTCAGGCCATTTATGTCAACGCTTACGCGAACATCGTTCCTGTCAACGAGATGACCTATGTTCAGCGACCTCTCCCCTGGGTAGCTCAGGTGATCCTCAAGCAGTCTCTGCGAGGCGCGCATAACAGGCGATCCAGGCGGAATGATCTTCCTTGATAGGAGAAGCGCATCGCCCTCCACGGATCCCAGGCTTTTTGCCTGGCATAGGAAAACATGATCAGCGAGTTCAGTCTCGACATACTTGCTCACAGATAAGAAATCCATGTCCTGGTTGAGTAGATCACTCCTGGAGACCACTCTCTCGATTCTTCCAATGACCTTTCTTTTTCCTATCTCCGCGAACACATACTCCCACTTGGACACTTCAGACACGTCTGATACAACAAATGTGAACCTGTCTGAAGTATTTTCTCCTACAGTATACCCTATGATCTTTTCAGATCCGGATTCTTGCACGTCTCTCTCCTCTTGTCTCGTACATCGGTATTCCGATCGTCCTCTCAAACTCCCGCATATAGATTTTTTCAACTTCCTCGGTTCGGAACTTGACCATGTTATCAACCTTAGACAGCCAGATATTGTAAACTTTCTGTCCGCTGTATGCCCAGAAAAGGGTGTCAACAATCATTCTCAGGATGCCTGGATCGAATTCAGAACTCGGGGATAGGAAGTCGATCTTCATAGGTAGATCCGAAATGCTTGGTAGTATATGGAAGGTCCAAACGGATCCGGGAAGGGGGAATCCAGAACTTCCAAACAACACCGGTTTAGAGTACCCTGGCTTTTTTGCAAGAGACTTTATCAGGACATGATCGACAATATGTTCAGCCCTCCCTCCAGATTCCTCTGGAACGGGATCTGAATCTTTGATTATCCTTGATACGAGGGATCTAGACTCTGAACTCTTACTGACAAAGGCAATTACCGTTCCCTTCTCTGCAACCATTTTGAGGAGTGTCAGGAGGTTGTCGTAATACCTGGACGGGAATCCTTCAAGACGGTCGCCCCTGATCTCCTTATCACCATGCATAAGTCGACCTGTAAGCGATCCATCAACCAGGATCATACCCGGATCTTCAGATTCCAGAAGGTTAACCAAGGACTTGTGTTCACAGTCTTCCATCAGCATGGTTGTAAGAGTCCTTAGGTCATCCCTTGCTACCCATGTCACTTCCGAGAAGAAGCTGCTGTAGGTGCTGTTCTCAAAGATTGAATATCCTCTTGCCAGTATAATTTTTCTGCCATTATAAAGCTCCCGAACGAATTCGCTGCTGTCGCTCGCAGCAACAGAAGTTGTGAAGTCACTCCCGCCACTTGTCTCTGTGTAGTATCGTCCGAACACTTTAGAAAAGAAGGCATATGTTTCAGAGCCCTTTTCAATTATCATTGACGATAATATCTCGTCCCTTCTGCGATCGAGGAAATCTACAAACTTTTGGAATGTCAGATCCACCATATTTTACTCAGCGACTTGACATGCCAACCGGGATATAAAATGCAGTGCAGGATGCCTTGCATATTGTCAGGAGATAATTGGCGTGATCGTGAATGTTAGGACAAACATTGCAAGGACGCATGCGCCTATAAGGTAATCGCGCCCTCTGAGTCTTGCATAATCGTTAAGTGGAGGTGGATGCGACAGTCCCATGATCACTGCAAGAAATATTATGATAATCCAGCCTGTGTATTGAAGAGCAAAATAGAGCATCACACCAAGGAAGAGGTAGCTGACAATGTACGCTCTTCTTCCAAGCATGCCTCTAGCCACATGGCCGCCATCCAACTGGCTTATCGGTATTAAGTTGAGTGCAGTAGCAAACATTCCGACCCACACAGCAAGCTCCATCGGGAAAATAGGAGCAGTGACTGGAGGAATCAGGGTTTTCGGTATTATATCGAACAGCCTGTAAATCAGGGGGAACTGGACTACAAGGGGAGATACAGGCATTGAGACCGGAACGAAAGAGTTCTGGAAGAAGTTGGCAACAAACAGCAATGGCAATGCGACAGCAAAGCCAAATAAAGGGCCTGCGGCGCCAATTTCTACCATGGCCTTCTTGTCAGGGATTGGATCCCTCAGCGATATGAATGCACCGAACGTGCCGATAGAAAAGGGAACAGGTATAAAAAATGGAAATGATGCTTTCACACTGTATCTACGGGCAACAATATAATGCCCGATCTCATGAATTCCAAGAATGAGCAGCAGGGGGGCTGAAAAGAAAACAAAACCATATCCAACTGCATCAAGATCCTGCATAGGGCCAGGTTTTATGAAGCTGAGAGAAAACTCAGATCCCACGAATATAGTCGATGCAAGCGTTAGAATGAACAGGATGAGGTTGATCTTGTTGCTCCGGTACTTTTCCTCCGGTCTGTGCCGAACAACTATGAACTTTTCAGTCTCCTCCGACAGGAATGGTATGTAGCCCTTTGGGATAAGCTCCTTTCTAAGGGATTCAAAACACTCTGCAAGGTCCGGGTTGTCGTCGGAAAAGTAATAGAAATAAAGGTCAAGGGGAGTAACTACGATTTCGTAGGTCTTCACGCAGCGCTTAACTGTATCAACAACCTCGGCTAGATCCGGGTTCTGTATTTTTCCCTCCCTGAATTCCAAGCATCTACCTCTTGAAAATTTTCCCCAGGTTAACGGCGATTAATCACCCCTCATAATCCCTGACCCGCTGGGAAGTTTTTGGTTCGCTGCTGATCGGAAGTTCACAGTACGGTGACTCGCCGTAAGCTCTTTCCGGAGCCCATAGCAGAACCAATTTACGTCTCACGTCGTCATATGTGTTCATGAATCACACATACTATTAGTGGACAATTAGAGATGCAAATCAGTTTTTTAAGCTTTATCAGTGTTGTCCATCCTGATCGCTGGCATAACGATCCCATCCTTTAGGATCGGTAGGATCCTAATTTCAAGTGGTTATACGCCAATCAATGCAGGCGTTCTTCACGAATGCATACACACAATTTTACCTTGTAAAATCATGTGTTCATGAAATGGACGCTGGCATAGATTGTATTGTAGCTAACCTATTTTTCTTTAATTTTTAACCTTGCTTTATTTGATCTGCTACATGCATATGGTTAGCATGATATTTGATCTATATCAGCCATAGCAGATGTCTTAAACCTGCATTTCTAGTAAAGACAATTGCGGGTTAAGCACTTCTTTCAGTTTCCCCACGGAATCACAATATTGGGTTTTTAGAATCAGCTGGGACATATCTGGCCTTCCGGCAATGATCACCAACTATCAGAGAAGTTTACCGTTTCATCCTCTTTTTTATTGAATATGAAAAGATGGATATCGACAATGTACCAGATTATGCCAATTACGATAAAGAGTCCGCCAGCTATGAAAAACTCTGAAATCTGGCGTCCATATGCTGCCAGGGCGAAGGCTGCCACCATGAAAACAGCTCCTAAGTTTAGAACATAGAGCGAAATCGGTGTAATGCTGACCCTCGGAGCCTTTTCAGAGATTATGCCAGGCAGGAGGAGAGGGGCATACCCCATAATAGTTGAGCCAATGAAGCCGATCCCAAGGGAATGGATGGAGGCGATCTTGAAGTAGTAAAGATTTGCGTCAACACTGTATGCTATGCCAAGCAGAATTCCCACTATCAGCCAGAAATACGAAATCGCAGCGCTCAACCTGCTGAAACTAATTATTCTCATTGAGAGTAGAGAATCCAACCTGATTTTACCCTCGCGTCCCTTAGAGCGAACGGCAAGCACAAGCTGCGCAAGCGAAAAGAGGGAAGCCTCAGCCAGGAACAGTATTCCTATGATATAGTTGTAACCGGGAGGAGCAAAAACAGCTATAAATAAATCTGCAAGAACAGCCATAAAAGCGAATATCATCGATCCGCGGATAAGCAACTGTCTGATCACTGAAGGGGATGACGGCGAAGTCTTGATCATCACTCCAATAATCACTGAGCTAACGAAGCCAAGAAGAAGCATGTAGATCATCGGAATAGTAAACATTTGCGATGAACTGGTGAAGTTATGCAGGAAAACGATTGAGGAAAGGAGTAGTGCCAGGCCCGAAAGTACAAGGAAATAATCACCAATATCAATCTTGCGGGCACCACCTGTTCCCTGCCATACTAAGTAAATGTACCTTATGCTGTACGCAATGAGGCAGGCAAAAGCCGCGTACATAAATACATCTGCACTGCTGGAGATTAGCGTCGCCGCAACTACGAATACCTGAAAAAGAACCATAATTAGGAGAAAAAGAAAATCCAGGTAACCAGTGCTTGGAGTACGGCCCCTGAAAGTCGGTATCAGTACCGCGGCCACTCCACTGACAAATATTATCAGGAAACCATATACCTGGAGGAAAGGATGATCAAAGAATCCAAAGTTAAATGTATTGACATAACCTGAGAAGATGAACATCTGGATTAGCCCCATGATTGTCCCTATGGCTGCGAGTACTGTCGCAACTATCACGTAATAAAGCAGCACTTTCCGTCTAATTATATAGATATTGTTTCTCGAATCTGACCCCTCTGAATTACTTCTGATGGTGTTGACCACATTTGGATAGTAGATAATATATCTAAACTTTTGTCATTTCCGCTCTATTCGGGCGAAGAAGTTGCATCATATTCCCATTTCAGTTGTTTAGGTATAATCATAGATCTCGTTTGACCCGTGTGGGCAAAAAAGTTTTTCCAATGATCTTTTTGTTCATTCTAGTGGATGAATATCTTAGGCCAGATTTTGATAGTGACTATATCTGGTTAAACAATTGGTCATTATTATGATCATCTATTTGCACAAAAATTAGTAACAGAAAGTCTTTATTGATGATAGAAGATCAATATGATACCGACAATTGGTGAGTAAGATGCAGGAGTATATAATAAAGAGGAACAAAACACAAGTCCCATTCAACAAGGAAAAAATCACGATGGCCGTCTATAAAGCAATGCTGTCCGTCAAGAAAGGCACGATGGTAGACGCAGAGTCCGTTACTGATCTGGTAATCAAGAGGCTTGATGCCTTCGACCAAATACCCTCAGTTGAAGAGGTACAGGATCTTGTTGAAAACGAGTTGATGTCTTACATCAGGGACGGGACAAGCTTTGCCGATGTTGCCAAGACTTACATTCTTTACAGGGAACGCCGCAGGATACTCAGGGAAGAAAAAATGCGCATGGGCGTAACAGACGATCTCAAACTATCACTTAATGCAGTAAAGGTACTGGAGTCAAGATATCTCCTGAAGGATGAGGTCGGAAACGTCATTGAAACCCCGAGAGAACTCTTCCACAGAGTGGCCTATAATGTTGGAATCATTGAGTACATATATGAATACATGAAAGGAAGTCCCCAGAACGGTTCCAAACTTGCGCTTGGTGATTTGCAGGTGAATACCCTGAGGAGAGGATTTGAAAACCTCAGGAAAGAGGGATACCTGAAAGACTCATTCGAATCGTTCCTGGAAAAGGCCGGTTCTTTCACTGCTGATGTCACAAAGTACATTGAGAAATTTGAGAAGGTTATGGACGATCTCGACTTTGTTCCAAATTCTCCTACTCTCATGAATGCCGGGACACATCTTGGGCAGCTCTCTGCATGCTTCGTGCTTCCCGTTGAAGATTCCATAGACGGGATCTTCAGGACGCTATCCGATACGGCAAAGATAC
The DNA here is from genome assembly GCA_027366585.1 of Thermoplasmatales archaeon. Lineage (GTDB taxonomy): Archaea > Thermoplasmatota > Thermoplasmata > Thermoplasmatales > Thermoplasmataceae > UBA582. The sequence goes on along the minus strand of DAHXNF010000036.1, from coordinate 134,380 downwards.
ACAAATCTGGTGGCGGCACCGGGTTTTCATTCAGCAAGCTCAGACCAAGGGATGATCTGGTTGGATCAACAAAAGGAGTGGCTTCAGGTGCACTTTCCTTTATGTCGATTTTCGATACAACGACAAACGTCATCAAGCAGGGTGGCAAGAGAAGAGGAGCAAACATGGGTATACTCAGGTACGATCACCCTGAGATTGTTGATTTCATTTCCTCAAAGGATTCTGCAAACACAGTCCTCAGCAACTTCAACATATCAGTCGGAATAGACGATGATTTCTTCGATCGACTGGACAGGGATGATTATGTGGAGTTGAAGAACCCGAGAACTGGTGCAGTTGAGAGGAGGATAAAGGCATCGGATCTCTGGAACATGATTATAGACCAGGCATGGAAAACGGGCGATCCCGGACTGATATTCCTGGATGAAATCAACGCGCACAACACAGTTAAGAACCTTGGTAACATAGAATCCACAAATCCTTGCGGGGAACAGCCACTGCTTCCTTACGAATCTTGCAATCTTGGGTCAATTAACCTCGCTAGGTTTGTGAAGGATGGCAAGATAGATCATGATCGGTTGAAGGAGATCATATGGTTATCTGTTCGATTCCTGGATGACGTGATAGACGCCAACCTGTTCCCTGTTCAGGAAATAGAAAGGGTTTCAAGGACCACCAGGAAGATCGGACTTGGACTAATGGGATTTGCAGATGCGCTGATTGCCATGGGGATCCCATACGCCAGTACCCAGGCACTAAAGACGGCGGAGGACATTATGTCTTTCCTGCAGGAAGAGTCTCATGCCGCATCCGAGACGCTCGCCAGGGAAAGGGGTATGTTCCCTGGATGGAAAGGATCGTACTGGGAGTCGATAAACAAACCGATGCGAAACTCAACAACCACGACAATTGCTCCGACAGGAACGATCTCAATAATTGCGGGGTGTTCCTCTTCAATAGAGCCGCTTTTTGCACTCGCTTTTGTTCGCCATGTGCTCGACGGCCAGGAACTTCTGGAAGTAAATCCATATCTTGAGAAGAACCTCAAGGAAATCGGGATGTATTCAGAGAAGCTCATGATGAAGATTGCCCAGACCGGAAACCTGGCGGAAACGGCACTCCCTGAAAATATAAAGAAACTTTACCTGACAGCGCAGGAGATAGACTTCAAGTGGCATGTGCTGATGCAGGCCGCATTCCAGAATTACTGTGATTCTGGTGTCTCCAAGACAATAAACCTGCCAAACTCGGCAACAAGGGATGACATTGCAATGGCTTATCGTCTTGCAAGAGATCTGCACTGCAAGGGTATAACAGTATACCGGGATGGATCGAAATCGCAGCAGGTTCTTTACATGGGAACAAAGGAGAAACAGCCAGTCGATGCAAAGCAGTCAACACAGGAACTGATCATCTCGGCACCGGAGAATCTGCTCAGGGTTGATTCAACCTATGATCCTGCCTGCACATCCGGTTCATGCACTCTGTGAGGCATTTTTACACGACCTGGGTTATCCATTAAAGTAAATGGATGCCCAGCTCTAAATTTGTTTTTCGTGTTTCTAGCTTAATCCTTGTCTTATCATATCTAAAAATAGAATGAAGATTCACATCCTAATCTAAAATGGATTGAAAAATAAATAGATAAAAGAATAAATTAATAAAAAAATTAATTTTTTAAGGCTTAACTACTCTGTGTTTCAGCCTTCTTCGCTGCCATGACCTGCTTCACTTTTGGAACAACAGTTGAGAACCCTATGATTGCGGCGATTATCATCATTACACCGGTTAACAGAAGGGAGCTATGAACTCCATAATCTGTGTAATAGACTGCAAACCCATAGCCTGCGAATAAACCTGCCACTGCTTTGGCAGTGTATACTAGACCGTAGTTTCCACCGGATTTTACCTCACCGAAATAATCACCAACCATGGATGGCCAAAGAGTGAACAGCGGGCCGGAACAGAACGCAATCACCATTATAGCAATGATGAATCCGTCTAGCGTTTTCAAATCCCAGAGCACAAGTAAACCAATCCCAGCAATTCCAAAGAATAGCAGCATTGATTCCCTTCTTCCCAGAAAATCAGAAACCACACCTGAAACAAATCTTCCAATACCATTCATCAGCGGGAAGAGATAGACTGCCAGGAACCCGGCTACTGCAACTCCCGTTACTGTTAGACCTATTGAAGGAAGTTTCCCTACTATTCCCAGATAGGCGCCAGCTACGAAGAAGAAACCTAAGTAAATTGACCAGAACTGCCATCTCGATACCATCTGTCTCGGATTGTCTTCCAGACCGCTCTTTTTCACCCTCTTCCTCACAACCTCAGCCTGTGCAGCGGTCTTGCCATAAGGAACAAAATCTGCCGGCGGATACCTGACCAGGAAACCAAAGGGAATTATTACCAGCATCAGTAGACCCACGTAGAAGAATGCAGCATGGTAGTTGTTAACGGTGATTATATACTTCACCAGCGGGGAGACGCCAAACGATCCAGCTCCAAAGCCAAGATCAATCAACCCGACTGCAAGTCCCCTGGTCTTACCATGGAACCATTTTAAAGCAGTAGATATTCCAACCCCATAAACTATCCCGGGGCCCAGGCTGCCGATTCCGTACATCACGTATAGATAGTAAATCCCCGTTGATTTTGATGTAAGTGAGCTTAAAAGCCAGCCAGCACTTGTAAGTACACCTGCAATAACAACGAAGTAAGGCGTTAAGTGTCTTCTTTTGTCCAGAAATCTACCGGAGAAGAACATAGTCAGTGCCTGCACAACAATATATATGGAAAAAGTAGTGGAAATCAGATAACCAGTTGACGTTACTCCAAACACTGTTGCGAGAGGGCCAGTGAACAGAGACCACGAATACTCATAGGGACTCACAAATACCATTGCAATTATCATAGAAAATACTATCAGCCATAAGGGAACCTTTGTTCCCATCCTTTTTTGCATTTCAGCTTTACTTTCAGTCATATATTACCTCCGAAACTAAATAGCAAGTTTGGCCGTTAAAAAAGAAGGGGCCATATTAAATTATATTGTGCGATCAACCTCAAAGCAGTTAAAGTACATTTTTGGAAGACCTTATCTCAAATTAGCTAGATACCGTCTAATCGACATAAAACATAGTAAGATAGGCACTTATATTAACTTAGCACCTTCCATATTTAAGCTTGAGTTTCAATATCATTCTTTAATCTGAAACAGTAAATTAGGCACTTTCTTATATTAAACATAATTGAGGTATATAAATATGTTCCTTAGATTTGCTAAGAAAAAGCAATAATACGGGGTGCAGGAGTATTCACAGTTCGCTGAAAAGCTCAGTGAGGATGGAAAGCAGAAAACAAAGGTTATCAGGCATCTTGTTCTTGTCAGGAATGACGCTGAGCGGGAATATTATAGATCCATATTCAGGCAGGAACTCCAGAGGGCAAACATGTCGGGAAGAACGAGTGTATCGGTGATATAATACCTCGGATCACCGGCGATTTCCATGCTTACGATCCTGAGAACAACGCCATTCCTGAACCTTATGCTTCTGGAATGCGCATATTCCCTCAGTGCCGTGTAAGAGGTGCATCTATTTTAAGCAAGCATTGATATATGGGTTGAATGACCGGTGAAGGAGACCCTAGAGGTGGGATGGTAATCATCATAAGTGGAATTGTAATAGTTCTTGGAACTTATTTTGTCATTTCTGGGAGGAATCTTTCACAATCCTTATTATATCTGGAATACGCGTTTCGGGTGATTGGCTTGATCACCATCTTCTACGGCGTCTATAAGGTCTTTGGCAAGAGACAGCAAGGTGTTATTTAAAGGTCCATCAATATTTTATGAAGGAAATACAGCTCTAAAGCACAATCTGCTTTTCAGATCTTATGGCTAAAAGAATTAGCGAAAGTCTTCTCCTTATAACTCATTGTCAACTTCCTGAACTCTTACGTCGATCTATTCATGTTTTTGCAGTTTTTTTATTCATGAACCCACAATTTACGGCATCTGTAACAGAAACTTAATTCATGTGATTGCGATCAAACATCATGAACATAATGAATTACGGTCTACATGAAAAATATGATCAGCTGAATAGATTTAGCTACAGGCTCTCTCGCATGAAGATAATAATCGGCTGGGATTGTATCAGGCCAATGCTCAATGATCTTTGCAGGAATGATACGAAAGGGGTGGAAGACCTAACTTCGATCCCCTGTTCATGACCAAGAATCATGTTCCTGCATTCCCTATATAGGTTGGTTGACGAGGCTGTGGAGTAGGTGGTGTGAAACCGCATCCATTTCATGAACTTCCTTGAATTCCCGGAATCGGTGCTGGATGCAAGGACCATATGGATGTTCAGGAAAAAATTGTCTTCTCCGGGAAAGGACAATAAGATACGGGAAGATATATGGAAGCAGTTCAATGAGAAGGGCATAACATTGAAGAGAGTAGCAATACAAGATGCAACGTTCTTAGAATCCGATCCCGGTACTGGAAGGAGGAAGAAAGGCGACAGAAACATGCATATCGATTCTGTATTCCCGAAGAAACCAGCTGAACAGGAAAAAACGTAAGCCGGATTTTCAATGAAAGAATTGGAAGCGGCAAGGAAGATCGAGAAGAAACGGAAAAAGAAGAAGAGATCAGAAGAAAGGAATAATGCAAAGACCCGGCGATCGAAAGATGGAACATGGGAGGTGAAGAACAAGAACCGCACTTCGGATTCAAGCTGCACACAACACAGGGCCTTAAGCATGACATTATTGCCAATTGTGCCGTGACTACTGCATCTTTTCATGATTCACAGATCGATCTTTCAATTACCGGTATGGTGAACTACAAGGACATTGGTTACTTCTTTTTGAATAAGGTGGGTTGATGCAGCCATGGACAGTGCAATCGAATGTCACAGGCTGCCGATAGAAAGCATCCGACGCAACAGGGGAATAACAATGAAATGATTCAGGGGTAAAAGGTCGTATTCTGTTATCAAATTCCTCTTCCATGGTGGCCGTGCGTCTATTAACACGGTACAGGGAATCCGGGTCAAGTGCATGTTCATGTGCCTTGGCCATAATCTCTTGTGCCTGATGGGACTGAAAAAGAAGGGAATTATGGCATGAGCCATAAAAGTTCTGTGAAAAACGGGGAATAGATGGAAAATAGAATGTAAAGTTAGCTATTCTTGAACAATTTAAACAGAACTACATCTAAATTCCGTTGAACTTTGAAGGCTGAAAGTAAAATTAATAGGTTGTTGGAAATTGTCAGTATATAAATAGTAATTGAATCTGTGCAATAAATTGAAATATACATCCAACCTAATAATGTTGTTTAACTAAATCGCAGGAGTGATTGTAAAATTGGGATCTAATGTAGCGGATGTAGCTGGTAATGTCAAGTCACCATATGGAAGCTACCATGTGATGACCGATAAAAACGGCAGACGATATAGGATTGGAGAGAGCCCAGAGGATATTACCAAGAAGATCATTGGATACAGGCTCAGCAGGAGAACTATGGTTATTGGAGCCTGGATGTGTTTCTTCTTTGGTAGTGTTCTTGAATATGGTTGGGGTGCTGCTTCGGGGACAGTCATAAGTCATTATAACTGGTCCACCACTGAAGGTTTCTTCAACTATACTGTGTATGTTTTGTTCGAAGCAACGGTAGCCGCGTATATCTTTTCAAGAATGAGAGAAAGGGGGCTTCTATCGCTAAGGAGAATGCTATGGCTTGGCTCGGTAATGCTCATAATTGCCTACATCTTCTTTGCTAATTCTTTTGCGCCCTGGATCTCATATGTTGGGTATGCAATGATTGGTGGACTTTCATCGGGCCTTGGATATGCCGCAGGCGGCGGAGTAATTACAAAATGGTTTCCCGACAAGAGAGGCTGGAGACTTGGTTTTGCAAACGGGGCATGGGCATATGGTGCTGTTCCATTCATCATCGTCTATACGGACCCTCATCTCTTCTATCTGGGTGACTTTCAGACGGTCCTGTACATAACTGGAATAATCATTGCTATTGGGTTGTTTATTGCATCTTTCCTGGTTTGTGACGCTCCAAAGTATTGGTGGCCAGCAAGTGTCGATCCGCTAGTAGTTGCAGCAGGGAAATCTAGATCAAGAGAGCTTATCGCCAACCCACCTGCTGTTAACCAATTCACCACGCAGGAGTTCTTTGCAACAAGACAAGGAAAGGCGCAAATGGTTTCGTTTACACTTGCACTTGCTGCTTCGCTATTCAACGTCTCTCTTTACGCACCTTTCGGCGCCGCAATGGGATTCACTGGAGGAATCGCCTTTACCGTTGGAGCAGCTGGTTTTGCTTTCACAGACGGTATAGGTAGACCAGTACAGGGCTGGATATCTACATTCATTGGGAGACGAAAAGCCGTAACTATTTTCTACCTACTTATGGGAATTGGTGGCCTAGGTGTGTTGGGAGCAGGATTAGCTCACCAGGCAGTAATTTGGGCTATACTCGCTGTTCTTACCGGCGCAGTATCTGGATCATGTTTTGTGTTTGACTGGCTCATCATATCCGACTACTTTGGCGAGAACTACGTGGCGACGAACTGGTCTGTTCCATATATGCTGAAGGTCTTCGGTGGTGCCTTTGGTGGAATAGGCGCAACGGTACTGCTTGTTTTTCTTAGCTCAGGGGGATGGGGAGCAGTATTAGGTACTGCTCCTACACCAGCGTACACTGACCTTGCCTGGACAATAGCGTTTGTTGTTGCTACACTGTTCGCTGTGACCGCTGGAGCAATCGTCTGGTTCTATGAGAAGAAGCCTACGATTGAGGATTACCGTAAGGCAAGAGAGAAACTGGGTCTTCCAGAAGAGATCATAGCGACGGAGTCCGGCGAATTATCCGGAGGAGGTAAGTAAATATGCCAAAACAGCTAGAGGAGGGTTATACAATCCACAAAGGAATGGTTGATGTCTCTGATACAGTAATTTATGTGATCGGATTTCTCTTGATTGTTATCGGCACAGGAATCGGCATCCTCGCCATAACGCGAACTTCACAGTTGATTATGGCGGGAGGTCTTGCAATCGTCTGGATAGGTATTCTGCTAGCCTGGTGGAGCGGTGTGATTGGAAACAGGGTCATACCTGAAGGCTTTGCCAAACTGGAGAATTCACGAAAATAATTAATGGCTTTCATAATAGCCATTCCTTTTTTTTATCTTTTTAGTTTACTTTTTCAGTAGATTTTGAACTAATTAGAAAAGATTTTTGTCGATACGCATTATTGTGCAGTGCTTTAGCGTTTCATTTTTTCATCACATCCCTGATTGGGAAAATATAAAGATTAGAGTTCAAAACCGGCTTGCTCAAAGATATGCTTGTTTGAAAACATAATAATTAGATTAAGGAATCAACCTGGGTCACAGTATCATCAGAAGTGGGATAGTTTAATACGCTATAGTAATAGTGGCTAACATGACGCTTTCTTGCTTGTTTTAAACATCTATAAAGGGGCAAGCATAGGAACATAGGCGAACTAACAAATGTTGCATGAGATACATTTATTATATCAATGGGGATGAGAAGGGACGATAATTTTAGAGATTACAGTAAAACAAAGCGACTGTCCACACATTGAGACAAGTGAGAAGTACAAGGATTTGTACATACTTATAATGCACACTTCATTTGACGGTGCACGACAAACGATGTTTTCTTTTTTTTACTCCCCAAGTGAGAAAATACTTGAGGAGGCGCTCAGATACTTTGCCGCAAGACCCCAGGTAAAAAACCTCACTATCATATCAAAGCAAGGAGGAATGGCCAATCTTTTTTATACTTCTGACGCAACATCCCTTTATAACAAGCTTGGAAACGTTGGTTTCAGGATTCATCCTGTGGTAGTGCACGGTGGTGTGGAGAAATGGTTCTATATTAGCAACAGAGATCCGATTAAGCCCGAAACAATCAATGACGAAAATACAACTGTTCTTTCCATGCAGAATGTATCCCAGAAGAAGTTTTTCTCAGACTATCCTTCAATATTCTTTCAACTCAACATTCTAAACATTGTGAACAGACTCAACGAAACCGAGAACAAAATACTCTTCAACGCAATTGACCATGGATATTTTGACTGGCCAAGGAGAATCAGCATGTCAGAACTCAGCAAGAAGCTTCAGATTCCCAAGAGCACGCTTAGCTATCATTTTAGATCAATAGAGAGAAAAACTTTCAAAGTTCTCATAACACGAGATAGTGTTTTCCAAATTCCGTCATCCTCTCATGTGCGTTGATCGAAGGTGAAGGTATAAGCAACCATAACACCATGGAGAAATGACATTCTGTTGTGCGTTAGGTTTTTCCGCTAAATGCATATTTTGCACATCTCTGGTGATATGATCTGGTGAGTGTTCCTCACCTGAAAAACAGGTGAAGCATGTTTCTGATCTCTTGCTATACCTCTACACCTGCCCAGGATATTGCAGAAGCATACAGCTATACGGAGAATACGTACATATTCCTCACTTCATGATTTTATCCTGGATCTCTTCGGAATAGCAATTGGCATATCCATAGTCTAGCTGTCTGAGTCGACGAAGAAAGCACAACCACTGCCTGGATTTGGCCTCAGTGTTTATAGGAAAACACTATTGTATTGTCCACTTCAGTATAATCTGATCTGATAGGTTATCCATAAAGTGAGGGCATCAACTTAAATCTGACAATTCAAAATTCAGGGAAAAATTAGGCGCTCGGGCTTTCAGCCTCGAGCATTATACTAGGTAGATAAATTACTTCTTGACTTTCAGGCCGCTCTTGATAGGCAGTATTCCAGGCAATTCCCACTCGTCCCACATCTCGTCCACTTTTGCCTGGACGTAGTCGTAGTCCTCGTCTTCGAAGTGACTGAACCTGCCCTGCTTCTCAAGGTACTCTCTGACCGGGGTTCTCTTCTTGTTCCTCAGATCATATGTGTACCTGACCTCACCGTTCACGATCTCGTAGTCCGCAAAGATACCTGTCTTGATGGCAAGCTCGCCGAGAACATGTGAATACCTCGGGTGATAATCCCAGCCTTTCGGGCACGGGTCTATCGTGTGGATCAACGTGGGACCACCAATACTCAATGCCTTCTTCACCTTATTCATGTAGTCTGTTGGCGGGAAAGTTGCACAGGAAGTTGCAACATACTTGACATTCGGGTGACCGATCGCCATCATCGCTGCAAGGTTCTTCTTCCATCTTTCATGCATTATCCTCTTTACTGATCCGGTAGGACTGAATGTCGTCTGCGCACCCCATGTCGTTAGGCCGGATGCCTGTATGTCAGTGTTTGCTGCTGACTCATTGTCGTAAACGATCACGAGAAGGTCGTATGGACTCTGCATAGCTCCTGATAAGCCACCGAGGCCTTCGTCACCAGCTCCCAGATCCCCGGAGAAGTTAATCACGTTTATTTTCTCTTTAGGTATCTTCCCCTTTCGCATCAGCGCCTTGAGTCCAGCTGCCATTCCAACTGCTGACGCACCACCAGCTGCGAGCTGGGTGTGCATCCATGGGACTATCCATGGAGTTGTCATGTATGATGTATTGGCTACGTACATGCATCCTGTCGCACCAGTTACAACGGTCCTTGGTCCAGATGCCTTCACGAAATCTCTCATGACAAGTGCGCTCTCGCAGCCCTGGCACGTCCTGTGGCCAGACGTATAGAATTCTTCTAGAGCTACTGCATGTACTCCTTTGTACAGATTTGCATTCTTAAATTCCTCAACTGTTTCTTCAACCATTTCTTTCTACCCCCTTTACTCCCTCAAGCCGATCCAAGACACTTTCGGAGATTTCTTGTCGGCAGTCATCTCGTACATTTTCCTTACTTCTGTTTTTGATATTTCTCTTCCACCGAGCCCGGCTATGAAGTCAACAACCCTCGGGTGGTTCTTGGCATCGTAAAGCGCAGACTGAAGGTCCTGCATGGTTATGGCACCTCCATCGGGTGCTCCCATGGCAAAGTTCCTCTCAATTATGCCTACATTGGATGCATTGCTTAGTGCTTTCCTTATCTCATCCGTAGGGTATGGACGATACCATCTGATCTTCAGGAATCCAACCTTCTTTCCCTCTTTCCTCATTTCGCGGGCAACAGATCTTGCAACCACTGATGCGCTTCCCATTCCAACCAGCACTGTGTCTGCATCCTCAACGTTTGTCTCCTCTATGAAGGGATTGTCATACTCTGAGTGGAATACTTCATTATACTCCTCGTATGCAGAATATAGAACCTTCCTTGACCTCTTTGAAGCCTCGTAGTTCTGCCTTCTCATTTCCATGACCCAGTCCTCGTTCACCTGCGGAGCTATAGATACAGGGTTATCAGGGTGCATTCTCCTGTTTCCCAGATCATATGCGGGGAGGAAATCCCGGACTGCCTCCTTTGTCGGTACTCGAACCATGTGCTGGGAATGCGTCAGGTAACCACCATCCATCGCAACGGCGGCAGGCATCCTTACAGTAGGATCTTCTGCGACCCTGTATGCAATCAGCGTAGTGTCCAAGGCTTCCTGTGCTGTTGAAGCCCATCCAATGAGCCAGCCAAGATCTCTTACGAGCAGGGCATCATTATGCTCTACACCAAAAGCTCCCGGATCGTCTAGAGCCCTGTTTCCAACAAGTGCCACCAGCGGAAGTCTGTCTGTCGCAGTAACACCGATTGACTCCATGGCGTAAAGCCATCCAGTTCCGCTACTACCAACAAATGCTCTTGCACCAACAGATGATGCATGCTTTCCTATCTCGAACTGTGAGTGCTCCCCGTCAGCTACGATGTACTCAGCATCGAGCTCTCCGTTTGCTATGAACTTTGCAAGCCTATCCATCACGCCTGTATATGGCCTGATCGGGTATGCGGCAAAAACATCGACGTCAACGAGCTTGACCGCCTCAGCAACCGCGTCGGTACCAGTCATAAGTTCTTCGCGGTCAAATACAGATTTTGTTTCCATTTTAACAGCCATTTTACTTCACCACTCCCTTCTTGAAAGGCTTTGAAGCCTCTACCTTTGTCACAGTGTTGCCCTTACCAGTTACGGGACTGGGCATCAATCTCTCATGACCTTTCTTCTCCTCGGCCCATTTGACATATTTCTCTGGGTCTTTCTTGTACAGAACATATGGAGAGTCCTGGTTCTCGAATTTGAGTTCATCTACCATAACTATGCAATCCTCTACCGGGCACACTTCTGCGCATCTGCCGCATCCCGTACAGTACTCGTAATTAACGTCATAAAGACCTTCTGTTGTAGGATCAAACACTTCATCAGGGCAGTCGTACCAGCAGAGAGTACACTTTGTACATATATCGAACCTGACAACGGGTCTCTGTGTCTTGCTGGTTCCACGTTTGAAGTCTGGGTTCCTGTTCTGGCCCCTGGGCCCCATCTGGAAACCTCTCTTTACTCCTTTCACGTAAACTCCATCATCAAAACTCTTCCATCCGGGAAGAACCGGCTTCGGGTAAGGCCAGACTATCCCCTCTCCAGCTTTCACCGTGGATACTTTTACCTCATCGTATGCTTTCCTGGCAGCTGCCGCCTTTTCCTTGCTCTTGTACTTAGTGGAAACGTAGTCAGCCACAGTATCGATCGAGGCAATCTCCGGTGCTACCTTCGCTATTGCCCCGAGTACTCTTACATCAGTCATGTCATCCTTGAAGTACCATAGGCCGGCAAAGCTTGCCTCTCCAGGCATTATAGCAAGCCTATAATCATAATTCTTTTTCTCCATCTGAGCTATGAGATCTGCAGGTTTCCTGTTGCTCACTATAAGCATCACTCCGTTCTTCACGACCTTCTCATTTATCGGTCGAATTCCATAGCCTCCCCATGGTTCAAGACCTTTTACCATGGTGTCATCAACTACTATGACAACTTCAGCTTCTTTTATGTCCATTGATGCGCTTGCTTCAGCTTCAAGGTCCTCTTCAGACAGATCCTTGGAAAAATAGGCGAAGTTGGCGCACGGTATACCATTCCTCTGCGGATCATCGCTGTATCTGCCGTTGGAGAAGGCTGTCTTCCCCTCTTTATGAGCTATGTACACAATGTCTCCAGAAATATGGTAAGCCAATGTTTTCTGGAAAATACCGCGATAATTTACCTCCAGTCGTATCATTTGCTGTTTTTGTGTTTGCATCATGCTTAATCCTCTTTATTATGCAGAAAACCAAAACTTAACTACTTTTGGTTGAACAGGTTCAACATGTGACACCGTCATAAACTTGCATCTTCTGGCATTGAATAATTGCTTTTTGGAAATATGTTGTCAAAGCTTAAATAAAGCAGTAACTTCCAGAAGTGTGGAAACGCAGTATGAGCAGATATACAGGAAACAGCACTATTCCTTAGTGGGCAAGCATTCAGCGGTAAAAGTTTGCCACTGGACAAAAAGCGAATTAAGAGGTGGCGAGGGCTGCTACAAGGGGACTTTTTATGGAATAAAGTCGCACCAGTGTGTTCAGATGACTCCAGCCGTCTCTTCCTGTACCGAGAATTGCTCATTCTGCTGGCGCTTCCAGGGTTTTGACGGCATGCACATATCTGACGAGGACGACCCGGCGTTCATTTTAGAGGAGAGCATAAAAGCACACAAGAAACTCCTCAATGGATTCAAGGGAAATCCCAAAGTATCAAGGGAGAAGTGGGACGAATCGCAGGATCCGAAACACATTGCGATCTCTCTTACAGGAGAACCCACTCTTTATTCCAGGTTGGGGGAATTCATTGCACTTGCAAGGAAAAGAGGAATCTCCACATTCCTCGTCACGAATGGCACCCTCCCCATGGTTCTCGAGAAACTTGATCCGCTCCCGACACAGCTCTATGTTACAGTTGCAGGCCCAACCAAGTCCATATTCAACAGCGTATTGAACCCTGCCATTGGCAACGCATGGGAAAATTTCAACCGGACACTGGATCTCCTGCCTTCACTCGATACGAGGAAGGTGATCAGGCACACCCTTGTAAAGGATGTAAACTTCCCCTACCTCGATGAGTACACAGAAATGGACAGGAGGGCTGATCCTGATTTCGTAGAATCGAAGGGTTATGTTCATGTTGGCGCATCTATAGCAAACTTGAGCCAGGACAATATGCCATCGCATGACTCTATAGTGAACTTTTCCAGGAAGCTTGCTGAGAATCTTGGCTATGTGTACACCGCAGAAAGAAGGGAGAGCAGGGTAGCACTTATCTGCAAGGATCCGTCAAAAGCGAAGATCGATTTTTCTGCAATATAACTGGCGTTCAGATATTATATAATATTAGCATCCAGTGCTGATGAGTTATGCTGGATTATTCATTCAGTGATGAACAGGAAATTCTCAGAGAAACGGCAAGGGAATTTTGCGAACGTGAAATTGCGCCTAAAGTCAAGCAGATGATCAATGAGAGGAGAATGCCATCTTCAATATGGAAGGCAATGGCGAAAATGAACTTCCTGGGGATGAACGTTCCCGAAGAATACGGCGGAATGGGAGCAGATCCGATTGCAACTGCAATTGTTGCTGAAGAGATTTCCAGGGCTGATCCAACTGCATCCATTCCTGTTCTTTTCCTGGTAGACAATGCATGGTCATACCTTGTTTCAAAGTACGGTACCGCGAGCCTGAAGAGTGAACTTCTTCCTAAAGTTGTAAAGGGCGAACGAATAGTGGGGATAGCATCCACGGAGCCAAATTTTGGATCTGATATTGGATCCATGAAGTCATACGCAATCGAAAAGGAAAACAGATACATCGCCAGCGGAGAGAAGGCTTACATAAGCCTGGTTCGAGACATAGCAGAAATCGGCGGGGGCTTCGTTACTGTTCTCAAAACAGACACGAAAAAGGGAACCGATGGTGTTTCTCTTTTCTACATGCCATATGACAGGTCTTTCGATATTACGTACCTGCAGGAAATGGGCAGAGAGGGTTCTTCGTGGGCAGCATACAGCTTCAAGGACATAAGCATTCCCAAGGATTACATGCTCGGGAAGCTGAATCAAGGGTTCAAGATAATACACGAGGGCTTTGAATTCGCGCGCGGACTCATTTCTGTCATATCAGCCGGTGCTGCCCTTAAATCCCTGGAAAACGGGATCGAGTACATGAAAAACAGGAAAGCTTTCGGCAAGCCAATCGTGAAGTTCCAGGGACTCCAGTTCCAGCTTGCAGATCATGTAGCAAGAATGGAGGCGGCAAGAACCACTGCTTACAAGGCTCTCTGGATGTATGCAGAAGAGCAGAAAAGCGGGCGCTTCACCAGGTTCCAGGTTAGCAAGGAGATCGCGATAGCGAAGCTTCTCACGACAACATGGGCATTCGATGCAATCAACGACGCCCTGCAATGGCAGGGAGCCTATGGCTATTCCAAGGATTGTCCGGAAGAATGGGCCCTTCGGGGAATCAGGTCGTTCCAGCTAGCAGAGGGATCCAGGGAAATAATGAAGGTAATAATCGCAAGGGAGACCATTGGCAAGGAGAATATGTGAAACTACTCTTTCTTTTCGCTCCTTAGGGTATTTGTTACATGAAAGGGGTTAAGCAGGTTTGTTGAAAAGGCACGGAACTCCTTCCACTCCATCTGCTTCGTCAGGAGAAGCGCACCAATGAAGACAGCCACAGATACAAATATCAGCGGCAGCAGTATGAATATTCTTTGAGGACTAATAAACATTATAAAGAAATAGATGAAGAGAGCCTCGACCGCTGCAGGAAGGAGAGGATAGAAGGTATTTGGGCTGAATTTTATCCCGGATGTTCTGTAAAGCGACACTCTGAGCGAAACATAAAGGAAAAAGCTTGCAACAAGTGAGCTTACCCCGCCACCAAGAGGGCCAAGGGATAGTCCCGAGAAACCGAAGATTTCCGAAGGTATAAGGATGAGGTTAAGGATTATATTCATGACAAGGGATGCAACTGTAAGCAGGCCGACTGACTTTGCTTTTCCCTTCGCTATCAGAGCGGAACTTGAAGGGACCATAAGAACTACGAAGATCGCATTCAGTGAGAGGACAGCAAGTATCTCTGAGTATGGCGTATAGATTGCACTGAAAATCCTTATTATGTAGTAGCTGAGGAAGAAAGTTACAACCACAAATGGCAGGATGAATATCACTACCAGGCGTTCAAACTCATTGGTCTGCTTGTTCAGGTTCTTTACATCTTCCTCGGAATGAAGTTTGGAGAGGATTGGCAGGAAAAAGGCCGTGATAGCTGTGCCCAGGCTGCTGAGAATAAGGGCAATTTTCTGTGCCAGGTAAAAGCCGCCTGTTGCGAAATCTCCCCAGAAGAACTGAATAATGACCTTGTCCAGATTGCCATTGACTGTGCCTATGACCGTTGCAAGTGAAAGCGGAAGCGCTATTTTCGTGTATTTCTTTATAGTCGCCAAGCTAATCTTTGAAAATCTCCATGGCCTGCCCAGGTAGTAAGATACGGCAAAATAAGCAAAATAGGAAAAATCGTACGCAAGTGAGACAAAGATGGCAGCCGTAATTTCTGACAGCATCCCCGGCCGCAAGATTGCTATTACGCCAATAATTATGAAGAGGGAGTTGCGAATTATTGCATCGGCAATAAGTGGAATGGCAAATCTAGCCGATTGCATGTGGGATCTATGGTAAGACTGCGGAAACGACCCAAGACTCATGAAGAAATAGTATGGAATCAGGCCGAGAACTACCCAGTACTCCACAGATTGTTCAAACCCTCTATGAAGCACGTCGGTCCAGATCAGCAATGAAGCATATGTCACGAACGCAAATAGGAAACCAAGTAAGAGTTTAATGAAAAGAAAATTGGAATTCGCAACTCCCTCGTCTTCTCCAGTTGCCATGTACCTGACATATGCAGTGGAATAGCCGAGATCGGTAAGAAAAGACATGACTCCAACGAACCCTATACCAAATGATAGGACTCCCCATGCTACCGGATAGTACCTCGTGATGAAATACACACCCACAAGGCCAAAGATGCTGTTCAGAACGTTCTGGACAACAAGTACCGGTGTCTTAGTTGTAAACAATACCGAGGTATCAATAAGCAAGAATAAATATTATCTATGTCTCTATCAGATACAGACTGAATAGCAGTCAGTTCAGGATGAAAGCCAAAATGCCATGGAGTGAAAAATACCGGCCCAAGACACTGCAGGATCTTGTGATTACAGACGATCTATACATCAGGATATACTCATGGGTGGAGAAATGGCTATCAGGTAAACCGCAAAGGAAGTCACTTATTCTATTTGGTCCACCTGGTACAGGTAAGAGCACGACTGCATACTGCATAGCAAGCAGTTTTGGCATACCGGTTATAGAGATGAACGGGTCCTCGCAGAGAAACAGTGATAAAATGAAGGAGATAGCGGGAAACGCCGCAACAACAAGAGACATATTCTCCGATTTTTCCGAATCTGGAGGAAAGCCGGACAAGATTATACTGATAGACGAGGCGGACAACATTGATGCGGGCCGTAGCGGAACTGATTCAGGTGGCATCCGGGAGCTTGGATCTATTATCAGGAGTACTGCATGCCCGATCATACTGACAATGAACGACTACTATGAATTCAGGAGAAAGAACGGTGCTGATGCCGTTATCTCTGTATCAGATACGGTAGAATTCAAGCAGTATGCGAGAAGGAATGATAATAATTCCAAGAACTTCAGGCTGAAACTGTTGAAAAGAGTAAGGGACATACTTGAAAAGGAGGGTAAATCGATCCGGCCGGAGGTCCTGAATGAGATATTCGATCGAAACGGCACAGATATACGTGCCATCCTTAACGATGTCGAGGCAGCCGCCTCAGCCCTCGCAACCGCGATATCCGGAGGCAGGGACGAACCTGTCAATATTTTCAGGACGCTTGAAAGCGTTCTCATAAATCGGGATCCTGCAAAGAGTTTCTCCGCACTTGCAGACAAGGATTTCACAATAGACCAGTTTCTGCTTTGGATAGACGAGAACCTCGCAGACGTTGCTGAAAACCCGGAGGATCTGGCAGCCTCTTATGAAAACATAGCAACCGCCGATCTCTACAATGGCTACGTGATAAGGAAACAGCACTACGCCTTCCAGGGATATGCACAGGAGATAGCTGCTCTTACAGGATCCACTCTGGAAAATTCAGAAAAGCATTTCATCAAGTTCCAGTTTCCGGTATACCTGAGCAGGATGTCTGCTGTCAGGGAAGCCAGGGAATCCAGGAAATCAGTCCATCTAAAGCTTGCAAGATACAATCACACGTCAACGGGAACGATATCCAGTTACGAATGGTTTTTCCGGATGCTTGCGCAATCATCAGGACAGACATTCACAGCACTTGCAGCCAAGTTGCAATTCTCAGAAGCCGAAGCAAGAGTACTGGTAGGCAAATAAACGCAAATTCATGAAATTTTTTTCTTGCACTTTCTAATGGTCCCGCTGACAGTTACGACTGAGACACCTTTCAGCCCTACGGTCACGAAGCGGCACAGGGCATCCTTCTGGAACTGATCTGTGAGTACGATGGCATAAGCACCCTCCCTGAACTTCATCCTTGACCCGAATTTCAGCCTGATCTGGTCCAGTCCCGAATCAAGGCTGCCATCATTCTCCGCCTTAAGGAGAACATACCTCTTCCTGTATAGTGATCCCTTCAACTTATGCCTATCGTCCCGGTGAATATGTCGTTTTTGCCTCTCCTATACAGCGGCCTGCAAAAAATAAATACGGAAACGCGGTCACTTGCTATGAAGGTTATACGGGCAACAACGCTTTTTGATGGGGATACCGAGACCAGGGATCAGTACATTGCGTTCGACAGCGAGGTCAGATATATCGGAAAGAAGAAGCCAGAAGGAGAACTTATTGGGGAGGGAATAGTGACGCCCGCTATTGTTGACGGGCATAGCCACATCGGAATGGACAGGGCAGGCGAGCCAATGTCGGAGAGCGAGGCAAACGAGCGGATGGATTCCATATATCCGCTTGTAAGGGCCATTGACAGCATATATATGGATGATCATGCATTTAGTGAATCCGTGGAGTCCGGTGTACTTTATTCCACCGTTCTTCCAGGAAGCGGTAATCCGATCGGCGGGAAGGCAGCACTTATCAGGAATTTCGCCAGTAACACGAAGGATGCATTCATCAAGGAGATCGGGATCAAGGCAGCCCTTGGATATAATCCACGCAGCACGGTAGAATGGAAGGGAAAAAGGCCTTCGACCAGAATGGGAGCGGTTGCTCTGCTCAGGGAAAATTTCATAAAGGCAGTCAGGACAACGAAGCTGCTGGACAAAAAGAAGAAACTCCCTGAGGAAATTGAACCGCTGACCGAGGTTTTCATGGACATAATCTCCGGAAAATACAAACTGATGATCCACCTGCACAAGGTGGATGACCTTTATATTGCAATGCAGCTTTCAAACGAATTCGGTTTCAAGTTCGTGGTGAATCACGGACTGGATATCTTCAATTCAAAACCTTTCGAGTATTTGAAAAAACTGAACATACCCTTAATTTACGGTCCGCTGGATTCTCATCCGTATAAAGTGGAACTCAAGCATGAGACATGGAGAAACTGTGAATACGTCCTGAAATCCGGCGTGAAATTCGGTATGATGAGTGATCACCCCGTTATCCTGCAGAGGAACATGTTCTACACTATGCGTCACTTTCTCAGATTCGGCATGACGAAGGCGGAGGCTATTGCGCACGTAACGAGCAGCACTGCGGAAATAATCGGAGCAGAAGGTATTGGGAGGATCAGGAAAGGCTACAAATCATCCCTCATCCTCTGGTCCGGGGATCCTTTCGATCTCACTAGTTATCCTTCGACTGTAATTGGCGAAGGAAGGATACTCGTCGATAACGGGATTAAAATCTAGTCCCGAACTACTTTCATATGCATGCACAAACCGCTGCATGATTACCCAATCAGGGAAGATCATTACTCTCTCCTGGATCTTAAGCCCAACTGGTGCCGGGATTTACATAGCTCTAGGAATAGTTCTATGATATATTGACGTCGTCTTCTTTTGGTTCTTTTGACAGGAAGAGACCGGTTATCATGACAATTCCTGCAATGTAAAGATCTATCACCCAGGAAAGACGAAGGCTGACATAGTTGGCCTGGATGGTCAGGATAACGAGCGCCAGTCCTCCAACGACGGCACCGCTATTATAGGAAATTCCAATCGCAGTTGTTCTGTACCTCCTGTTAAAGCTTGCAGCGAGAAAGGAGGGAATCAGTGAGAATATCATTGCCTCAAAAAATGCCTGGACTGAAAAGACTGCTGTGAAAACGTAAGGGTTAGTCGAATAGCCGAGGTAAACATACAAAACACTTGGGACAACGAATATCACCGCAAAGGACATCAGTGCATTTCTCCTGTTCGGCTTATTGCGCAGCAGGAAGCCTCCTGACCATACGCCGATCAGGGAGACAAAATTAATGAGTAGAAGGGCATAATAATAGGTGTTTCCTGTTATTTTAAGAAAACTGCTTTCCAGAACCGGGTAGAATGAAAATGTGGACATGTTTATGAATAGAAGACCGGTCATTATCATTATTGCAGGAAACATAGATTTCAGTGATCTTTTTACCATTTCACCTGCAGGTGAACTTGATAGGTCTTTCTTATGCTGCATTTCCTCGAAAACAGGCGATTCATGAGATAATCTTCTGATGACAAGTGTGAGCATTCCAGGTATTAAGGCCAGGATAAACACGTATCTCCAGCCATATGCGGCAAAGTTTACGCTTCCAAAGAAATGGGAAAGGGAAAGAGCCACCAAAACAACGACAAAGTATCCTGTACCGTATCCACTTTGGACAAACGCTCCTACGATGTTTCTTCTCTCCTTCTTAACGCTCTCCATTGCAAGGGCAGCGCCGCCACCATATTCTGCTCCGGCGAATGTGCCCGCAAGTATCACGAGCAAATAGATCAGCAACGGTGAGAAGATGCCTATTGTTTTGTAGCTTGGAACTATGCCAAGGGCTGCCGTGAAAACAGAGAAACCAACTATGGACCATGTGAGAAGGGCCTTCCTTCCTATCCTGTCTCCGATATAGTTACCAAGAACGGTGGAACCTGCGACCCTTGCAACTGCTCCAAGTGAGGTCCCGCCAAGGGTGAGGACTAGAGCCCAATAACCCAGATAAGACGGGAAGATACTTGCTGTCAGCAACCCTATTACAACGAGGTACGCTATCGACGTATATCCGTCAAGCAACCAACCACCCCAGGCGGCTAGTATCTGTTTTCTAACACTCCAATTGGACCTCGATGTACGCTCGCTTTCAGCAGGTTGTTTTTCCATTAATTCACCACGCGGCATGCTTCAGGTGCATCCTCTCCACCGTATTCGGTTATAGGGACGATACCTTCTCCGCAAGCAGGGGAACTAATTTGAATTAATATTAATTGCTATATCTGTTTCCTTAATTTTGGAATAAGTCCGCCGATCGATGGGCGCATCTTTCCTGGCATGGAGGGAAGCATTTCATTGGCTTTGTAATTTATTTTATGGTAATCGAAGGCGCATCTCTGCTGGTTCTAGATGCGTCGCATCAGGACCCTGCCTATGGAATGATTCTGCTGTTTTTCGAGGATAAGGTGGGCATGAAATTTTGTTGGTGCAATATTTTCTCTCAAGTTGACAGCATTTATCTCGTCCCAAATTGTTCCAGCAGTCTCTACAGCCTTTTCAGGATCCAGGGCTGAGTAGGAGTGAAAATAGGATTCCCGCTTCTGGAAGGCAGTTTTCATAAGCACCTTGAATCGTTCTATGAACCATGTCTTGATGTCTGATTCCTGAGCATCAAGGTATATAGAGAAATCAAAGAAGTCCGAGACAAAGAGTTCCGGCTCGGTTGATGGCTTCATGTTTCTTGACTGGAGTACATTGAGACCTTCAAGGATCAGGATGTCAGGGTTGTTCACGGTTATGAATTCCCCGGGAACAATATCGTAGAGAAGGTGGGAATACACAGGCACCTTCAGGTTGGTGATGCCTGACTTCAGGTCATAAAGGAAGGTAATAAGACCTTTAACATTGAAACTTTCAGGAAATCCCTTCCTGTTCATGATGTTTCTTTCCTTAAGCACGCTGTTTGGGAATATGTAGCCATCCGTGGGAATCAGGTCTACCTTGGGTTTATTCGGCCAGGCAGAAATCAGTGTTTTCAGAAGTCTCGCAGTTGTGCTTTTTCCAACTGCTACGCTTCCTGCAATCCCTATTATAAAGGTAATTTTTTCATGCTTCGTGCCAAGGAATTCCCTCCGGGCAGCGTATAGCTCCCTCGAAGCCCTGTAATAGAGGTGAAGCAACCTGGAAACAGGAAGATATATGTCAACCACCTCATCAAGAGATATATTTTCGTTCAATCCTCTTATCTCCTCCAGATCGGAATCCTTGAGCGTCAAAGGCGTCGAGTTCCGGAGAGCCCTCCAGGACTCCCGGGAAAACGTGATGTATGGAGATTTTCGTTGCTGAAATGCATCTGTTCCAGGTATCATGCTCAGACCGTATCTTTAATTACTATAAATGCTGGCACCCGGGTGAATCATCAATGTATAATTTTGTATCAGAATAATTAAATAAACTTATATATTGCAGTGCCAGAATGATTAAGACTCCGAAGCGCTTTGGAAGTTTCATGGGCGGTGTTTTAACTGCGATTATACTCATTCCTCTCCTTTTCATGGCCTCCATTTATGCCGTCATTTTTGCGGGGCTGATTGCCGGGGTGGTGGCGAGAGGAGTGACAAGAGGAGTTCTGTCGTCAGTGCTCGCGGGTTTCATACTTGTTGCAGTAATTATAATCATTGCTGTGCTCAATTTTGACACTTACCTCTATGACATACTCGGTGACTTATTGCCATTTACTATTCTGTTTAACGGTGATGTGGATATTATTCATATTGTAGAATTAAGCACGCTATCGCTGGTAGAAACATCACTCTTTTATCTCGTCCTGTTGCCTGGTCTGGGAGGACTGATAGGCGGGCTCGTCAGGCCTGGTTACTGATAACTCCTTTCCCAGAATGCAACTTCTTGATTTCGATATTGTATTAACGATCTACCCTAAGCTAGACAGTCTACATGTAACCCGATTTTTCCCTGTAAACCTGGTTTGCGAGCGTCATATTATCCGAATAGGCATCATTGAATACCGCCTGAAGGGTAGCTGAATCCCTATAAAACTTCTCGACGCCGAAATCCTGCAGGTAACCGTAACCTCCATGGGTCTGGATGGACTGCCTTGATGATTTGACTGCAAGATCCATTGCCCTTATCTTCAGTCCTTTCCTGGCAGCCAGATCGAAATCCCCTGAAAGATTAAGTGCCATAGTCAGGCGATTCGCTTCTTCCAGGATTGAGGAAATGGAGAACGCGACAGGCTGGTAATCTTTGAGAAGGTGTCCGAATGTGCTCCTCACCTTTGAGTAATCCAATGCCTTCTGTATCGATGCATCGGCAATTCCCAGGGCAATTGCCGCAACATCCAGGTCCATGCTTTCCCATATCTGCTGCATCTTCTGGATGCCGTTCTCCCGTTGCAGCATGAGATAATCCGCCTTGTCAAAATTCATTTTTCCAATGCGAAGCCCCCGGAAGCCAAGGACATGATACTCTGCGGACTCGATCCTCTCCTTCGTTACGATTATGGACTCGGGCTTATCGTCCGTAACTGCAATAATGCAATCAGACGAAGGGGAAAGGACATAATTCTTTACTCCGGTAAGGGAACCCTTTTCTATCGATAGCGATCCAATGGACTCCCCTTTCATGCTGGAAGAGGAGAGAGCGACGCCTGCCGTCCTTCTGCCTGTTGAAATTGCCTTAAGTAGGTCCGCCCCTCCTTCGGTAGCTGAGAGAAGTGGATTCGATACCCTGTTCTGGACTGCTATCAGCAGGGCGACCGATGGTGAGAATCTGGCAAACTCCTTGAGCATTAAGAGGTATGTTATGGGATCAATGTTTGAACCTCCGTTTTCCTCCGAGAACTGCAAACCTATGAATCCCTGAGAACCGATCTTCGAAACAAGGTCTGCGCTTATACCTTCTCTTTCTATCAATGCACTGGCTGGTTCAATGGTCTTAGCGCAAAATTCCCCAACCGCCGAAACGAGCATTGCCCTCTGATCATCGCTCATGCTTTTTCCTCCTTTGTGAGAAACCTCGAAATTACAAGCTTCTCGACCTCGCTTGTTCCTTCCCATATCTCAAGTATCTTCGCATCCCTGAAGTAGCGCTCAAGATCACCGGTGATCCCCTCAAGACCTGTCAGTTCCAGAGCCTTTTCAGCACAAAATACCGCGGTTTCTGACGCATACGCCTTGGCCATACTAGTTATCTCCGGTTTTGGCTTGAACTGGAAGAGATATGACGCAGCCTTGTATGTGAGAAGCCTGGAAGCCTCGATCCTTGTGGCCATTTCCGCTATGGCGAAGTTGACCTCTTCCATTCCGCGATATTCATCCTTCCTGTTCCTGAGTATTTCGAGGGTTCTGTCAAGGCAACCCTGTGCAACTCCCAGTCCCTGGGCTGCAACAAAAATCCTGCTGATGTTGAAGAATGTCATGATATAATAGAACCCCTTTCCCTCCTCACCGACAAGATTCTCAGCCGGAACTTCGACGTTGTTGAGCACAAGCTCTGCAGTATCAGTCGCCCGGACACCCAGTTTTCCCTTCAGCTTGTTTGCAGTGAATCCCTTGCTCCTGGACTCTACAACCATGACGCTTAGTCCGTGATGCCTCTTATCGTCAGGTTTTGATGTCCGAACGAGCATGACAAAGAAGTCAGCAATTGATCCGTTTGTTATGAACATCTTAGAACCATTCAGGATATATCTGTCATCGACCTTTTTCGCCTCCGTCTTTAATCCTGCGACGTCGCTTCCTCCTCCCGGCTCGGTGACAGCAAGTCCCATTATTGCCTTCCCGGCATTAACCCTGGCGAGGTACTTCTCCTTCAGGAGGTCGCTCCCGAATAGCATTATTGTTTCAGCCCCAAAATAAGGTACAGTAACGGATATGCCCAGCCCTGGATCCACACGGCACAATTCCTCTATAGCAACAAGCGACTTCCAGGGGCTTGAAAAATCAACGATGCCGTTGTCGAACGCTGCTTTCCTGAGACTATCAGGAAATTTTTCTTCGATATCGTGCTTCCTGGCAAGTTCTGGCGTGAACTCCTTCAGCGCAAACTCCCTTACCTTCTCCCTATGCTGTGCTATATCTTCAGGTAGATCAAAATCCATTATATCACACCCTTTCCAGGACCATTGAATATCCCTGCCCACCACCGACACAGAGGGTTGCAATCCCTGTATTCTTATTCTTCTCCTTCATGGTACGTGAAAGTGTCCCCGCGAGCCTTGCTCCCGATGCACCAAGGGGATGGCCTATTGCAATTGCCCCACCGTGGACGTTCACCTTCTCTTCAGGGATCGAGAGTTCTTTCATTGTGTTCAGCGGAACAACTGCAAAGGCCTCGTTGATTTCCCACAGATCTATGTCCTGTGCTGTGAGACCGGTACTGGCTAGCGCTTTTTTCGTTGCTGGCACCGGACCCTCCCCCATGATTGAAGGATCAACTGCAGCCCAGCCAAATCCCTTTACCCTGCTCATGGCGCTCAAGCCGTATTCTTTCAGTTTATTCCCGGACATAAGCATGACAAGGGATGCTCCTGCGTTAAGTGGAGATGAATTCCCCGCTGTAATCTTGCCGCTCGGCTTGAATGCAGGCTGCAACTTCTCGAGCTGGTCAAGGTTAGTATCCTTCCTGATGCTCTGATCCTTCCCGATCTTGACCATGCTTCCGTCCCTCTCAACTTCTATTGGGAGGATCTCTCCCGGAAGATAACTATCCATCGATTCAGAAGCAAGCTTATGGCTCCTGAAAGAAAACTCATCCATCTCTTTCCTGCCAATGCCCTTGAGATCCGCGAGCTTTTCAGCGGTGAGTCCCATTGAGTATCCAGTGTTCATGTCTAGTCTGGCATACTCAGGTCTCACCAGGAGCTTAATGTTAGGTTTAATATGTGGATTGTTCGAAAGCGGCACATGTGTCATGTGTTCCATCCCGCCTGCCAGCACTATATCTGCGTTACCGGTCATTATCTCCATTGCCCCGATGCTAATTGCATTCAGGGAAGACGAGCAGGCACGGTCCAGCGCCATCGAAGGCACGCTTACAGGTAGTTTCGACAGGAGTGCAGGGTGTTTTCCGCCGTATGTCCAGTTTTCGTCAGCCTGGAGGGCACATCCCGTGATGAGATCCGATATCTCTGCCGCCCTCACGCCGGTGCTGGAAATAGAATCATTGATGAGAAGGGAAAGAACTTCATCCATCCTGATTCCATTGAAAACATCCCGATCAGGGTCGTTGGGTCTTGATCTTGAAAACGGACTACGCTTGTAATATACAATATAGGCTTCCTTTTGATCCTGCATACCTATCTATTACAGGATACATCCATTGTTATAATGAATTATGCTTACATACTTGGTACCATCGTTACAATATATTCTGCCTGCAGGGAACAGAAGAATGGAGGAGCTTTATAGATGCAAATCCGCTAATTACTGACCTGAATTAAAGAAATGTTTAATATTCCTGCAAGCTGAAAGAAAATATGACAGGTGGTGACCTGCCTGCTGCAAGGAAGGCAGCTTACAGATCACTTACAGACGCTTGAGGAGGTTTTCGTTTATGGCAAGGGATTCAAGACCCTGGATGATTCCTCTCTCTATCAGGGGAGTGCTGATCCTGCTTAGCAGTTCTTTCATCTCCTTTGTCCTGCCAAGACCAACGTATGGTACTACCTGGAATACCAGCCTGCCTGGGGTTGCTGTTCCAACAAACACCTTGGACATCCTGTTCACAATGTCAGGCAGGATCCTGAATGTCAGATCCCTGTTTGCAGGTTCCGCACCAAGGGAAACAAAGTATGACGTTATATCCTGCTTCTTGATCTTTCCCTCGTCAAACAGCTTAGTAACGAAGTTGTAGCTGTCCTCTCCTTTAAGATGACCCATGGCTGAGATGATCTTTACCCTGTCCTCATCACTCCTGACCTTTGCGAGCTTGTCTGCCATCTTCCCTGCATCGCCGAAGTGCAGGGCAGCTGACAGCGCAATTGCTCCTCTCATGTCAGGTACCTCAGACTCAATGGAATCAAACTTTTTCGCAGTCTCAGAAGCAAATTTTGCATCTACCATGGCGAGCCTTGTGCTGAGCGCTCCACGAAGGATTGTATCGTTCACTGATTCTCCCTGCTTCATGCTTCCAAGCCTCGCAAGCTGTGCCCTGTGGAACTTCTGTGCAGTGTCAAGGAGCTTGCTGTTCATGTGGTTTAGAAGATAGAGCTGCTGCAGCTGTGAAGAAATCTCCTGCACTACTGTGTTATCAGTTTCTTCATTGAAGTAGGAAATATATTGAAGATATCTGTCGAAATTCAGCTTCCCTGATACCAGGAAGGCGAACATGTCAGATACCAGGCCCCATTTGTCGAGATAGCTCAGATGTTTCAGACTGCCAAGTATTTCCTGGTAAGATGAATCATCGTAGAGTACCCTGTAGAAGCCGGACTCGTCGCTGTTCAGCTTCAGGACGTTACGCGCATCAATATCCATTTGCGCAGTTTCCATCAGCACTGAATCCTCTGAGACATTTCGCTTTACAGTGAGCGGAATCGGCCAGGTCTCTTCCGAAACCGAACCATCCAGGAGGAACCTCCCCTGCTTGAGGTGCAGCTTGTCTCCTTCCTTTGTTACGGTTACATAGGGATATCCCGGCCTCTTGATCCATGCTTCCATTACCTTGCTTATCGGCTTTCCCGAACTTTTCTCGATGCTTTTCCAGAGATCGGCGCCGGTTGCATTCTGGTAGGAGAAAGCGGTCAGGTATGAATGAATGCCCTGCCTGAACTCCTCAAATCCTGCAAACTTTTCAATCATGCGCAGTATCATGCCACCTTTCCCGTAGCTTATCTGGTCAAATATCTGTGCAACCTTTTCTGGATCCGTCACCTCAACGTCAATAGGGTGCGTTCCGCGCAGAGAGTCGTCATTTAATGCGCCTGATGCCCTGGTAAGCATCATTTCGCCAGTAATTTTCCAGTCCGGGTAATACTTCTCAACCATCTTGTACATCATGAATGTAGCGAAGCTTTCATTCAGCCAGAGGTCGTTCCACCATTTCATCGTAACAAGATCGCCGAACCACTGATGGGCAATTTCGTGGGCAATAACGGAAGCAACCCTTTTCTTCGTTATCTCGCTTGTATTCTTGTTAACAAGTATTGCTGTTTCCCTGAAAGTTATTGCGCCCCAGTTCTCCATGGCGCCTGCCCCGAATTCCGGAACGGAAATAAGATGCATCTTCGGCAGTGCGTAATTAATGCCAAAATAGGAATCAAAGAATTCCAGGGACTGCTTTCCAACAGTTAGAGGAAACTCCGTACTGTCCAGGTTGTTTACGAGTCCACTCAGGTAAACATCCTTGCCATTGTACTTGCCAGACCTTGTCTCAAATTTACCAATACCAAGGTAAAGCAGGTAGGTGGACATTCTCGGTGTATCCTGGAACACGAAGTTCTTTTTTCCCTTCAGGGACTCAACCTTTTCGGGAGGCATGTTCGAAATTACATCAAGACCGTCATCGACCTTTACACTTAGCCTGAAAACTGCTTTCCAGCTGGGATCATCTACGCATGGGAAAGCCATCCTTGCCCCGGTTGATTCAAACTGCGTAGTAAACATCTCAGTTCCGTCGACAGTCCTGGCCAGGTAAAGACCCATCAGCGTCTTCGATACCTCTGCATGAAACCTGATCTTGAGTGTTGATTTCCTGCCAAATTTTCCCCTGACTACAATCTCGTCATTCTTTCCGCCTTTCTCGAAGGATGCTCTCTTCCCATCAAGATCAAGGGAATCAATAACCGGTCCGGATACATTAAGGAGAATGGATTCTCCTTCGCCCTCTGTATGTATTTCTTCTTCGCCAATGTACGTGTGAGCTGAGAAATTCACGTCCAGCGATATGTCGTATCTCTCAATTTTCATAGTATGAGAATCGGATTTGAAGTTTAATTCTATCGATTAGACAGACTGGCCTTTCTTAATTGACAATTTTGAAGAATTATATTGAGTTAATTAAGATCCTCTTCCTCCAAGTCAAGTGAAATCTGTAATTGCTCACGATGACTTATCTTCCATTAATTGTATTTAATTGAAACGAAACTTTCAAACTCATGAAATCAAACACTCTATGCAACTTATGCCGGATTCAGGGGATTTATCTGTTAATATCAGACCATCAGTAATGTGATAACAAAGGTTGAGCTGTTTTCAGAAAATAACATCTGTAATTCATGCTGACACGGAATTGGAGACTATTTCAACTTGCCTGCAATGATCTCAGAAATATCATTGATCTTCATCTTTTCCTCCCTGTTAGTTACTTTCCTGGCATCATCAAGCATCGTCATGCAATATGGACATGCGGTTACAAGAGTTGTAGCACCTGTCTGGTCAGCCATCTCTATCCTCTTATGCGATATCTTGGTACCCTCTGTCTCGTTCATCCAAAGCCTGCCGCCTCCCGCACCGCAGCACAGCGATTTCGTCTTGCTCATAGCCATCTCCACTACATTGCTTGATACCGATCCAAGCGCGTCCCTCGGCGCATCGAAGACACGGTTGTATCTTCCAAGGTAGCACGGATCATGGAAGGTGTATTTTTCTCCTGTCTCGTCAGCTGCAACCTTCACTTTCCCATCGGAGATCAGCTTTGCAATGTATTCAGTGTGGTGGAATACTTCCACGTTATATCCCATTGAACTGTAGTCATTCTTCAGCGAGTTGAAGCAGTGTGGACATGCAGTTATTATCTGCTTTACATTGTGCTTCCTGAGAGTTTCAATATTCTGGTTAGCTAGTGTCTGCGCAAGATACTCGTTTCCCGTTCTCTTCGCTGGGTCTCCTGTGCACTTTTCCTCTTCCCCGAGGATTGCGAAGTTGATCTTTGCCTCTTTCAAAATCCTGACAACAGACTTGGCTATTTCCTGGTTTCTCGGGTCAAAGCTGGCAACGCATCCTACCCAGTACAGGAGATCGAAATCGTCGCTCTGCGTCTTGGATACAATTTTAATGTCCAGGTCCCTGGCCCAGTCTGCCCTGGTAGACTGGGGATTAGTCCATGGAGAATTATACATTTCAAGGTTCCTGAACATTTCTATGGCTTCTTTTGGTGCCTTTCCTTCATTCAGCACAAGAGAACGCCTCATGTTCACAATCTTATCCAGGTGATCTATCATTACCGGGCATTGTTCCACGCATGCCATGCACGTGGTGCATGACCAGAGATCCTCCTCAGCAATTGCAGACCCGATAACAGGCTTTATGAGTTCAGATTTGGCAGGGTCAGCATGCGTTCTCCTGATCTCAGGGCCTTCTGCAAGGACCACCTCCCTCAGGTCCCAGATTATGTCCCGTGGAGACAACGTCTTACCTGTCATTGCGGCAGGGCAGTTAGCGGTGCATCTCCCGCATTCCGTGCAGGCATAGAAGTCAAGGTAATCCTTCCATGTGAAATCACGAACGTCAGTGGCACCGAATCTCGTCTCCTTGTCGAAGTCAATAGGCAGGATCTGGGCCTGCGGTGTATCCTTCAGGAGGAGAACATTCAGCGGTGCAGCCACGAGGTGAAGGTGCTTCGATCTCGGTATGTATACCAAAAAGATAAGGAAATCAAGTGCGTGGATTGTCCATACTGACCAGTATGTGTAATAACCTGCAGAACCAGAAATCCTGGGGAATAAAGATGCAAATGCGCTTGTAATTGGTGTGAAACCTGAAGGCAGGCTACCCATGATGCTTCCAGGAATGTTCTGTGTTACGCCGTCTATCCTCAGGACCCCGAGAATATAATAGGTCACCATCAACGTGCCTATCAGGAAGAGTATAAAGGACGCCTCAAATCCGTTATATCCCTGATACCTGGGAATTTTTATGACCCAACGCCTGAGCACGGAATAAATGACATCAGCGATGAGTATTATGGCAATAATATCAACAGTGAAGAATACCGCATCGGCAAAAACACCCGGGGGAATAAGCGTCTTCCCGGGAAATATGCCGGTGAAAAAGAAGCTTAGTGAATACCCGGCAAAGGCAATGAATCCCCAGAACATGAGAAAGTGCATGATCCCTCCGGAAAGTTCCTTCAAAAGCTTTCCCTGAAGGAAGACGTTCCTTATAACGTAATAAAGCCGGCGTCCCAGGTTTGGCTTCATCTTCACCTTCTTTAGCGGTATCCTGAAAGCGTTCCATGCGAGTGAATACAGTGTGTAAAGGAAAAGAAGAACAGATATTACGACACCGGCAAGCAACAGAATGGAGAAAAGGTACATCAGTCACCTTGCCTGGAATTCAAATTCCTCACAGTGTGTCATATTGATGCAATATATTTATTGTTTCCCACTCATGTTTATGCCAGCACCCAATAGGTGGAGCCGCTGATCCTTTCCTTCTCTGTTACCAGAAGACTCGACGGCAGTTCACAGGAATAATTCGAACGGCTATCTCCTGCGTCTCGTCACTATAACCGCAGCCGATATTATTGATAACATGAGCAACGTGAGAAATACCTGGACAAACCTGCTTGAGAGTATTGATGTAATGTACTGGCCAGTAGGACTGGGTCTGCTTGATACGAATATAATGGTCTTCGTCACCGTACTGCCCCTGACAACTATTGAACCATTAGCAGGTATGGAATTGAACCCGGTTACCGCTGAAACTGTGAAATTAACCGTACCGTTTGAAACCTCGAAAATAATTGTTGCATTTCTCGACGACAGTGTATGGTTTCCAAGAGTAATGGACCAGGTTGTACCTGGGGCAAGTCCCGTTTCATTGAATTCCACAGTGGAGACATACCTGAGAAACAATATTTCAATGATGGATGGAGATCCTCCAGAGAAAATAACTGTTCCAACAGAGTTGTTATAGTACGATCTGTTTGCAGTACCGGCAGAATAAGTGTATGTACCGTTCATGAGCTTTACTGCGATAACGGATCCGTTTGTTGAAAGATTTAAAATGCCACCAGAAGAATTTTTAAGGATGAGATACCAGCCACCTCCTGGAATGCCGGTTTCTGAAAAATTCTCTGTATACAGCACAGGGGAGAACTGAATATGCCGATCAATGCTGCTTCCTGATACATTGAATTCTCCGGTCCCGTTCGAGGTTTTGTAGTCACGGTTTGAGACTGAAATCCGGTATGAATATGTACCATTCCTCATCGCGAACTGCATCGATGAATTGAACGTAGAATGGTTCCCCACAGGCCCTGAAATGTTGTATGTCTCTACAGACCACTGGGTATGGTCAGGCAAGCCAGTTTCGTTGAATTCTACGGGGAACCTCGAATGCGTAAAGGTAACATTCACTGACTGGTTCCCTTTGACAACAATGGTACCATTTGCAGGGTAAGCGCAATAAGAATTGTTCCCGCTGGATACTGTAAAAACATGCGAACCATTTAGCAGGGAATATACAATATTTGACCCT
Source organism: Thermoplasmatales archaeon (assembly GCA_027366585.1). Taxonomy (GTDB): domain Archaea; phylum Thermoplasmatota; class Thermoplasmata; order Thermoplasmatales; family Thermoplasmataceae; genus UBA582. The sequence continues at coordinate 102,757 of DAHXNF010000036.1, read as the reverse complement.
GCAGCTGCCGACTCACTGACCCCGGATATATTGACATACCAGTTTCCTGATGGCAGGCCTGTTTCGTTGAACACAACCCTGTGTGCGAGCACCTCACTGACAAAATTGTAGGAATTAATTGTTCCCCAGCCTTCTACCAGGCTGTACCCATTATGCGCACTAAATTTTGAATTTGAGCCATTGCTTATGAAATAAAAAACCGGGTTCGAGCTGAGGGTACCGGAATACTGCTCCTGCCCCAGCCTGTATAGCAATGGGTTTACAAAACCCAACGGTTTCCCTATGGAATGATCTATAACTGATATCTCTCCAGCGACCAGCGGTGATGCTATGCTTGTACCGTCTACACCGTAGTATCCTGTATTACCTGAAGTAGAGAGAAAAATCAGCATGTTGGCTCCATCCCCTGCAATATCTGGAGTTCCCCTACCGGAGAGCACTCCAGAAACGCCAGAAGCTCCAGTGATAACGGCATTTGCATCCGGAGACGTGGACTGCCAGTCGGGCTCTCCAAATACCTTGCTGACTCCACCCTGCGATCCATTTCCAGCGTGAGGTGTGTTGAACCATACAGACTGTGTCACTATTCCGGTCGTCCCCGATCCGTTGCCTGAGGCTGTTCCCGAAAGTTCGGTGCAGGCGCCTCCTACTGCAAGCGACCCAAAATCATTGTATGACATTGATGCAGGAAAAGATGGTGTGGCAGATGGCGTATTCCCATTATCCCCGGATGATGCAAGAACCGTGATTCCCCTCGCAGAAGCCTCCATCTCATACTGCATCCAGGTGGTGTCATTGCAGTCTGCTGTTCCCCAGGAGTTTGAGATTGCTACGACTTTGGAAAGAGTGTTGTTTACTGTAGTGTTGTAGTCCGGTGAAAGTATCGCTGCAAACGCAGCGTTCAGCTCGCTCGTGCATGGACGAGCTGCATACACCTCAACTATCGATGCGCCTGGCGCCGTTGATCCTGCCATCTCAAGGTCGAGTGTGCTTTCAAAATTTGCGCCAGTTACGTCTTTTGCAGAAGAAGGTCCCGGAGCTGGGGCACCACAGACAGGATAGGCATAAACTGAAGGTTTTGGTTCTCCCGCAGGCAGGTTATTTGAAAAATATGTTGAAATATCACTAGGATCGAAAGGTGCAACAGGAGTACCGTTCTTAGCACTTCCCGCCCAAAGTATCGTGGCAATCGTCTCATTCGTCGGATAGCCGTATTGCCTGTAAAGATCATTTAGCTGGTAAGCTGCCTGAAAATCTGATCCATAAAAATCCTGCGAAGATCCGGAGCCCTCGAAAAGCGGAGACAGTTCAGGCGTATACCTGTTGGACAGGCCTGAAATGGCAAGGACCCTCCCAAAATTAACACCTATGCTCGGCGCAATATCCGGTGCAAAAAAAGTCTTGCCAGGTTCATGGTAATAGAGGATATTGGTGTGGAAAACGCTCTCAAACAGTGACGCCGGACCAGAAATTGAAAACGATACCCTGTCCGCATAAGTCATGGTTATCGTGAATCCCTGGCTCCTGAAAAATGCCAAATATGAACCATATTCATACTGGGTAGGAGAGAACTCTGAGATGAACTGACCGCTCGTTAGATACTTATGATATTCTGGAGAAAACGGATCCTGCAGCTCTGCAAGCAGGGAATCCAGCTTAGTTTGATTCCTGAATTCCAGTGTTACCATGACGGTAAGATGTTTGCTCAGGTTCATCTGGCCAATAGCACCGCCTGGGCAGGAATATGCACATGAATCTGCTGCCGGTATCTGCTGGTCAACCAGCGTTGTTGAATGGAAGACAGGTCCAATTGTATTTGCAGAGCTTACAATTAAAGAAACTCCGGAAAGAAGAACTAGAAGCACTGCAACCAACAGTGTTGTATAAACCTTCACTGGGTTGCGTAATGCAGAGTATTTATAATATTTTCTGGAACAAATTCAAATGCCCGATTTAAGCATGGAAAATTTCCAGCGACGCTTTCTTTTCAGGAGGAGGTAATTATACCTGAAAACATGGTTTATTGTAGGTCTTCGAATATTCAACGCTGATTCCGAATCATCTTTCTCCAATCAGCGCGTTCACGGAATGGAAATCATGCGTGAATAGCGATAGTGAATATGAGAATGGCAAGTCACTCAATCATACCTTTGAAGCAGATTTATTGCTTTTGACAGGATCATTTTGTCCATTTATTTGGTGCCCAGTGCCAAACAACAGGCAGAGCAGGTTTTAAGACTTCCAAATGCATCGTAATGATGAGAACTCACATGGATCAAGAGTTAACTGCATCAAAGATAATGGATCTTGTAAAGAAATCTTTTCCTGATCTGACGATCGAAAGAATAACAATAAACAATAGAGGGTGGGACAACCTTGTTGCCATCGTGAACGAATCGGTAGTTTTCAGGTTTCCGAAGACTAAGGAAGCGGAAAATGCAATGAAGCGAGAAATCAGGCTTATCAGTATGCTCAAGGATTTCCCCGTTCCTGTGCCAGAGTACAGGTATTTCCCGAAGGCAGGCAGCCACTTTGCAGGATACCCGATGATCCCCGGTGTTCCCCTAAATGAGGCATCAACAATAGGAAGGGGCATGTGGAAGGACATTGTTGCCGCAATTAACTACATGCGGAACTTTCAGAAAGACTCAGCCAGGAGGGCAGGAATTCCAATATATGATGCAGCATCATGGTTCAAGATGCAGGGTGACATTTTAGCACTCTTTAAAGAATCTCTTTCCGAAATAACGCGAAAAGGATTCTTTGATGAACTTCAAAGTGACCTCAATGTTTCTCTTTCTGGAATGAAGGAGGATTGTTTTTCCCTGATACATGGAGATATGTATAGAGGTAATGTGCTGATTTCCAGGAGGCATGACAGGCTCAATGGAATAATCGACTGGGGAGATGCCTCATATGGGGACTATGCTTTTGACATTGCCGCAGTAACGATGGATTTCGCGCCAGAGTATAGAAAGGAACTTGTAAGGCAGCTTTCGCCGGAAGACGACTTCACTTCGCTTAAGAGGATTTCTTTCTACAGGACGGTGGAGCCTCTTTATCTTGCTGACAACCTGATTAGAAAAGGGCATGCTGCAGAGGCAATGACAATCATCAAAGAGGTTTATAAAATATGCGGAAAAACAGAGCATTGAATGTCTTAGGTTAAAACATTCAATGCTGTAGATCAGAAATATTTATAACTTGTATCCTGCTTTAGCCCTTATGACATACGAAGCAGAAATCAGCAGAACCAACCCATCCCTAATATTGTTCCTGATAGATCAGTCAAGATCTATGAGTCACAAGTTGCCGGGAGGAGAGAGATCGAAAGCTCAGGAAGCTGCGGACGCAATCAACAGGCAGATTGGAGATTTTGTCCTGAGATGCACCAAGAGTGACGGAATTCGGGATTATTTCTACCTTGGCGTCATCGGCTATGGTTACGTGACCGGCAAAGCGGGATCGATCCTTAAGGGAGACCTGATTCACCCGATTTCTGAACTTGCCGGCATGCCGCTCCGCACTGAAAAGAGGAAAATGAAAGTATCCGATGGCTCTGGCGGTGATATCGAGGTAGATTACGATTTTGGTGTGTGGTTTGACCCAATAGCGAATGGCGATACGCCGATGTGCAAGGGCCTTTCCATAGCGCGCGATGCAATCAAGGACTGGATCGAGGAGCATCCATCTTCGTATCCTCCAATACTCATAAACATTACGGATGGCCAGGCAACCGATGGAAATCCAGAGGATATAATCAAGGAGATCCAGGGATTGAAGACAACGGACGGGGACACACTAGTATGGAATTGCCACCTTTCGTCAAACCCTTCAACACCGGTTTCATTCCCTTCCGAAGAGACGGATATTCCCAATGACAAGTATGCGATTTCGCTGTTCGGTGTCTCAAGCGTCCTTCCATCACAGTATGTTGGATATGCAAGGGAAATGCAGATAGATCTCAAGGATAATGCAAGGGCATATGTTTTCAATGCGCAGCTAGAGCAACTCGTTGAGTTCATCGATATAGGAACAAGAGGTCCACAGGGGCAGATGCAATAATTGCTTTCTGTTAGAGAATTTCACCGCCCCAAATCCGGGTACCGCGAATCTGAGTATGAGGATGCATTCTCGTTAGATGCAGAAGGAGGAAAGTTTGCTGTTGCAGACGGTGCTACCGAATCGAGTTTTTCGAACATCTGGGCAAGGGCACTTGTTTCAACGTTCGTCGCGAACCCGCCTCCGCTTGACATGAACGACAGGCAATCCGTCAAGAATCTTCTGGACGAGGCGCGCAGAAAATGGTATGCGGAGATAGAATGGACATCGCTTCCATGGTTCCAGAAGAACAAGGCGGTTCTCGGTTCATATTCGACTTTTCTTGGTCTCCAGGTGGATTCTCCAGTTAATCCAAGGCGATACAGGTGCATAACCATCGGGGATTCCTGCCTGTTCCATCTTTCCGGCCCAAAGATGGAATCCTTTCCATTCTCGGATTACCGGGACCTGAACTATACACCACGCCTTATGTGGAGTGGACATGGTTACCCAATCGGTCTGAGCAAGGATGTTGAGCCCCCGGGACTGGAGGTCAAATATGGAAAGATCAAGGACGGGGATACGCTGATTCTAGCGACAGATGCAATATCGAAGTGGATGCTTCAGAACAAGGCCACCAAGCCGTGGCAGCAGGTGCTGGAAAATGCTGAAAACTGGGACTCATACATCGGGAACCTGATCTCAAGCGGCGCAATGAAGAATGACGACATAACAGCAATATTTATCTCTGTATCTTAGACAGTTTTTCCGGATCAATTCCATCCCAGAGTGGGTCATGCTGAAGCGATTCCAGAAGAAGCCTGGTTAGCTTCCTGATCCTCCCCTTACGGGAGAGCAGATCCGATATAATGGGGGATCTGTCCGGTGTCAGGAAATCGGATTTCCTGAAGAGCAGGCAGTCTTGGTCTCCTCTATTGTATTTTTCCCACAATGTTGGGTCTGAAGCGACTGCCAGCAGGGACAGGTATGTTACAAGAACGGAGAAGTTATCCAGCTTCTCGCCGTAAGTTGCTGCTGATCTTACCGGGTGCTGGAAATGATCATGTCCGTTTTCCGGTGCATTCATTCCCTTGAGACTTGGTACATACATACCGTCATAATCGACAAGCGTGATTTCACCAGACGAATTCACCATTATATTGTCACCTGAGATGTCTCCATGCGACATGCCATAGTTTTGCAGCTTGATGGCAACGGACAGGAACTTCCTTGCAATATCTGATATTTTCCTTGGAGTCTCGAGATTGTTCGATATGTATGTGTTAAGGTTCACACCGTCTACCCACTCCATGAGCAGTACAGGAAAATAGACTGCAGGATTCTTCAGTGTCCTGACCGTTTTTGGAAGATAGCTGAATGCTGCGAAAGTCGATCCATCATTGAATCTTGAAATTGCCTTGGAAATCAGGTAATATCTTTTGCTCAGATCCGGCTTGCTCCGGGTGAAGCACTTCAGTGCATGTGCGGAATGTTCGTTCTGTACCTTGAATATTGTACCGTAGTTACCTGAGGAATAGACGACGTTCCCGGGAGTATTCACAAATGGATTTGGTACAATCCTGGATGCAATTATCTCCGGCCGGTCCTTAGATATGCTGAAATCAAGGTTCTGCAGAGCCCGGGAATAATCGCTCTGCCCGGGCCAGGAAACATTCTGGGGAATTGAGTCCAGATCCTGTGGCACCTCGTCTATTATTGTCTTCGGGTCTGGTTGAGGAGCTATTTTCGGTTGCTGGGCATCGGCTGCAACATTCACCGATTGTGCTTTCGCAACCCGGGCAGGCTTCTTCCCAGTCACTGTTTTACCGGAAACCGGAGGAGCTGGTTGCGCCTGCCAGGCAAAAGATGCTGCCACGAAGAGAAAGAACGCATAGAATACCACGTCATAAAGCGGAAGCAGATATGCAACAATGATTGAAAATGCCACAGCCACAGGGAAAAGGAAACGCATATGTGACTTCCTGAAGTAATACATGAAGAGTACAGTGGATATCGCAAGAACAGCAACAAGGAGGGCAATGGTATCCGTGAAGTTCAGCGGGTTATCCAGTAGCGACATTGTGAGAAGTATTACGACAGCAAGGAGAGAATAGCTGCCTGTCTCCCAGGTATTCAGCTTCTTCATGCGCATAACAGAAAAGATGGTCAGGAGAATCACCGCCACCACAACGATGTGGTAAGTTTCATATGCGCCGAAGATAGAGGTAAGATCAAGTGCCTTTTCGAAGTCATGCCATGAAGCATAGAGAAACTGCAGTGGTACGGCAGCAATGAAAAGAATGACGAACAGGATTGCTAACAACTTGTTTCTATATCTCATTTCTCGTGGACGAAGATTATTCCCTACCTCTATTTTTTATCTTTGGTATGGATCCTGAACTGTTTTATTAATTCACTTGATATTCCAGGATGATGATAGTCGTCGATGGTCGGATGGAGAGGAATCTTCATTTTAAATGGTCGCCAGGGAATGCCGGGATTTGCTCGGTTCCGCAGGATGAGATAATAAAGCTCATTTTGCCAGACTCCTCCACAATGCAGATAACACCGGAGTCAACAACGGAGACGCTCAGGACTATCGATGCCAGCAGGTATGACGCTGCGGTTGGGCCGATCCTCGTGGAAGGAGCGTCAGCGGGTGATACCCTTGAAGTCGAAATCATTAACGTCAGGACCGCGGAATGGGGCTGGACCTCAATTTCACCGGATTTCGGTCTAATAAGAAACAGGTTCAGTGAGCGCCTGATTCACTGGAAAATTTTCGGTGGATTTGCGTCAACTGGAACCAGCTTCCTGAAGGGCATCAGGATCAGGACTGACCCATTTCTCGGTGTCATCGGTACCCATCCATCGAAGGGTATATACGGTATGATTCCTCCCCGCCACTTCGGTGGAAACATGGATAACAGGCTTCTAAGATCCGGTTCTAAGTTATACCTTCCATGCAATGTCGACGATGCAATGGTTTCTTTTGGGGATCCTCATGCAGCTCAGGGAGACGGCGAAGTCTGCGGCACTGCGATCGAAACTCCTGCAGAGGCACTGGTGAGGTTCAGGGTGCTTAAGGGGGAAAAAATCAGGTATCCAAGAGGAATGGTACCTGCAACAGTGGAACCCGACTCAATAATGACTTCCGGGATATCAAGAAGCCCCAAAAAGGCAGCCAGGACAGCGGTTGAGGAAATGATAGACGACATCATGAGAACGAAGGGATTGACTGCCGAAGAAGCCTACGTGCTTTGCAGTGTTGCTGGTAATCTGAAAATATCGGAAATAGTTGATGAGCCAAACTACGTTGTTTCTATGACACTTCCCAGGAAGATATTCAAGAAGTTATAACCTGCTGTTGAAGCTTTTCCGAGAATCCCTGAGGAAACATTTATTACAGGAATTCAACTGAGTTGAGGAATGCAATTCAAGACCTCATTCAATATACCCGCTTCCCTGTGCATCAAGTGCAGATCAGCGAAGAATCTCTGCGGTCTCTCCTACTGCCCCATTCTGGTCAGCACCATGATGACACCGAAGATCCGGCATGATATAAAGAGCGAGGTCTCTGGTTCATCGCCACCATCCGTTTTCGTTGGCAGATTCGGCTATCCAAAGATCAAGGTATATCCTTCCACTCCCCCGGAGTTCGGTGAAACCGGGAGCTATGAAACACCGAAGGACTGGATGAAAATGGACATGGAGAAATTTCTGTCCATGCGGCTTTCGATGCTCAGGGGTGGAATGGAGATATCCGTCGGGAATGCGTCTGCACCTGACACGAAGCTCCTGGATACCCAGCTGCTCTCCATGGCAAGCAAGCCCGTCGACATGGAGATGATTTTCAGCAAGAGCATCCAGTCGTCGAATATCATACTATCAGAATACACGCCGCCAATGGGACCGGCTGCTCCACTCAAGAACATATCATACGGTAACGTGAAGATAGAGCCGTACGTGGAAAGGGCATACAGCGATACTGATCTCAAGGCCGTGAAGGCTATCTACGATCTCTACAGCAGGGGAATTGATGTTTCGAGGCTGTCTAAGATACTAAGTACCGGTGCATTTGGGGTCAAGGAAGACAGGCGTGCTGTCCCGACCAGGTGGTCTATAACTGCCGTTGACAAAAACGTGTCCGATAATAATCTCAAAGCATTGAAGGGAATGGAAACGGTTGACAAATTCGAGGTCTTCGTAAGAAAGACAAGCGGGAACCTTTTCATGGGTATCATGGCACCAGGCAACTGGCAGTACGAATGGGGAGAGGCATGGTTCCCGGGCAGCACCTGGAACACTTGGGGCTCTGACCCGGAAGTGGAGATTGACTACGAGGGTTACCATGGCCGCAAGGACTATCCCGGCATTGGGGGCTGCTATTATGCATCCAGGCTGGCAGCAACAGAGTACCTCATGAAGAGAAGGAGGATGGCAATGCCTCTTCTCTGGAGGGAGATTTACCCTGGATTCAACCTTCCTGTTGGGGTCTGGTACGTAAGGGAGAACCTCAGGGAAATGTTCAACAGCAGGCCAATACAGCTGGACGATATAGAAAGCTGCATCCTTTACCTGAAGACGCAGATGAAGATCCCGGTCGATAAATGGCTCTCCAGCTCACCGATTTTCAGGTACCTGAAAGCCGGATCCCTTGACAGGTACATAACTGCGTGAGTATCATGAAAATCCTGGAAGTAAAGGCAAAAACCGCGCTCAATAGATCTGGAATGGTCGAGCTCGACTATGCTTTCAACGCATATCTGGGATGCATGCATGGATGCAGGTACTGCTATGCTGCTGACATGACCCCGGGGGAGTCTGCTGCAACTTGGGGAGATGCTGTCAGAATAAGGACAAATATAATAGATGTTCTGCGGGAGGAGATGAAAGGCAGGCGCCGCGGACTGGTGGGAGTATCAACGATCACGGATCCATACCAGCCGGTTGAGGCCAGGTACATGCTTTCCAGGCAGGCGATTGACCTGTTGCTGAATGGAGGATTCCGAGTCTCGGTGCAGACGAAGTCTCCGCTCGTCCTGCGGGACCTGGATATCTTCCGGGACCGGAAGGGTCTGGATGTTGGCGTGAGTCTTGCCACTCCGCATACAGAGATATCAAGGCTTATAGACAGCAAGTCACCCCTTCCAGAGGCGAGGATGAGAACCTTGCGGGTATTGAGCGAGAACGGGATCAAGACATGGCTCTTTCTTGGTCCAATCATTCCCGGAATCAATGATTCCAACGAATCCCTTGAAACGCTTATTTCACTGGCATCCGATCTGAAAATCAGGGTAATATACGATCTACTAAACCAGTACAATGGGGCAAGATCAATGCTCAGTTCATCCCTCGGTAGTTCATGGGAATCTGAGGCAAGATCAATAAACAGGCGCCTGTGGTGGCAGGAGACGGAGGCTAAAATTACCGGTCTCGCCAGGGAGTATCAAGTGGATTGCAACAGCGAAGCCTCTGAATTGAAGGCTGAAACAAATATTTTGTATAAACCGCTTTATTAACTTCCATATCTTGGCACATTCAATGAAAAGAATTATTAATCAATGTGTTGATTCTCTGCAATCCTGATAGAGGGTATATTTATATGACAGCACTAAACATATCAGTTAAGAATCTGCGTGAGCTGGCTGACCTCCTCAACACGGTTGTAGGAGAGGCAAAATTCAAATTCGACAAAGCAGGAATGCTTGTCCGGGTAGTGGATCCAGCGCATGTAGCAATGATCAATGCCGAAGTTCCAAGGGAAGCCTTTGTGGAATATCAAATCGACGCTGACGAAGAGATAGCGGTGGATCTTGAGAAGCTAAAGAATGTACTCAAGCTCGCTGGATCAAGTGACAACGTATTTGTCAGGAAGACAAACGACAAGCTGAAATTTGAACTTGGAACCGTGACAAAGAGCATCACCCTGCTTGATAACAACATAGTAACTGTGCCAAAGATACCGCAGATATCTTCAGAATCATCACTAGTGATAACGAGGGGAGATTTTGAGCGGGGCCTCAAGGCCGCCGAGGACGTCTCTGATGCAATAAAATTTACACTTTCACCCGAGGAGTTCACTGCAAGATCAGCTTCCGATTCTGAGGATTCTGAAATGACCATTCCTAAGGACATGCTCAAGGAGATCAAGTGCAACGGCACAATCAAGAGTCTTTACCCGCTGGAGTACCTCCTCAAGTTCGTTAAGTCGATACCGTCCTCGGAGAACCTGAAGCTGAGCTTCAAGGATGATTATCCCCTGACAATAGAGTTCAATTTCGGGGCATCTGGCCTCATGAAGGGACTCTTCCTCCTGGCACCGAGGACAGAATAAGCCCTGGTGAGCATGTGAAGGAGGCCTTCTTCCGATATGGAACGATGTTCATTTTTTACAAAAAATTATTAGAACTGGTTAAATAATTCAGTTGCATATTTGAATAGATATCAATGAACAGCCTGACAAAGGAAGAGGAAAGAGTTATAGTTCACAAGGGTACCGAGCGCCCGTTCACAGGGGAATACGATGATTTTTTTGAAAAAGGAACGTACGTATGCAGGAGGTGCGAGACACCGCTGTACAGATCAGAAAGCAAGTTCAATTCGAGCTGCGGATGGCCGAGCTTTGACGATGAAATCCCCGGAGCAGTGAAGCGTCTTCCCGATCCGGATGGCCACAGGATCGAGATAGAGTGTGCAAAGTGCGGTGCTCACCTGGGTCACGTCTTCATTGGGGAGCATTTCACTAAAAAGAACACAAGGCACTGTGTTAATTCAATCTCGCTGAAATTCATACCGGAGGGGAAGTAAATGCCGGGAAAGACTGAATCAATAGTTCTCGGAGGGGGATGCTTCTGGTGCACTGAGGCGGTTTTCAAGGAAATAACCGGCGTAATCGATGTTGAACCCGGTTATGCGGGAGGAGATGTGCCGAACCCCACATACGAGATGGTATGCACTGGAACAACGGGACATGCCGAGGTAGTTCGCGTCCTCTTCGATCCGGATGAAATAACACTGAAGGAGATACTCGAGATCTTCTTTGGCACGCACGATCCAACCACATTGAACAGGCAGGGAGCCGATTCAGGAAAGCAGTACCGGTCGATCATCCTCTACAGGGATAAGGACCAGAGGGCGACAGCGGAAGAAATGATCAAGGAGTTAACGAACGAGGGCATCTACAGAGATCCGATCGTTACCAGGATAGAGCCTCTGCATGATTTCTATCCTGCAGAAGAATATCATCATGATTATTATGCAAAGAACCCGTATGCAGGATACTGCATGATGGTAATATCACCGAAGGTATCCAAGCTCAGGAAGAAATTCAGCACGAGGATCAGGATAAAGAACTGATCCCCGCAGGTTTTCCTTCAATTTTCAGCTTCAGAATTCCAGATCAGAGGACCATGGAATCTGGGCAAATTCACCGTCAATGGACGCGAGGTTGACAGAATGCACCATTTCCGCTGGAATCTTCTTGCCGTCCATAATCTTCTCATGGGCAGCACAAGCATCCCTGATGACAAAACTCCTGAATCCCAGGTTTCCAGACATCCTCACTGTCGTGCTGACGCAGTGATCTGTTGTCAATCCCATGTAGTAAACTTCGGGTTCACCAAGTGATCTGAGAATACTTTCCAGCCTCGTTCCGATGAATGCACTGTTAACATGCTTCGTTATTACGGTTTCATGATCAAGCGGCACGACTTCTGGCTTGAACTCGAAACCAGGTTTTCCAGTTTTAAGCAGGGAAGCTGGATTGAGCGAGTCGTGCCTTACGTGAATTATTGTCCGACCATGCGAACGAAACTTACGGAGAACTTCCTCCATGATCTTTTCTGCGTCCGGGTTGTTTCTCTTCCCCCACCTGGGATCATCAAATCCTTTCTGGGCATCGATAATTACGAGTGCAGCATTTGCTGATACACTTACCATGCACTAAGATACCCGCCCTGCATATATGCTTGATCCACCTGTATCCGGAAAATTCCTATTTCAACTTTTCAATTTGTAGCTTGAGTCCTTCCAGTCCTTTAATGAGCGCAACTTCTCCCTGCATGAACACTTCTCCTTCATGGAGAGGAATTGCAGACCAGATCTGCGAGTTTGCAATAACATCGATCCTTTTTCCCGATACTCTTCTTACAATACATCTCCTGCCGATAATACTCTCGACGCCTGCGAAGCTTCCCGTATGAAACGGGAACCTGACAAGGTTCCCACCAAGGATTGCACCAACGAAAAACGAAGTGATAGTATCAAGAAGAATTATCAGGATCAGCGTCGACTCTGTAACAGCCATATTCCAAAAGCAAGGCAAAATATGGAGACCATGTTAAAAAGTTTTCCGTTGTTTCTTAATTAAAAGTCACAAATAGGTTTAATGCGCAAAAAAGGAGAATTTAATACAAGATCATGACTAGAACTGCTGCTGTAGGGTCCCGATCAAGTCATCCCAGTGTCCACCGAGGAGGCTACTAGCCCCTGTTTCCTTTGCCAGCTTCTCCAAGCTTTTCTGAACGGCCGCTTTTCTTTTTCCATCTGGATCCGGCATAATATGTGCAGGGAAAAACACGATCTTATTTCCATAACCCCAAGCGGAGTCTCCGGCAACAAGAAAATCATCAAAATGAAGGATCATTTCGTCTACAACCGGCTGTCCATCTTCGGTTTCAGGTCTCATGTTATGAGCCTTTATACCAAGCGGGAGCTTCGTGTTGGGTCCATATTTTATGGCTTTCTCAAGATGATGCTGCCTTATCTCCTCTGCTGGATTTCTTCTATCCGTTCCCTTAAGATCGGGGATGTATAGGTCCACTCCAAGGTTCCTTGCTAGAGCAGAGCCTCCCCTTGTGTGAGAATAATTGGTCAAAATCACGCCGGCTGGTTTGCCCAGTACCTTCATGGCATCTGAAAGCCCGGGCACCATCGGCGGGTCAATAGCAACAATAGATCCCGTGGAAATGAGCGCATGTCCAACCTGCTCAATTCCCAATTCAGGGTCGTTCGATTTCCACTTGAAAACATTCTTGGCTACTGGAATTAACATAAAATGAATAATTTCTGACAACTTAATAATTTTGCCTATACTCTTCAAACGATATTATCCCAAATTTTGTGTATTTCTGGTAGACAGTACCAGAATACAGAGAGGAATGCTCCAAACAAGGTATCCTTTATAAATACACAAAAATCGTGATGCTATGCACTCTTTCTTATCGGTCGGTGAAGTAATAGGTTAAAACATGGGGAATGTTCTCCCATGCCGACTACAACCACGGATTCAATTATTAGTAACCCACTCCGCCGCTGCCACTGCTGCTGCTCGGGGAAGTGAGATTGGCAAACTGTTCTATTATTCCATGGTAAACTTGCCCCTGTCCAGATCCAGGAAGTCCCCACCAGTCAGACATTAACTTCCAGGTCCCCCCCACATTTTGGTACTGAAGCAGGTAAGGCAATATCAGCGTTGCAACCGTGCTGTTAACAGAGTTATTACCATTTATGTAAGTAAACTTGGATGAAAGTGTTGAGGAAGAGCTCGAGTTAAGGAGTACAAGATACCACAGATAAGCCGTTACATTGGCGTAGGATCCGGAAATTGAGATCTTAAAGTTGTAAACAGAATAGTAGTCTATGGGGTCATGAGAAAAGAATGCTTTCCAGGTATTGGCTATGTTAGAACTGTTTGTATATGTACCATTAAGTTTACTGTTGTTAACGTTCCAGTATAGTGATGAGCTGCTTGTGTACTGAGAAACAGTCTGAGATAGATTTTCAACCCCTATTGCCTGCCAGTGACTGTATGCAAGGGATGTAACTTCACTCTCTTCCTGGGAAGTAGATGTTTTTGCCGGGGCCTTGGTTAAATACAACCCCCAGCCTACCCCCATAAGAACAATTAATACAACAATAACTACCAGTATTCCCAACATTCTGGAACCTTTTCCAGAATCTTTTGGCCTCTTTATATCAGGTTGCTGTGTCATACAAACTCATGGCAAAATAAGTATTTAACCATTAATCGCTTTGGAAGCGTGTTACACAGCCCTATCAAGGATTAAGCCTGGAATATAAATGGGGTTGGTTATGAAAGCACACAACCTCGTTGATTTTAGTAGAAAGAAGGATAATAGAGCTTGGTGTCTTTACAACGATTCTCTTGTAAAGAGAATGGAAGAACTTCTTGATCTGAACTCCTTGAAACATGCCATGAAGGATCTGAGAGAGCAGAACAGAGGCAAGAATGGAAGACCGTTTATCGTTCCCGACGGAGTGATAGAGATATTTGCCAGAATCCGTGCAGTATTCAACGCATCATTCCGCACACTGGAGTCGCTTTTGGGGATAATAGGTGATATTATTATTGGATTTGAATAAAATTTACTACTTTTTCACTTATCTATATCTCATTTCTATTGTGGGTTCCACAGAATTTGAAAACCATCCTGTGATTGACAAAACGTAAAATTATCCTTACTTCGAAGATCCAACGCATTTAACCGCATCTGGCTATATCTTGTGAGAAATACTTGCATGACGAGTAGTTCGATAGGATTTTTCGCTCAATTATACCTAAAGGCTATTGAATAGCCAATCGCCTTAAAATTAGCATTTAAAGGACAGTAAATGCGAACATTTATAGAATTTTAATACGTATATATATTCGTACGACATGGAAATGTAAACTAAAGTTGTTGGTTGGCGAAGAGCTGATTGAGCGAGGCAAAAATTCTGGGTTGGACCTAAGTAGGTATTTTGAACTATAAATAGAAAATTTCTTAAGAAATTCAAACGAATTAACTAATGGTAATAGTAACCAGAATTCCTTTGTGATCGCAAATCAATGCGGAGGGCCGGATTTGAACCGGCGAATCTCTACAGAAATGGACTCTGAATCCATCGCCTTTGACCAAGCTCGACAACCTCCGCTTGACTCAAGGGTATAACCATTTGGTATTTTATAAGTATATACTTCTCAAAGATTAATGTAGGGATGAATAAGTAACACTTCAAGAAGTATTCCTCTGGAAGATGTGCGGATGGAAAGATTCCAGTATCGGGGCTCAAAATTGAATGAGTATGACTTTTACCAATCGGAACCGGTGTTAGCATATATGACGGCACGCCAGTATATCTGAAGGAATAGATTTCTCCCAGAATTTGAGTGCACGAATTAATGTATTAAGCAGAAGATAAGGAAGGACGATAATATAGCTAAATTAGATAGTAATGAACCATGGAAAGAAGGTTATTCATAGGATTAAACTAATAGTATTTAATCAGGTAAGCGAATGCCAGAGGAACTGCCCCTTAGACCACAAGATACAATCTTTGTAGCCATCAATCCTGGACTTGAGAACTTCATTGAGATATCCACCAAGTTTGAAGTAGTGACTGCATTCGAGTATATTTTTCACGCAGCGCATGAAAGGAGCATACCTATTATATTATGCAAAAGATCTAATTCTCTGGACTTTGAGAAACAATCGAATACAAGACACATCACTTCCTACGATGCGGAGTTCACTGCAAGATACAAGGAAGTGATGTCTGTTATCAATGGGCCTCTCATCTCCTATACCGGGATGGATGCATTCTCTTCTAGTGAATTGATCGAAGCAGTGAAAGTAACCGGCAGGCCAACCCTCTGTATATTCGGTACGCCAATTGAGGTTGATGTCCTGGCCTCGGTATTCGGTGCAATACGTCACGGGTGGAAACCATACCTGATCTCTGATGCCTCGTCATCTCTTTCCGAGAGAATATTTTATGAATCGGTAGATATCATGTCCAGGATTGCAAGAATTATTGACTCCAGAGACCTGATGAAAACCTGGGGAGACATTTCATGAAAAAGGCAAAGATCATACTGATTGGCGGGGTTCCAGGCGTCGGGAAAACATCTATATCCGGATATATTGCAGCAAAACTTGGCATCAATATTGTTCTATCCGGAGATTATCTGAGGGAATTCTTGAGAGCCTATTCATACAGCGAAGCGCATACGCTAAGTTACAGCGTGTATGATTCATGGAAGGAATTCGGGCCCAGGACAGATGAAAACATCATAAAGGGTTATCTGGAACAGGGAAAAACGCTCTGGACAGGAATGCACAGGATCATAACAAGGGCCTTAGAGAACGGCGAAAGCATGATTATGGAAATTCTTTACTTTCTTCCCGACTACTTTAAAGATTTCCCGAAGCAGGATCTCCTGCCCATTTACTTATACATATCTGAGGAGCATCTGCATGCAAGCAGGTTGAACGAGCGAGGAGAATTCACGCACTACAATTCACCGGGCGAAAGACTGGTTTCACACTTGCCAGAATACAGGATCATGATGCGTCACACACTCCATCTCCTTTCTGGATCCGGGATTGCAGCTTTTGACAATCTTGATTATAAAAAGACAAGAGACGAAATTATGGAAAAGGCGGGTGAGTTCGTTGGACTCGATACTGATCAGTGAATTCCGGAAAAAAGGGGAACGGATCTATTCAAAACTCAAGGAAAAAGGGTTGATCCAGCAATTACCGCTGATCGAGACGCAACCCGAGGAGGGAAGGATTACCTTTGGCTCAGGACACCCGGTAAAGGCTATTGAGAAGTTCATAGGATACTATAAACCGGAAATGAAGATTGCATTCTCGCCATCCCTGTCTTTTTGCACAGACTTTTCCATAACAAGATCTTACTGCATGTATACCAGGGAAGAGGGAAAAGACCTCGTCCATCTGGATGGTTTCTACTCTGAGGAGAGGACAGCAACTGCCAGGAAGGCCCTGGATATATTCAGGCGGATTACTGGAATAAAGGGATCATTTATCTTCTACATTGAAAGAGAAAAAAAATATATCAAGGCAAAGGGGATGAGCGAATCTTCCTCGGTAGCAGCAGCGGTTGCAAGATCACTGGTATCGAATGTTTACGGCCCAAAGACCAGGGACATCGAACTCCTCGCTTCCAGGTTTGCAAAATTTGTCTCCGGTTCCGGGACAAGATCCTCGGTGAGCGGTCTTTCCATTTGGACATCTTTCCCCGGAATTGAGGAAAAGGATTGCTATGCGCACCCTCTCTCTTTCGACCCTTCTGCGATAAACATCGCTATTTTCCCGAAATACGCAAACTTCTCCACAAACCAGATGCATGAAGCATCGGTGAATTCACCACAATATCCTGCCTGGCTTGAAAACAAGTACACGAGCATCGAAACGCTGATCGACAATGACTTTCCAATCGATGATCTGATGGTAAGAGCAGAAGAGGAGATGCTCAATCTCAATTCAATTCTTATGTCAGTTGGCAAGGTGCTGCAGACTGATGAGTCGCTGGCTTTGATCGAGCGTATCCTGGAGTTCAGGAAGAAAAATCCCGGGCTTTTTTTCACTGCAGACACAGGCCCAAGCATCATGGTTATGTCCAGGGACAGGAAACTTGTGGAAGAATTCCTGGAAACAGAGCATGATTATTACCTCCGTGGATCGATAGTGGGCAGGAATATACAGCGAAACTCAGATCCATACAAGGAGCGAGCAAGAGGCTTTTTCTCTGAATTAGAGCACCTCAATCCATGAAAATACCAAACAAATACTCCGAAATACCAAGACTTACAATTTCCCAGCTTCGCATCGCTGCACGGGTATCAGGAATAGAGCACATCTCCGACTTCTCGCCGGACGGTGATAAGCATGAATCAAAAATATCCTGGCCAAAAGTTTCACGGGCGGTACTTGCCCGCGACAACTATTCATGCAGGATATGCGGCCAATCCTCGCTGAAGCCCTATTCTCCGGCTGGAAGACGAAGTGCAGTGCATCTCGATGTGCAGGTGCATCACATAATACCCAGGAAGGATTCAGGCTCCGACAGCTTCCTGAACCTTGTTACCCTGTGCGAGCAATGTCACCGGAAAACATTCAAGATCGGTTACGCAGGCCTTCCACAGGTGGAGAGATCGCTTGATGATTTTGTTTCAGGGATCGGCTTCTGTGTACCTGCTGAATACGCAGATACCCGCAGCAATATGGGTCACTGCAGGCTGATCGATTATGACAGGGCATACATCCCGGAAAGCGGTAAATATGAAATAATTGAGGTCGGAGGTTCATTTCTCGATGTTATTTCTATCAACATAGGGATGCAAGAAATCCAGGAAGTTGCAAGATATTTCGAGAATGCATATGACGCGAAATCATACATGACAGTACGGGCTGAAGGCACCAGATCCGGATCAATCAGAGTCTTTACAGATGCATCGGGAAGGCCGATTCTTTAGTCCTGATTAGAGAACAACATGTTCCGCGTCAACTTTCCTGCGAGCAACTCCGAGATCGCCAATATTGATGGTTTCGCCTGAATATAGAGGAACATTCTCCATATCACCCGCAAGTGCTGCTGTTACCCTGCCGATAGCGTCACCCTTCAGGATCCCACTTCCGCTGGTTCCAGTTACTATGACAGCATTCATAGTCCTGAAAATAAATGGATTCTTGTCTATGGTATTGTAAGAATAATAGCCTGCCCATTTGGACGTGACCTTGGAGTCATTCAGCTGCGGAAAATAAGCTGTCAGGATTGGATACACACTGGACTCATAGAAGTCAGTTTCAGCCTCAGGTTCTTCCATGAACGTAAAGTCACGGCCAATGTCATCGGAAACACCAATCCACAGGGACTTCTCCTTCTCAGCCGGTCTCATGTAAATTCCATGCGAAGGAAGAATCGTAAACGGCAGTATACCGTAACTGGAAAAATGATCATTGAAAAGAAGCTTTTCCACTGACGGTCCGGAAATCTGGAAAATCTGCCTTTTCTTTGGCCTCTGGTGACTGTCAATGCCAATTGGATCGAGGAGTGTGTTCGACCATGCATCCATTGCGATAATGTATTTTTCAGCCGAGAATTCACCGTTGCTCGTCTCTATTGATCCAACATGCTTATCCTGCCATAAAAACGGTTCACCGGGGAAGTTCAGTTTCTTCAATGGGTCGAGGATAAGTTTCTCCACATTTGTTCCAAATGAAAATTTGACGTTCATCTCCTTCAGTGAACTGTAATAGAAGTTACAGATAAGATCCGGCTCAATCACACCGCAGTTTTTACCAAAAATCCCGAATTCCACAGGATCAAGAGAAAGCATTCCTGCTACCTCTGCATTCAGCTTGGAATCGATGATCGTTTTCCTGAGTTCATCCATCTCAACTATCCTCGTTCCCGGGATATTTTTCATGCTTTTCTCAAGTGTTCTTCCCCTATCGTTGTTTGCAGCAAGGAAAAGATATCCAACGAATTTCATTCCGAGGTCATGATGCTCTACTTCCTGCACATGCCTGTAGAAGGATATCGAGGAAGAAGAAAGCATATGATTGATCCTGGAGGAAAACATGTCCCTGAAACCCGCCGCACTTCTTCCCGTATTGCCCTGGCCATAGCTCTTTGCCTTGTCCACGACAAGTATATCAAGATCAGGATTGCGCTTTGCGAGATGATATGCGGCTGAAAGGCCGGATATTCCAGCGCCAATCACAATGACATCATGCTTTTCCATTGACAAAGTATTGCATGAGCGCATAAAAAGACAGTTCCGTATAAATTTTTCAGTAGGTATTTATACTTTTTCTTATTTATGGAACATCAGGTATAAATGATAGTTGCCGAAAACTTGTCCAAGATCTATAGCAGGAAAGCATCGCCTGCATTGAATGAAGCAAGTTTCGAGATAAATGACGGCGAAATTGTCGGATTTGCCGGACTGAACGGTGCTGGTAAGACAACAGCCATGAGAATTATCTCCGGCATAATCGTTCCAACATCAGGCAGGGCAGTGATTGATGGCAACGATATTGTAAAGCAGAAGATCGCCGCTTCATTGAATCTTGCAATTGTGCCGGAGCTCCCCATGTTTGATCTATCACAAAGAGCAATTCCTCTGCTCAGGTACTTCGCCGGCCTTTACGGTCTGGATAAGGATGCAACTGATAAGAAAATTGAGAGCCTGATGAAGACGTTTGACATCTGGGATGCCAGGGATAAGAAACTAAGGGCATATTCCCAGGGCATGAAAAAGAGGTTTGCAGTAGTTGCAGCACTCATCTCGGATCCAAAGAATATCCTCTTTGACGAAACGCTAAACGGTCTCGATCCCGAGGGGGTAAGAAGCATGCGAATGCTCATGCTGGATCTGAAAAAGCAGGGCAAAAGCGTTTTTCTTTCATCGCACATACTTTCAGAGCTTGAGAATA
The DNA here is from genome assembly GCA_027366585.1 of Thermoplasmatales archaeon. GTDB lineage: Archaea > Thermoplasmatota > Thermoplasmata > Thermoplasmatales > Thermoplasmataceae > UBA582. Next base: position 82,463 of record DAHXNF010000036.1, on the reverse strand, counting down.
TCGCAGATCGGGTATTGATTATCAAGAAGGGGTCGATTATAAAAACTCTTGACAGATCAGAGTTACCATCGCTCGGATCTCCTTCAGTTCACATCGTTGTATCTAATCCGGATTCCAAAATAGTGGGTCTGCTCCAGGAATTTGGTGAAGTCCAGCAGACAGGCTACGAGTTTGTGATAACTGACCTGAAGGTTCCATACGAGAAAGCCGGTCTCCTGAACGGGGATCTTGCCAGGGCGGGCTATATCGTCACTAAATTCAGCGTAGCGGGTGAAGGACTTGAAGAGTATTTTCTCTCACTGGTAGGTGGCAGCAATGTCTGATAAGAAAAAAGGCTCATTTGCACGCGCCTTCCTCTTTGACCTGAGAAAGACGCTGACCGGTAAATTCAGCATCGGGCTTGTAGTCGCGATAGTTGTTATTTCGGCACTCGCCGGGTACTTCTACGGCCAGGTCGCTGCTCCATCATCAGCAAACACAAACCAGTTGCATTCCATAGCTTATTACCAAAATGGCACAGTGCACTTTTCTGTTCTTGCTACGAATCAATACGGAGGTACCGTTGCCGGCCTTCCGATCAGTATAGGATATAACAACACTTACTACAATGGAACATCCAACTCGCATGGCTACTTTAACGCGAGTGCTAGCTGGAAAAATGTCTCATCCTACAATTATACCACTGAAAACTCTATCTTTCCTAATTTTAATGGTATAGCAGTAATAGGAAGTTCTGGATACAATAGCAGTTATGGTCAATCACTGATAAATATCTGGTCAGTTTCACAGAAAACAAGCATAAGCAATAGGTCACTTGCTACTTACGAAGTGGATGTTAATAATACCATAGACTTCCCGCTGTATGCATACGCCTTTCCGATACCCGTGAATGGTGGGTTCAAATTCTCTTATTATCCAGGCAAGATTATATCACTGAATGGGTCAATATACTTAGGCGAGATTGCAAGTCAGGGATACCAGGTCATACCACCCAATTTAGGAAACAATACAGCCAGCGGGAGTTATTTTGTAGTCCTTGTCAACTCTACTCACGCTCTCTACGGGTCTTCTTTTGTGGAACTTTACAGTACTGTTAGCCCAACTTCGATAACCACTGGATTCATAGCTATTCTTTCAGAGTTATTTGCTTTCCTTATACCGCTGCTGGCAATATTCTCCGCCTACCTGTATTATGGAAAAGACAAGACCAACGGTACTATGGAATCCATTCTTCCCCGTCCGGTGACCCGGGGGAGGTTGATATCCTCAAGATTTATAGCGAATGTTATAACTTCTCTGATTGCAATAGGGCTGGGCGTTCTGGTTATTGATGTCCTGAGTTCTAAGTATACCGGCATACTGCTGCCCGGATATCAGTTGCTTGAGTTGATATGGGCGTACTTTGTTATAGCCGCTGCTTTTATAGGCCTTGTATATCTTATAACACAGCTTACAAAGTCAACCGGGGTAGTGCTTGGAATCTCAATCGTCTTTTATATTGTGCTGGTTCTATTCTGGACAACGATTTTTGCGATTCTGGTGCCAATTGCCCTTGGCTATTCGCCTGGAACCCTGCCCTTCGCGCACGTATATTTCATAATCAACTCTTTCTCTCCGATAGGCTATGCAAACCTTGTAACATCATTTCTGGAGAACAGTATCGCAGGCTTTTCCACATCTGCCTTAGGAGTTACATTCCCTGAGATCCTTGTTATAGGAATCATTTGGGCCGTATTGCCATTCGGTGCTGCCTATTTCCTGGCAAGAAACAGGGACTGGGTTGCATCTAACTGATCATGATAACTGGAATGCCAAACTATAAGGTATTGAGTCGTAAACCTAAATTCGAATCACAATATTTTAAAATACTCTTTTTTAATGTCTACAACTATGCCATCAGAAAGCGGCATCACATTAAGAGTAGCAGAAGCAAATTCAACTGATCCAGGTATGTCGAGGGTCAGGCTGGACGAGGAATCCAGGATGTCACTCGGAGCGGAAATAGGTGATGTCGTCGAGATTGAAAAAGTCAAGAAGACCGTAGGAAGGGTTTACCGCGCAAGACCTGAGGACGAGAACCGGGGAATAGTGCGGATAGACAGCGTTATGAGGAACAACTGCGGTGCTTCCATCGGCGACAAGGTCAAGGTAAAGAGGGTCATTGCCGAGGAGGCCAAGCGCGTTACACTGGCTCCAATAATCCGGAAAGATCAGAGGCTCAAGTTTGGGGAAGGCATAGAGGAATTCGTTCAGAAGGCACTCATCAGGAGACCAATGATCGAGCAGGATAACATCAGCGTTCCTGGCCTGACGCTCGCCGGCCACTCCGGGCTGCTTTTCAAGGTCATCAAGACAATACCGCCAAAAATACCTATCGAGGTCGGGGAAACAACCAAGGTTGAAATCAGGGAGGAACCCGCATCAGAAGTACTCGAAGACGTATCCAGGATAAGCTACGAGGACATTGGCGGCCTCAGGAACCAGCTTGGAAAAGTCAGGGAAATAATCGAGCTTCCACTCAAGCATCCAGAGCTTTTTGAGCGGCTCGGCATCCACCCTCCAAAGGGCGTTCTTCTTTATGGTCCTCCGGGAACAGGAAAAACACTGATAGCGAGGGCAGTTGCGAACGAGAGCGGTGCGAATTTCTTCTCCATTAACGGTCCCGAAATTATGAGCAAATATTATGGTCAGAGTGAGCAAAAACTCAGGGAAATTTTCCTGAAGGCAGAAGAATCTGCTCCCTCAATCATCTTCATAGATGAAATTGATTCAATTGCACCAAAGAGGGAAGAGGTGCAGGGTGAAGTTGAGCGAAGAGTAGTGGCGCAGCTCCTGACCCTTCTGGACGGCCTCAAGGAACGTGGACATGTAATAGTCATAGGCGCAAGCAACAGGATTGATGCAGTTGATCCTGCCCTGAGAAGACCTGGCCGATTCGACAGGGAAATAAACATTGGCGTACCGGACAAGAATGGCAGGAAAGAAATACTTTCGATACACACTCGCGGTATGCCCATGGGTATATCAGAACAGGAAAAAGGCGAGTTTCTGGACGAAATATCTGAGTACACTTACGGTTTCGTTGGAGCGGACCTTGCTGCCCTGGTCAGGGAATCCGCAATGAACACGCTCCGGCGATACCTCCCGGAAATAGATCTGGATAAACCGATTCCGACAGAGGTACTTGAGAAAATGGCCGTGAGAAAGGATGATTTCATGGAGGCTCTGAAGCTCATTGAGCCCAGCAGCCTGAGGGAAGTAACGGCAGAGATTCCAAATGTCAAGTGGACCGATATCGGCGGCCTCAGCGAGGTCAAGAGCGAATTGAGGGAAGCTGTCGAGCTCCCGCTCCTCAAGCCTGATGTGTTCAAGAAGCTTGGAATCAGGCCGTCAAAGGGATTCATACTTTATGGGCCACCGGGAGTGGGAAAGACGCTTCTCGCCAAGGCAGTAGCGACTGAGAGCAAGGCAAACTTCATTTCAGTGAAAGGACCGGAAGTCCTGAGCAAATGGGTCGGCGAGAGCGAGAAGGCAATCCGCGAAATATTCAAGAAGGCAAAGCAGGTTGCGCCGTGCATCGTATTCCTTGATGAAATCGACTCCATCGCCCCCCGACGGGGAACATTTGGCGATTCCGGCGTTACAGAGAGGATGGTAAACCAGCTTCTTACCTCGCTGGACGGTATAGAAACCCTGCAGGGTGTTGTTGTCATTGCTGCTACCAACAGGCCGGACATAATCGATAGTGCGCTTGTCAGATCCGGAAGGTTTGACAAGATGATCTACATTCCGTCGCCGGATAAGGAGAGCAGGGTCAAGATACTCGAGGTACACACAAAGAGCATGCCACTTTCAAGCGATGTCAGCCTGGAAGAGATTGCAGACAAGACTGACGGATATGTCGGCGCCGATCTTGAGAACCTTTGTCGTGAAGCAGGCATGATGGCATACAGGGAGAACACGGAAGCATCGGAAGTTTCACAGAAGAACTTCGTGGATGCGATGCGCGCGATCCGGCCGTCTGTTGACGAAAACGTGCTTAAGTTCTACAAGAACATTGCACAGGAAATGGGCAAGACCGTCCAGGAGAAAAGAAGGCAGGTGGAGGAACTGGGACTATACCAGTAATCCTTCTTTAAGATGAGGTGAAAAAGTGGAAAACAGGAAATTCAGCACGGATATCTTGGGAAAGTCTGTGGTTTCTACGACAGGACAGGTAATAGGAAGGCTGGACAACATTGTAGCTAATCTTGAGTCGGGCGAGGTTACAAACCTTCTTGTTGAGCCTGCAGAAGGATCAATCATACAGGCAATCGAGAGAGATGGTGCAGGCCGCTACGTAATATCGCTGAAAAGAATACGTTCCACCGAAGACGTGATTGTTGTCGATCTCTCAGCCGCTCCGACCAGGAAGCCATGATTACTGGGGGACAGTAGCTCCTGCCACATATCTCAGAATGCCGGCAGCACCACCAAACGCCTTTAAAAGGAGCTTACCCTCGTCACTCTCCTCGCTTATCAGCTCAACATTCGTGGATGCTTCATTTGCCATTTTGTAGAATGTTTCGATAAGGTCCTCTTCGCTAAGGACGCTGACCTGTGATCCACATTTCGGGCATTTCAGATCTTCACTCTTCTTCTTATAGTCCTTTCCATGGTAGCCGCAGCTTGTGCAGGTGTAATCAAACATCTTGAGGTTAAGGCCCTCCGATAGCAGGAGCGTATCAAGGGACTTCATTTCCAATGCCTGCAATATGGCTGAAATTCCATAAACTCCCAGGCCGCCATCGCTCTTCTTAATCTCCATCATGAACCTGTTCATCAGGTCCTTCTCCCTGGTTATCTTCATATCTTTTACGGAAGAGGATGCTTTCTCAACAAGCTCCCGCAACCCAGTCTCATCAGTATATCCAAGATCAAAGAGATCTTTTACCTTCTGCTTTATCTCATTCCTCAAATAGTCATGTTCAAAGAAGAAATCCTTGGTTGATCCAGGCCCGCCAATGAATACTGCCTTCATGTCCCGTACGACGGGCATGAATGCATTGTTAATAATGTCCCCTATTTTCTTGAAATATTCATGCGCGGCAATTTCAATCAGCCGCTCATACCTTCGTGACGACTGTCCTCCCTGGTGATGCTTGCTGGGAACAAGGGATTCCTCATTCGCCACCAGCTGGATGCTTGTTCCATTGAGGAAACCAATTGTCGCTTCCTTCCTGTCTATCACGATTAAGCCGTATATCTCTTTTTCCTGCAACTGCAACCTTAGCTGTTCAGTGTGGAAAACCGAGTCACACTTGTACATGAACGTCTGTATTGGATCCGGAGGCTCTATGATCTTCGTGTACATCTCGGTCTGGTCACCCCTCGTTGCGACATGGCCAACGAAGAAGACCAGCCCCGAATCAGGAGGAGCCTTGTAATATTTCAGGCGGGACATAATTGATTCTATTGCGCCGAGTACGTTTTTCCTCGTTGACTTGGACTTTATGTTCGAAGACGTTGAATATTCTTCCCGAAGATATTGCACTACGTCCGATATCTGCTTGCCTGGAGGAACGTAAAGCGAAATGAGTTCTGTGCCTCTTCCCTTCAGATCCTCAAGTTCATGAAGAGCTTTCTTGAACTCGTATCTTTTAATCTGTGTTTCATCGCTTGCCATTCGTGTGGAAAATTTATAATCATATTTAATCTTAACCTGAGCAGGTCAATGGACAAGCTAGTTATCTCGCTCGGCGGTTCTGTTTTCACGGATAATCCCCTCAGGATAGGCTTTATTAGGAAACTCGCCGCAACTGTCAGTGAGCTGAGGAAGAATTACCAGATTGGAATCGTGGTTGGCGGAGGAGCGCTTGCGAGATCCTATATTTCAGCACTGAGACCAGAAAAGGTGAACGATAATGTGCTCGATGAGATAGGAATTTATGCAACAAGGATGAATGCACTGTCCTTCACCTCGTTCCTGGATAACATCAACACCAAGATTCCTACAACGGTGAATGATGCAGTGGAGATGATCGGCCTTTATGGGTGCGTCATAATGGGAGGAACTGAGCCCGGACATACCACTGACACGGTAGCTGCGCTTCTTGCCGAAAGAATTGGAGCCAGGATCCTGATCAATGGAACATCTGTAGATGGTGTCTATGATTCTGACCCGGCAAAAAACAAGAACGCCAGGAAATATTCTGAATTATCATATGAGGAAGCTATAAAGAGGAGCATTGTTTCATCGGTTGGAGCAGGCCCGAGCGTCTTCATGGACCTGACGTCACTGGTCATAGCAAAGCGTTCAGGTATCAGGATATACGTGATCAGGGGCGATGAAATCGAGGAATACAAAAATATCTGCAGCACCGGCAAGACCGGCGGCACCATTATAGGCTGATACAGGAAATCCGTAATTCATGAATGTTATTGTGTCAGGAAAACCAAATGTAGCAAACATCAAGAGCAGAGAAAGCAGGTGATGCTTCAGGAAAGACCTTTAAGATGAATGCAATATATTTTCATGGAAGAAGAAAAAAAGGATCCCCTTTCGCTTGCATACATTAGAAGCAGGTTCATTTTATACCCAACAACATGGGTGGACCTCTTCACAGATTCAAATGCGATAAAGTTCAAAGGTTCTGCTGAGGAGTTTGTCTCTATGGCGCTTGGCCTGGGGATAAAGGTTATCTATCTTCCTGCTTCGTCAGACCTGAATGGGACTGACAACACCTCACTTGACAGGATAGGTTTCCTTCGTGACGGGTTCATGCATGTTTTTTCCAGCGATAAGGTTTTAAGTGACGTTGAAAAAACTCACGAACATGCTGCCCCAGTTTCGAACGACGATCCCATTTTCAGGGCAAGGCAGAGCCCGGAAGATGAAGCCAGGAGCATGGCCTTATGGGTGAAGTCAAACCTGAATTACATGAGCGCTGACAGCTTCAACCTTCAGTATTTCTTCACCAAGTACTGGAACAGGCTCGGAATAGACAGGACTGCTGCACTTAACTCAAGCGATCGTTCGACTATCGAGGAAGTGGAAAAACTGGCGACTTCAAAGATTAAGTCGCTCAAGTGACAAGCAACCTGAAAAACTGTGCCATAAAAATTGAAGTTGGAACTATTGTTCCAGTAATAAACAAATTAGTGAATGGTTGATTCTTATGGAAATATCCTGATCGCTCAGGTCTTCATTATAGCGCCGAGGAACACAAGCAGGCCGATAGCCAAACCCACGACAGACGCAATTACATAGAAGAATGTTGGAACTATAACACTCTCAAGAATACCACTGCTCAGGCCGATATAACTCTTGGTGAATATTGTTATCAGTCCTATGACAAGACCAACTATCAGAAGAACAACACCAACAGCCCTGCTCTTGCCGCTACCGAAGTATGCTGTCAGGATACCCAATAGCACAAGGGTAATCGCGAGCAGAGCTAACACAACTGCAAAAAAGACATTCCATTGCCAAACAAAATCCGTCATATTTACTCGAACCTCATAGCTTGATTCCTGTTAATGTTTTAGTGTCTATAACGCCTTCGATCGTTCTTATCTTCTCAATGATTATCTTCCCAAGTTCGCTGAAATCGCTGGCATCGATCTTGACTATCAGATCATATTCACCGAAAAGCGGATGAACCTCAACAACATATTTTATCCCAGATATCTTGTTGTAGACCTCTATTTCTTTTCCGGGAACAGTGCTGACGAGTACGAACGCTATTGACATATCGCTAATTAGCGAATGTTGTAACATTTATAAATTTTTGGCTCTTATATTGAGTCACCAATAGTAGCTAATCCCTAAAGGCTTTCTATTTCTTCATGTCGCACGCCTGATATAGGCAGTGAGGCAGCACGCATGATTAATGATTAAATATCCTTACATGTCACTTTTACAGGGACAGGTTGTGAACGAGAGCCGGATGCTCCTTCTACCCAAAGGTCAGTCTTTGGATGCCTGGAGAAGAAATCAGCATAAAAATAGATGGGGTAGAATGCAGGGCCTTAGGCGGTCAGAAAACTTAGCAGGTTACCCAAGCGACGGGAATAAATGTTCCACACATAAGTTATCATGACCTGCTCGACGTCCAGGAAAGCTGTGACACATGCATTTATGAAGTAAATGATAAGGCGACGAGGGCCTGCTCAACGAAAGTAAGCAGCGGTGACATAATTATTACAAGATCCAGCAAAGCCAGGACTTTACGGGTATAAGGAACGCAGAGAATACTGCGCAAACATGATATGTATTGCACCGGCTGCGAAAACAGCCATAGGAACTGCCCTCTGCACAATACTGTGCATTATTTTGGAATAACACCTGTATGTTTTGTCCTCGATGTCGATTTCCCGGTGTACGCTCACCCCGAATGGATCGGCTAAATACAACCTGCTCCACGAAGACGTTGCCTTATAAAGACTCTACGACCTTCTCAATAATGTAGTTTTCTGCATCATCGCAATCTTCGGCATTCATGAAGATTTTAACCGAGCCGTCAGGAAGAGTTATGGATATCCGCCGCTCCCTCCCGTTATCTGAAAGTTCGAGGTTGAGCGAAAAGTATCCAGAAACCCCGTGTATTTCGTCATGAAATCCCTCAATGAGGCAGACATCACAGACTCGTTCTGTCATCTCAATGAGATTTTCCAGCTGCAACGCAGAGCCGAATTCAATAAAGGTCGAATTCACAGCTCTTCCTGCTGAAAGGGCAGCACCAGATCTTATCGCACGGTTGGTATCTTTTCCGGCCAGATCGAAGGACACATCGTCATGCGGTATATTCTTCAAGAATGCAGTCCTGATGCCTCTTGAATGCAGGGCTGCAATTATACGTATGGCAAGTGTTGTCTTGCCGGATCCGCTTCTGCCCGATAGATGGATAAGTATCACCAATCAGATTCTCCTATAACCAAGTGAAGTTATCTTATCCACTATTTCAGATTTGCTTCTTGATAGTATGATATCCAGGAAATGAGGATGTTTTGTCGACGTGCATCCCTTACCGTCTGCGATCGAGACAATCACCTTCCTGTTTCCATGGAACTTGGTGTTGTACGAGGCAGCGCTCCTCCGCATGCTGGAATAGAATAGATTCACTGCCTCATCCCTGACTGAGATCTTCCTGAGCAGTCCAAGACTCGGGCCATCAACAGTTGATCCTTCTTCCACCATAGCATTTATCCCTGATATAGGAATCTCAACATCTGCAAGCTTGGGAATCAGGCAATGCCTGGATATCTGATATGATTCCAGGAATCTGAAGGCACTTCCATGCATCGACTCCAGTTCAAGCTTCAAGCCAAGTATTTCCTGGGCCCTGATGACTGCAGCATCTGTAATACCTTCTGATACTGAATGTATCGCCTCGTTATCCGGCCTGAGTGCAAGCCCACCCTCCGGGCACAATTTTCTCAGACTGTCAAGATTCAATTCATCAATATTTCCAGTGATCCGTGGATCTGGGGTAGTCGCCCCTGAATCCCAGGCATGGATGATCTGTACCTCCCCTGCTTCGATAAATTTCAACGCACCTGGCACAGAGACATAACCATCCGTGTCTATAAGCCTTGATATTGATCCGGACAGCCCGGGAACCGGATATGCCTTTCCCCCTATCCTCTCGGTCCTGACGGGAATAATATTACGCTTACCTATCTCCAGATCGAGGCGCGCTGCGATCTTCATGGATTCCGTTCTGTGAATCGGGGTAGATACTGCCATTCTCAGCAGTGAATCGAGGTAGATCGTCTTCATCACAACGTATGAAGAAACTGGGAAACCCGGAAGACCGATTATAACAGTATTCCCGGTCCTGCCAAAAACTGTCGGCAGTCCGGGCTTGATGAGAACACCATGAAAGATTATTCCCGGATCCTGGTCACCGATTGCGCCATATACCAGATCAAAGTTACCGGCTGAGCTCCCACCGGAAAGGATGATCACGTCGTATGAGCTACGTTTATCCTTCAATATCTGGTCCAGTAGGTCCTTCCTGTCCTTAATAATCCCGAGATTATCAATCTTGAAGACTGGATACCTGCTCAGCTCAGCAGCAATCATGTGCGAATTGGAGTCATAAATCATACCATTTCTATATTTCCTGCCGGGACTGATAAGCTCATTGCCGGTGGAAAATATTGCTATCCTGATCTTCCTGAAAACCCTGATCCTGGAAAGACCTATGGAAGCCAGCAGGGCAACCTCGCCTGCGTCTATCACATTAAAGGCGGATAACGCGAGGCTGCCAGAAGGTAAATCGCTTCCAGCTTCTGCCACATTCTTTCCTCGGTCCAGGCTGATCTTGACACGTACTGAGGAAGAGTGATCCTCGCAATCCTCTATCGGTACCACGCAGTCTGAACCAAGTGGTATTACAGAACCCGTAGAGATCCTGATGCAGCTCTTCCCTGCCCTGAGCCTTTTCTGGGGTTCGCCAATATAAGCCTCTCCTTCTACGGAAAGCTCTACAGGTTCTGCTGTCGTGGCTCCCTCTATATCTGAGGATTTCACTGCAAACCCATCCATCGTGGCCCTGTGAAAAGGTGGATTATCCCTGCCGGATAATATGTCGACTGCTGCAACTCTGCCAACGGCATCCTTCAGGTTCACCATCTCAGTTTCCCTTATCAGCGGAAGGTTTTCACTCAGAAGAACAAGTGCCTTATCGAAGTCAACAAGCCTCCTGAATACGCTTTTCAAAACCGGCTCACCTCGTGCACCTCAACATGCGACTCTCCGGAATAGCCTTCAACAGAATCCGGAACAAGCACAAGACCGTCTGCCTCCAATAGATCAACCATCCTGATGCTCCCGTGGGAAACAGGAACAACGCCTTCCCCGTCTCCCTTACGCGTTATTTTAACAGGGACCACGGATGTATATCCTGCCTTTGAATGTAATTCTGATGCAAGGGGCATCATCCTGACCCTATCGAATACATTGAGACCTGTGACGGAATGCAGATAGCCCGGGAGAAAAAGCCATAGGGAAATTATGGCAGATGACGGGAATCCCGATACTGAAAATACCGGCTTTCCGCTGATTGAATACAATGCTGCTGTTCTCCCGGGTCTTGTTCTCACGCCACCAAAAACCTGGCCTGCCATCTTTGAAAGTGACTCTGGAACCAGGTCATAACGACCCAGGCTCGTACCTCCTGTTATGATCATTGCATCCATTGTATTGATCCACCGGCTGACCTTCTGCTCTATATCTTCTTCGCTGTCACGGCACTTTCCAAGCATCCTGATCTTTATGTATTGACTTTCGAAGAATGCCTTGATCGCGGGCTCTGCCGAGTTGTATAAATGGTCCTGGGAAAAATTGAAGAGCTCATTTCCCGTCGAGAAAACGCCGCATATTATTGTTTTCTTTACCCACACATGTAATGTACCAGAAGATAACATTGCCGCGATGTGCATCGGTTTTATTCGGTCCCCTTTTTGAAGTATTGGATAATTCCTGCTGATGTCTTGGCCAACTTTTGATACGTTTGTTCCAGTTGAGACCTCCCCGGTGATGGAGATTGTACCAGAATCCTGGATTGAATCCTCAGCCATCACAACGGCGTCTGAGCCTTCAGGCATTGCCGCGCCGGTGTAAATCTCGACGCATTGGCCTTTTGATATTCTGAAGTTTACTCCGCTGCCCGCCTCCTTCCTTCCGACTATCCTGAACGTCACGGGAGATTCTCTCTGTGCTCCTATTGCATCTGAGGACCTGATTGCAAATCCATCCACCAGGCTCCTTTCCCTGGTAGGAAGTGGCATTTTAGCAGCAACATTTTCAGAAGCAATTCTTCCAAGGCTCGAGCTTACCGTAATAATCTCATCATCGATCTGCTTCCAGTCCCGTCCCTTAATTCTTCCAATCGCATCTGAATACGAGATAAGGTTCAGGAAACGACTCATGGGCTGACGAAAATTAGTCACGACGTTTAAACCTCCTTTACCTGAAAGCTAATACCAGTAATTGAGGAAAACCATCTTCCTTTCCCAATAATGCCTGGGGTGAACAATTCAAGGGCAGCGAGCACTTTGCTCCGGATATTCCTGCGCACCGATACATAATGTGTATGAGTTTATGATGTTGTCTGTGCCCAGGTACACTTAAAAGCACCGAACCGATCATGTAGTGTGATATCTTACATACCTGTCAAGGCTTCGGTGCGACTGCCCGGAAAACACGTGATGGAATTGTGTGGCAAACCGATGATCGAAATCATCATTTCCAAACTGATCCAGCTTGGAGACGTGATAGTCAAGTCCAGGATAGATCTGCCAATGCCTTATGAGAAGGATGATTCTGCAAGCATAATGCATCTTGTCTCCGACCTGAGCAGAAAGAATCAACCCTTCATGCTTGTAGCAGGAGACATGCCGTTCTTCACGATCGAGGATGCAAAGTATCTCGTCTCCAAATTCACTGGAAAAACAACCGTTCCAGTGCATGAAGATGGAAAAATGGAACCTCTTTTTGCAATTTATTCAGGCAGGATTGAGCCTGGGAAAAGCATACATTCAATGATTTCAGGCACAGGGTTCGATGCAGTTGATGCCGGCGGCTTTTCAGAATTTGCGTTCTTCAATGTTAACAGTGAATCGGAATATGCCAGGGCAGTCGAGATCTGCAAGCAGCTGACAGGATGACCCTATCCCGCTTCTGTGGAAAAGAAGGCTATTATCGATCAGTTTGAAGGAAAGGCAATGTCCTGGTTTCCGCGATTCTTCAGGAGGTCAAGGAACTCATCCAGCCGGAGAACTGTCTGCTTGCCGGTCACGAGATGCTTCCACGTAACCGTATGATTATCCAGCTCCTGTTTTCCAAGCACAATAAGGTCAGTTGCACCCTCCTTATTTGCTTCCTTAAGCTGGGCTCCCATGTTCCTGTCGCTTATGTTCAGTGATGCAGGGATGCCATCAGATCTTATCTGGGTCGCAATCTCAACGGCTGATGTATAATAGGACATATCCGGGGATGCTATGTAGAACCGCTGTTCCCTTCTCTTGCCGGAAAGAAGGCCAAGCTGCCTGAGAACTAGCTCGAGAATTACATCACCCATGCCAAAGCCGATTGCAGGCACACTCTGCCCGGCATACAGTTCAGCGAGACTATCGTATCTCCCGCCTCCGAGAATGGATCTGAATCTCCCCTCAATGTCGAAGGCCTCAAACACCACACCTGTATAGTAAGCAAGTCCTCTAACCGTCGACATGTCAAAAAAGAAAGTATCGCTTGAATATGCCGGGAGCAACTTTGAAAGCTTGATAAATCTTCTAACCTCCTCATCGTCCTCGTCATACCTGATAACTGCGCGAAGAACCTCTGCAGCCTCCTCCACTGGAGTTTCCCGCTCAAGCAGATCACAGAATTTCCTTACCCTGCTTTCATGCATCCCGAGTTGCGATAAATCGCGTTCGAACTGATCCCTGTCAGTCTTCTTGAACTTGTCGATTAAAGGGAATGCTTTCTGGAAGTCATTTATGCCGTTTTCCCGCAGGATTCGCTCCATTATAGATCTATCGTTGAGTAGAATCCTGTAATGCCCCTTGAGACCCAGGCCATTCAATATGAATGAAGCAAGGCCGATGACCTCCGCATCCACCTCCGCGGAACTTGGGCCGAATATATCGGCATTGAACTGGTAAAACTCCCTCTGTCTGCCAGCCTGGGGTTCCTCATATCTCCAGTACTTCTGGAAACTGTACCACTTAACAGGCCTGGAAAGATCCTTCCGCGCAGTGAGCATCCTTACAACCGTTGGAGTTGCTTCGGGCGTCAGCGTTAATTGCCTTCCTCCCTTGTCCTCGAAAGAGAAACACTGGCTGACCAGCTCATCCCCTGATTTGATTCTGTACAGATCGAGAAGTTCAACAGACGGCATCTCGATCTTCTTGAAGCCAAATGCCTCAGAAGATCTTTCGGAAACGCTGAAAATAAGCTTCCTCGGTTCACTCTCCTCCGGATATATATCCCTGAAACCCCTGACGCGTTCTAGAGCCACGCTTGCGTAATGCATCATGATAAAATAAACAATCCTTCTCTCAAGTTCGATGCATTGAGGCATGCATGCTCCTGGAAATGAAGGATTTATACCGCCCAGGTAATCCCGGTGGCAATACGAAGAGAAATCAGGCTGTTGGTTCAGCCTTTGCAATATCTGCAGCATTCATTTGGTCAACTTACTATTCATTGATTTTCTATGCATACACGTATTCCCAGATCCTGATTTTTGCGATTCCATCTATCGCCGGATCCATGATATTCATCGTGCCTCTAGCTATGCGAAGCAAATCGCTTCATTTCCTCATTGATCGGAGCGTCTTCATTACTGGTGCCCTCTACTTTGCACAACAGTTCCTGATCATCCTCTCAACAGAGCGGAATGGTTCTGTGATCACAACGCTCGCGGTACTATTCGGTGACGTAATAATTTCTCCGGCGCTCTCCATTGCGCTGAGGATAAACCGGGTAAGGCTGGACTACAGGATCTTTGCAATCTCGCTTGCAATCATGATACCTGCATCCGTACTGCTCATAACGTATGGCAAGGCGATCACTGTTCATGGAATCGCCGGGATCGGGCTGCTTTTCGGTGTCATGCTTGCAGTTCCGGTGCTATTTCTCTCACTGAACATGCTCATAGCCTCAAGGGGGTCGTTCCATGCACTCGCAGGAACGTTCTTCTGGCCTGGAATACTTTCACTGGCCGTAGGGGTTATAGCAATACATGGAGCTTCACCCGAAGGCGGTCTGCTCCCGCTGTTCACTCTTATTGTAACAGGAGTAACTTCAATGGGAGTGGCGTATCTTTTCTTTTTCAGGGCATCAAATCTTGGTGGATTCGCCATCACCTCTGTGCTTCAGGCCCTGATTCCCCCATTCACTCTCCTGACAACACACTTCACAGAATCCGTGAACGTTTCCCTTCTTTCTGCAATTCTCATAATCCTTGCCTCGGTCGGAGCAGCGGTGGCAGTTCTGTCAATAAGGCAGGAGAGCTAAGGTTCAATCCTTGTTATGGGGTTAAGCAAGCTTAAATTATGCGTTTACATGGAGTACCATGGTTCTCAAGGTAGGCGACAAGGCACCAGATTTCGAGGCGAATGACGAATCCGGAAACAAAGTTTCACTTGCCGGTTTCAGGGAAAAATCCTCCGTGGTCCTGTACTTCTACCCGAAGGCTGAGACTCCTGGATGCACGGCTGAGGCAAAATGCTTCAGGGATAACTGGGATTCAATAAAGCAGTTCGGTGCAACTGTACTCGGCGTGAGTTCTGATACCGAGGAAAAGCAGAAGTCATTCAAGGATCACCATAAATTACAGTTCACCCTGCTCAGCGACAGAGACAAGAGGATCAGGGAAGCATACGATGCAAAAGGTTTCCTCATTCCGGCCAGGATGTCCTTCGTCATCGACCGGGATGGTATTATCAGGGGTATTCACAACTCACAGCTGGACCCCAAAAGCCACATAGATTTCGCAATAAAGACACTCAAGGAAATCGAACCTAAAAATTGAAAAAGTGAGCCCTGTTATCCCAATATGCCAGAGATAAGCAGATGCAATTATGCTGTTTCCTCGCTGGATAGTGAAAAAAGTCGATGAGTGGCGATAACAATGCGGAAGTTCACAATCTCCGTTGACATAGGCGGAACATTCACGGACATCATCGTGAATGAGGGAAACAGGATCGCTAAGGTCATAAAGGTCCCTACCAGGATAAGGGATCCTGCCAGTGCAGTTATCGACGGCCTGCGACTTACCGGAATCACGCACATCGACGAGATGATACATGCAACTACGATAGCAACGAACTCTATCCTGGGCCAATACGGCCTCGAGTTACCCAGAACGGCGATTATTACAACCAGGGGGTTCGCAGACGTGATCGAAATAGGGAGGCAGAACAGGCCGTCTATTTATGACCTTGGATTTAAGAAGCCCGTTCCTCTGGTCCCGCGGCATCTAAGATACGAGGTTGACGAAAGAACTGATGCAACAGGTAAGATACTCAAAACGCCAAGAAAATCAGATCTAGAGAGAATCGCGAAGGAGCTCGTACGTCGCAAGGTACGTACAGTGGCAATTAGTTTCCTTCATTCCTACCTCAACCCAGGCAATGAAAAAATTGCAGGCGATTTTCTAAGTGAAAGATTTGATTATGTGTCACTGTCATCTGAGGTTTCTGGTGAGCCCAGGGAATATGAGAGGACTTCCTCCGCCGTATTGAATGCCGCACTTTCACCCCTTATTTCTGCATACCTTGGAGCACTATCGGCCGGGTTGAAAGAATACGGGTGTGATCAGATAAGCATCATGTCAAATTCGGGGGGTCTCATCAGGCTCCACGACGCAATAGTGAAGCCAATAAAGATCATCGAATCCGGGCCAGCTGCAGGAGTTATAGCTGCGAACGAATTTGGCAGGGCTATTGGCGACAGCAGGATCATAAGCTTTGACATGGGTGGGACAACTGCAAAGGCAAGCACTATTGTCGATAACAGGATTGGAATGACATCCGAGTATGAGGTTGGTGGATTATCAAATCACGGACGGATAGTCAAGGGTACAGGATACCCGGTCAGGACCCAATTCGTGGACATAGCTGAAGTTTCCGCCGGTGGTGGCACAATAATCTGGACGGATGCTGCCGGAGCACTGAATATAGGACCATTCAGCGCGGGAGCATACCCCGGGCCATCCTGTTACGGTCTTGGAGGAACAAAGCCAACTATTACGGACGCCAACCTTGTTCTTGGTTATATAAGCGAAGATTCACCGGGCAGAAAAGTGCGTCTGGACACGAAGAAGGCAGCCGAATCGCTCTCACTGCTCGGAGATCCCGTTAAAATAGCAGAAAAGGCGCTTTCGCTTGCAGATCTTGAAATGGCAAGGGCCATCCGCCTCGTAACTTATGAACGCGGTCTTGATCCAACCGGTTTCGCGCTTTACGCATTTGGAGGGGCAGGTCCCCAGCATGCGGCGAGAGTAGCCAGTCTTCTGGAAATAACGAGGGTGGTCATTCCGGTTAATCCAGCAGCATTCAGTGCAGTCGGCTTGATTCAGGCAGACTGGAAATACGAGGAGGCATCTGCATTTCCCACTGAACTTGAAAAGGATTATCAAACGCTGATATCAAAGATTGCAGGGAAGAATGACGCACACGCACTCTCATTGAGTGCTGACTGCAGATACACTGGTCAGGGCACCGATCTACCTGTGCCAGTCACAAGGATATCGGTGGAGCAGATAAGGCAGGACTTTGAAAGCCTCCACAATGCAGTGTATGGCTTTACCCTGCCCAGGGATATTGAAATTACAATGATCAGGGTCACCTCTACTGAACAGAGGACAAAACCAGTATTCCCGGCAGGCTCGAATGGAAGTGGAGGATATATTGAAAGAAAGGCCATGATTGCGGGCAGCTGGACAACGGTGCCAGTGTACATCAGGGGCGATCTTCCAGAAGACTTCAGGATAAATGGACCCGTAATGATCGATGAATACGGAACTTCCACGCTCGTTGACAGAGGATGGCAGGCGCAGGCAGGCTCGCTTGGAGAAATCGTGTTGAGGCGCTCCTGATGGTGGACTGGGAATTCATTGGGAAAGCATCACAGTTTATTGCGGAAGAGATGGGTATATCACTCAAAAGATCCGCTATTTCCCCGAATATAAGGGAGAGAATGGATCACAGCTGCGCGCTTCTAGACATGAGAGGAAGAATAGTTGCCCAGGCCGAGCACATACCTGTGCATCTCGGATCTTTCAAGATAGGTGCAATGAATCTCATTGAATGGATGCACTCCCTGGACATCGGGCATGATGAAGGCGATATGGTCATTACCAACGATCCGTATATCACGGGAACCCACCTGAACGATGTTATGCTTATAGCGCCAGTTTTCTATAACCGCGCCATATTGGGATATGCAGTAAACAAGGCGCACATTGTTGACGTCGGTGGGCCAGTGTTTGGCAGCCTGAACCCAAATGCCAGGAATCTCTTCCAGGAAGGGATGATCATTCCTCCTGTCAGGCTGGTCAGGAATGGATCACCTGATTCCGGGCTGTTGTCTATAATTCTTGCTAATTTCAAGGATCCGTCAACGGCTGCAGGCGACATAAACGCACAGATCGCAGCAAATCGCGGAGGCATCGCAAGGATCAGGGAGATGATGGAAGAATACGGCGAAGCCGTTGTCACTTCAGGGTGGGATCATGCCATAATGCATTCCAGGAAACTAGCCCTGGCCTGCATCTCAGGCTGGAAGAAAGGCAGGTTCCAGGCTGCAGATACTCTTGAGGTTGGCAAATCCACCATCAACTTGAAGGTAAACCTGGACGTTAAATCAGATGGGATCAGCGCTGATTTTACCGGCAGCTCCAGGGAAATAGAATTTCCACTCAATGCAGTGAAGGGGGTGACATATTCGGCTGTGGCATATGCTGTCAGGAGCGCAATGGATCTGGACATCCCAACCAACGACGGGCTTTATTCAATCCTACAGGTATCTGCTCCCAGGAGTTCCCTATTGAACCCGGATAAACCATACCCAGTTTCAGGCGGAAACGTGGAAACCACGCAGAGGATAACGGATGTTGTTCTCCATGCCCTTAGCAAGAGCGTGAGTTCCATTATCCCGTCAGCATCCTCAGGGACTATGTTCAATATCATGATAGGCGGCATGAGGGGAAATGGCAGTCTGTGGTCATACTATGAGACCATCGGAGGAGGCAATGGTGCAAGTATGGGCCGGCATGGGGAGTCAGGTGTCCACAGCAACATGACTAATACACTCAATACGCCGGTAGAGGTTGCGGAAAAAGAATATCCTCTGTTCTTCACCTCTTACATTATCAGGAGGAACTCCGGTGGTAAGGGGCAGTGGCAGGGTGGCGACGGAATTATGCGGTCCTTCAGGGCGAAGGAAGCTTGCACCATCTCAGTTCTTGCTGACAGGTTCATTAATCCTCCCTATGCACTCGCGGGAGGAGGACACGGGAAAACCGGAATGATTTACGTTGTTCATAATGGCGTAAGGAAAAAGTATCCAAGCAAGTTTACTCTGGATCTCCTGGAGGGAGACGAGGTTATCATACTCACCCCCGGTGGTTCTGGGTATGGGGCAAAGAATCCCGATAAATAAGTGCAAGCAACCAAAAGATAAAAAACATCTTCTGCGACATTTTTGCTGGCAGGCAGGAATCTGGATCGGTATACCGGCAAGAGTAACATTATGTTCGCCAGTATTCTGGCAAATCATGCAATATCAACAGGCATCCATGGTCCTCACATGCATTATTGAAACGCTGCCTGGCCCAGTGGCTGGAAGCCAAGACACAGTGTAATCTACTTAGCCTTTTGTAAGATTTGGCGGCCCACGCAGCAAAGCATCTATTAACAAGGATGGTTCTATCCGTAGATCAGGGCATTTTGTATTCTTAATGTTGCATCAGATTGCAATAATCATGATGAAGGCCGGCGAAAAAAAACCTCAATACCCGGAAAAACCGGATATGTAAGCATCATGGCTAATTAAGATCCCCTGCCTGATCATTCAGTGGGAAATTGTTCGAAATACGATTTCATGGAAGGGGCGGTCAGGGAGCGGTTACTGCATCTAAAATACTAGCTCTTGCGGCTTTTAACGAAGGTAAATATGTCATCTCATTTCCGTTCTTTGGCACAGAACGAAGAGGTGCACCTGTCACTGCATTTACGCGTATTGACAATGGGCCAATCCTGCTGAAGACCCAGATATACTATCCTGACGTTGTTGTCGTTCTGGATCCATACGTTATGAAATCCTCTGATGTCACTGGAGGATTGAAGGAGAACGGCTTTCTTATAGTGAACTCCAGGAAGGATCCTATGCATTATAATCATGGATACCGTGTCGCCACGGTCGACGCAACATCAATAGCAATAAAACTCGCACTCGGAAACCGGGCCAACCCGATCATCAATACAGCCATGATAGGTGCCCTGGCCAAGGCTACCGGGCTCGTATCACTGGATGATACACTATATGCAGTAAGGGAAGCATCACCGAGCAGGAAAGAGGACAACGCCCTTGCTGCGCAAGAGGCCTATGAATCAGTTCAGTTGGGGTTGGCACAATGATAATGGCACCAATAGCTGACGTAAGTTCACGCGTAAATCACACTGATTCCTGGAGAATCCAGAAACCCATAATTGACTATTCTAAGTGTATCCGATGCATGATATGCTGGAAGTTCTGCCCGGATGCCTGCATTGACGTTGTGGATGGAGGAGCAATTGCAGCACCCAGCGAAAGGACGTTAAAGATGGAGGCACCCGTAATTGACATGGATTACTGCAAGGGATGCGGCATCTGTGCAAACGAATGCCCGGAAAAATGTATAGAAATGGTACTTGATGAGAAGGGGGAAGATTAAGATGCGAGTTATGCAGAAACACAATGCCATTATGACAGGCAATGAAGCGGTTGCAGTTGGCGTTAAGCTTGCAAGGGTGGGCTTTGTGTCGGCATATCCGATCACGCCGCAGACCACAATAGTAGAGAAGCTTGCCGAGATGGTTGCCAATGATGACCTTGATGCAAAATACATTGAGGTTGAAAGCGAGCACAGTGCAATGGCTGCGGTCTTTGCCAGTGAACTTGCCGGCGTTCGCTCATACACTGCGACAAGCTCTCATGGCCTTCTTTACATGCATGAAATGCTGCACTGGACTGCAGGACAGCGCCTCCCAGTAGTGATGAGCGTCGTAAACAGGGCGCTTGGTCCTCCATGGAACATATGGTCTGAACAAACAGACACTATGAACCAGAAAGATACGGGCTGGATGCAGGTGTACTGTGAGTCGAACCAGGAGGCACTGGACACAATCCTCATGGGATACAGGATTGCTGAATCGCAGGATGTAATGCTGCCTTTGATGAGCATGGAGGACGCATTCATACTTTCGCATACCTCTGAACCGGTCATCATTCCGGAACAGGAAAAGGTTGACGAGTTCCTTCCAAAACTTGATCTTAAATTCAGGATTGATCTCAAGAATCCGATGGGCTACGGTTCTTATACGCCGCCGGACGGTCCATTCATGGAACTCAAGAAGGACCTGATGGAATCCATGAAGAATTCCAGGGAGGTTATCCAGAAGGTCACAGGCGATTTCGCAAGAACCTTTGACCGGGATTATTCGGGGCTGATAGAGCAGTACAGGATGGACGATGCAAAATACGCACTTATTGCGTCTGGAACTCTTGCTTCCACTGGAAAGTATGTAGTGAACCAACTGAGAGATGAGGGCGAAAAGGTTGGTCTAATCAGGCTGAGATTCTTCCGCCCGTTTCCTGACGAAGAGATTCTGAGTGCGGTATCTAATCTCGAATCTGTAGGAGTTCTGGACAGATCAATATCCCTGGCAGCGAATGGTTTTACTGCAACCGAGGTCAGGTCTGCGCTTTACGGCAAATCCGATATACCCGTGACCGGATTTACTGCAGGATTGGGCGGCAGAGACGTAAGGATCGATGATTTCCTGGATATGTTCAAGACGACAAAGAAAGGCAAAGGCGGTAATCATTACATCAATGTCAAGGAGGTGAAGTGAAGTGCCATTCTCGATCCCGGAAGAGGAATTAATGGAACCAGGACACACGGCCTGCCATGGGTGCGGGGCCACTCTTGCCATGCGATACGTATTGAAGGGTATGGGAGAGAAGACCGTTGTCTCGGTGCCTGCAGCATGCTGGGCAGTAATCCCAGGCGCTATGCCTAACAGAACGCTCAAAGTCCCGATGGTCTACACGCCATTTGCTGCCACCGGGGCAGTCATTTCCGGTCTCAGGGGTTCACTGGATATCCAGGGAAAGAGTGACTATAACGTAGTAGGATTCGCCGGCGATGGCGGTACTGCAGACATTGGCCTGCAGTCCCTGTCCGGCGCAATGGAAAGAGGACACAATGTCTTCTACATAATGTATGATAATGAAGCATACATGAATACCGGTGTTCAGAGATCCGGAAGCACTCCTTTCGGTGCAGAGACAACAACAACACCTGTTGGAAAGGAAAGGAACTTCAAGAAACAGCAAAAGAAGATAGTGGCAGATTTAATGATAGCTCAGGGAGTGCCGTATGTTGCCACTGCAACCATTGCTTACCCTGAAGATTTGATAAGGAAGATAGGGAATGCTAAAAAAATCAGCGGCCCAAAATTCATACAGATACTTGCTCCCTGCCCGACGGGATGGTATTACCCGCCTGAGAAGAGCGTAGAAGTCTCAAGACAGGCGGTACAGTCCGGTATTTTTCCGCTTTTTGAATACATAAATGGAAGCATAAAGGTTACTAAACCATCAAAACCGATAAGCGTCAGGGAATATGTTTCGGGGCAGAAGAGGTTTGCTCATCTGGACGATAACGATATAGAAAAAATACAGAATACTGTGAACAAGAGGATGCGCTATCTCCTCTCGATGGAAAAAGAAGGAATCTTCGTACTGCCTGCACAATAGATACAACCTTCCCGGCTATGATATCGAGTTGGACCTCGATACTCATTAAAGAATTTACTATTTTCATCTACATAGAGGGAAATAACTATAATTCACTTTTCACGTTTGGCAGATAATTGCAATTTTTCGTGGAAAACGCTGGGAGGGAGATTCGAACTCCCGAGCTACGAGAGCACAGGCTTTCCAGACCTGCGCCTTACCAGGCTAGGCTATCCCAGCAACTTCCGCGTTATCTTACATTGATATTTATTATTTCAGCAAAAGAGAGAAAAAGGGAGCTTAATTTCTCTCATTCGTACGACATGTAGTTTATTCTTTCAAAGAGACAATCAGGAATTGCAATGAACTAGGGCGCAGTTTATGCTTGCAACCTCTTCACAATCATAAAGCATATCTATCGTTCGACATACTATGTCAGTAATGAAAAACAGGCAGATTCCCAAGTTTCCGCAGAAACTGAATAAAAAGGCAAAATTTACTGCACATGAATATCTGAATTCATTCCATTCAGGAAAGATGTGGGTACCCAGCCGGGCTATGATAGTGTTCTCAAGTAGAATTTTTGATGCACTGTCAGGAAACATTCCGTTACGTGAATATGATTTCCCATACGGAGGTACATTCAGGGAAGGAATAAACGTTGATCTTGATCTTCTCGTAATCCGGACTTATGCAGGTGCACCATTGATGGCAACAATAGTTGAGGAACTCGCTTCTTTAGGCGTAAGGGATTTTCTTACTATAGGAACTGCCGGTGGAATCAGTCCAAAGGTCAATATAGGGGACATAGTTCTTTGCAGCAGGGCAGTCCGGGACGAAGGAACGTCCTATCACTATGCCAGACCATCAATCTTCGCTTTCCCTGATAGATCCCTCAATGCTTCCCTGGAAAAGATTCTCAGGCAGAATGTGAAATATTTACGCGGTGGAACCTGGACTACAGACGCTCCCTATAGGGAAACTGACATCGAAATCGAATCGCTTGGAAAAATGGGCATTCTAACCGCAGATATGGAGGCTTCTGCGCTATTCACTGTTTGCAGGAAACTCAATCTCAGGGGATCAGCATTATTCATGATTTCTGACATCGTTCACGGCGATCAATGGAGCGGCTTCAGGATAGACAACGAGAAATTGGAGAAACTGGCCAGAACAGCGCAGTTAATTGGCCAGAGCAGATGGGAGTAGCGTTCCTGCGCTTGACAGGCTTTCCCGTTACGATTCTTCGATAAATTTCTTTATCGTCTCGAGTAAAGACTGGAACATGCTTTGGGTAAGGTTCCCTGTATTTGTGTTTCTCGGGCTTGGATGGAACGAGGCAAATATTCTCTTTCCATCTGGGAGGTCATAGGCATTTGCATGCTTGAAAACCATTTTTTCCGGCGTCTCAATTCCATAGAATTTAAGGTATTTCACATATGAATCAAATGCGATCTTTCCAAGTAGCAGGATGGCTCTTGAATTGGTAAGAAGATCCAGCTCCCTTCTGAGAAACGGAAAACAGTTCTGCATTTCTTCCCTTGTCGGGATATTATCTGGAGGAACACATCTTACCGCTGCCAGTATATAACAATCTTTCAGGACAAGTCCATCATTGACAGAGTCAGAGTTGGGCTGGTTTGCAAACCCGGCATCATAGAGTCCCCTCATAAGGAATTTAGCTGAGAGATCTCCCGTGAAGACTCTCCCCGTCCTGTTCCCTCCATGCGCGGCGGGGGCAAGTCCAATCACGACAAGGCGGGCATCAGGCGGTCCGAAACCTGGAATTGGCTTTCCCCAATAATCCTGATCGAGAAATCTTTTTGTCCTTTCACTTGCAATCTTTTCCCTGAATTTTACCAGCCTGGTACAGGTGCGGCAATTGATGATATCCTCCCTGAGTTTATCCAGGCTATCATAAATTCTGTGTGTTTTCCTGTTTGACATAGTTGGCATCCACTCACTCAAACTAAATGAAATTTGTAAGCTGCATGACTTTCCCACCAGGTGACCTGAGAGGTTTTCCGTTTCAGCGGCATGAGTTGTTCTCAAAGATGGAGATCCAATCTTAACGGGCACATATCTGAAAGCATCTCTCCCAATATTTCAGAGACCGGCGTCCCGGATACCTCTCGCGATATTCAAGTCATACTTTAAGTCGCAGCTAACTGAGCAGTTCTGCAATGCATGCATAGGATCAACAATCATGAACACAGTATACTGTGCGATCCTGTTCCATCCTGCTTCTGCAATGCTCTTTGCAAGTTTTTGTTTATGTATTGTTCTGTTCCTCATATCCATCTGGTAATATATTATCTCTCTTATAAGTGCTCATCGGATAGAGGTAGCAAAATCCACATCTTTGTCAACATTATTTATGGAAAAAAGGAATGAGTTTTTACCTGTGAACGGCGGGTCTAATAAAGATCAAACCTGTTTGAATACTATCCCTCTCCTTTCACGAATCCAAAAACACCTTTTAGGAAGAAAGGAAAACCTGTTGAGCTATAGTTCTGATACCATTATTAATTATTATCACGAAATTGACACTATATAAAATTAATAATAGTTATATACCAGAGTAGACTGTTATTATATGGTAGATGTTGTAGTTGTCCACAGTTGGAAAGATGAAGAGAAGGATAAAGTGATGGACTTTGCCAATAAAGTCATGTCGATGTCCAAGGAAAAGAAACTTCCGTCAGGGTTACGCTTGCTGGGAATTGAACTGGGCCAGGGAAAGAATATGGCTGTATGTAAATGGGAAGCAGATTCATTGAATCACCTGATGGACGTCGCGAAATCCCTTGGGCCTACATGGGACATACAGGCATTCGAAGTTAAAACTGCTTACAAAAAAGGTTTATTCTGAGCATTATCTAGTTATTTGCAGCCATGACGCTCTAGCTTTTTGGCTTGTCCTACACTTTCTCTTTTTGTAATTTATTTTTTGCTATTTTGCAGTCTTCCATCTTCTTCTAAAGATTTTGTAGATACTGATTACTCTCGTTTGTTGAAAAATCCTGACTATCCAACCCGTTAGTTTTTGATATTTTTATCTTTCCGGAACAATCGAAATAATTCTTGTACATCTCTATGTGGCTGAACACCCTTTGCTAGTGAGGCTGTATAATACAGAACCATCTGGTCCCTGAACGCATAAAAATTAAGGTCATTCCAAAAATTCATTAATGACAAAATGAAGAGAAAACATGCTCATGAAGTAATAAACCAGTAAAAATTGGCCTGGGGCTATTTAGGCAACACAGATACAGGGAAGATTATAGCCTGTTTGAGACAAAAAATTTAGCCGGGAGAAGATTATTCACTAATATCCAGTCAATGTAATATTCGAAGATACAAATCATGACTGAATAGGCAAACTGAGATTATATTAGGAGAGCCTATAGATATGTATATTTTTATAAATACGTCGGGGGGGAGATTCGAACTCCCGAGCTGAGACAGCAATAGATCTCGAATCTATCGCCTTACCGGGCTAGGCTACCCCGACCTGAATGCGTGAAAGGAGTTGATTATTTATTAGTTCCTGTTTCTTGACTTATAATGCTCTTTCATCATGCATCTGTCCATGACGACCGACATGCCTAGCTTCTTTGCATTATTCGCAGCTGTTTCATTGATGACTCCTTCCTGGAACCAGATAACCTTTGCACCTATCTTTGATGCCTCGTTTACAACAGGAATCACAGTATCCGGTTTTCTAAACACGTCAACGATGTCAACCTTCACTTCCGGTGGAATATCCAGCAGGCTTGGATATGACTTTATCCCTTCCCATGATGTTATGCCAGGGTTGACTGGTATGATGTTGAATCCATTCTCCCTTAAATACCGAGCCACCCTGTAACTATCCCTGTCATGCTTGTCAGAGATACCAACAACTGCAACATTCCTAGATGTCACTAGAATTCTGCCAATCCTGTCATTATCATATTGATTCACCTGCATGCAAATCTCACTTCCAGATCGGTATCAGACGATCTCTTGAGCCATTTGTCATGAATTCCTGTTTTAAAACCCTTCGTAAAAGTTGACCGTTCTACTTTATGTACTCATTCCTTTATCACTCTGTCACTTCTGAGATCATGGAAATTTAGCATAAAACACGCTACTGTTCTTATCTTTCGAAACTTTGTGTTTGTCTGCATCCTGCCAACTTGAGGAACGGGATCGTAGATCATGACCTTTCCCTGCAGTCTTTTCCGGGCCAGAACTTCACAGTTTATGGAACATGACAAAAAGTCTCTTTCCTTGTATTTTGAATCAAGGGAGAAACTCTGACCTCTTCAGAAGAGATTTTCTGTAATGCATGTCATAAATTGTGTAGAATAAAATCCTTTTAGGACCTCTACATAATTCTGAGAAGCCCCGTTTGCGTCAATCACTTTGTAGTTGAGATCAAAATCATTAGCAATTGGAGAGTATAATTAGAATGCGAAAGATGGACTGCAACCGTCTAGAGGGGATTGTTCAGCGCTTCAGTTTAGCTTCGTCCGAAGTTGGTTGAAAGAGTTCTATAGGATTGCCAGAAGGGTCGTCCACTATGGTCTGTTTTCCACCTACACCAACAACAATATCGTTTCTAAAATGCACTGACGATTTCTTCAGTTTATCCACGGTTAATTCTAAATTCTTCACCTCTATGGTGAACCTATTCCACCCGCCTGGAGTCTGTATTGTTCCATCAGGCATTGCAAATCCTCCGCCAGGTTGAGGGTTTGGGCTGCTCAATACAAGTCTCAAAGCTCCTCTTTGGAGCATTGCAAAAGCCTTGGCAGGGTGCATTACCTCTTTAAAATCCAACATGCCACAATAGAACTTTATTGCTTCATCTACGTCGTTGACAATATATCTAATCTGGACCATCTCCGCCATAGCTGTCTTTTAGCAATCCATTTTACAATACTTAACCTTTTGCCGGGCAATGTTGTATTTACTGCGTGTTTCAAACACTAGTCCATGATCAACTTTCTTGAAAAGATCAGAGAGAGCTGTGTGAACATGTTTCCGATATCAAAGAAGTTAGATCTTCTGATACACGCGGTTATGCTTGTGGAGTCTGCCATATCTCACAAGGATCCTTAGGACTTTTCCAGGAATAGCTGCATGAGCAGATATCAGTTATCCAAGCCTTTAGAAAGGAGATCTTATCATGTCTCCGCCGAGATATGCTGCGAGCGGTAACTTAAACATTGAAGAAGGCTAAGTTAGAATTACTTGGCATTTTAAAATTTGCAATGTTCTATATGCTTAACATACTTTAAATATTTTTTTGTGATATATAGGTTCTATGTTCTGCGACAAATGCGGATCTCTTATGTCACCCGTAGGTGACAAATATATCTGCGGATCATGCGGTCACGAAGTCAGCAAGAAGTCTGCTGGAAAGACTGAGAAGATTGTTAGCAAGAGTAATGGAAAAGAAGTCATAATGATAAAGGAGGAAAAATCAGCAGAGCCCCTGGACTCTGATGCCGTATGTCCGAAATGCCATCATTCTGGCGCATACTACCTTCTAAAGCAGACACGATCTGCAGATGAACCGGAAACCAAGTTCTATACATGCGAAAGCTGTGGCTATAGATGGCGGGAATACTGAGTCGCTGTATCCAGTGCGCAATTGTGCATTTAACTTGACATAGGACTTGCAAAGGAATTTAAACTGAACTGTACTCCAGATTGCTCAGTAAGTTGCCGTTATGATAGTTGACAAGGCTTTTTTTGGTTTTGCAAGAACTGGATCCATTTCAGATGTAAAATATCCTCTTCTCCTCGATTCATGCAGAAAAGACGTCCTTTCTATAGACGAGAATGGGCTAAGCTTGTTTGGAAATCACATCGGGCCAGGAATGCTCAGGGATACCGCCGGAAAAGGGATAGAGAACGAGCTGATTATCGGCGATGAAATAGTAGTGGTCAGGAACGCACCTTCTCTTCTTCAAAGATCCAGGAAATTTGTTTCCGCAGTCATGGAGATACATAAGAAGTATGGTTTCAGCCGGATCATTTATGCTCCTGGAATTGCAGATCCATATCTTCTCCCTGTGCTTATTTACATGGGCATATCTATTTTTGATGATGTACTGATGCGCAAGATCGCACTGGACGGATATGAAGCAACACCGCTTGGATATGTGGAGAAAGGCAATGCTGATCCAGAAGGAAATGTATCTTTCTGCAGAAACGTGCTTGATACATTGAGCCTATCAATAGAGAAGAAGACGCTCAGGGAAATAATCGAGAAATACATGATATCAGGCAAGTCAATGGAGATCCTGCGCATCCTTGATTCAGAATACATGGAGGATCAGCTGCAGGTATTTCCACGGATAACGCCTTACATCAGGGCTAACGACATTATGTCACTCAGCAGGCCGGATCTTGTGGAATACAGGAACAAGATCACTGAGTCATATAAGCGACCAGATGGAAAGGATATCCTGCTGCTCATTCCATGTTCCGCAAGAAAGCCTTATTCACATTCAGAAAGCCACAAGAGAATAATTGATGCACTTTCCGGCTTAAGGTCAAGGATACATGAGGTCATCGTTACTTCGCCCGTTGGCCTTGTCCCCAGGGATCTTGAGGGAATCTACCCCGCAGCCTTCTATGACATTCCTGTCATTGGGAAATGGTACGATGAAGAGAAGGCGATGATCAACAATATGCTCAGGCAGTTTATTTCGAGAAACAACTATTCCTACATAATTGCCTTCGTGAAGGAAGATCTTGATTTTATTCGACAGGCTCTTCCAGAATCTGCAAAATTCATCGAGGGAAGCTCCAAGGAGCAGTCTGATCTTTCTATTCTCAGGAGAGAAGCCAAGACTGCATTTGACTCGTTGGACAGGAAAAATCTACCTCCAGAGAAGATGCAGGAGATGATATCCGTCGCGAAGTTTCAGTTCGGAGACTGGGTGGAACCAGCAATAAGGGAAGCAAGGGTGATAAGGAGCTACAACCAGGACATGTTCAGCCGCTCGGGAAAGGTGCTGATGGTCTATAACCGGGAAGCCGGGAAGATGACAATCACAAAGGAAATCGCAAGTTTCTTCCTGAGAGAGGGAAAATATGTTGTGCAAATAGACGACTTCAAGCCGACAGCCAATATCTATGCCATGGGCGTCGATTCATGCGACCCGGGGATCAGGCCTGAGGACGAGGTCGTGGTGGCTCATGGAGAGGAGATACGGGGAGTGGGCGTTGCTAAGATGTCCGCTCATGCAATGACCCAGCTGAAGAAGGGAGTTGCCATCAAGATACGGAACTGATTTCTTGCATCCTCTTTCTGTGCAGAACCAAGATGTTTATATAAGCTGATTAAGTCCTGACCACATTGAACAGTAAGGGAGTTGCGTTGCTGATAGTTGCGATTGTTGTATTAGCATCGCTTTTCTTCTTTGTTCACATTACACCACCCGGTGGCCCGGTCAAGGTTCCGCACATTTCTCCACCAAAGAATATCTCAATCGCCTTTTTCCAGAACGAGACGATTGTCCCCTCCACTCTTGATACCGGGAATGCAACAATCTATAACTTTGCCTATTCAGGCAATGCTACCACAGTGATAAGGGGAACGCTTATCAATGCCTCTACCGGGAGACATGTTGCAAACGGGTTTGCATATATCTCAGTTTATCCGGCAGGAGCACTGAGTGTAATAAACAACGGAGCATTCTTGTTCACTGCTCTGCAGGGAGGCAGCGGTGCCTTCTTCCTCAAAGTACCAGGCTATGAAAAGAAGCTGGTTTCCCTTGATCTTAAGGGGAAAACCATATGGCTCAACCTATCGCTCAAACCTGCCGTGAAACATCTGCTCTCGGGGGCTACAAAGTATGTGAACGGTACATTTGCGGGGAATATATCCCTTGAGTTTTCCGGTATTTTATCGTCAGTGGTTGTGGTCAGCCAGCCGAATGGAGCATTCTCTGTCAATCTTTACAACGATAGTTACAATCTGAAGGTCCTGGAACCGTACCTGAACCCTGTTCCATCTCCATACGAATATAATGAAACTGGATCTCTCCTGAATTATCTCAATGTTATTGTATATAATAATAGCCTCAAGTACAATGTTTCAGGCTATGTAAAGAACGATGCAGGTTCTGTAGTTCCAGGAGCCCAGGTACAGCTGAAATATTATAATGCATCTGTGACCACAAATAGCTCCGGTTACTATAAATTGCAGGTGCCCTATGGCTTCAGCACCTTGATCTCATACAAGGAAGGCTATGGTTACAACGAAACCACAGCTTACTTTTCGTCCAATGTTACAGACTTTAACATTACACTTATCAGCATAAATCCATTCAATGGATCCTCATACAGCATTCCACCATCGCTTTACAACGCTTCCAGGTATCTCGGCAATTTATCATCCTCGGTCAACTACAGCAAGAAAGTACTCTACATACTTGAAGGAATCATAAATGACTCATTTGACAAGCTCCCGGTCTCATACACAAACATCAATTTTATTGTCAATGTTAATGGGACATACTTCAGGAGCAATACAACGACTTCCCAGAATGGGTCTTACAGGATATATTTTTCATATCCCGGGATCTATAAGATACTAGTGGACAGTGGGCTATACTTGCCTTCCACTATCAATGTAACGATGAGTAACCCGATCACCATATACAACTTCAGCCTGACATCACTAAATTCATCTATTCATGTAATCAATGGAACAATCAGAAATTCAATCTCGAACATTCCGATAAAGGGTGCCATTGTAAAGGCATTCCTTGACAATGACTCTGCATATTTTGTCTACACAGTAACCAACGCAAACGGTTCCTACCGTATAGATGTCCCGGCCTCCAACTATTCTGTAAATGCCACAGCCTTGGGTTACCTGCCAAACGAGAGCAGGGAATTCAACATGACGGCTAACATCACGATCAACCTGCTTCTGCAGCCAGTAAGCGTTATCGGGACAGTATGGACCAATCAACTCATCCCAGGTCTGACAACCGGCGAAGTCAAGTCCAGCCTCACCGGCTCCGGGAATTACACATCAGCAAGCTACTATAATCTCTCTCTACAGGCCCTGAACAATTCTTCCAACGCTTCAATCCCGGACACGCAGTTCCTTGTGATCTATGAAATCGGAGGCGCATACTATTATACAATAAAGGATTCGAACTCCACGGGATTCATCATCCTGGGAAGCATGGAGGGCGGGAACTACTCTTTATTCGTAGTAGCGGTCAATTACACGCAGGTTGTCATGAATGTCAGCCTGCACTCCACTACCCTGAAGCAGGCAAAGTTCGATCCAAGGCAGATTTACCAGGCAAAGGTAACGCTTTCTGATTCCTTCAATTCTACCAACCAGAATAGAAGCGTTCCTTCTTCGTCCTTTTCGATCACAAATTCCTCTCTAATTATAACGATCCATGCCACTCCCGGGTTTAACGGAACCGTTTTTGCATTCAATGGATGGAACGCAACATTCAACTTTTCATATATTAACGTGCACTTTCAGCCTCTTAATGAGAGCTTAGCGGTCCATGGAGCTCCAGTTTCTATTCAGTTCAATGTGACCCCATATGTGATCGACCTGATCTATAACACATCAACTGCCTGGTTCTATTCCGTAGACAGCTCGACTCCGATTCAGGTGTCCCTTGGATCCAGTTCAATTTTTGCATTTGCAGCCGCCGGGTCAAACAGCGTTGCAGTAAACGTCTCCGGGTCCGGTCACCAATACACTGAGACAAGGACTCTGACAGCGATATCTCCAGATGCAAGTATATATTTCAATGTATCAGTCAAGAATGAAACTGTCTATCCTGATGCATATGCAGTTGCTAATGGAAATGAATACTACAACTTCACCTTATCGTTACCTGCAGGATCGCTCATGATTGGTGGCAATATTTCTCTGAACCTGACTTCATCTACTATATCCATTAACGATCAGCCACAGACCTTCAGCTTCAGTACCCAGGTGATCGGCAGCAGCACGTTCTCAAATTTCCTGTTACATCCATTTTTCTTTGCTGGAGGCAATGTTACAATGAATCTTGTCACTCCAACACCTGCAAATCATTATATAATGAAGGAATTTAACCTGTATTACTATACAGTTACTATTGCCTGAATGGAGTGAATGAAAGTGGATGGAGGAATCACAACTAAGAAGAAATCTCTCAAAGATAGGCTTTTTGGGGGCAGGAGAGACAAGAGGATCTCAAGATCAAAGACAATTGTAAAGATCAAGACAGTTGGCGAGATTCCTCCT
Source organism: Thermoplasmatales archaeon (assembly GCA_027366585.1). Lineage (GTDB taxonomy): Archaea > Thermoplasmatota > Thermoplasmata > Thermoplasmatales > Thermoplasmataceae > UBA582. The sequence goes on along the minus strand of DAHXNF010000036.1, from coordinate 49,689 downwards.
ATCACCGAGACTAGGAAAATGCTGGGAGATGGTAACACTAAACTTGCAGTCTTGAATGCATTCAAGTTTGCAAAGGACGACTTCATGAGATTCTTTGGAATATCAACAACCAAGGCTGAAACCAACAGACAATTCCTGATCCGATGCTTTGACGATCTTGGGATAAAGGTTCCTGAGATGGGATATATTGACAACTATGCGATAATGGACAGCATGAACGAGTTCGTCCTTCATGATGACCAGAAGGCCGGACGCCTTAATGCGCTGAAGAAGCTGACTTCTTTCTATCTAGAATATTATGAACGCACAAAGTACGGCGATGACTGGTCACCAGATCCAGAGACAATCATCGAGCGATTGGAGGATATATACAATTACATGGACATAATGCTTCTATACTATACCGGCAAGAAAAATGTAGAGGAAACAGAAGAGGTGGAAGAGTCTTATTGAGCGGCTTGGGTGGAATAATTTACCAGTTACTGAACGAAATTGTATCGTCCCTGCAGGCCATGATCTCGAGCCCGGCGGATATGCTCAAGTTCACAATTCCTGTCGCAGCAGTGTTCGTGACATCGTTCGCGGCCCGCAGGTATGCGAAGAAGCAGAAAATAGATATGCTGCCCAGCTTTGAGATGAAAAGGGAAATGTTCAACCTGCCACGGGACAGACTCAATTTGGAGGTATCAAGAATAATGAATGAAAACTATTCGACCGTTATATCAAAGATTGAAACAGATTTCGAGGGCGCCCATAACAAGTACAGGGTATACAAGGCGCTGCTCAAACAGTACAGGAGATACAATGCAAGGACAGATTCCAGTATCAAGAGAATTCGAGCCCGAGCGATCGTCAGGCGAAAGGAGATATTGAACAGGCTGATTGATCTGGACGAAAGCCTAGCTGAAATGGTACTTAAAGATTCGAGGCAGGTATAGATGGAAACCATCCAGGAAGATGCACTGAAAGAACTCAGGGGCCAGATATATTCAATCCAGAGAACCATTGGGAAGAAGGTCATCGGATCTGAGAGGATTGTAAGGTTCATGTTCATTGCACTTCTTAGCGACAATCACGTTCTCCTGGAAGGTGTACCGGGCCTGGCCAAGACTATGCTGGCTAACGAGTTTGCGAAAGCCCTCGGTCTTGTTTTCAAGAGGATTCAGTTTACTCCTGACATGCTTCCATCCGATGTGACTGGAAGCATTGTCTTCAACCTCGAAACACGGAAGATGGAACTAAGGAAGGGCCCTATATTCGCGAACGTACTTCTTGCTGATGAGCTTAACAGGACGCCACCTAAGGTCCATTCCGCGCTGCTTGAAGGAATGGAAGAGCGTCATGTATCGACAGGAGGAACCACGGAGAATCTGCCGGAACCATTCTTTGTCATTGCAACGCAGAACCCTATTGAGCAGGAGGGAACTTTCCCGCTTGCGGAAGCGCTCATGGATCGGTTCCTCTTCAGGTATATTCTTTCTTACCCGACGCTTGAGGAAGAGATCAGGATACTGAAGTCACAGGATTATGTACCTGACAAGTTTGATCCCTTCACTCCCGAGAAAGTTAAGGCACTGAAACAGATGGTTGACAAGATTTACGTCTCGGAGGATGTAATGAAATATGTAGTTGGCATAATTCGCAAAACCAGGAACCACAGCATGGTATACCTGGGAGCCAGCCCGAGGACATCTGCAAAATACCTGCATGCTGCAAGAGCCAATGCGCTGATAAATGGCAGGAACTATGTGATTCCGGAAGACATCAAGATGATGAGTCACGAGCTCCTGAACCACAGGCTCATACTGAATCCAGAAGCAGTTGTTTCTGCCGGCAACAACGTAAATGACGAAGTGAACAAGATAATCGACGGCATCCTTTCTGAAGTGGAAGCACCCTGAATGATAAGGAAAACCGGTTTTGCGCTGCTTTCCGCTCTCGTTTTCGGGTTGATGGGAGCCACGCTTCTTGGATACAGCGATGCAATCCTGTTCTTCTTCCTGCTGATCTTCATAGTTGGCTTTGACATCATAATCTTCAACCTTATCCTTGCATCCTCTATCCCGGAAATATCGGTTGTGAGAGAAGTTGGCCAGTCATTCGTCAGGAAGGGGCAGTTCAATGACGTCATTCTGAGATTCACCAACAATTCTAAAAGATCAACGGATTTCAGTTATTTTGACACCCTGTCCTCGGTGTTCAGGACGGAAGGGGAGTATCAGGGAGATCTCCGCCTAGCCCCAGGCCAGACTATTGTAAAAAAATACTCCATTTCAGCAACCGCAATTGGCAAATACGGAGTGGGACCAATAATTATGTACGCTGATGATCCACTGCACCTTGCGATGGTAACTTACGCCCTCCCCTCTAAAGACGAGGTCAAGGTCGCTCCTTCCACAACAGACATCTTCAGCCGGAGGTCAGAAAGGGTGAGCAATCTCCTTTATACCCGCGGGCTCCACATATCGCGAAAGGTGGGCCAGGGTTACAATTTCTACGGCGTCCGCGAATATACCGAAAACGATGACTTCAGGTACGTGGCATGGAGCCGGTACGGTCTCCAGAATGGTGAGGATCTATACATAAAACAGATGGAAGAGGAGAGACAGGTCAATGTCGTCTTCGTAATAGACTACAGCGAGTCTGTTAACCAGGGAACGCCTGGACACTTCCTGTTCGATACCCTCATCTCACAGATAACTGCCATGAGCCTTGGGATCCTGAAGAATCATGACAGCGTTGGTTACCTTGTTACTTCATCGGAACATGACATATATCTGAAGCCCGATATGGGTTCCACTGTTGTGGACAGATTCGAGCGTGCAATCTCAGCAATAAAGCCGGGTGGAACATTCAGTGTTGCGGATGCTTTCAAGAAAATCAAGGACAGGGTAAAGAAGCAGGCGATAATTTTCATGATAACACCTTTTGCTTACCCGGAGGAATTTCGCACAGGCCGCGATCCGCTTTTCCAGATAGGGAAGAAAATCAACCTTGTCATAGTGAGCAGAACAGATTTCGTACCTGAAAGGCAGGATAGTGTGGAAAAGCGCATGGTTCTCGCCACACTTGATCGGGAATCAAGGTGGATCAGGGGAATATCACGCTTCTTCAACTCAATTGGCATCAGGAGCCTTGTTGTCAACGAGAAGAACATCGTGCCTTTTGTTATGGGCGAGTATGAATACGGGAAGGTGACTCAGTGATCCATGGAAAGATAGACTACAGCCATTATTTACTTAACATAGGCATAATGTTTCCCTCCATCTTTCTTCTCATATTTGTATCCACATATATTCTCCCTTATGTTTCCGCTGCCTGGATAGCGCTGATCGTTGCGCTGTTTTTCCTGAAGCAGCTTGTCCCTAGGAGATACAAGCAGTATGTTTATCCGGTCGCAATCATGGTTTTTCTACTCCTGGTCCTTAATACGCTCGCACTGGAATTGACGCAGTCGATTTTACCCATACTTTCTGAGCTAAGGATTACGCTATCTTTTGGCACTATGGCTACCATAACCTTCGCACTCGGACTAGTTACAGTGGCTGAAGGACTAATCTCGCCAAAGGTCATTGTCACTATCGGTGAATCGTTTGGATCGCTCGTCCTGCTCATTGAGCAGCTTGGAATCGTTGCTGTCATGTTGACCGGGAACCAGGTCTTCTTGGCGACGGAATCAGGTGTTGTATCATATCTCGCCGGTCTCGGTGTATACGGACCGAATCCATACATAGTTGCGTTTATAACAACAGTTTCCCTTGAAGCATATGCACTTTATAATCTTCTGATCTTTGGTTACCAGTTCTACCTCCCTCTCACAGTACTTTCGACGCCAGTGGATTCGATAATGCCGTTCATCTTCATGATATCCGCAGGGAGCATACTCATCTCCCTCTATGTGAAGGAGAAAAGAAATATTGCCTCACGCCTTGGTATGATCGGAACTGCTGGAATTGCGGGAGCCCTTGTTGCTCTTCCGATCCTGTTAGTATCACAGGAAATAGCATCGTATGGTTACCAGATATTTGTCATTGGTCTTGGTGTTACTATTCTGCTCATTGTTGTCGCAATTACGTCCAGGAAAGTTCCGGCTAATGAAACAATTAATACATCGTTAAAATAATGATGCATGAAAAGCATCCTGATCAGGAACGGGCTCATCATAACACAGGACGAGACCCGGCGCATTATTGACGGAGATATGCTGATCGAAGGCAACAGGATTGCAGGAATTGGGAAGGTAAAGGATTCTGCGGACATCGAGATTGATGCTTCCGGCCAGGCGATACTTCCCGGTTTTATAAACACGCATGCACATGTCGCAATGGCACACCTGAAAGGACTCCTCGACGATATTTCACTTGAAACATTCCTGGAGAAGACATTCGTACTAGATTCAGGCCGAACTGAGAAGGGGATATATAACTCAGCAATGCTTGGAATGGCTGAAATGGTCGATTCTGGAATCACTTCCTTCCATGATCTTTACTACTCAGAGGATATAATTGCCAGAGCAGCAAATAAGTTCGGTATGCGCGGCTTCCTGGCATGGGTCACGCTCGATGAAGAATATACAACACAATCAGGCTCGCCGGTGAAGAATGCAGAGGCCTTTGTCAGGAAAAAACATGGGGATCTCGTAACCGCTTCCGTCGGTGTCCAGGGAATTTACGTTGCATCCGACGAGACCTACCTTGGTGCAAAGGACATTGCCCGAAAGTATGATACTACAATGCACACGCATCTTTCGGAAACGCGCAAGGAAGTATACGGCTACGCATCCAGTCACTCAGGACAGAGACCGGTTGAACATCTTTCGTCCATTGATTTCCTGAACGATAGACTCATAGCTGCGCATTCCTCCTTCGTTACCATGCGCGAGGTCAGGCAGCTTGCAAAGGCCGGGGTAAAGGTGTCATGGAATTCCATCAGCAACTGCAAATTAGGTACGGGTGGAATGCCTCCGGTTCCTGAAATGATCAATCATGGGATCACTATCTCGCTTGGAACTGACAGCAACGGCAGCAACAACTCGCTTAACATGTTTGAAATGATGAAGTTTTCATCCCTCATCTTAAAGAGTGCAAGATGGGACCCCTCTGTGATCGGCGCCCAGAAAATACTGGATATGGCGACAAGGGATGCTGCAGCATCATTAAGAAGAAAAGATATAGGAGTCCTCAAAGAAGGCAATCTGGCAGATATAACTATTATAGACACCAGGCAACCCAACCTGATCCCGGTGAATCGGGAAAATATTGTTCAGGGGATAGTCTATTCAGCAAATCCAGTAAACGTTGACACAGTGATCGTTAACGGAAGAATCCTGAAAAGAAGGAAGAGACTGATTAGGAAACTGCCTGAAACCCTCAAGGAGAACATGATCTGAGTAATAGTCCACTATACACAATCATTCTTAATAGTCAGCTCTGAGTAGAACTGTGGTTAGAATTTTGCATAGCAATTTGGCCCGACTGCATTTAAGAATATGGAATCAAGACAATTGACTGCCAAGCTTATGGGATCATGTATATGTAAAATCATATTTGTGAGGATCCAAGATACAGAGCTTTTAAAATCAATAGTACCAGGAGGACTCTCAGGAGGAACTAAAGCCTTTTTCCTTCATTAGAAATTATCGCTAAAACAAAATGACAAGGAGATAACTTTAAACACTTGGATGTCACCCCTGATGTCCAGGATTATATGTATTTTTATCTCTGCTTTTATGGTTGTCGCAGGATGCTGGAAACGACTATATGTAGACCGAATGACCGCGAATTATTTATTGCGGAAATGAAAACTTATATTATATCCATTCTTATCTATTCCATATGTTCAAGCGAGGAGCAAGTTGATCTTGCTTGCTGCAGCGGCTGCTTCTGGAAAGATTTTGCTGTCTTTTTCTGGACTTGCAGTGGCTTACTACACTGATGGAGGGGAATCCCACACAGTTACATGGCCCGGGAAAGGAGGATATACAGTTACATCTGGGAATGAGAATGCCTATTTCCTGACTTCAGTTGACAGCAACATGACATCATATTCCATAATTCAGACATGTGGCGGCGCTTACATTTGCGGTGATTATTATGCTTTTCGTGCATCAGTAATTCTTGAGTGGGGTACACCTTATTTATATGTAGACATTGGCTATATTTATTCATGTACTACATATTTTTTATGTTTTGGAGGGGATAATGCTCCAGTTATTACACAACATAATTCTACTTCAGTGCAGATTATCTTTCACAGTGGTTCTAACACTACCATTTCAGGAGCTTGCTAGGGGGCTCGCTCTTCCTTTAAAATAACTAGATACAAGAAAATAATGACTGCGCAAAGGTATGTAGCTGAAATCAATGGCGTTTGACTTTATCCTACTGGAAACCAAGACCGACTTGGACGAATATTTTGAGCAGTGGGATTGCCGTCAGCAAGTATTAGAAACTAAGGTAAAACTAAGTATTGAGAATGTTGTAAACGAAACATTAAACTGGAAAATTGGCAGTTCAAAATACCTCATCACGGTTCAGATAAATAACCAAGATACTCTTTATTCTGCGGCTTATGATATATTATTAAAGCTCATAGATGCCAATAGGAAGATATTAATCAATGCTAAAGAAAACCGGAAGAGTGGGGAGAAGAAACGGACTGATATAAACGAACAGTTTGTGGTGTTCCTGTTATCAGATAATCTTTCGCACGGAGAACCTTACGAGAACGAGAGAGAATATATCAATGGGCTGGGTACTGCAAGGTCCGAAGAAAGGATAGTATCACATCCAACTATCTGGTTAAGGATAACTGATGAGAATACGCCATTGGAGCAATCGAGCTTTAAAGCCTCATCTAGTGTGGTAAATAGGTATTTTCCCCGATTGAGTGATATTTGTAAGAGACTCAGTGGCCTAGGTTTTATCACACTTGCCTTTGGGCTCAGCTTAAATCCATACTTCTTTGATATAGCACGCTGGTTATTTCCAAACTTTTTTGATCTCGCAAGCATAAATGCCAATATTGGGGTAATCAATCTTACTTTTATACTATCATTTTTACTTTCTGCGATAGGTTCTTTCTTTATTGTTTTATCACAAATAGCTATGAGACCAGTATATAAATCACGTGTATTTGTAGGTCTGGCAGCCCTTCTTGGTTACGTAGTTTTGAACTTTCCATCGAAATTGGCGTATCCGCAGCTCATTGTCAAGGCTTTTCAAGGAATAACGCCCACTTTGTATCCATTTGTTGGTCGTCTCTCCCAATTAGTATTTGGTTATTTTTGGTGGGATTCATCCTCTGGAATCATTACACTGTATTCCACAATATGGCTATTGCTCATAGTTGCGATATATATGCTTGGTAATCTTCAATTACATAGAAGTGGAAAGATCATTTTCCTTGCATTAGCGTTCTCTTTCGTGTTCACTGACATCATATCATCCATTCCTTCTTTTATGATTTACTTCTATTTAACCCCTAACCCATCTTTCACGACAGTTTTAGTTGGAAAAATCCTAAATTGGGCCGTATTTTTTACAGGTCTGGCATTTCCGGTAATATGCATATACCTAGGCGTTGATGTTGGGACTACATGATCCTTCAAGCATAATGGAAGCCAAAACAAACTTGAAATTTGTGATCCACCCGCTTTTTGGTGAATGAACCATAAAAATCCCAAATCGTGAGTTTACATTGCGTTCTATTTCTATGATCGCCTCGCTTGCCCTGTTTTATGGTTTCTGTACTCTTCCTGTCTCAGGATGCTAAACGCTGTCTCGTATGTTTAGCATATGAGTCACCCTTTTTTTTCTTTCATCCAGGGATATTACTACCTTCCTGACGGATTTCCCCCGTGCAAGAAGTGTGATTCTTATGGTACTAAGCAGCTCTATAGAGGATGCCACGTATGCTGCATCGTTGATTATATAGTGTTTCAACGCCAATAACAGATATGCAAGATAGAGAAGAAATTGTGAACCATGTTTGCTCTAAGAGATTTAACCTGCATGAAATGAATTCCGGCTGTTACTGAATTCTAGTAAGGAGATGATGATGGAAGATCAGTGGAGAGTGAAGGCCCATCGGGCCTGAGACTGCTGGGAGACACGAGAAGGAAGCAAGTCTTCGTGGCGTTAATGTGGGGGAATTCTACTTAGACGATGAATTTGATGTGAATGATCTATTCACCCTGCTGCATTCCATCCATGCGAGACCCGTAGAGAGAGAGATCAGGAAGAACGCCTCGAGCGATCGGTACGAGGGAAGCAAACAAATGAGGAGATCCATAAAGAATTGCCAGTGTAAGGTGCACGGGGTATGGGCGGAGGAGCACCATTTCGGCATGCGATGGTCCGGAACCGAGGGGATCTTCTCTGCCGTGAAGCGTAAATTCGGTGAGAACTGAATCAGCCAATCACTTAGTGGTCTCCAGGCTAAAGGGTACCAGAGAAAGCAGGTATACGATTACATCAGTCACGGTGCAAAAGAGATTGTGAGAATGAGAAATCAGGGATAATTGTGAGGGAAGCAGGAAATGAAATCAATGAACAGACAAAAGCATCAGGTTCAGAAGAGATTTATTCAACAGATCAGAATACTAAGCAATCTTTATATGTAGGTATTCCAGCTCGTGGAATAAAGACTCTGCAAGCGATCTGACAACAATAGAGATGTATAATAGGCGAGGTCACAACAGCAAAGCAATCAGGCGATTGAAAATCCCGTAAATGCGCTGTCCTACTTACCATCACGGTAAAGTTCCATTAACATGAATGTACAACTCACTTCAATCAAGGTAATATAAGATTCATTGATATGGTTGGGATGAGGCTCAAGGTAAACGGGTGGGACACAGGTTTACGGTTTTCCGCTGCACATTTCATTCCGTCTCATGATAAATGTTCCCGTCTTCACGGACACGATTACTGCATAGATATTACAGTCGAAGGATCTGATGAGGGTGGATTCATAATTGACTTTGATATCCTGAAACAACTTGCGAGGGAAGTAATATATAAGATGGATCATCATGTGCTTGTACCCTCCAGAAAGACTTCGATCACTTATTCCATATCCGATGATTCTGTGCAGGTTTCATACGGTGGCAAGAAGCATGTTTTCTCTAAGGAAGACGTTTTCTTCGTGGACGTCGATGTGACATCTTCGGAGCAGATGTCGGGATATATCCTGAACGAGATTGAGGGCAAGTTAAAGAGAAACAAGAACATCTCAAGGCTCGAAGTCTGCCTTTACGAGGGTCCAGGCCAGGGAGCTTGTACTTCCAGGAACATGAATGACTGAGAATGCTGTTTCACTGCTTTCAGGTGGAATGGACTCTTCCACTGTACTTGCGTACTCAAGATTATCCTACGATGTAACTGCAATCACATTTGACTATGGGCAGAGGCACAGGAAGGAGATTGAAAGCAGTGCCTTACTGTGCAGGCATTTTGGCGTGGAACAGAAGGTTATAAGACTCGATCTCAGGCAGATTGGAGGAAGCTCCCTTACATCAGAAGAAAAGGTATCAAGGAGATCCTTTTCAGATATCGGTAGAGGAATTCCTGACACATATGTTCCTTCGCGCAACATAATCTTCCTCTCAATAGCTGCCGCTTACGCTGAGACAATTGGCGCGAGGACACTGTTCATAGGTGCAAATTCTGTAGATTATTCTGGATATCCGGATTGCAGGCCGGAGTTTTTTGACTCATTCCAGAAAGCGCTTTCACTTGGAACCAAGATTGGAAATGAAAGAGGTATAGTGATCAAGGTTCCGCTTCAGTCCATGTCAAAAGGCGATATTGTCAGGCTTGCGGAAAAGTTAAAGGTACCCCTCAGTCTGACATGGTCATGCTACAATGGCAGGGAAAAGGCATGCGGTGAATGTGACTCATGCCAGCTGCGCCTGAAAGGTTTCATGGATGCCGGTTCTATCGATCCAATCAGATACGAACGTTATCCTAGGGAATACAGGGCATATTTAGCGGAAAAAAATAAAAAAATAAGGTGATTTAATTCTTCTTGGAAGAGAGGAATTCGTCCACCTTTGAACATCCCGACTTGACACTTTCAACAGTCTTCTTCCAGAGGTCGAGCTCTTCCTGCTTGAAGTCAATATCGTAGATCTTCTCCACACCTTTTTCGCCGATCTTAATGGGGAGCCCAATGAAAATGCCCGAAGCGCCATAATGCTTCCCATGCTCACCTGTTAGATATGCGGCACTGGGTATGATCCGCTTTTCATCGTCGATGATTGCCCTTACCATTGCCGTGATTGATATTGCAGGCGCATAATAAGCCGAACCGGTTTTGAGATAGTTCACGATCTCTCCTCCTCCAAATCTGGTTCTCTTGACGATCTCCTCTATTTTCTCCTTTGAAAGTAATCTCTCTATTGGTATCCCTCCGGCGCTTGAGTACCTGATGAACGGTACCATGTCATCTCCATGACCGCCAATGACGAATGCATTGATGTCCTTTATTGACACGCCAAGTTCCATGGAAAGAAAAGTCCTGAATCTTGAGCTGTCAAGGGACCCTCCAAGGCCTATGATCCGCTCAGGGCTGATCCCAGTTACCTTCTGCACTGCATATGCCATAACGTCGGCAGGGTTCGTTACTACTATGATCCTCGCTTCAGGAGCGTATTTCTTGATGCTTGTACTTACGGATGAAAGGATTTCAACATTCTTCGCAAGGAGGTCGTCCCTTGACATTCCCGGCTTTCTTGCGAGGCCAGCGGTGATAACAATGACATCTGACCCCTTCATGTTCTCGTATGCCTGAGGATTCGTGGTCGTAAACCCCTTAATTTCAAGATCAAATCCCCAGTGGGGTGCTCCTTCCTGGATATCTAGGGCCTTTCCCTCTGGTACTCCTTCAATGACATCAAACAGGTAAATGTCTCCAAGTTTTTCGATTGCAAGTGCCTGGGCAACAGATGCACCGACATTCCCCGCGCCTATGACTGAAATCTTTTTTCTTGTCATGATCCTATATCTTATAAGTGAGTAAAAAATATTCGAAAAAAATACTAAAGGAAATAGTAAATCATAATCATTATCGCCACTCTGTCTTGCTTCTCCGGTCTAGTAGATTGCAACCGGGGAAACCGGAGAAGCTGTTGCTCCCCGGATCTTCAACGGGGAAAGGGAGAACATGAATTCCGGCACGTCTTCCTTTACCAGTTCGTTCAGGTTTATGTTGTCAATAAGCCTGATACCATGGAGGGTAATGAGATACTGATGCACCGGAAGCCTCGTGCCTGCAAGCTCAGGGGGCGATACCTCGGTCGCCGGGGCGTCGCTCCCCGTCACTGATACCTTCTTTTCTGCGAGCCATTTTGCAAGCTTAATCCCAATCCCAGGAGAATTCTCGAAATAGTCATTGAATCTGGATGGATCATGCCACAGTTGTCCTACCCCTGTATAGAAGAATATTGCATCTCCGCTCTCCAGCTCAATGTTCCTCTCCTTAAGATAGGAGACCACAAAATCAAGAGTGATCGGCTCACCCTGATCCATTATCCGTCTTCCCCCCGTTGCGTCCACAGCTATTCCACGAGTCACGATGGAGGGAGTCGAATCGATCCCCAGCTTAGTGGTCCCGAATGTCGTGGATACGTCAAAGGCATCAATTCCGTTATAGAATTTATTATCGAAAGCAATGTGATTCAGGGAATCGAGGTGTGTCGCAAGATGATCAACAAGTTCCATCCTGCAAAGAGAAGCTCCAAACTTGTTTCTTGTTGGTTGCCTGAAAGGTGGCCTGTTATCATAAACTCTCTGTGAGAGAAGGTAGAAAAATGGGCCATGTGCAGTTTGCCTGCCTGGCATTCCGTTGAATATTTCATGACTTAAATCCACAATTCTGCCCTTTTTTACAAGAGCTGTGGCTTTCAGCACTTTATCAGGTGTAACATGATTATATGAGCCAAGCATATCGTCCTTTCCGTATTCTGATGGGTACCATTTCAGGTCCCGTTCATACCATTCTGTCATAGATCAACATAATCAATTATCTTTAAAACTTTGTCTGTACTCGTGCCTAGTTTAAAATGGAAATCCAGTTCTCGAAATGATGTATTTCCTGAAGTATAAGCAGTTAAAAGAAATGGAACATTCTATACCATGTGCGTTCTCTAATTACATATGTGATTCTGAATCGATCAGGTTCGGAAAGATATCCTTCCTGTCCAACGAAAGTGATGATCCAGAGACAATATACAATCTCTATAACCAGCGTGAAGTGATAGAACATGCATCCGATGCCATGAAGAATGAACTTGAAATGGCATACATGAGTGATAACAATGCACCAAAGGGTATTCTTTATATCTTTTCTCTCATCGAATCTGTGTTACAGCATATCTGTGCTGATCATAGCTGCCGATACTACCAGCAAACTTTCAGTGAAGGATGTCCTACTGAAGTTCTCGAAAATATACAGAACAGTTAGAGGAAAAAGGGAAACACTGAGAGAAATACCTTCAAGCATTGAAAAGATAAATAATAGTCTCTGAACCGATATGTAGCATTAAAAATTCGAATGTTAAGTTTTTATATTATTAAGTCTTTTTATCATGTTGAATAAGAAAGGCATTACTGTTATTTCGGCTGTCTTTGTAGCTGCCTTAATAATTTCATTGTCATATTATGAGCTTGCATTGATTCCTACACCTGTTACCGTTACTAACAGTACCACAGAATACAATTGGAACGAAAACTTCACCTGGTGTTACTCTAACGACCCACTTTTTTTTCACTTCTCCAATGCAACCGAATCTTCGGCAACTATTGCCTCAAACGGGCATTCAAACTCTTCCCTGTCTATTGCAGTCTGTGGAGATGAATGGCGATCGCACGAGGGACCAGAAGACTGCTTCCATTTCTGGATAATTGTCAATGGGAACTTGACTCCAAATCTTCACCTCAAGCAACTTGTAGTCACCCAGACCGTAGAAGCATACCCGGCTAAGATGGGAGGTTTTTTTAATATTACAAGAGGAATAGATGGGCGGCCGGTGTGCTTGCGCTACGCTCCGTGTGGTATGTCGACGTACAATCTGTCGCTATCGCCACCTGGTCCGCGTAGCGCAAGCGAAGTAATAATAGGTACAGGTTCAATCTCAACCAATTATAATTTTGTAAACGATAGCGGTTTGGAGCATTCAAGTTTCTTTCACTTTAACCTTTCATCGATTAAGAAAGGTTTTTCGCAGTTTTGTTCGGGAGTGACCTTCGTGAGTAACCTACCTTTTTTCCCTCAGAGCTACAACATCACCTATTACATTGACTTCGCAGCATCAATTACCGGGCTTTCGAAACCTGCCACAACCCAAGTAGAAGTGGTTTTGAGGTATGTATGAAATTATATAGATTTATAGGAATGGGAATGTTTTTTGGCTCCATGTGGCTTTATCTTCCATGACGCGAGCAAAGGAATCTAATTATACACTGTTTGAATAAAGCTAAAAGCATTGAAAATTGGAAATGTCAGATACAGGAACAAGAATTATCTCGCAAGACTAGTAAAGGATGAAATCCTTCTATATTCCTCAATTCCATCCAAAAGTACAGGGGTTGTAAATCCAGAAAGCACAGACTATCTAATCTCATCATCTCAGGCGATCAAAGCAATAGCCACTGGGGAAATATCACATGAAACTGCTGTGACGAAAGAATCAGACCTTGAATTTCTTCCATGTATGCTCCATCCTGAAAAAATTGTTGGTGTGGGATTTAATTATCGCCAGCACCTGAATGAAACTAGGACTGAAAGCCAGGGTAACCCTGTCCTTTTCAGCAAATACTCGGACGCAGTTGCAGGCCACAGGCAGCAGGTAAAGATTCCAGATACTGTTCACAAACTTGACTATGAGGCAGAATTGGCTATCGTTGTAGGCAAAAGGGCATTCCAGGTCAAGCAGGAGGACGCAAAAAACTACATATTCGGATATTGTCCCGCCAATGATATTTCAGCAAGAGATCTTCAGATGCTCACTTCGCAATTCCTTATTGGAAAGACACCGCCAGGCTTTTGCCCGATTGGACCTTTCATCACAACTCATGATGAAATTCCTGATCCAGGCCACCTTGATATATCGCTGAAATTAAATGGAGAAAGCAGGCAGAAATCAAATACATCAAACATGATCTATTCCTGTGAATACTTGCTGAGCTATATCACGAAGTTCTTTCCGTTGAATCCTGGAGATATCATACTCACCGGAACCCCCGGGGGAGTTATACTTGGTTATCCTCCGGATAAGCAGGTCTGGATCAAGAAGGGTGACGTAGCTGAGGTATCAATAGAAAATCTCGGCTCCCTCGTTACAATATTTTCATGACCATAAAGACACCAGACCTAATAATATAAAAAGAGTTAACTGCTCTCATAAAATAATTGGATCTAACACTGCATTGCACCATATACCATCAAGGGTTAAACAAAGAATATTACTGGGACTGGTACTGCAGCATAATTAGGGACTGACTATGAAGGCAAAAGACTGGCGGGACATATACGATATTTCTCTTTATTGTGCAGGATCTGCGATTAATTTTATGTATATCACAAATGTGGTATATACCCTCATAGTATGATTACTGCCCATACCATGAGTTGCTCTGATAGCCATATACATAGTAGGTCTGAAAACATTTGCCGGCATGGGATAACTACTATGTCGGATGTCGGATATCGGCTGTCAGGAATCCACTAGAACCATTGCAGGCAAATACTGTAAAATAGCAGATAGACAATAGAATTTTGCTGCGGGACTAAAATAGGTATAGAGTAGGAATTATTGCTGGAACTAGGCTATGACAATGGAAAATTGGCATTAATCAAGACTTTCTCTGACGCCTGATTTCCACATATGGCGTCAAAAGGTTTTATAGATCACAAATATACATTCATGGGTTAAGACGGTGTTTAGAACTTCGCTGATTAAGAAGCGACATTCGCTGACGATACCCAGATGATTTATGGCTTTCGCAATAATGATTTTGATTCCAGAGTTTTTTTTAGGAACAGTCATGGATCACAATCCAATGCCGCATAATAGCACACAAATAACTGTCACTAACGAATCGCTCAATGAAGAAAATTCACAACTGCTGTCAACAATAAGTGGTCTTAACCGTCTACTTCAGCAAGACTTTGCTTCATGGTTGAAAAGGGACAAGGTGCTTGTGCCATCTAACTCAAGTGCTAGAATGGATTTGTTTGACCAGTTTCTCAATAGCAGCAAATATGACGCTCGAGCGATGAATAAGTCGACCGAACTTCAAGAACAGTCATTTAGTCTTCAGAACCCGTCAAGAGCTTCCCAAAATTCATATGTGATCAAGCATGGCAAATCTACCGTTATTGGTTCTGAGGCATTCTCTCTAAGAGGTCAAAACTACACTATACTGAAGGTCAACTACAGCATGCAGTCCAACGACTCAGAAGACATAGTAAGTGCTGCTGTTGTAAGATCTCCAAATGGGAGCCAAATAATTGTTCCTCCTGTGGCTGTTCAGATTGATTATTTATCTGCGTGGCTGATGGGTCGATACTGGGAAGCAGATTATTTTTATCAGAATTATTTCTATGACACTGTTACTTTCTCAGGAACCAATATAAATGAAGCATATGCATATTATAATGTTTTGCGGGAAATCCAACCTAGTGAGCTTAATTTATCTTTAATTTCAGGTATAGTGGCCTTTATGGCGTCTATATTAGGGTTGTCTGTTTGGGTTTTTACTGCGGACTGGGATGCGGCCGATACAACGATCATGTACCAGAAATATGAGAATACCTACAACGCTGATTGGGGAACCGGATACGTTCCAACTGCAGTTCAAAACGATCATCTCTACACATGGTACCTTGGAGTTTTAACTGGCAATGGACGGGGGATACATGTATACGTGGACGGAACAGGTTGGGAAAGCGGCCTGATTCCAACGGTATTTAGTGACATAGATTCAGTTCATATTTCAAATATCGCGCATGCCTTTGTTAATAAAAATGGAAACCAGTGCGTCTGGATGGGTGCATATCAGTAGGGTGTGATGGGTATTTTTATTGCCATAATTTTGATAGTGCTTTGGATTTTGACTTTGGTGCCGGGGATAATTTATGTCTATCTGGAAATTAACAAACCTCATCGAATAAGACTTTCGGCGATTTCCTTCCCTGTATCTACATTGGGCGGTTATATTGAGATTACTTTATATGAAAGCATTACCCCCATCAAGAATGTCAATTACTACTTTGTATCCTTTTTTATCTACCTTGCAACCGCAGGCTTTATTATTATGACAATTGCATATTTTGCTGTCGAGTTATCTATCCAACGTCATAAAGAAGCCCCAGTTAATGTGGTTAACTCAAAAGTCTCCGGGAGTAAGCACGTAAGAGTAAGAATTCCGCTGGAAACAGATGATGAAATTATAAAGAATGAGAGATTCTACCGTTATGCGTTTATATTGTCTCTCATAGCCTGGCTGTCATTATATGGATTCCACTATCTCAATCTTATTCCAGATGATTTCCTTTATAGTGGGGCTTTATTGCCGTCAGCTGCATTGTTCACAATATTATTCTTCCTTTTCTGGCTGCTTTACTATTTCTCTTCAAGAAAGATCACGCACTGAATGATGATATTTCTTGATATCCAGGCCCATTCGGCCTGCTTCTGTGAGTCTAAATAACCTTAACTTAGACATTGAATAACACCACGATTTCGTCTTGGCCAAGTGTTTTTCCGCATATCGCAACTTTACGAAAATCGAGCAAGAAAGCTCCTACCTTCGGATAGCAGACGAATTGCGATAGTTGTGTATATTTTTGTGTATTTATGCAAATAATGATAAAAACCCTCAAGGTGCAGCTGGTATAAGAGTGGTTTGAAGCTTTCAGACAGGGTATTCCACTGCAATGTCTGTGGTCTTGTTATTGACCGTGATATGAAGGCAGCGATAAACATAAGGAATATGGGCCTGGTAACAGTAGGGAAGGGCATTCCCGAATTCACGTCTGTAGAGATTGCAACATCGGCGGAACTCTTCAATCGTAGGGGTCTACTGGATATCGGTCACTGAAGCAGGAACCTCCAATGCTTTAGCGAGAAGAGGATGGCAGAAAGTGAAATCCCAATAGATGTACTTCGAAAACAAGTTAGGCAGTACATTAGAAATTAAAAAAATAAAAATTAGAGTATGACTTTAAATGATCCCATCATCCAGCCGGGAGTTGACATAGCGCCCCCCCATCCAGTCGGGCCCGATCCGCAGTCTACTTCACATTGCCAGTTAAATGTTCCAGTCTGATTGATGTAGAACGATGCATGTACAACGCTGCTCACAGGTACAGGTATATTGACAAGTACGCTGCCAGTTGAGCTGAGTATCGTGAATGTGTGAGCTACCAAGGGTATAGGAACAGATTTTGCAGTGACTGAGCCGTTGATGTTTATTGTGTTGAATGGGTCTGTTGCGTTCATCATTGTATTGTTGAAGTAGGTCTCAGTGCCTCCTACCGTCCCAGTAACATTGGCATACTGCGGAGAGAAGTTGCCGTTTCCATTGTCATAGTTAAATATGGTAAGGTCTATCAGGGTGAACGCAGGTATCGTTATATTGGCCGAGGATGTCAAGCCGCTCGGGCCGAGTACAAAGTAAGCAGGCTGAGTTCCGGTAGAGTTGTTGTAGTAATTATCGGTAGTTATCACAAGATTCAGATCATAGACGGAAGAACTCGAAGCAGAGTGGCTCTGGCCAAGACTTCCGGTAATCATGAAGCCGACTCCAATGCCGGCGGCAACAACCATTAAAACTGTTACCAATAGAGTAACATTATCTGTTAGTTTCATTTATATCAACCTACGATTGATGTAATGATAATAAATATTGATACTAATATGTGAGGAAAAAATATTATCCAAGCCAGCCTCAGGCTTAAATAGGATTGGCTAATTCTTATTCATGAAATATGTTGTGGCGACCGCACGTGCACCTTTTTCCCATGAGAGGGTGGAAGGAAACGATGTCGTGAGGCAGAACGTTGGGGGCGTCGCATCAAGCCTTAGGCGGCTAATGCTCGATAGGGAAGGTACATGGGTATGCTGGGGCGACGGCGCCTTGGACTCACTCCATCAGGAAGAGAAGATCGATAACTACACCGTATCGAGAGTGATTATCGGGAAACATGAGAAGCGCGGGTTTTACGACGATTTTTCAAACGGCACTCTTTGGCCGTTGTTTCATTACTTCAGGGAAAAGATAAAAACTGAGGATTTTTCTTTCGACAGTTACCTGTCTGTTAACAGGAAGTTTGCCGAAAGGATTGCAAAGCACGTCGGAAACGATACGGTGATCTGGGTGCACGACTACCAGCTCTCCCTCGTCCCCGGGTTGCTTAGAAGGATGCTGCCCGAAGCTTTCATCTTAATGACATGGCATATACCATGGGTCGCTGGAGAATTTTTTTCCATTCTCCCCCAGGCCAAACAGATTCTCCAATCGCTTGCTTCATGCAATCTTATAACTTTCCATACCGATATATTTGTCAGGAACTTTCTTGAAACGCACGAACAGATGCTTGGATCATCCATGGCCATAAAAAACAGGGTTGCAGCCATACCACTCGGGATCGACAACGAGTATTATTCTGCCCAGAATCCGAGCGATTCCCGAAGAAGGCATAACCCCCAGAGAAAGACAATTTTCTCAATCGACAGGCTCGACTACACCAAAGGCCTGAAGAACAGGGTTCTTGCAATAGAAAGCCTGTTATCCACGCATCCTGAACTCAGACGAAAATTCAATTATGTCATGCTGGTGACTCCTTCGCGCACTACAGTCAGCGACTACGTCCTGATGAAGAGGGAACTTGAGATGAATATAGGCAGGGTAAACGGGAAGTTTGGAGACCTGGAATGGGCGCCGATAATCTACATGTACAGGAAAGTATCAGACAACGTATTGAAGAATCACTACAGGTTCTCAGAGATTGCATTCATCACCCCCCTTATAGATGGGCTCAATCTTGTCGCAAAGGAATTTGCAGCAGCATCGGATGACGGCATCCTGATACTTTCAAAATTCGCAGGGGCAAGCGCGGATCTCAGGTCAGCAATCATAGTGAATCCATATGATGTGACAGATATGGCAGAATCTTTGTATATCGCCCTGAACATGGGACAGGAAGAGAGAAAGGCGAGGCTTGCCGATCTTAAGGCAGTGGTAAGGAGGAAGAACAGCTCATGGTGGATTGCGAAGATAGAGAAGGAAATCATTAAAAGAGGGTCCGGTGAATTGAATTCCCCAGAGTCAAAAGATAACTGATCAGGTCATAGCGAAAATCAGGCGAGAAAAGCCTGCATTATTCCTGGATTATGACGGCACGCTTGTTCCAATAGTCATGAATCCTGAGGACGCCACACCGGGAACGGGATTGATTCGGATACTCAGCGCGCTCGCTTCTGAGTACCTCCTCTATGTTGTTACAGGACGTTCTCTCCGTGAGATCACCGGTTTCATCGGTCGTGATCTTAATATAATCGCCCTTCACGGTGCATTGACCCTTACAAGCAGCGGAATCAGGTATAATGTACCAAACTTCTCACACTATGAAAAGCTATGTGACGATATTTACAACCGGAGGGAAACATATCTTGCAGAATTCCCCGGCCTCAGGATCTACAACAAGCAAGGGAATGTCCTGTTTCACTTCGGTCTCATGGATCCGGAGTACAAGGATCGGCTGTTCGAACTGGTTTATTCCCTCTCATCACAATCTGGAATGCCGGTATATGAAGGAAAACGCATCATCGAGCTGAGAATCCCCGGTATAAACAAGGGAATAGCAATCCGGCAGC
Source organism: Thermoplasmatales archaeon (assembly GCA_027366585.1). Taxonomy (GTDB): domain Archaea; phylum Thermoplasmatota; class Thermoplasmata; order Thermoplasmatales; family Thermoplasmataceae; genus UBA582. The sequence continues at coordinate 29,807 of DAHXNF010000036.1, read as the reverse complement.
ATTCCGAAGGAAAAAAGAAGCTTATCGCCGGCGATGACAGGACAGACGAGGAAGCGTTCATGGAGAACCCTGATGCCATCACAATTCACGTTGGTCCGGGGGAGAGCATCTCACGATACCGCATTCCAGATTACGTTGAAATGCTGAGATTCCTGGAACATCTTCTATAAGGCAAGATCCATTAAAATTATCACTATTTTCCAACAGTTCTGAGTGAATATACATCATCCCTTCTCGCACTAAGGACTCCTGAGTCCTTTCTATATGATTCGACCAGATCCCTGGAAATATCGGCAACAATCACCCTTTCACGGAGTTCTTCATGTGCAATCATGTCACCATTCGGATCGAAGATCGCAGAGTTACCGCTGAACGCTGTCCCGGTCTGCGCGGATCCCACTACATACAACCCGTCCTGTATGGCCGTTGCCTTTAGGAGCGAAAGCCACTGTTCAACCTTCCGATCACCATTAAACCAACCTGCCTGGTAGATAAGCAATGAACCGCCGGAGAGGGCAAAAATTCTTGCCAGCTCAGGAAATCTCAGGTCGTAGCAGATATAGGTCGAAAACGCAACGTCTCCAAGCAATCCGACCTGCGACATCCTGTTTCCCGGAGAAAAAATGTTTCCCTCGCGCCTGGAGAAAGCATTGAATAGATGCATCTTCCGGTATTTCCACTCCAGAGCTCCTGCGCGTACGAAAGCGGATGTATTGTATATCCTGTTACCGTCGATCTCCGGATAGTTTATGATGGCAGGTATCTTCAGTGAATGGATAAATTCCGGCAACATCTCATGAAGAGATGTGGCAGCAATCACAGCTTCCTCCGGCTTCGAGTAGTCGGGGAGAAATAGCTGGTACTCAGGATAAACAACAAGCCCTGCTGACAGCTTTGCAGCCTCTTGCATTAGCATTTTGCTCTTCCTGATGTTCTCTTCCGGATCATTGGTGGATTGCATCTGAGCAGCAGCGATCCTAAGCATTCACTCCTCCATATCGTTTGTTCCTGAAAGCTTGTCAGGCAGGTACTTGTCAGTAACGAAATCCAGGCCGTACTTTGCAAGCGCCTGCTGCTCCGCCTTCTTATTCATTTTCAGCATCGTCTCGATCTCCGATTTCCAGAAGTCAGTTGTAAATCTTGGATCCTTGAGCTCTGCCTGGAGGGCCTGCACGTCCTTGTCAGTCAGCACATCTGTCGGAAGATCATAATTCAGTATGTCGGTTGCAGTAATACCGATGAACTGCGAAGTTGGGACTGCAAGGTGCTCTGAAATATGTGCAGTCTTTATTGCACCATATGCAACTGAGGCGAAGATCCTGAACGACCATGGATCACCATCCGTGAACACGTAAATCGGGAGGTGCATTTCCTCATTCAGGCGCTTCAGGAGCCTCCTTGTGCTCCTGGCAGGCTGTCCTTTCAAATGAACCAGGACTGATCGGAAGCGCTCATCAAACCCGTTTTCCACGAGTCGATCGAACATACCTCCCGTCTCGATCGCAAGGACAAAGTCGGCGTCAACGTCCTTCAGGCGCACCTTCTCGTTATCCACGTTATATGGAATAGAGTAACCTGCCTCGCCGACATCATCCTTGCAATTAATCTTCTTAAATTCGCCTTTCCTGTTCCTTTCCTCCAGAGTCAGGTTCCCGATAACGGATGCACCGTTCTCCTCAGGCCTCAGACGGAAGTCCTCACGCAACAGGGCAGTCATTACCTCAAGGTCTTCCGCCATGATATTTGACTCATCCTGCGTGCCGAATTTACCGTTCTTCCAGCCTTCTGAAATGTAATACATTTCCCTCAGGGTTGATGTCTTAGCGTTCCTGATCATCTCCAGGATGAATTCGATCATATAGAGGCTCTTCAGCATGTATTCAGCGCCATCCACGTATTTTGCGCTCCTTGTGACCTTAAGGTCCCCGTATCTCCAGACCGCAAACTTCTGGTCAAGGACGATGTTGTCCCTGTTCCTTGACGGCATCAATATTTCTGGCACTTCACCCTGCTTCAGCGTATCATATATTCCCTTTACGAATTTCAGCAGCCTTTCCCTGGTAGCCTCAAATTCACTCTGCGCCATCAGCTACCTCCTCCACATTGATCTTCTCTATATTCCAGTCTGCAGGCAGGGGCTCCGCACCATTGATGTAGACAGGATCTATTCCCCTGAAGTAGTAGTCAGTGCCAGGGTATCTTCCCGCCTCCACCTTGATCTTGAAGGTAAAGGATACATTCGCAGCCGGTGCAAGGTCAGAAATCTCAAATTCCGGAGATCCGACCAGATCACCAACGGGCGGATCTGCAATCAGAGTAAATGATCTTGGTGATGAGGTGAAGTTGTGCACTACTGCCCTGACGTCCAATCCTTCATCGCTGGGAGCTGTTTCCTCCGTGATGAAAATAACATTTGCAACCTTGGACAGTACGCTTTCAATCGGTATGTTCCCTTCGCCGGTTATGGAAGCTGCTTTTTCCGAGATCTCTGGCAAAATTGTGCTTACAAGCCTGAACTTTTCGCTGATCTTCTTCCTCTTCTCCCGCTTGTTCAGGAAAGACTTGATGCTCCTGCCCGCCGTCTTTAAGGCAGCCTTTATTTCCTCGGATATCTCTGTAACAGGAGCAATTGCCTCCTTTGACTCCGAGGTGTAAGGAATCCTTATACCGAAAACATGGATAAAGAGGATCATCGGGCCAAAAGGCACACCGGCTCCATTCCTCTGGTCCAGGCCATAAGATCGCCAGTCTATTTCTGATACAGCCCTGGTTGTTGCACACGCGCCAGGCTGGTAAAGGAGAGGCACCTTGTTCGCGTATCGCACAATACGCACGGGTTCATCCTGGGGCAGATCTCCGCCGAATACCAGGCCAACCTCAACCGAAACCGGATTGCCGTTATAAGTGCTGGTGGCGCGCTTTACAGGCTTGGAATAAAAAGATGGATGAAGATCGTCATAGATGTTCCTGAGCCCTTTTCTTATGAATTCCTCCCCGAGCGGGGAGAGACAGTCAGATGATGGCGGCAGTATGCTGATAGATCCCACCGCCTGGCGGATCGCCTTAATTTCTGCAAGGGAGAGGTCAGCAGGTTTCCTGTTCATTTCTATTCCCGCGATCCTGCAAATCTCCTCCGCGCTGTTCCTGCTTATACGGCTGAAGTCGCCTGAAAGGAATGTTGCCACGCTCGTCGCAGGAGTTTCATGCGCCAATGCCAGTATCTCTCCTGGCTCAAGCCCAACAGGATACGGCTTGATTGGTCTTGCCGGGACAGAAGGCCTCTCTATGACGCGCTTGAAGTGATATGTTTTACCATCAGGGTCCTCAAAAATCAGATCCATATTCGGATTAACTGTCGCAGTCTCCTTAAGGTACTCAAAGATAGACTGTTTTCCAGTCTGGTATTTTCCCTTCGAGAATATTGTAACTATGGTGCCATGCTCCTTATCCCACATTGCAGGTTTTTCTTCCGCAATCTTGGCCCTGTTCTCCTTGATGTTTATGCCAAGCCTGAAGTCATATGCCACTTCATCACCCTTCTTCCTTGTCCTTATTAAAGAGTCCTTTCCTGTCGTGATCTGACCGAAAAGGACGGCAGCGGTTATCCCTATGCCCTGCTGGCCCCGTGACTGCTTGAAGGAGTGAAATCTAGAGCCATAAAGAAGCTGCCCGAATACCTTCGGTACTTCCTTTCTGTCAATACCAGGACCATTGTCTTCTATCGTGACCTCAAATTCCTCATTCTCTGCCTTAAGGACCCTGACCTTTATCTCGGGAATAATCTGGTGCTCCTCGCACGCGTCCAGCGAGTTGTCCAGGGCTTCCTTTACAATCATATACAGTGCCTTTTGAGGTGAGTCGAAACCGAGGATATGCCTGTTCTTCTCAAAAAACTCGGAAATAGAGATCTCTTTCCCTTCTGAAATCGAATATTGGCGGCCTGCCATTGAATGACTATTGAACTGTTCCTTAAATTACTTCCCTTTTTGTCAGACAAATTACAATGATCGAGCCGCCCTTTCAGAGAATCATCATAAAACTGCATGATCAGAGCGAAGAAAGTTCATTTTGTCTTGACACGGGAAAAACATCAAAGCATATAATATAGACCTAGAAACATAAATTGATGTTATGCATCATTATCGAATGATTGGCTGGGAAACGCTTCAAATTGCCGCGCGGATCCGCTGCCTGGTTTCAGAAGGACGAAAATATACTGTACAAAAATGAATAGCCAATCATCCAAAATAGCCCAGATCATCCTTGCCTGGAGGCTTAGGCTGCATTCCTTCCTGCTGCATCTTTCCGGTGATCTCTTCAATTTGCTTGCTCCTTTCCTGGAGGTCACTCAGATCAACGTCAATTGAAAGCAGCCTTGACAGTGCCTGTATGAGGGCTATTGCGCCCCTCGGATCTGCAAAATATCCAGAAGTTTCGCCCATAAGGCATGCGGAGCTTATGTCAAACACTTCCGTGGCGAGGCCAAGTATAAGGCCTGCGGAACCAACTATGCCTCCTCCAGGCTCTCCCTTTGGAAATACTACACCTGCACCCTTTATGCTCTCAAGCATCTTCCTGTCCGACACTGCACCGAGTACCCTTGGGTTCTCAACGATCTTGCCTATACTGTAACCGCCAAGCGTGTAAACGGCGGAAGCCTTCAATTCCTTCGCCAATTCCAGAATCAGGTAGGAAAGCTCGTATTGTCCTTCCTGTGTTGTTCCCTGGAAGTCTCCAGTAACAATGATCAGGTCATTGTCCTTGATCCTCTTCTTGTAGTAAATTGAATTCTTTGCAAGATTAATAAGCCCATCCTCATTGATGAATACCTGTGGAGGAAGATACTGTGATACGATATCTATCATCTTGATCATTTTCAATTTGTCTATCATGTACTCAACGGCAATCTTTCCCACATTCCCAATCCCCGGAAGACCTACTATGAGAACCGGGTTCGAAAGCTTGGGATTTTTCAGTTTATTGACCATTATTTTTTCCATCTTTGGAAACCTCCAATTTTGCAAGTCTGAATCTCTGGAACCTGTCCGCTGGCGAGTATCTTGGCGGAAGTGCACAAAAAGTCTGTGAGCCGCAAGCAGGGCAAACCTGGCTCATTGTGTATTTGCCGCATGACCCGCACTTCATTATCGAAGACTTCATTTTCCAGCTGTCCTGTTAAATTCAAACACCACTCCAAGTTTCTTTGCGCGTGACTCCATTCCTGTTATCGAATCCTTGAGTTGTTCTTCTGCTGACTTATAGTTGGAATCGACTACCTGCAGCCTGTATCTCGGGGCACCTGCATATTGGATTGTGAGTTTCTCACCATCGATTTCTCCTATAACTTCCTTCAGACGCTCTACACCGTTACTCGCAAGGGAATACATTTCTATGTATCCGCCAATCTTTACGGACGGTATTGCAACATTCTCGGAAGCCACCTTCTTGAAAGCCTGCTTCCATGGTCCTGTCACATCCGGTAGCCAATCATCTTCAGCGGAAGCATCCTCGAATGCACGGTATAAAGTTCCATACCTGGATTCAAGATCCCTGCCAAAATCTTTTTCACATTTTTCGACGGTCCATCCCAAGTTGGCGGCAACGATCTCAAGGAGTTTTGTAGCTTTCTGATCGTTCTTCCATTCAGAGATTTTCTCTCTCCTCTGGTGAGGATTGACCCTCTTGAGCGAAAGATCAACCATGCCTTTCTGTGGATCGACATTGAGAACCTTGCAGACTGTTTTCTGGCCCTCCCTGAGGTAGTCCCTGATATACTTGACCCATCCCCTCGCGACTTCCGCGATATGAATAAAACCCTCCTTGCCTTTGTACTCTTCAAGGGAGGCCTTTGCGCCAAAATTCTTGACTTCCCTGATAGTGACTACGACAAGGTCACCAACCTGTGGAAGATCCTGCTTCATATGGCGTCTTCTACAACCTCTGAGGTTGTCTCTAGTGTTCCCCCAGTAGGCCTGGCTATGGTATTACCACAAATCAGGCAGCTAACCGGGCTCGAAATTTTAGTGTAAGTGACTTGCTCATTGCTGCAGTCTGGGCATTTTATTTTTATGAATTTGTTGCCTGCGTTCTTCAACTTTACAAAACTTCTCTCAGTCATTTCATCACTCCGCGATCTCGAATTTCTTTGCCCGCTGTGTCGGGATGGTTATTGCCTTCTTGCACTTCGTGCACCTGAACTTGATTGCCACTCTCTTGGTTGGCTTTTCTCTGCCCTCATATCTCGGCCTTGGGAAACCGCCGAAACCAGATGTGGCTCTTCTGAATCTCCTCTGGCCTGCACCATACTCGCTCGCCTTTCTCTTCCTGACTCTTTCCACTTCATGAGGAGTATGCGCATCACATTTGGGGCAATACATCTTAACTATTTTTGGAAGCTTCAACTATTCCACCTTTCCCTAGACCAAGTCAATATCATCATTGAACCTTAGTAAGGTTTCAAGGTATTGGAGATTGGAATATAAGGTTTTAACCATGCAGGGGCAAGCGGGCTCATGATTCTGCTATACCTGTGAGGTGAAGCCCATTCGCCAGAATGCAGGCAATGAAGCATCGCATGCGCTCTCTGGTTACGTAACCTGAGTTGTTACAGATACAGATAAATATCACACAGCTTTCAACCCTTCATATGGCTGGTAAAGGTTTCTCCTACATACTTGACGCAGCAAGAAGCCCCATTGGCAAAAGGAATGGATCTATGGCAGCAGCTCATCCCGTGGATATTGCGTCTTCTGTTCTCAAAGATCTTATCAAACGGACTCACATTGATCCCGGCGAAATCGACGATTGTATAGTGGGCTGTGTCGGACAGGTGAATGAGCAGGGGATGAATATTGCAAGAAACATTGTTCTATCTTCAGATCTGCCGGAAAGTATCCCTGGCGTTTCGGTTGATCGCCAGTGCGGTTCATCCCTGCAGGCAGTTCAGTTTGCCTCGCAGGGTATAGAGTCCGGTTACTCAGATCTCGTTATAGCCGGTGGTGTGGAATCCATGTCCAGGATCCCGCTGGGCTCAACCATCAGCAGGACTGCTAATCCAATTACGCAATCTATGAAGAGGCGGTATTCACTGAGCGAAGACTGGTTCTCGCAGGCTAGGGGTGCCTCATTGATCGCCAGACGTCATTCGTTGACACGCAATGATCTCGATGAATTCAGCCTTCGAAGTCATAAGCGGGCCGCTTCGTCCAAAAATCTCCTCGCGCGGGAGATTATACCGTACAAGCATCACAACGGATCAATTACGTCGGCAGACGAGGGGATCAGGAGCAACTCATCCATGGAGGCTCTGTCAAACCTGAAGGAGGCTTTTCCAGGGGTAGAGATGATAACAGCCGGCAACTCAAGCCAGATCTCTGATGGCGCCAGTTTCACTGTTGTAGCATCTGACAGATACATTGAATCGCACGATGTCAAGCCCAGAGCCAGATTCCTTTCATTTTCTGTTGTGGGAGTGGATCCGGTAACAATGCTGTCCGGCCCAGCTCCTGCGACTTTCAAGGCACTGAAAAGAATTGGAATGGTCTTGGAAGACATAGACTGCTTTGAAGTAAACGAGGCATTCGCTCCCGTAGTGCTCGCTTGGCAGAAGGAGACCGGAGCTGATCCTGAAAAGGTAAACATGCTTGGTGGAGCCATCGCTCTTGGTCACCCGGTCGGGGCGACTGGATCCCGCCTTATTACAACAATGACGAACATTCTCGAATTAAAAAAGCTTCATACAGGGCTCATTGCAATCTGTGAGGGCGGTGGAATGGCCAATGCCTGTATCGTCGAAAGAATGGAATAATCAGGAAGCTTCAATCTCTTCAACGAGTGAATTTTCCAGATATCCCCTGACTATCTTCCTGAGTGTTCTTCTGAGGCTTTCTGATAGCGTTGCAGTAGAAATCCCAAGGTTCTTCGCGATCTCAGTCAGGGAGGCTTTCCTCATCTGGTCAAAGAAGCCGTGAGCATAGACTTCGTAAATTATCTCCCTTTCTCTTGCAGTAAGTTCCTTTGGCATTTCATGCAGGGTTACGATGGGATTCAACCCCTTTGCCTTGAGATCTTTTGTAATCTTTTCAAGGTTTCCTTTCGACTTAACCAGAACCCTGTATATAACGGTGTTATCGTTAACAGCCCTGCTTGAGAGGGTTATAGCGCCGGTATCTGCGATTGCACTGCATGCGGAACAACTCTTTCCCTCAATCCATATAGATTCCTTCCCCACCCTGCTGGCAGAAATACTTTTCTTCTGCAGGGCAGTATACAGCTTGTCGATGTTTTTTGAGGAAGAAACGAGATGTGTTGTTGTCCCGGATCCTATCTTCAAGCGGGCAATCTTGCATCCTGGTTCAGCTTTAAGGGCTTCTTTCGTGACCACGCAATCATCCCGGGTCAACTGAATGAAGGCCTCCACAATCTTAAGCATCCGACAGATATGGTAAGAAAGGTTATCAACTTTAACCTTTTATAAGGTGTAACGTTTAAGAGAGAGATCACTTGCGCAACAATAAGAAATTCCCAATCGTATCTGCCGAATGGCTGATGTCACATATAAGTGACGAAGGGGTGATTCCTGCCGATTGCAGGTTCAACCTTCTTGATCATGATTATGGGTTGAATTCTTACATGAAAGGTCACATACCGGGTGCCGTCTTCTTTGACATGGAGAAGGATCTGTCCTCACCGGACAAGTCCGGCGGCAGGCATCCAATTCCTTCTGTTGACGTCTTCAAGCGGGTACTTGAGGATCGAGGAATTTCGAAGCAGAGTATTGTAGTGTCGTACGATGACGATGGATCAGGAGCTGCCAGGCTCTGGTTCCTGTTAGAATATTTCTCCCTTGAGAATGGCTACGTTCTGGATGGGGGCCTTAATGCCTGGTTAAGAGCCGGAGGATCACGGTCGGATAAAGTCATTGCAAGAAAGAGATCTTCAGTCCGTCTTGAGGAAAGAAGAGATATGATCATAGGGAAGGACAGGATAGAAGCCAATGATTCATCCATCCTTCTTGTGGACGCCAGATCGCCAGACAGGTATAAGGGTGAATATGAGCCGATTGATCCAATACCGGGGCATATTCCCACTGCGGTAAACATATTCTGGAAGGACATGCTTAAAGAAGATGGAACTTACAGGTCGCCGGAACAGATAAGGGATCTTCTTTCAGGAATCAGTCAAAACCCAGTACTCTACTGCGGTTCCGGAGTTACATCATGCGTTAATTTCATTGCGATGCGGATAGCTGGAATTGAGCCTAAGTTGTACCCCGGAGGATGGAGTCACTGGATAAAGTCGATAACCAGATAGTTACCTGGGACCCGGCTGAAGAATACCTCTGTTGGCAGATATTTACCTGGAAACTAACTGTGAAACCGCAAGCATCAATGGTTGCCAGGCCTGCTCCCACTTTTCAACGCTACCGATCACTCATCCCTTCCTTAACAGATAGGTAAGCGTATTTTTACCCGGAATCATTGACGTGATCTTGAAATCTGCTCTGAATAGTAACTGAAAAGCCTTTCTAGCTGCATTTTCCAACGATACTTCGCCCTCAGCAACATCATTCCTGACCGCTTTAAGGTTGTCGGGAAGTTGCAGGCGAATCATAGATTCTTCCAGAAATCTCCCCGGTTCCCTCAGTAGGGAATATGGAGATACCGGATTCAAACCTGCCATCGTATCGTCATCCTTCCGGAATGATGAGTCAAGGGGAATCTCAGCAATAAGCTTCAACGGTTCAAGCCTGGCGGTTCCAGCGGACTGATATACCTTACTCAAATTGAATCTGCTTGAGGACGTTGATTTCAAAGTTTGAAAGAAAAGCAGGGCCTCAAGATTGTTGAAGGGATCAAACTCGCCTACAAGTAGGTTGTAAAAGTTCTGAATAGCCCAGTTCCTCGCATGGCTTAACAGTGCCAGAAGCACTGAGTATCTCGACTCATCTTGCCTGAAAATGAAAGGTCTAGTGAACAGGTAAGTACTGCCCATCGTGAATCCTGCCACGCCGATCAGAAGTGCGTCGGCTTCGGTCTTCTCCGATAGTTTCAGCACGACGCCTCCATTAAATGCTATTGCTCTAAGCGTATCTGCGAGCTCCTCCCTTATGCTGGTGTTCTTCCAGATGGACGTGATGACAGGAATCATTCTGTTGATCTCATCCGGAGTATCCACGCTTGATATGCGGAACACGCGTGACTATGCCTTTCTATTTTAAAGAATTATCCGTCATCTGGGCATAAGAATACTGAAGAATGCCATTCAACGGGCACAAGGTTATGACTTATCTCCCTAAATAGGCAGCTTTATCAGCCTTAAATCCCTTACCTTCAAGGCAATACTAGTTCTGTTCCAGATATGAGCAATGAACATTAGTTACCGGGAACCCCGGGTTCCAAGAGTTCACAAATCCACGCACCGCGTCTGGGACAAAAGGATAATCCGATTAAGAACCGGTTTTGCAGAAACTGGAAAGAGGTGATAAAGTATGGATAAAGTAAAACCACCAAAATTGAAAGAAGGAGATGAAATTAGGATAATAGCGCCCGCAAGCGCACCCGACATGGCCAACCTGTCCAAGGGAATCACGAGACTGAAGAAGCTTGGCTTCAAGGTCTCATTAGGCAGGAACATAAAACGACTGGTGCAGGTACATCAGCTTGCTGCCACTGCGGAAGAGAGAAGCAATGAAATACTCAACGCTTTCAGGGACGACAATGTAAAGGCAATTTTCTGTGCACGCGGAGGTTATGGTTCAATCCATACGCTCCCTCTCCTGAATTTCGACGTCATTCATGATCATCCGAAGATATTCATGGGCTACAGCGATATCACTGCACTTCATCTGGCATTCAATAAGCTCGCAAACCTTGTCACTTTCCACGGACCTATGCCAGGTTCAGATCCCGAAGAGATTGGGAAGCCATATTTCAAGACAATAATAGATGTTCTGGAAGGCAAGATGAAGAACTTCGCTACCGGGGACAGGGAATTACTGGTCAAGTACATCAACCCCGGAACTGCTGAAGGCATATCAATAGGAACCAATATTTCCGTCGCATCCTCACTCATCGGCACTAAGTATATGCCCGAAACTACAGGCAAGATATTCTTTGCTGAAGATACCGGAATCACCGCTGGTGACATAGACAGGTATTTTTTCACGATGAAGCTTGCTAACCACCTCGAAAGCTTCTCGGCATTTGCCTTCGGTGACCTCAAGACAATAAGTGAGCAGAGTGAACCGATGCCGTTCGTTGAGGACGTTATCGAGGACTATATGGAAGAGTTGAAGAAACCATCCCTTTATGGGCTTCCTTTCGGCCATGGCGAGGGCCAGATGCTCATCCCGCTGAATTCCAGGATCAAGCTCTCCACCACGACTGAACCTAATCTCGAGTTCCTGGAAGAAGTAGTGGAGTGATTTGTGTCTCTGGACTGCCTAGTACAAGTGGCAGGAAACCCTGTGCCCAGGCTCAACTTCCTTCAGCGCAGGTTCTGTTTCCGAGCAGATGGACATAGCGAACCTGCACCGGTCCGCGAAGACGCATCCCTTGATCCTGGCAGTAGCGTCCACATCAGAGTACGAGGTATCCGGCATCTCCATTGTATCAAGAGTGGGGACAGTTTCAAAAAGAAGTTTCGTGTATGGATGCAGTGGATTCAATCTGATCTGGTCCTTTGAACCCTGTTCCATGGTTTTTCCCAGATAGATGACAGTCAGACCGTTGGATATCATCAGTGCCATGGAGATGTCATGCGAGATCAGAATGAATGTCGTTGCCGAAGACTCATTCAACTCCCTGATCAGCTTCAATATGTTGGCGCGTATCGAAGCATCCAGCATGGATACGGGCTCATCTGCGACTATTATCCTCGGGTTCATGATGATTGCCCTGGCAAATGCGGCCCTCTGTTTCTGCCCACCGCTGAGTTCATGCGGGAGCCTGTTGAGGAAGTCCGCTGGGGGAGTCAGCTTCACCCTTTCCAGTGCAGCAGAAATTGTTTCAAGGCTGTAGCGAACATGATGGAGCTTCAATGGCTCGGCAACCGATCTTGCAATGGTGAATTTTGGGTTGAATGAACTGTATGGATCCTGAAAAACCATCTGTATGTTTTTCCTTGTTTCAGCATTGACCTTCCCCGAAAGATTGTACAGTGGGTGTCCATCAATATTTACAGATCCGGACGTTGGATCTGTCAGGCCGGTTATTATCCTTGCTATGGTGGTCTTGCCGCTGCCAGTTTCACCAATTATTGCATGAATGCTCCCGCTCTCAACGGAAAGTGATACTCCGTCAACTGCCCTGACAATCCTCTTCACGCCATCTTTGTCTCTTCCACGCAGAGGGAAGTACTTCGTTACATTGATAAGCTCGATTGCAGGCATTATAACGCTCCGGAATTGATGCAGTAAGCCCTGTGATCCTTTTCTTCAAACGACACATCATAATTATAACTGGCGCACTCTTTCAATGCTATTTCGCATCTCTCCCTGAAGAGGCATCCAGCAGGGAGTCGAAGGGCGCTTACCGGCTCTCCGGGAATCCCCGATATAATCTGGTTCCCGCTGATATCGGGAACGGAGGCCAGCAGTTTTGACGTGTAAGGGTGCCTTGGATTCCTTATGACATCGTTCGTGGTTCCAGATTCCATAAGCCTGCCGCCGTACATAATTGAGATACGGTCCGCGATCTTCGCGACGACTGGCAGATCATGGCTTATGAAAATCATTGTTATGTTCATTTCACGCTGTGTCTCCTTGAGCAGCCTCACAATTGCCATTTGAGTGACAACATCCAGGCCAGTTGTAGGTTCATCTGCAATGAGTATCTTGGGATTCGTTATTATGGCCATCGCGATAACCGCTCTCTGCTTCATCCCGCCGCTGAGTTGATGGGGATATTGCTTCCAGGCTGATGATTTAAGCCCCACTTTTCCCAGGATATCATGCGCCGTTGCAAGCGCTTCCCTCATATTGGCTTTTCCATGAATCAGCAGAGGCTCGGATACCTGCTTCTCGACAGTCATCAGCGGATTCAGCGAATTCATCGCACCCTGGAAAACCATGCTGATAGTTTCTCCACGCATTCTTCTCATCTTTCCTCTAGAAAGTGACATTAGATCTTTGCCATAAACCATCATCGAGCCTGACACTATCCTCGCATTCTTTGGAAGAATCCTCATCAGGGCGAGACCAAGCGTGCTCTTCCCGCTGCCAGACTCACCAACAAGGCCCATGGTTTCTCCCTCGTTAACATCCAGGCTAAGATCAGTGATAGCGTTCGCAATGCCGCTGTCTGTGCTATACGATACGCTAAGATTGCTGATATTTAACATTAAAAACCTCTTTTCTTCGGATTGAACATCTCTTCAAGGGAGTATCCGGTCATCGTAAATCCAAGAATCACGAGTATGATGAACAGTCCGGGGGGAATCACATACCACCACATGCCTGAAGTTACGGCTCCGAAAGCAAATGCTCCGTGTATTATCCCTCCCCAGCTGATATCTGTAACGTCGCCAACGCCCAAGAACACCAGGGAAGCCTGCGCGAATATTGCAGATGCGACTGACATGACGGCATTTGCAAAGACAACCGGGAACACGTTTGGTGCAATGTGCCTGAAAATTATGTAATTGCTCTTCCCGCCATTGATCGTTGCGGATTCAATGAATGGCCAGTTCTTTATTGACAGTACCATGGATCTGATGGTTCTTGCAGTGGACGGCCAGCTTAACAGGCCAATCACGAGTATAACGTTCAGGAGCGAGGGCCCTATAACCGCCGCAATGACTATCATGAATACCAGGGTCGGGATGACGAGGAAGAAATCAGTCACCCTCATGAGGATCTCATCGGCCCACCCGCCAAAGTACCCGCTGTAGAGTCCAATTACAAGGCCAACAATCACAGATATGGCGGCTGCCGCAAAACCAACTATCAATGAAATGCGTGCACCATAGAAATTAAGGGACAGGAGATCCTGTCCGAGCTGGTTTGTTCCCAGAAGATGTGCAGCCGAAGGCGGTGAAAGGTATAAGCTTGAGTTTATCAGATTCGGGTTGTATGGAGATATAAGTGGCGCAAATACGGCCATCACGGTGAAGAATATAATAATTCCAAGACCGGCGACTCCAATCTTGTTCTTACGGTAACGCTTCCAGAAATCCATCGCGCTCGCAGCAATATGTCCTGATGATTCTGCAATATGCCTTGACATGCCAGTTGCTTCACTCATTTGTATCTTATCCTCGGATCAACCATTCCATAGATCATGTCTGCCAGCAGATTTGCAAGCACTACGCTGAATGTAACGATGATGAATGCGCCCTGAAGCATTGGATAGTCCAGGTGGCCTATAGCCTCGTAAATCATGTATCCAATTCCAGGCCATGAAAAGACCGTTTCAACAAGAATTGCGCCAGTTACCATTAGTCCCAGGTTGATTGCAATCAGGCTGATCATTGGAAGCATTGCATTAGGAACAGCATGCGTGTAAAGAATACGCCTGCTGTCCGCCCCCTTTGCGTATGCTGTAACAATGTAATCCTCCGAGAGCACATCACGCAGGGAATTACGCATCATAATCGTGAATTGCCCGTAGTATACAAGCACCAGTGTCAGAAGGGGGAGTGCCATATGCTCCAGCAGGTTCAGGATAGAAGTGCTGCCAACGCTGTATTCACCGGCTACAGGTATTCCACCGATGTATATGGCGAGAAGTATGAAAATGCCTCCCAGCCAGAAAGTTGGCATTGCATAGAATGCCATTGCAGTCTGTAAAACTGCAACGTCTGTTTTTGAGTTTTCCCTCCACGCAGAGAAAACACCGGTGAATATACCCAATAGGACAGATATTATCGTTGCTGGAATGAGGAGTACCAGGCTGTTCTCGAGAGCCGGAATTAGCTCGGATGTAACACTAACTTTGTAGTAAAACGATATGCCAAAATTTCCTTCCAACGCATTCCTGATGTAGAGCAGGTATTGCTCCCACTCGGGTTTATTCAGCCCAAACTGGATGGCCAGAGACTTTTCCTGGTTGAGCGTGAGACGCGGGCTCCTGTACAGAAGCGTGATAGGATTTCCAGGCAGGACCCTGAAGAGGAAGAAGTTAAAAGAAATGATTATGAATATGCTGACCACGGTCAGCGCTATTCTTTTAGCGATGTAGCTTGAAAAGGTTAATGTCGCCACATCCTCTTCAATCTTCTTTCCGTCTGGATCGAATGACTATTGCCGCCACTGCTGCAATCACAACCACAGCAGCAATCCCGCCTGCGATGTAATATAACGTGGATCCGCTGTGCGTGGTTTTTCCAAACGAGGCGTTTGGCTCCACCTGGATGAATGTCTCCCAGTCCATTGCTCCGAATGGACCGCCGGCAAAATTGCTCGATATGTTCGTGAACGCATTTGAGTATGCAGCAATGTTTGGCGGGGAATACAATGGAAGATATGGAAGCTGGTTGTATAGTATAGCCTGCAACTGGTCTGACAGGTTGTAGATCTGCTGGGTAGAATTCGCATTTATGAGTTCAGAATAAAGAGTGTTGTATTCGCTATTGTTAAATCCGGAATCTGAAAGACAGGTTGTTATCGCTGTATCTGTAAAGACGCAAAGCAGAGTAGGATCTCCGGGTGTCCATGCCCAGTCCCATAGATCCATGCTCTGGGTGTATCCCGGCCAGATTATGCTGTCCATTGTGCTAGTTGAGATGCTGCTGATTGTGATTGATATACCGATCTGGCTTAATTCCTGCTTGATGACAGTTGCAGCAGAGATTAGTGCAGGAAAACTGCTGGGGACTATAACAGTATATGCAAGTGCCGTGCCGTTCGGTGTTTCCCGTAGGTTATTGGGACCATAGCTAAATCCGGAAGCATTCAGCAGGCTATTTGCTTCCGAAACGTTGTATGGGTGCAGCTTCAGTGCTGAATCAAGGAAAGAATCTCCGACAGGGAAATTGGTGGCAAGAGGAGTTGCATAGCCATCCCATGCAACCTTTGTTACATATGATACATTTATGGCATCGGTAATGGCCTGCCTCACGGTGAGATTTCTTATCGAGGATGGCCCTGCACCGCTTGGGTTTACATTGAAACCAAGATAGCAGTATGTGAACGAGTTGCTGAGCACCAGATGAAGGCTGGAATCATTCTGGACTACGGGTATCTGTGAGGGAAGCAGGAAAGCACTGGTTGCGTCGATCGTTCCGGCCTGGAGTGCAGAGAACATCGATGATTCGCTGTTGAAACACTGTATTATAACACTGGATACATGAGGCTCCATGCTTGGCAGGTACCAGTAAGGGTTTCTGGACAACTGAACATATTGTCCCTGGACGTACTTTGAAACCACGAATGGACCGGATCCGACGAAGCTTGGATCTGCACTTGCGTTAAACCCGAAATAGGAGGATACGTTGACATTCTGCCATAAGCTTTCCGGCAGGATAAATACGTTGTCAAGCGAGACCAGTGGGAAGAGACCACCAGTGAAGTTGAATATCACAGTTTCAGGATTCGGCGTTGATATGTTTGTAATCATGCACACATAACTGCTCAGCCCTGAGAAACAGCAATCTGCCATTTGATAACTATATTCGACATCAGAAGAATTTATTGGCTGACCATTCGAGAACTTAGCGTTGGGATTGAGGTGGACAACAGCAGTTCCATTTGAAACGTTTATGTTCCAGGATGTTGCAAGTTCAGGTATCAGACCGGATCCATTTGCATTGTAAAGTGCAAGCGTGGAGTATGTATCAAGCAGTATCCAGTCGGACACGCTCGACGTGAATGTGTAAGGGTTGAGGGTGTCCAGTGATGTTCCTGACCAGCCTACTGTAAATGTACTGTTATTCGCTGATGCAGTTCCCGCTTCAGCAGTACTTACCGCAGGAGATCCAATATAATATTGACCGCCTGTAGTACCAAACAATGCAAAATAGCCTGTTGTAATGATGATTGCTGAGAAAACTAAAACCATTGTCTTCCTTCCAATTTTTCCCTCGAAAGCCATATCTAAGATGAACGTATTTGTTCAATATAAAAGTTATCTCTCGGTCAAGCAGTCCAGAAAATATTTATTAAAGAGAGATTAAAGACAGTGTAAAAGATTTGTTCTGAATAAAGTTAAATATTGTCTAACAATAAACTGCGGAAGCGCATGGTTAAGCAGGTTCAGCAGCCATTAAAGCCACTGGAAGTATTACGGAAGACAATTTCTAAACCAATCATGGTAGATGTCAGGGGGAACCGGAGTTACTCCGGGATTCTCGATGGATATGATGTATACATGAACTTGGTTCTCAAGAATGCAGCTGAGACGATAAACGGGGAAAACAGGGGCGTTTTTGAGACAGTTCTCGTGCGCGGTGACAACGTGGTTTATGTATCCCCATCATCGGAGGTATTGCAGTGAGCAGAGGAACCCCTTCAATGGGGAAAATGAACAATAAAAAGGTACACATTAGGTGCAGAAGGTGCGGCCATCATTCTTACCATATAAGGGAGAAGAGGTGCTCCCACTGTGGTTTCCCATCCCCAGATCTCAGATCCTATCACTGGGCAAAAGCCAAGTGAAGACTGTGCCGTCGTAGGTTACGTCGGCAACAGGAACGCTTTTCCTTTTCTTCTTACAGGTCTCAAGTCCCTTCAGCACAGGGGGCAGGAGAGTGCAGGCATAGCCACTTTTGATGGATCGATGATCCGGATAAAGAAAGGAATGGGCCTCGTGGCAGATGTTTTCAGGGAAAATGATCCCAACGCGAAGGACCCACTTCCCGGGACTACCGGGGTCGCGCACACACGCTACTCAACTCATGGCTCAAAGAACCTCGAAAACGCCGGTCCAATTACTATTTCCAACTCGATGGGTTACATAGCAATCTCCCATAACGGAGAGATAACCAATGCAATACAGCTCCGGGAGGAGATGAAGAAGCGTGGGTCGGGTTTCATCACGTCCTCCGATACCGAGGTTATGCTTATGGAGATATCGAGAAACATCATCGATCTTGGCATTAATGCCGGACTGAGGAATGCTGTAGGCAGGCTTAGAGGAGCATATGCATGTGCCCTCATGATCAATGGCACGCTTTACGCCCTCAGGGATCCGATGGGAATCAGGCCTCTTGTCCTTGGCCAGGTCGAGGATTCTTACATAGTGGCATCAGAGAGCTGCGTCCTGGACATACTGGGAGGCAAGGTCATCAGGGACGTGAAGCCAGGGGAACTTATAGAGATTACACCATCAGGATATAAGACAGTTTTCATTGCCAGCACTCCGAACACAGCACACTGCATGTTTGAATACGTGTATTTTGCGAGGCCGGACAGCATAATCGATGGAAGCGAAGTCTTCAGGGCCAGGATAGAAATGGGCAGGAGACTCGCAAGGGAGTTTCCTGTCGAAGCAGATATAGTCATTCCGGTTCCAGACTCTGGAAGAGCGCAGGCGCTGGGCTTTTCCCAGGAATCCCGGATCCCGTACGGTGAAGGGCTGATCAAAAACAGGTATTCGGAGAGAACGTTCATAATGCCCACACAGGAACAGCGCGCATCTGCCGTCAGGCTCAAGCTCAACCCCATCAAGTCTGCAATAACCGGGAACCGCATAGTGCTGGTCGAGGACAGCATCGTTCGCGGGAACACGATCAATTACACAGTGCGTATACTGAGATCGCAGGGCGCAAAAGAGGTGCATGTTCGGGTGGCATCACCGCCAATCATAGCGCCTTGCTACTTCGGCGTCGACATGAAAACAAGGGATCAGTTCCTTGCCAGAGGCAAAACAATGGAAGAAATCGCAAAGGAAATTGGTGCTGATTCCGTTGGATACATATCAATTGACGGCCTGGTGGAGAGCATAGGTCTGGGTAACGAGGGTCTCTGCCTTGGTTGCCTCACGGGATCTTACCCGGTGCCTATTCCCGGCGAGAAGTATTCTTTCCAGTCCGAGCTCGAGAACTACCAGCAGCCCTGATTTTCCTGAGCCTTGCATCTAGATCACCCTTCATCTTCTCGGTATCTAAACTGCTTCCAAGGAAGTCGGCCCTGGCGGCGATCGCAATCTTCGATGCTGCAGATCTTGCATATTTTCCTCTCTGGTTCTTTGGCAATCCGGTGAGATGGGGGAGCTTGAACATAACACCGTGCTTGGGCGATGGCGAACCCGTCTTGAGGTGCTTGAAGAAAGCTTTCTCCGCACCGAGGACCTGTATTGTGCTTGCAGGAAATTCTGCCAGGTGCTGCAAACTCTTCCCCGAGGCAAGGAGGTCCATTGCCAGATCTGTTCCAGCGATGCTTGAAACATTAGGCATTATGACCTCCACCTGATCCTTCATGAAAGTCACAAGCTCTCCGCGCAGGTCGCAGAGCCTCTTTCCCGTCTGGGAAATGCTCTCTACTATCTTCCTGTCAGGGCCATCGCCCATTATTCCGGGGAGTTCCCTGAAAAGCGCACATGGATCCATGTCATCAAGAAGCCTTCCGGCGAATGCACCAAATCCTGAGACTCTCTCGAAATAGAGGTTTATGATCCTGTCTAGCTCGGTCTTGAGGTTGTAGAATCTTATCAGGAACCTATCTTCTGTCCTGCTTTCTTTTATTCTTTCCTTTCCGAATTCCAGCATAAGGTTTCTGATATCCGGAACGTCGTTCGACTCTTTCTCTTCTGTCTCCGGTATCTCTCCTCTTCTGAGTTTCCTGAATATCTCTATGAAATTCTTTTCCAGGTCTCGGTAAAGATATATCCTGTGATCTCTTTCCAGGCCGTACCACTTTACCAGGCTTTTCTCCATTTTCCACTCCTGTCTCAGATATCACAGGCTCTATAAGAATCCTATCGAAATCGACTACCTTGAGGACATCGATCTCATTGAAATCAACAAGCATCTTCCCAGTGCCGAGGACACGGTTACTCTCATCAACGACGCACACCCTGTCGCCCCGCTTCGGGCTATCCGATATAGCCCTGATCCCGCCGGGATATAGATCCGATCCATGTGATATGTTTGCTATTGACGATGCCTTTACAACAATCTTGGGGTACTGCGCGAACAGCTTGTCCACCGGTACGAAGTGCTTATTGAAAAGTTCCGTTTCACCCTTCCTGCGCAGGTATTCGTAGTCAGAGAGTTGCTGAAGCGTGATGATATTATCCTCTGTGAATGGCCCTGTCACCGTTCTCCTAAGATCCTCCATCTGGGCAAGGGTGCCTGCAGCATATCCAATGTCCGTGCACAGGGTCCGTATGTATGTTCCCGATTCGCATTTTACCCTGAACATCACAAACCTGCCGGAAATCTCGACATCACTTATGCTGTATATTGTCCGGATCCTCAGGCTCCTCGCAACGGCAGATCTGATTGGCGGTATCTGGTAAATTTCACCGACGAATTCATTGAGTTTTTCCCTTATTGTTGCCTCAGGCACATCCGAATGGAATCGCATTGTGCACACATATTCCTTGGGTAACTCATGAACAAGGTCAATCAGCTTTACTGCTTTCCCGATAGCCATTACCAGGACACCGGTAGCATTTGGATCCAGGGTGCCGACATGGCCCACCTTATCGACGCCGAGAATCGTTCTCACCCAGCTGTCAACCTGGTGGCTTGTCGGTCCGTACGGTTTGTCTATCACGAAAAAGCCGTCAAGTTCCGTCAAGCGCTCAGCTCCCTAATTCTCGTTACAACCATGCCGGCAGCACTTTCCGCATCCAGGGCAGATGTGTCCAGCGTAACATTATATATTGATGTATCAGAAATGTCAATCGAATAGAGAGACATGTATCGCTTAGCTTCGGATTTTTCCCTTCTTTCCAAGAGAGCAGAAGCAACAGCTTCATCTATATTTTCTCTGTTCGCGATCCTTTTGATCCTGACAGCAATGCTTGCGGTGATGTAGACCCTGAAGGCGGGAATACCGTTCCTGAAAGACAGCCAGCCTGCCAGCCTCGAATCTATGACCAGGCCATCGGAAGACCTCATTTTCTCAATCAGGTAAGAATCCTGTTCCATGTCGACCTCAGGATGCTTCTCCGCATACTCGTTGAATGCCTCTACGGTCATTCCATGCTTCGCTGCGTTTTCCCTGAAAATATCGCCGGTTGACAAGTACTTCATGCCAAGGGTGGAAGAAAGAAGCCGCGCAACAGTGGATTTACCGCTGCCTATTGGTCCGCTGATAGTCAGTTCCATTGTCCACTGCCCTGTTCTTTCTCCTCTATCTTCCTCAGTTTATAGGTGAAATCGAGGTACTTGATTATCATGGTGGCAAAATATCCTATCACCAGGCTGGCCAGGAAATATACGACAATCCACAGCGGGAAGAAGATGAAAGTCGAGTCGGATATGATCACGTGTGGAGCCCACGGAAATGAAACAACCCCGTATGGAAGCGAATAAATGAAAACATCTAGCCAGATGAATATGAATAGTGTGAGTATTGTGAGTACCATCAGTGGTTTCATGGTCTGCATCTGGATCTGCTGCTGTTCCATGGTCATCTCCATCCTCATCTTGTTAAGCTTCTGGATCCTGTCTCTCTGCTGTGTCTTGTAAGCTTCCCTTATTGCCTGGGAATACGCCCTGGATCTTGCCTGGGTCCTGCCGTATCTCAACCAGTCAGTGAAGAAGTATCTCGGGATTGAGGTGACAAGACCGATTATTATTCCGGATAGTATGAGGGTGAGAAGCGGGAACTGGTAATGAAAACCAATGGTTGGTCCAAAAATGGCGTTGGCTGCATTTCCTAATGGCAACCTGATGGCAGGTTCGCTGATTACAATCAGCATGGCGAACGAAATCATCAGGTAGATCATCTGGAACCTTATCAGCTTCTTCTGTGCGTCGCTAATCGGAGGGGGTGGTGGGCGCCTTCCTCCCGCACTTCTTGCGGCTAACGGTTTCTGTTCGGTCAAGACTGTTTCAACTCCTTGATTATCTTGTTTGCGGCAAAGTCCGGGGTCCCCTCAGGGTTGACGACGAAATTCACAGTCGCACCGGTGAACACTGAATACGCTACTGCGTAATACCTGTTGACTGACTGGTGTTCAGCTATTTCCTCCTCGTTCTCGTTGTCCCGGTGCCTTGTCGGGTCCTTCATCCTCCTCGCCCTTATGAGCTTCGAATCAGCTTCAAGCAGGAAGAACATAGAGACCTTGAGCTCCCTGACAACCCATTCGGGGAGTCCTGGAAGGTATCCCTTTGGTGACCTTATTGCCATGTGCGTATCTATTATTACGTTATCCATTTTTCCAATTGCGCCCGATGCCTTCTTTTGCAGATTGATCTGTGTATCTACGGCCAGTTTCCTCAATTCATCCCTGTTCTGTACGAGGGCAAGTTCCCTTGCCATTTCAAACATCAGGGTCCCATAGTTCACGACGTCGTATTGCGTCCCCCTGGAGACAATCTCGAGCACAGTTGACTTTCCTACACCGGCAACACCGGAAATGATAACCCTCATTCATGCACCAGCGAAGAACTGCCTTATCACCGGGTGCATTTCCATGAGCTGCTCTCTTCCTACGGCCTCGTAGAACTGTATCACTATACCCACTGCAAGAAGCAGACCCGTACCGCTGGTCTGGCCGACTGTGCCTATAAGGTCTGCGCCTGCGGCCAGCAAGCCTACAACTGCTCCGCTGAACACAGTTATTGCAGGAATGTACTTGTTAAGTACACGCTCCATTACCTTGGGATCACGACGGAACCCTGGTATCTGCATACCGCTTGACTGAATCTGTTTTGCAACAGATGCCGCCCCCATGTTTGTCGTCTCTATCCAGAACTTGGCGAATATGATACTCGCACCTATCATGAAGCCAAAGAATATCGCTACATGTGCGGCCTCCTGTAAGCCGCTATGCCCAAACAGCACCGTACCTGAATATGCGGCAGGTGATATTATCGGGAACAGCCAGTTCGAAAGTCCATTTGGTGTGTACAGGTAGAAGGCCAGGCCTCCGGTCGGCGTAGTGGATGAAATTGCAGTGGAAGTCGCGAGAAGTGCGCTGCTCGGATACGATCCCAGGAGGGGATTATGCCCAAGTAGCGGAATGTGACTCAGAACAGGGCTACTCCAGAACAAAAGTGTCCACATTGATATGTTTGCCAGTAGAGCTGTAGCCAATATCACGGGTATATTGGAAGCGTAAAGCAACTGCAGAGGATACCTCCCTCTGGCACCCCGCACCCGTTCGTGCGCGATGGGCAATTCTATCTTACTACTCTGGAAGTATGCAACTATGAAGAAGATCAGCAAAGTGCCGATGAGCGCGATAAGTGGATTAGGTTGCTGGAAGACTATCTGGTCGACCCCCGTGTTATAAAGATACGAGGATGGCTGCGACGAGACAAGGTACAGGATCTTGGGTATGGTTCCAGCCGGCGGATTGGATGCTGAAAGCAGAGCCGACGTTGATACCGGAAGCCAGCTGAAAGTCCCGGTGAACAACTGCTGTGAAACGCCTGCTGCGATGAATAACGATATCCCTGACCCGATGCCGTATTTCGAGACCAGTTCGTCGAACAGGAACACAAGGTATGTCCCGATGAACAGTTGGGCAATTATTATTGTCTGCGCGAGGAATGTTCCATAGCCGGGAGCAAAGTGACTCAGTGTGGCAACCAGTCCCGGATCCGGTACAAGGTAACCGAATGCCTGAGGGATCGCCTCCACAAAGATCATCAGTATGATCATGAGCTTCTGTACGCCCTGGTATATCGCCTTGTCCTTAGAGTCCTGCAGATCGATGTTGAAGATCTTTGCGCCGGCAAACAGCTGCATAACTATGCTGGCCGTAACGATTGGCCCTATTCCCAGATCCATCAGGGATCCCTGTGCACCTGCGAATATCGCCCTGAATGAGGCAAAAACATCGACGGTCTTCGCCGCGTCAAGTCCGTATATGTAGATGTTTGTCAGTACAAAATAGAGCAGGACAACGAGTGCAGTCCACATTATCTTGTACTTGAACTGAACATGTCCCTTGGGCTTCTTCACTGCAGGCAGCAACGATGTAAGGTGTTCGAGACCGTACAACTTACTCTTACCCGGACCTCTGTAGCTGAAGACAAGATATGCAATGCCAAAAATCGGAAATATCAGGACGGCAGCTATCAGTAGCTGGAGCCAGTTATAGTGACCAAAATAATAAAACGCGAATACTGTGAGTATGAATACCAGTGCAGTCGGATATACCACACTTTTGTTACGTTCGACCTTATCCATCTGTCACAACCGTTGAGCCTGAAGCTGAAAGCTTGTTTAAGGCTTTTTCTGTCACCTTCGACACAATCACCTTTGCTTTAAGTGTTAACTCTCCCGATCCCAGAAGCTTGTCCACGCCTGCTTTCTTCAGATCTATAACTGGTAATTCACCAGCCTCAACGTATCCCTTCTTCTGGAGCGAAGGATAAAGGGCATCTAGCTCTGAAAGAGTTATCGAGACCAGCGGTTTTGGGTAGTGATGGCTTGTGAATCCCTTTCCACCATAATGGAGCGGGTCATACTTGACCATCCAAATCCATTTGTGTTTGCCAAGGCCGGCCATTCCGCTGCCTCCTCTCTTTCCCTTTCCTCTGCCGGCTTTCATTCCGCGACCGTAGTGGCCGCCTCTCAGCTTCTTTGTCCTAGTTCTTACCGTTTAAATCAACCCCTTCCTTGAGCATCTTCTTTATCAGCACGTTGATTGCATCGCCCCGATATCCGGAGGTTCCGCCGCTCTTGTAGGACTTTCTGATGGATTCAAGCCCTCCCTTTGGAGGATTCAATCGCAGTACAGGCACAATATTCTTCAGCGAGGTCAGGGTCTTTCCGGAGATCAGGTAGTCGGCGACTTCTTCAAAAGAGCCATATCCAAGAGACTCCTTCATCTCATCCTCCTTGATCTTCTTCCTACCCCTCAAAAGTGCTCTTTCCCTGAGAGCCAGGGCAAGGGTCTCCTTTGATATCTCTCCCCATGTAATGTAGTCCTTTGCAAGGTTCAGCATTCCCTTGAATTCCTTGCTTTCTGGAACTACAACCATGTGGTTTATCCTGGTGAGACGAAGTTTCCGGAGCGTATCCTCGATCGGTTCCCTGATCCCGGTTCTTCCTCTAATCCTTATCACTGCTAACAACAGCCACACCTCCAGTGTATATCGGGGTGCTCAGCTTTATCTGCTCGTTGACCCTTGTCTTTGCGGTCTGCTTCAGGGCCTGGAATGTTGCGAGTGCATAATTGACCGTAGTCTTCGTATGACCGGTTGCAAACCCCCAGGCATCCTCTATCCCTGACATTTTCAGTATGATCTTTGCTATGTCACCAACCGCTCTTCCCACTCCTCTCGGGGCGGGTTTTATCGTCACTAAAACGGATCCTGATTTTCCAGACACCGTGAATGGGACCGTGTGGGCCCTGCCGCAACCGCATTCCCAGGAGCCACAGCCCCTCTTCAGCTCAATGATATTAAGCTTTGCATTGATAACTGCCTTGCGGATAGCAGGAGCAGCTTCCTTAGCCTTTCCCATACCAACGCCAACGTAGCCGTCCTCGTTTCCCACGACAGCGGTAATCGAGTAACTCATCCTCCTTCCGGAGTCAGTCATCCTCTGTGCTCTTGTCATGTTAAGGACTTCATCCTTCACAGTCGGGAGCAGCATGTCGACAACCTGGTACTCCTTCAGTGGAAGCTTGGACCGTAGTGCTTCTGAAAGCGTCTTAATTTCACCGTTTGCAACTTTCCTTCCCAGCGTCGTCCTGGGCGACCATAATTCTTCACTCAAGCCGATTCCTCCAGTTTCTTTTTCATTGAATCAATTGCCTTCTTTCCAAGTTTCTTTTTCAAATGATTTCCATAGACTCTGTCATCGGACGGGAATATCGACTCGTCATGAGGCAGCACGCAGCCGGAATCTACAAATCCCTTTGTTACTGCACCAATTCTTCCGCCAACCGTCAACCTGGACCTGCCTATGTCGAGAATTGAGTCACCAATGCCAAGCTTCTTGGCCTTGATTCCTGCGAGGTACCCGAGCAGATAGGAAGCCGGAGTAGAATTGCCCTGAAGGTCAAGTCCAGCTTTTGCCAGAGACTGTGAGTTGAGCGACACTGCCACATGATCGCCCAGTGGATTGAATTCGACTATCTGTACGACCATTCCTTTCTTGCTGATCCTTACGACAAGCCTCGGCATGCCTGACTTTACCAGACGGTATCTTCTCCTGTAGTCAGTGACTCCTTCCTTCCTCCTCTTGTAAATGAGCGGTGTACGCATCTCAGTTACCTCCCTCAATTTTCAGGTGCATCCTGAGTTGAGCCCTTGATTTGATGCTTCCGCCCTTGATCATCCTGTAATACTGCCTGTATGTCTTGGCATCAATCTTTTTTGCTTCCTTCAATAGCGTCAGTTCATTCCTCAGTGCACGGATGGTCTTGATCCATCTCTCCTTCCTTGGGAATCTTGCATTCCTTGTTCCGCGGACAGAACCTTCGCCTCTCCTTCGATCCTTTGATCTCTGCACTACCCTCTTCTTGTGCCTTGCATTGGAATTGCCCTTCTTCGGTTTTTCCTGGATCACATGCCTGCGGATAAGGGCGTAGACGTCCAGCCGGGTAGCAGCCTCTGTCAGCTGATCCACGCTATTCATGTCTATCCATATCCTGGAAGTTCCGATCTTGAGCTTCTCGGCCGAAATCCTCTTGATTGTATTTACTTTCATTCTGTCCCTCTGTTCAATACGCGGATGTTCAACTCATCCGCTTTCTCCACTATATCCTTCCTCTTCCTGGAACCCACCGTTGAACCGATCCTTGCGGCTTCTGTCTCCTTATTCAGTTTTCCAAGATCTGCAACGTTATGGACCAGCACTTCAGTGAACCCGGATGGGTGAAGGCCCCTCGTTTCCCTTGGACCCCGGAAACCGACATCGACGACCGGGGGTCTCCAGTCTTGGTGTTCACGAAGCTTGGAGTGCTTCCCTCTGGGTTTTCTCCATGAATCGTCGAACTTCCCGTACCTGAACCATTCCTGTCTCTTGAATGCGGGCCTCTTCCTGCCCATCTCGTTCTTCTTTTTCAACAGCTTCTTCTTTCTTGCATCCATCTTTGGTTTTGGAACGGCCATCTCAGTTACCTCCTATCAAGTATATCCCGTCCTGGAAGACCCTAAGATCAAAGCCCTTGATCTTGGTTGCCCTCTCAATGTTCGCAGCTGTCTCTCCGACCTCGTATCTGTCGATTCCGCTCACGAACACCCTGTCTCCCTTCACGGAGACTGAGCAGTGGCCAACAACCTTAGCCGTCCTTGCAGATCTTTCGCCAAGGAAATTCTCTATAACGACCTTGTCCCCGCGTACTGAGACCCTCATCGGGAAATGCGTGTAATCTATCTTCATCTCGTACTGATATCCTGACTGCACCCCGTTTATCATGGACTGTATCAGGGATTTCCATGTGCCCACAATGGACTTCGAGTAATGGTTTTCCTTTGAAACGCTGATTGATGCCTCTCCATCCTTCAGCGATACGGACACATAGTTGTCACTGAATCTTTTCTTTAGCTCGCCCTTTGATCCTCCTATCGTTAGTTCGAAGTCAGTAAGGGCCGCCTTGATCCCGGGTGGGATCTTAACTTTTTCCATTTCTTTCCAGCTTGTCATTTTCTGCACCTAGTATACATAAGCGAGAAGCTTCCCGCCAACACCGCTCTCCCTTGCAGTCTTGTGACTCATCACACCTTTCGTTGTTGTGAGTATGAGTATGCCAAAGTCCTGGGCCGGGAGGAATCTGGCCTCAAACTTCTCCATGTCAGACTTCTTTACGGACAGTCTCGGCTTGATTATGCCGCAGTTATTGATCGTATTCGCAAGGAATATCCTGAAGAGTCCACCCCTGGAGTCATCAACAACCTCGAAGCTCTTTATGTAGTTATATTCCTGCATAACCTTGAGCACCCTGCCGATTAGTCTTGCAGCGGGCCTGACCTCTATCTCCCTCATACCCATCGTTGATGCGTTCTTTATCGTGTTTATTATATCATTCAAAGGATCATGTCTCATGTATCACACCTCAACTGTACTTCCTGAATCCAAGCACCGGCGCAGTTTCCCTGAAGCACTGCCTGCAAAGCCTGATTCCATATCTTCTCACTAAGCCCCTCTTCCTGCCGCATCTCTGGCAACCCTCTTTCCTGCCGAATTTCTTTTTTGGTTCTAGCTTGATCTGTGCCATCTATTCACCTATATCGTCTTGACTCCAAACTTTTCATTTAGGAATTTCATCGCCTCGTCCTTAGTTACCCTTATGGACCTGGAGACTGATTTTCTCTGCCGGTTTCGCCTTGCAACCCTGTAACCGCCGCGTCTCTTGAAAACTATCGCAACATCGAGGCCGAAGATGCCAATGTCTGGATCGTATTTCTGCCCCTCGAACTCAGTATAGTCAGGGATACCGAAATACGCATTTCCCTGCTTGTCAAATGAGTATGTTGCAATCTTGAAATCCTTGGCATAGAATGCTTTCTTCAGGAAAACTGAGGCAGTTTCCTTCCTTAACGTAACCTTTGTGCCAATCGTCATCCCGGGCCTGATGTTGAACTCTCTTACGGATTTCCTGGCTGCAGTCGGGGCAGGTTTTCTTTCTGTAAGCATCTCTATCACCTTCATTGCCTTGGTAAGGCGGTCACCAGACTGGCCAACGCCAATGTTCACAACGACCTTATCAATCATGACTTCCTGCATCATGTTCATGAAACCACCTCGCCCGCCACTTCGTAAAAGGACTTGCTTGAGCCTATGACAAATACGTAGTCGGATATTGTCTCGAAACCCTCTTCCATCTCCACCAGGTTCGCCGATGATGATTTCTTGACCTCGATTTTCTTAACAGTAGCAGTCTCACCAACATGTGATCCACCTGTTATGAAGACCTTGCTGCCCGGCTGCATCTTCAGTATCTCCTGGAATTTCTTCTCCGGCAGCTTGACAGTCACGACGTCACCAGGTGTCAGGTCTGCGTCGCTTATGGTATTCTGGCCATCGTGGAACGAAAGCTGCGTCTTTCTGTCTGAGACAGTGCGCTTATTCTTGACGCGCAGGTACTTAACGCCTGCGAATTTCTCGCTCTCGTTCCGAAGAACAAGGCGCCCCCTGCGATCATACAGGACCCTGTAGTTCTGGGATGTCGGCACTACAGTTACAAGATCCATAAAGCCGACTCCTATCCTGCGATCCTTTACTTTCTTACCATCAACCAGCACGAATCCGCTGTTCAGTATCCTTGTAATCTCCCTCTCCTTGTCTCCAAGGTGCAGGTAGTCCCTGAGCACATGCAGAAGCGGGACTGAACTCTCAGTCGAGTGCCTTCCTGGCCTGGCGCTTGCTCCCCAGAAATATTCTTTCCTTGCTACTTTCACAACCCTGGGCAGCATTTGCCTCTTAGTTCTCGTTATCATGATCTTTTGTCTCCTCCTTTATATTATCGTCCGTTGAAGCATCTTCCTTCCCAGCCCCAGGTCCCTCTGGTTCCTCTTCTCCAGGTTTTTCTGGTTCCTCTGCTTCCGAGGCACTAACCGATGAGCCCTCTTCTGACAGATCTGGAAGGCTTTCCTCTGCAGGCTCGGGCAGCTCAGGCTCCTGCTTCAAATCATTCTCGTCTATCACGATCTTCTTAAGGGCAGCCAGTTTCCTGATCTTATCCACCCTTTCGTTCCTCGATAAATCAAGTCGGGTGATTTCCACGAAGTCCGGATGAAGTGTGAATTCCTTCTGCTTGTTGTCCGCCTTTGCTATTGTTATGCCATCAACC
>DAHXNF010000041.1 GCA_027366585.1 Thermoplasmatales archaeon | reverse complement strand
TAAAATCAGGTATTTGTCAGTCAAAGCAGCAATTGGCTTTTCAGAAATACAACGAGCATCTCCTATGTGACAATATATATACTGCTGAATTCCCATGGTGTATTGTATAACGTGAATGATATTTGCAAGAAATGCAATGGCACCGGTCTTTCTGTAGAGAATAATGGGGAGATCTGTAACGAATGCATGGGACTCGGGTCAAGAATTCATATGCTTCACGGCATATTTAACAACGAGGAGAAGGTAAACAAGTTTGGATCAGTTGCCATGCTTCTGCTCGGCATAGTGCTTATAGCGCTTGTATCGTCTACAGGGCAGATCAAGCTCAGGTGGGTTTTCAGGATCACCGGGTTTTACCTCTGGGTTCTTCTCGCTGGACTGCTCTATGAAATAATATCCATTCCAAGGGTTTTTTCCAGGATTCTTGGTATCTCCTGAATTAGTGCTGCGGGATTGAGGCAAAGACCTATATCCGGAGCTAAATTCAGGTATTGCTAACAATGGCACAGATAAAGCTCAAAGGAAGAATAACGAGTCTTTACAAGATCAGGACAGTTCTTGGAATTTCGTTCATCGTCACGTTCCTGCTGATGAATAAGTATATCCGGGTGTTTCAGTATTCCACTACGTATGTTTCAAAATTTGTCGCCTTCTTTGCAAACCCGTCCCTGATCACTGTGTACGGAAGCCTTATTGGCTTGCTGCTAGCATCGTATTCAGTCCTGATAACCATGATACCAAATTTCCACGCTGACAGCCTGAAGCAGCCAATTTTTGGACAGGTCAACAGGCTCTATGTCTTTACCATAATGGATGGAATATTGCTCATGATCATAGATTTCACAAACGGAGTCATTCCGTATTATAACATAGAGTTCTTCATAGACATAGAGATATTCTTCTTCTTTTCGCTTCTCATGGGACTGGTTTTCTGTGTTCTCAGCCTGTCCGACCTCTTCAGTATTGTGAGAAAAAGGGGAGAGCGATAGCAATAGAGGCATACAGGAAAATACCAATATTCAAACACCAGTGATCATGGAAGTTTAGGGAATGAAAAGCCTTCACAGGAAGCTATCCAGGCGAGGAGTTGCCTCAGGTACTTAAAAACAGCAAAAACGATAAACCCTGCTGGATTATGGTATAGCATGTCATTTGAAGATCTCCAGCAATTCATTCAGTTCTCGATCAAGAACAAATCCCTGATCAGCATTGACGAGGAGGTCAGCCCTGATCTTGAACTCACGCACATTCTCAGTGAGGAGCAACGCACTGGAAAAGGCAGGACAATTCTTTTCAACAAGGTGAAGGGTTCGGGAGTGCCTGCGGTCGGTAACATCTTCTCAACAAACGAAAAGATGAACGCCATACTTGGTTCGACACCCACAGAAATAGGGCAGGGACTGAGGAACCTGATCAGGATCCCCGACGATACAGAATCCATGATTTCCAGGGGCATGGAAATGTACCGTGAACTTGGCGGAGCAAAACCGAAGGTGCACCAGTCATTCGGTTCTGATCACGAGGCTCTTGACAGGGTTGACCTTGGAAGATACCCCATCTGCAGGACATGGCCGGAGGATGCCGCCCCATTCATAACTTTGCCTGTAGTTGTGACCAGGGACAGGGAGACGGGCCAGCGAAATGTTGGAATGTACAGGATGCAGGTATACGACTCCGAAACAACAGGGATGCACTGGCACATTCACAAGGGGGGAGCGGGGCATTTTTCCGGGGCTAAGAAATCCGGTACACCGATGGATGTCGCTGTGGTGATAGGCACAGACCCGCTTACGATGTTCTCGGCAGTGGCTCCGCTTCCTGAAGGAATTGACGAATTCT
Organism: Thermoplasmatales archaeon; assembly: GCA_027366585.1. Classification (GTDB taxonomy): domain Archaea; phylum Thermoplasmatota; class Thermoplasmata; order Thermoplasmatales; family Thermoplasmataceae; genus UBA582. The sequence goes on along the minus strand of DAHXNF010000041.1, from coordinate 301 downwards.
CCTTCCAGGGTATAATATCAAAAAAGCGTCTTGATCTGGTAAAGGGAACAACTGTCGATCTGGAATATCCCCGAAATGCTGAGATAGTCCTTGAAGGTTACATAGATCCTGCGGAGACAAGGATGGAGGGACCCTTTGGCGATCATACGGGTTACTATTCGCTGGAGGAGGAATTCCCGGTATTTCATATAAAGAAGATAATAGAAAGAAAGAATCCGGTTTATCCCACAACCATTGTTGGGAAACTGTGGCAGGAAGACGTCATAATAGGAAAGGCCATTGAGAGGATGTTCTTGCCGCT
>DAHXNF010000031.1 GCA_027366585.1 Thermoplasmatales archaeon | reverse complement strand
CGCCGTTGATGGAATAATTTAAGCTGCATATTGACAAAGAACCGCCTGATAATTATTATAATTTATAATCGCAAACTCTATTTATATTTTGGCAAAGTGCGTATTTTAGTATCCTGGAAATTGGGTTCAGGAAAAATCCTCAATTCATTTCGGTTATCTAATGCCGTATTCCGGCTCCGGCAGTTATTCCTCAGGTATACACCTATGATGCTACAATGAATTACCCTTAACCATTGGCTGTTTGAAGATCCCCATATTTGGTAACTAAACCGGATTCCTGACAGAAGAATTCCGCCTAAGATGTATAAGCAAAGATTATCTATGGAAAAAACGTATCTGACAATAGCGAAAATCATATTCGAACCAGTGATAATGGTGAATGATAGTATGGCGGATGGAACAGGTTGGAAACGTTTTGCATTAAAAACGAAGAAGACTGAGGTTGATACGGTAAAGAGCTTTTACTTCGAATCGAAAGAGTCTCCCATGTATTTTGTCCCTGGGCAGCACGTAATCATGCGTTTTCATGATCTCGAGGGTGACCAGAGGGGAAAGATGAGGCATTTCTCCATATCGACTTCGCCACTTGAGGGGAAATACATAGGGATCACTACCACCGTCGATCCAAATGGATCTCCTTTCAAGAAAAAGCTTGACAGCATCAAGGTTGACGAAGATGTTGACATCTTAGGACCGGTAGGGAATTTCACATTCGAATCAAAAATATGGAATGACAGGAACATTGTTCTAATTGCAGGCGGGATAGGAATAACACCATTCAGGAGCATGATAAGATATGCTCTATCAACCAGTGGAAATTTCAGGATACATCTTTTCTACTCCAGTAAGTCCGGGAAAGAGTTCATTTTCAGGGACGAAATAGATAAAATGGCTGCAACTGATAAACGACTTCGAATTTTTTACACTTCAACCGGTGAAACCGCTAGTGGTACACCGAATACTCACTCTGGCAGGATAGACGCTGATTTCATTACTACAAATGTCGAAGACCTGGTAAATTCCTTTTTCTATATATGCGGGCCTCCTAGAATTGTCGAAGAAATTGCTGGAACTGTAAGATCCGGTCTCGGTGTCGAAAAGGATCGTATCAAGATTGAACAGTTCCTCGGCTACTGACTGCCAACGCAAAACTGCTCCATTAAAAAGGTCCCACTATTCTTTCATCATCCTCTTCATCAATGCAGCCATAATCTGGGCATCACTGTCACCCGCCTTCTCAAGGTTATCGACAACGCCTTTCCTGTCACCAATCGGGTGATTCTGGCTCAGCTTCCAGGCAGCATCCACTGTCTTAGCTTCTATCCTGAATGCAACTATCTCTTCAATCATCTTCTGGTAGTAGGATTCCTTTTCCCGGCCCTCCTTTCGCCACTCCTCGTCAAGGAATGCCGCAAGTTTAACCAGAAAAGCTTCTGTATTGACCCTGTCCAGAACCCTGAGTATACCTGTGATCCTTACAGTGGTATAGTTCCAGGTAGGTACGGATTTCCTGATTTCATACCATCTCGGCGATATATAATGGTGAGGTCCGAAGAAAAGTATGGTAACCTTCCTGTCCTGTGCATCCTTCCACTGAGAGTTGTTCCTGGCCATGTGACCGTATATGACCAGCCGCTCATCCTCAATTTCATGGATCAGGGGAATAAGCGTTGTCGTTACCTCGTCGCCCTTTGGGAAAAGCAGCAACGCGAACGGGTTCTCCTCTATGAAATGCCTTATCTCTCCAAAATCCTTCTGCCTAAAATACTCCGGTATGTACACGCCTGAACCATGATCATTGATTATAAATGCGTTTGCAAGGGCAGGAACTGCTAAGTATAGAATAAAAAAGGTTGCCGCGCTCCCGGCATTGAGCGGGAAGCAGCGGTTTCTCCAGACAGAGGAATCTAATGATCCAGTGTAACGTGCTTCCCGGAAAAGTTTCCAATAAGCCAGCCGCCGAATCCAATTCCCCACAGCAGGTCAGGATAGACAATCATCCTTTCCATTCCGCCATGGCCTAGACCAAGATATATGCCCGGAATATACAGTATAAGGGCTATAAGTCCAACAGTGCCAAGAATAGCCCACATAACCGACATGAGGTTCCTGATCTTCACTACGAGGAAATATGGTGCAATAGAAGCCATCAGAAACACGATCAGCGAAAAAATGAGGTGCGGAGAACCGGTTGTCTCGGGGAACAGTCCAACACCCATTGCTCCGATGCCGGCAAGAATAAGTATAATCAGAAGCGGGCGGGATAATTTCCGGATGAAATACCCGGTTACGATTATGAGCAATCCGAGAACAACTATGGAAGTATTGAAAATATATGCAGTACCTCCGACCCCAAGGTCACTGATGTAATTTCCGGAAACGCTATAAT
>DAHXNF010000025.1 GCA_027366585.1 Thermoplasmatales archaeon | reverse complement strand
GTGATGCTGTTGTATGCCTGGTTTGATTTTACCTTTGCAGCAATAGACAGGAAAAGGCATCCCCAGAACAGGCTTCCCAGTGAAATGTTGACAACGATCAATATTGCTCCAAGTGGTGTGACGACGGTATATTTTAGAAATGCTTCTGAAACTGCCATCATCAGGCCTGAACCAATGAAACCAAAAACCAGTGTTGTAAGAAGGATTCCAAACAGGTATTCTGACCTTGTATATGGACTGCTGAGTATCTGCTCAAACATGCCATATCGCCTGTCAGACCATAGGAGACCTCCTGCAACTATACCTGCAGTCGTCGTCTCAAACGCAATAATTCCTGGAGAAAGGAATTCCTGGTAACTGATGCTTGACGATGATACGCCTATTGATCCGATGAGAGATCCGAACATATACCCCATGAAGACAAGGTAGATGGTTGGCATCAGCACCAGGAAAACAAGCGTCCCCGGGTCAGTGTTGACCCTGACATTTCTAATCATAAGCCGGTAGGAATTTATCAGATTCATTCATGCGCCTCCTGTAACCGTGTTGATGAATACGTCTTCCAGAGAAACGGGTCTAACGTTCAGCCATTCAATCTGCATTGAGGATGAAGCTGCAAGCTTTATTATTTCCTGCATAGTTTCCTGTGTATCCTCAGTTACGATCCTGTATGGAAGCCCATTTTCCACCGGTACCTCGACCTTTCCGGACCTGACCTTTGAGAACATAGAACTTGCACCTGCCTGGTCGCCGCTTAACTTGACCTCCACTGTCTTCAGGCCGTTATAACTGGATTTCAGTCCGCCAACCGTGTCGCTTGCAAGGATCTTTCCAGTGTTCATTATTGCAATCTTCTGGCAGAGATAGTCCGCTTCTTCGAGATTGTGAGTTGTGAAAAGTACGCTGAGGCCATCCTTCGTTAGGTCACGAATCATGTCAAGTATGTTCCTTCGTGCAATCGGATCCAGGCCCGATGTCGGTTCATCTAGAAAGAGTAAATCCATGTCGTGCATGAATTCCCTCGCAACCTGCACCCTCCTCTTCTGGCCTCCTGAGAGGTCCCACATCCTCTTTTTCCTCACATCTGTGAGTTCAAAGGTTGTCAGGAGTGATTCTATTTTCTTTTCTCGCTCCGCTTTGCCGACTCCCCAGATGAAACCATACACATCGAGTGCTTTCTCAACGGTCGTGAAGTCAAATGACTCATCCTGGAGTACAACTCCTATTCTTTTTCTGAGATGATTGCCGGCGGTGCTTGGGTCCATTCCAAGGACTTCTGCGGTTCCGGATGTTCTCTTCAGGAGAGTTGAAAGAATCCTGATTGTGGTGGTCTTGCCAGCGCCATTCCTGCCGAGCATGCCAAATACCTCTCCTTCCCTTACAGAGAAGGTGATACCGTCTACGGCATACTTCCTGCCGTCGTAGGTATATTTCATGTCGACAACATCGATCGAAAGGCTTGCCATTCAAAAACCTCGCTCAGCATTAGTTCTTGATAAAAATATGTTTTGTCTGCATCTTAGTAATAAGTCGGATGTATATTTCACGATGCTTCTCCCCTGATATTTTTCTTCCTGACAACTGCATTCTCGGATAACTTCAATGTCCTTGCCTCGACATAGTCAACATCACATCCATCACCCAGGGTTATATCATTCCCGACTATCCTGGCTGCGATCACGCCCTCCAGATCAGCAGTGTCGCACGCAATTTCGTCAATCCTTATGCTTGAAGAGTGAAAGCGCCTCCACTGCCTGCTTATCTTTGCCGAAGTGCAGGTGAGTTTGCCAATCCTGCCTCGGTTTGTACTCAAGTCTATCCTTATTGTTTTGCAGTCGATCGTGTCTGATTCTATAATCCCGTCAATGTTGATGCTCTCAGCCTTAATCTTATCCGAAGCTATCTTTCCTGAAGACTCCAGCTTTATGCAAGTTAGAGATGACATCTCGCTCCGGCCGGAAATCTCGATATCATCAGCGTTCACTGTTTGAGCAACGGAGAGCGAACCTGAAGCATCAATAGTTCTCGAAATCAGTGATCTTGCCTTCAGCGAACCCGAAAGATCAAGGCTCCTCGATTTAGCATCTCCCTCGATCTTTAGGCTCCCTGACACGTCAAGGTCCTCAGACACCGTTGCATTACCACCAACTGTTGCTGCTCCGGATATCTCCATGTTGATCACATCCACATTTCCCGAAATCATGCCCGAACCTGATATACTAAGTTCCCTGGCATATACGTCATCGAACTGCCCTGATCCCATGACCCTTACAGTAGAACCACGCTCTTTCCTTTCATTTTCATGATTCTGCATATCTTCTGTCGTCTCATCCTCTTTCTTCTCCTTTTCCTTATCATCGGCGGTGCTCCATCTTTTCAAAATTTCCTCATAGAGTTCCGCAGTGATAGATCCCTGGTCAAGTTTCTCCTTTAATTTCTTTCTAAAGTCCTCATCCATACTCTTCAATCGTCAATTAAAAGGTGATATATATATTTATTTTGAACATAATATTTAATTAAACCAATTTTATAATTGATCCGGTAAAGCTGGTTCTTCAACTTTGCAACAAAAAAGTTGATATTACCTG
>DAHXNF010000010.1 GCA_027366585.1 Thermoplasmatales archaeon | reverse complement strand
CCTGAGATGGGTTCACTACGTCGCGAGACAGTAGGGTTGCTTCTCCGTGGGGCTGTTCGATGTCTGAAGGGAAGGGGCCTTTAGTACGAGAGGAACGGGGGCTCGTGGCTTCTGGTTTACCGATTGTCCGGCAGGGCATTTGTCGGGTAGCCACGCCATACGCGGATAAAAGCTGAAAGCATCTAAGCTTGAAGCCGCCCCTAAAAATAGACATCGTTTTCAGGTCTCTCCTAAAAGAGGAGATTGATAGAGCCGGGATGTAAGTGCCAAGCTTCGGCGAGGCATTCAGTCCACGGCCACTAATCGACCGAATGCACAATCAATGCTAATACAACTAAACCGGCGTTATAAAATATTTTTTTTCTGTTTAAGGGTGAATACCATCGCCAGGAACACAAAAAAGCATCTTATATCTTAATCATTTTAAATGGAAGATTCAAGAAATCATCTTATCACAACTGTCCCGCCCATATGTAACAGATTCTCAGATCACATTGTCTTAGAAACGCTGGATTTCAAGTGTTTCATGTACCTTTCGGAGTACTTCATAGCTGTCTTGATTGCTGCAACCATGCTTGCAGGATTAGCTTTGTTCATCCCTGCAATTTCATAGGCTGTACCATGATCTACCGAGGTCCTCAGGAATGGAAGCCCCAGATTCATGCTCACTGTACCATGAAAATCAAGCATCTTTGCTGCGATGTGCCCCTGATCATGATAAAGGGAAAGCACAATGTCAAACTCGCCCCTTGAAGCCCTGTAAAATATGGAATCTGCGGGATATGGTCCGGATACGTCATACTTACTGCGCATTGCCTCAACGGCTGGTCTTATGATTTCTCCTTCCTCGGATCCAAGAAGACCTCCTTCCCCTGCATGCGGGTTTAGGGCTGCCACTGCGATCCTTCTTCTTCTCGTGCCTAGTGCCAGGAGCGCTTCATTGCACATATCTATGGCATCGAGTATGCTTTGGGTGCTTACCTGGGATATTGCTACCTTGAGTGGTAAGTGTTTGTTAGCAAACAGTATTCTCAACTTCCTTGACTCGAATACCGTCGACACCCTTTTTGACGCTGTGAGTTTGGAAAGCATATTAGTGTGATCAATATCTTGAGAACCGGCCGCGATAATTGACTCTTTGTTTATTGGTGCGGTGCACAATGATGCGGGGTCACCCTGCATAACGGACTCAACTGCAAGCTGTATTGACTCTATTGCAATTCTACCAGCCTCTTTCTGCACAATTCCCGGGTTAATTCGTTCTCCAGGAACATCCACAAACCTAACCTTATCCAGTATGGAGGCATCAAGTTTACATGAATTCAGTGTTTGTTCAAAATTTCGCCTGTTCCCAAAGAGAACTATCCTATCAAGCAATTGTGGATTGAGGGAGAGTGCCTTGGCGACGACTTCTGGCCCGATCCCTGCGGGATCGCCAAGAGTGACTGCGACTCTTTCTGTGCCGATCATGATGCTAAGAAGATCCAAAACTTGTATAGAAGATTGGTTACAGCTTAACCTTATTAGAGGTGATATTCGTATCCTATGCAATGCTAACGCAAATGGCCCAAGTTAACAACCTTACATCTGGCAGGTATCATAAGTCATTATGTCTATCAGCAACGGCTCCCAGGATACCTAAGATACCACAGATTATACAGATTGCTGCAGCGGTGTCTTTTATGTCGTATCAGTAAATTATCCCGTCTCATTGTAAACAGATGCATCCACCTTAACTCATGAAAAACGCGCCTATTCCATCTCAAAAAAGAGACAGATATACAACTATTCCAGTCGCAAAGAGTATTGCACCCATCAAGTAGTCAATATAGCGAGGAGGTAACTTTGCAATGGCTCTGGTTATACCCTCTGTGGATGCATAAACCATTATTGTCAGGGAAGTTGCACTAACAACTATGAAGGCAAGCAAAATTATTCCAATATTGATTACCGGCAATGCGGAACTGGCAAGCATTATAGGAATGAGAGCGAAGTCAGGAAATGCACTTATTGCAAGTATTGACTTGAATGAAACTGCTCCATATTCTATCCCTTGTTCCTCCTCGGTATAGCCATTAACAATGAAGTATACGCCTACTGCCACAAGTAAAACAACAGAAGCGATCTCAAGGTAGGTCAGATACTTTTTGACTAGAAGAATTCCAACGATAAGTGCAGTGCCTCCAACTGCCTCGGAAGTTATTGCATGAAGAGCTCCGAGTATTGCTGCTGAGTTGAGTGTTTTTTTCCTTGCGTAGTTTAGCCTGCTTGAGACCACAGTTAAGGGGATCCAGTGATCTGGTGCTATCATATGAAGTCCGCCCAATAGAGCGACTGTTCCCAGCAATACGGTAAAAAGCACCAATTTCGCTTGATCCGATTACCTTACTTAAACATGCCGAAATTGTTAGGTGCAGAGCAAATTTATCATGCATCATCCTGCCTCATATCAATAATTTATACCCCTTTTCCGACATATCTCCTTTACCAATCTGCCCTCGCTGATCGGGTATGCTCGGCCACCGTGCTTTCAATGGATCCACAAACAACTTCAGCTTCAATGCGTTGCTGAGCGCTTTTAGCATCACTTGGCAACGATACATCTGGCACATGCCATAAGTTATTAAATCGATCAGCAATGTTTCCCGGAATGACATCTCCGGGAATCCAGATACTAGATTCATGTGCTATCATCAGATTGAATGCACTTTTCCCAAAATACCTTCTTGCAAAGGATATTAAAATCGGAGAATCTGATCAGTTCAGCTTCCTTGGGAAGCTGAATGGCAACTGGCATCTCTACAGGAGGCACGAGAAATCCCTCTCCGGAAATGAAAAAGCAGCACTCGTTGACTATGCTAGGAAAAGCGGGCTCAAAACATTTGACCTACATGACAAGATAATGTCAGTATCAATGAATGACGAGATGTCAAGTTTTATTGATGGCATCAACGCAATAACCGGATGCCGGCTTTCACCCGTCTTACTGCAAACTCAAGGAGACGTTTATCTCTGCATTGAATTTGATATGAGCCATTCCAGGGATGTCAGCAATGCTGTCCTGGGGTTCCTTGCGGCTGGTAGCAGATCAGATGCTAGTCTTATCTATTATGGCAGGTACACCGGTAAAATACCTTATCTTCTCAGGATGTACCTCGAAAAGGGAAACAGCCCAAGCAACTTAACCCTCGTCGAGACAAGATGGGAATTCATGGATGACAGAATTGACATCGAGAACGAAGGGCTTTTCATGAATACTGGAACTATTATACCAAAGGAGTTTTCGGACTCCTCCAGTGAAACTATAGTTATGCGTCTGGATTCACCAGAAGTAAAGGGAAGCATGCATGTCACTCATCTATATCCCGAATCAGAGATTGTGGAAATTTTACTGAAATCCGGCTACTTCCATGACTTTTTTCTTAACGTGATCCTTGAATACAGCGGACCAATCTTTTACACCTCTCACTGCGACGGGAAAGGCCTTACCAACAACTTCATTATTGACACATCTGCTAAGGATTCCTTTCTCTTCGGATTGTTCGAGAACTGGTCGAAGGAAAGAAGAGTCAAGCATGTTAACCTCATCACACAGGTCAGAACCCTGCAATTTCCAGATCCTGAAGAATATGCAGTGGCACATCCATAGGGAAGTATCCCTGCAACTGGCGGTTACTTCTCAACTTTTTTCGCGACCTTCTGCGCAATTCCGCTGAAGAGGGCTGCGAAATTCTTATCAACCTCGACGCCAGGAATGCCCGAATCTGCGCCGCTCACCACCTGTGGCAAGAAAGGAAGGCTCCCCAGAAAGTCTATGCCAAGCTTTTTGGCAAGTTTTTCTGCACCTCCCTTCCCAAACAGCTCGATCTCCTTTCCGCAATGAGGACAAACAAGTCCGCTCATGTTCTCCACTATTCCGATGACCTTGAGCTTCAGCTGAGATGCAAAATTAATTGCTTTCCTTACGTCCAGAAGGGCGATATCCTGAGGCGTCGCAACAATGATTACTCCTTCAGCATCTGGGATAAGCTGCGCGACAGTAAGGGCTTCGTCTCCAGTGCCGGGAGGGAAATCCATGATGACATAATCCATGCCTTCCCACTTCACTTCCTCGAGGAACTGCTGGACGGCTTTATGCCTGAGAGCGCCTCTCCAGATGACAGCAGTGTCTTCGTTTGTCAACAGGAATGCCATCGATATTATGCTTACCCCGTACTTTGTCTCTGCCGGAATTATACCTTCGTCGTTGGCGAAGAGCTTCTCCTTGTCAATGCCCAGCATCTTTGGATCGTCAGGGCCGTTTATGTCGGCATCAATAAGACCAACCTTTTTTCCGAGCTTTGCCAGCGAAACCGCCAAATTGACAGCAACAGTGGACTTTCCTACTCCACCCTTGCCGCTCATCACCAGCAGCGTGTGCTTAACCCCCTTGTACTTCTGGGACTTTCCCGGAGGAGGAACATTCAACTGCAGCTTAGGCGGCTCATTCATCTTGATCTCTCCCTTCGCCATGCACGAGTATTGCAGGAGCGGATATAACCCCTCCGAAGCCACAGAAAGCCGTTCACTACGCTGCATCCCCGATCCCGCGAATCTTTGGAAAATGAAAAATGCGAAGCAGGTCGGCCGATCAGGTGGCAATGAAGCCTTATTATCGGCGAAATAATGTCAACCCGAATGTATGATCCTGATTGCGTTTTCTGCACCGACGTCGTCGCAAAGAGGAATGCTGCCATAGTCTTCGAGGACCAAGATACGATGGCTTTCATGGATTACGCCCCAGTCGAGAAAGGTCACTTACTTGTAATTCCTAAACGGCACTACCAGAGCATACTTGATATCGAAGCTGCAGACTATATGAGGGTTCACAACCTCGTCAGGAAACTCTCTCCTATTCTTCTGAGGGCACTCGACGCAGACGGCCTCAACGTAGGCCAGAATAACGGATCATGCGCCAACCAGGTTGTTTTTCATTATCACGTCCACATGATCCCCAGATTCAACCACAACTCAACACCAAGTATATCGAGCAGGGGAAGGTTCTCAGACAGGCAACTCAAATGGGAGCGCAGGCTCATAGGAAAGGAAGAACTCATAGAAGTCGCAACAGCAATAAAGAAGGAACTGGATAGATCAGCCTAGGCGGTCTCAGTAAACATAGCTCCTGGCAGCGCAGAATCTCCCGGACTTTCCATTCCTGATGCAAAAAATGGAAAACAAGTAAAATATAATATGACTTAATAATAACAACACATCATAAGTGGTCAACATGAAAAGTATCGAGGAGCTTTACAAGCGAGCATTTGAGCTTAAGAATAGGGGCATGTCCGATAAGGAGATATCCACGGAGTTACATCTCTCAGTTAATACCGTTACCTGGCTTCTCAGCAAGGAGTTCCTGAAGGAGTCCACGGTTCAGGATGTAAAGATTGGCTGGAGGACTGTTGGGGTATACGGAAGCAGGATCAGCGCATTCGCGGAGACAATCTGCGACATAATAGAGGAGGAATCCACATCCATGAACATTGTTGCCGACGCAATCCTTGGAATCACTATCAACGGCATCCCCTTTGCAACACTTGTCTCCTATTTCCTTGACAAGGAACTTATTGTTTACAGACCGCATCCCGCGAGGAAGGAGGGGGTATTCAGCAGCAACTTTGCCTCAGTAAAGGGAAAGAATATCGTGATCATAGACGACGTCGCTAGCACCGGGGAAACCCTCAAGAGAACTATATCTGACACAAAGAAGGAAGGTGGCAAGCCCGTTCTCGTTGTTGTTCTTGCATCAAAGATGGCAGAAGATGAGATATCTGGTGTCAGGATGAGGGCTCTTATCCGCACAAGACTCGTGGGGATCAGAAAATAGGTGTATAAATCTCATCAGGTCATACTTCAGGAAACGTCTTGGCAGGAATAAAACCATGATCCTTAAGGTCTTTCTTTTATTCAGAGCCCAGCGCCTCATTCAATGATGCGGACATGCCTGGTTATGCCAGGGGAGAAAAACTTCCGGAATGATAGATAAATTCAAACAGGAAAAGCTGAAGAAGCTGCTTGACTTGGGAATAGATCCTTATCCATACTCTTTCAGGCAGGAGATGCATGCCGAGGAGATCAAGGCTCGCTTCGACGAACTGCAGGGAAGAAGGTCATCAATTGCCGGAAGGGCGGTCAGCATCAGGCACATGGGACAGCTATTCTTCATTGACATACTTGACGCATCCGGCAAGATCCAGGTTCTTGCATCGCCGCAGATGACAAAGAAAGAGTCCCTTGAGTTGCTCGGCATGGTTGATATGGGTGACATCCTGGGCATTGAGGGGATAATCAACAGGTCCAAGCGGGGTGAGATAAGCATTGAGGGTCACGAGATCATCATTCTATCCAAGTCGCTCAGCCCGATGCCTGAGAAATTCCATGGTCTCAGCGACACCGAGTTGCGGTACAGGAAGAGGCACCTGGATCTCGCCGCAAATCCAGAGGTCAGGAAGTATTTTATCACCAGAGCGAGAATACTCAGCTATTTCCGCAGGTTCCTGGACTCAAGGGGCTACATTGAATTTGAGACACCCATCCTGCAGCCGACATACGGTGGCGCGAATGCCGAACCTTTCGTTACCCGGTACAAGGCACTGGACGCAGATTTCTATCTCCGGGTCTCGGATGAGTTATACCTGAAGAGGTTGATCATCGGCGGTATGGAGAAAGTTTACGAGGTCTCCAAGGACTTCAGGAACGAGGATATAGACTCAACTCATAATCCAGAGTTTACGCAGGTCGAGTTCTATGAGGCCTACAAGGACTACAATGATTTCATGACCATGACGGAGGAACTCATCTCCTCCCTCGTCATGGAACTCTTCGGATCTTACAGGATCCAGTACCAGGGAAAGGAACTGGACTTCACTCCACCATTCAGGAGGGTCTACTGGGTCGAAGAGGTGAAGAAACTTTCTGGCATCGACGTTTCTGTCCTTACGGATGATCAGGCAGGGCAAGTTGCAGCCCGCGAGGGATTAAAGACCTCCACAGTGAATGCATATCATGTTGCGGATGGGCTGTTCGACAAGTATATTAAGCCAAACCTCCACAACCCGACATTCGTGCTTGACTTCCCTTCATACATGTGCCCTCTTACGAAGGACAAGAGAGGTAATCCGAAGCTCAGTGAAAGATTTGAGGTCTTCATAGCGGGCAGGGAGGAAGGCAACTGCTATTCGGAGCTGACTGACCCGATTGAGCAGAGGAGGAAGTTTGAGCAGCAGGAACTGGAGAGGGAGCATGGAGATGCGGAGGCACCACCATCTGACGAGGGCTTCCTGGAAGCGATCGAGTTCGGTATGCCGCCAACCGCAGGTATTGGACTCTCTATCGACAGGCTTGCCATGATACTAACGGATAATATATCGATAAAGGAACTACTAGCATTCCCGACAATGCGGCCGAAGAAATGATCCTTCAGGGAACATGGATCACTTCCTTTCCAAGCCTATTCAGCAACCGGGTGTACCATTTCCTCTATAACTTCACCGTTCACAGAATAAGAAAACGTAACATCCACACCGGCTCTTGCAAGCGTTATCCCGACATGGCAGTATTTCGAAAGTGACAGGTTGGCAGCCTTCCTGAGCGCTTCAGGCTTGACCTTTCCCCAGGCCTTGTAATGCACGTTTACAAACTTGAATATTTTTGGAAACTCTGACATTCGTTCGCCTGAGATCTCGCACTCGTACCTGTCCGGAAGCTGCTTCATCTTCTCAAGGATACCAAGTACATCAGGGCCGCTGCATGCCCCGGCTGCGAAGAGCAGCAATTCAGTAGGGCTGTATAATTCCGGCCGGTTTGCATAATGATCATCAATCGTTATCTTTTCCTTGCCTTCGACTGTAGAAACAAATCCATTGCCCTTCTCTTGCCTGAATGAAACCTTCATATTTTCCGTATTGCATGATGAATAAAACCTGATCCATTCTTTTTCCTATCTGCAATTATGGCAAGGCACTCTGTTTCAAGGATTAGATCCAGTTCTCGAAAATCGATCTGATCTCTTCCATGGACTTTCCAGCACGAAGCAGGAGGTAGAGCAGTATCCTGGCTTTGAGCGGATTCAGGGCACCAGCAGATATCAGTCCGCGTTTGAGCAGATCACTCTCGCTTCCATGGAACGCGTATGTCTTCGAAAGTACTTCCCCGTTCCTTGTCCTGGAAGCAAGTACAACAGGTATCCTGGATGCAAGTTCTTCCAGGTCGTCCACGATAGAAGGAAAGACATGTCCTGCCCCCATTGCCTCAAGCACAATCCCGTCATATCCCATGTCTACGACGTGCTTTACAAGTTTTCCAGAATCCCCGAGGAGTACTGTAAACATCAGGACTTCCCTATCCCTGCTCTTCGAATCAACGTCAATGATAATACGATTCGCTGCAGGCTTGAGAGCAATTCTTACACGATCCTCGGAAACCCATCCCAGGGGGCCAAGCGGGAAGGAGCTGAACGCAGCTGGATTGGATGTATGCGTCTTCTTCACGTATTTAGAATGATGGATATCATCGTTCATCACTACAACTGTTCCAAGACCCTTGGTAAGGCCGCTGGCAGCAACTCGAACTGCAGCCAGAAGATTCGCCTGCCCATCAGATCCAGGTGTGGTCGGGTCGCGCATTGCACCGGTGACGACCACTGGCTTATCCGACTTGACAGTAAGGTTCAGGAGGAAGGACGTCTCTTCAATAGTATCTGTTCCCTGAGTCAATACAACGGCGTCAGTGCCATTATCCAGAAGTTTCCCTATCTCATCCCTGACTGCAAGTAGATCTGCAAGACTGAGGCCGGACGACGCGACCATCCGGAAGGGGATCGCAGTTATGTCGGCTACATCTCTCAACTCGGGCAGGGATGAAACAAGGCTGTCTGCGTCCAGGCTAGGTACAACGCCAACATCTTCCCTCTTTCCCATTGATATAGTGCCTCCAAGGGAGACTATTGCCACATGGGGTTTTTCCATAATATGCCCAGCATAGAAAGCCGGATCATAAGTTTAACGCTTGTAGCTGAGAAGATGCCAGAATGAAAGCTTACAGGTTGAAAAATCAGTTTGGCATTACTTTGGTTCCGGATTCTCCATTCACAACGGATTCTGCGTAATCCAGGCTGCCAATGGACGCATTACCCCCGGTCTTCTTCACGAACTCAATCACGGCCCTGACCTTCGGTCCCATGCTTCCGCTCGGGAAATGTCCCTCGTTATAGTATTTCTCCAGTTCGCCCACTTTCAGGTTCCCGAGCTTCCTCTCGCTGCTGGTCCCAAAGTCAAGTATTACGTTTTCGACATCGGTAAGTATGACGAATCTCTGTGCCCTTAGGGTTGAAGCAAGAAACGAAGATGCAAGATCCTTGTCTATAACGGCATCCGCTCCTTCAAAACCACCTTCCGTTCTAAAGACAGGTATACCTCCACCGCCGGAGGCAATCGGGAGGATCCCGCTCTTAAGCAGGGAAACGATCGCCGGCTTCTCTATTATGTCTATAGGCTGCGGCGATGCAACCAGTCTTCTGTAGCCTTTTCCCTTCTCCTCCTTTACCTTCCATCCATTGATCCTGGCGAGTTCCTCTGCCTCTTCTTTCTTGTAGAAAGGACCTATGGGCTTCGTTGGGTTTTTGAAAGCCTGGTCATCCTTGTCGACCAGTGTCCTAGTTACTATTACGGATGCGCTTTTCTCTATGCCATTTCGCGTTCTGACGGAGTCAAACGCGTTAAGCAGTATCTCTCCGATCAGGCCCTGTGACATTGCGCCGCACGCATGCAACGGCAGTGACGGGGTAATATTCTTGGAAGCCTCGTTCTGTAGAAGGATGCCGCCTACCTGCGGGCCGTTTCCATGGGAAATCACCACTTCATTATTCTCGATGACTCTGGTAAGCCTGTCAAATGCGTCGGTGGCTCTTTTAAGTTGTATTTCATACGTCGCCTTGTCTCCGCTTCGCAGCAGAGCGTTTCCTCCGAAAGCAATAACGATTCTTTCCATAGTGGTTCACGAGAAGAAGGCTCAGCACTCACTCGCTTAAATATTTGACGTGAGCAACTTAATATGAGCTACATTATGCCAGCGCTTCAATAAAATTATGATAAATCTTTTGTTGGAACACAGCATTTGATTACAGTCAAGAACAAAATTTAATACCACATTTGAACCCGGCTACGAGATCGGGCATGTTGAGTGGTATAATATTTTTCGCTTAAAATCTCACAAACATATTCATATTTTTAGCTCGTAATTATTATAAGATAATATTACCAAGCGCAATTTGCGACCAAAAACTTCATACAAACATACTGAACAAAAAATGTGGAAAAATATAAGGCCTTATCGCCAAATGGCCATTATCTAATGTTTTTGTCATGCTAAAATGTCGCATATGTATTTAAACAGACTTTGAACCTGTATAGCATAAACCTTATACTAACACTATCCACTTGCTGAACCCCCAGGAGGGGAAATATGACAGATTTTGATCTCATAATAAAAAATGCTAGAATTGATGACGACAAGGATCTGGTCGATATTGCAGTATCCGGAGGAACGATTGCTAAGATCGGTAAGAACCTGTCCGGAGGCAATGTGATCGACGTCAACGGTGATGTGGTTGTGCCGTCTTTTATTGAGAGCCACATACATCTGGACAAGGCTCTGCTCGAAAGGGTAAAGCCAAATCTTGAAGGGACGCTTGCAGGCGCCATAAAGATCACGGGCGAATTGAAAAAAGGATTCCAGTATGATGAAGTCCTTTTCAGATCAAGAATCGTTCTGGAAATGCTGATCGCGCATGGAACAACTTTCGTTCGGGCGCACCCTGACACAGATCCTCTGGGTGGACTGACCGGTTTCAAGGTCATGATGCAGCTTAAGAAGGAGTACGCCAGCGCTGTTGACATGCAGGTAGTCGCTTTCCCACAGGAGGGTATCGTGAAGCTGCCAGGAGCATTCGAGATACTTGACGAGGCCATGAAGCTCGGAGCGGACGTGGTGGGAGGATGCCCATACAACGAAAACAACTATGAAGATACTAAGAAGCATGTCGACCTGGTGTTCGGGCTTGCCAAGAAATACGACAAGGACCTGGACTTCCACGCGGACTTCGGCGATAATCCCGACGATCTGAGATACAGATCCATCGACTACATCATCGAGAAAACGATCAAGGAAGGATACCAGGGAAGAGTCACCGTAGGTCACATGACATCGCTTTCAAGCATCGATCCTGCATTGCTAAAGGATACGATCGCAAGAATGGCAAAGGCAAAAATCAATATTGTTCCTCTGCCGGCAACCGACATGTACCTTAGCGGAAGGAACGACGTGAACAAGGTGAGAAGAGGCGTCATAAATCCGAAGCCTTTCGTCGATGGCGGAGTCAATGTTGCATTCTCGTCAAACAACATAAGAAACGCATTCACGCCTTTCGGAAGAGGCGATCTACTGATGATCGGATCTCTGTTTGAGCATGCCGCCCAACTTGGTTCAATCTCCGACCAGAAGCTGTTGCTGAAGATGATCACAGAGAACGCAGCGAAGATTCTCAGGATTTCAGACAGGTACGGAATAGCAGTGGGAAAGAGCGCTGACCTTGTTGTGCTTGGCACAAAGGCTGTCTCAGACATTTTCCTTGATGTTCCTGTCAGGAAATTTGTAATCAAGCGAGGAAAAATAATCTACAGAAGTGAGTTAGTGGAGCTCAAAAACTGGATGTGATATAGAAGTGGCGACAAAAACAAAGGAAACGATACCTACAGCAATAACAGGGGCTTTTTTGGCCGGTTTGACAGTGTTGATGGCATTTTCTGGAATAGTGCCCAAACCATACGCAATAATGTTCCCGCCGTGGGCGGTGTTCATTACCTGGGCAGGCTATTTCGCGGCAGGAGGTGGAGGAAAGGGACAGGCAAAGCCAGTCTTCAAGAAGATGTACGTGGCGATCTTATGGGGGGATATCTGGGGATTTGCAGGCGCATACCTGATGAATATAGTAAACCCGCATGCTTCGAGCCTGCCACTGATGCTGCTCTTTGATGGAATAATCATATTCCTGGTTAACCAGCCAATACTGTGGGGTACCAGGTACTGGAACCCAATCAGGTACACGCCGGCCATATTCTATGGCTTCGCGACATTCTTCAGTACGTACTTTGGTGGATTTGGTTTCATACCGGGAAATATATATGCAGCATTCATAACAGCATTTGTTGCAAACAGCATAGGTCCTGTTTTCGGATACCTGCAGGTAAGGCTTGCAATGGTAAAGGAAGTTCCCGAGAAAGCGGAGACTCCATCGGCTTAGCATTCACAACAGGTGGACATCGATGTCCACCTGAAATTATCTAATTATTTATCATTTCCTTACATTTATTTAATCTAATTTTACGAACAGGTGATCAAAATGGAAGAGAAGTATCATATAATTGAGGGAAAGTATGTTGATTCAGTGCTGCTGATGCAGATCAGCAGGGAGATAGAGAAGATGAAAGGCGTTTCAAAGGCCAGTTGCATGGTCGGTACAGCCGAGAATATTTCCTTTCTTGAAATGGCAGGTTTTCATCCACCTTCGGGTGTGAGCAGCAATTCTGTTATAATAGCAGTAGAGGCAGATTCATCACAGATGACGGAGGCTGCAATAGAGAAAGCATTGGAACTAATCGACACAGGAATGATACAGCATAAGACAAGCTACACCCTGAACGATCTCCCGGATCTGATTGAGGAAGGAGATTTCCCGGTTGTGTTTGTTTCAACTCCCGGTGAATATGTTTTCAATATTGCAGACAAAGCCCTGGATTCAGGCGCGAACCTACACATATTCAGCAGCAACGTGCCTTTGGAGCAGGAGCTCAAGCTTAAGCGGAAAGGTGCAGAGAAAGGCCTATTTGTAATGGGACCTGACTGCGGCACATCGATCATAAACGGAAAGGGCATAGGATTTGCGAATGCACTGACTTCACCAGGTGATATAGGGATCATCGGATCTTCTGGTACCGGCATTCAGGAACTTTCCGTGCTGCTTGACAGGAACGGTCTTGGGGTATCGTACGCGATAGGTGTCGGGAGCAATGACCTCAAGCAATACATCGGTGGAATAATGACTAAGCAGGCACTCAGTTTCCTCAAGGAAAGATGCTCTGCAATCGCACTTATATGCAAGACCCCTGATCCATCTGTTGAGAAGGAGATCCTTGGCAATCTTGGTGACATTCCATCCGTGTTCATTTCACTTGGCAGGGATCAGAAGTACAGCAGCGGGAGCACATATGTAACCGGCGTGATAGATGATGGGGTATCCCACCTGATTAAGCAGATCAAGAGAGGACACACCGCTGAACAGGAACCTTTTCCTTCAACGCGATTCATTGAACAGGAAAGGAAGCTATTGCGAGGATTCTTCGTGGGGGGAAGCCTATGCTACCAGGCACAGGCCATCTTGCATGGTAAAGGTATACACGTGTACTCGAATTCGCCTGCAGACAAGAAATATCTTGTCGGTAAGGACTTCGAGAACGTTGATGTATGCATCGATACAGGCTCTGAAGAGTACGTTTCCGGAAGGCCGCATCCCATGATAGATCCAGAAGCAAGAAATGCATTAGTGGTGAAGGACAGCAGGCGCAGCGATGTCAGGGTAATACTCCTGGACGTGATTCTGGGATACGGCTCTGCAGAAGACCCGATCGCAGGCCTCGAGCAGATCCAGGAAGGCCCGGTTGTGGTGGCATCGATCTGCGGCACAGAAAGTGACAGCCAGGGTTACGCCTCTATAAGAAAGAGGCTTGAGGGCACGGGAATAGTTGTTTTCCGGTCAGCATCAAGAGCAGCTGAATATGCTGCAAGTCTGATGGGGTGAGAAGTGTGGTAGAAAGTAAGAAGTTAAAAGTATTCAACATAGGGACAAGCTGGTTCGTAAGGCCCATCGAAGATCAGGGCTTAGAGGTATACAACATCGACTGGTCTCCGCCGGTAAAAATCGATAAGGATATCTTATCGATCCTGAAGAAACTCGGAAGGAAGTGAATTATATGGATATAAGTGAGGAAATAGAAAAAGCAAACAGGAAGGCATTTGATATAATGAACAGGGGAAAGGCAGTGCTCACAGACTTCGACTTTGCACGTAAGGTTATTCCGGGCATGAAAGAGAATATTATCCTGCATGCAGGTCCGCCTATTGACTATGCAGACATGATCGATCCAATGAAGGCAGCTGTACAGGGAGCTTTGATGTTTGAGGGTAAAGCTGAGAATCTCGAAGAAGCTGATAAACTTGCGAGAAGCGGGGAGATTGAGTTCAAACCATGCCATGAAGTGAGCTCAGTTGGGCCGATGGCTGGGATTACAACGGCCAGTATGTTTGTAGCCGTAGTCGAGAATCCGGAGTTTGGCAACAGGACATTCTGCAACCTTCACGAGGGCAGGGGAAAAATACTCAGGTTCGGAGCAACAGGCAAGGAAGTCCTTGACAGGTTGAACTGGATGAACGAGAATCTTGGCCCAGCGCTCAAGGAAGTGGTTAAGAAGAAACCTGTCGATCTGAAGAGCATCGCTGCGGAAGGCGTGCAGATGGGAGACGAGCTCCACCAGAGGTACCGGGCCTCATCTCTTCTCTTTCTCTCCAGCATTTCCGAGAACCTGCTGGAACTCCCTAACGCCAAGGAAATCTTCAAGTTCATCGCTGATAGAGAACAATTCTTCCTCAATCTAGCAATGCCTGCAATGAAGGCTCTAGCAGATCCAGCCGATGGTATCAAGTACAGCACCATCGTGACAAGGATGACCAGGAACGGTGTCTCCTTCGGCATACAGGTTAGTGGTATGAAGGGAAAGTGGTTCACCGGCAAGGCGGAAGTGCCGATCGGGCTCTACTTTACAGGTTTCAGCCAGAAGGATGCTGCAGGCGACTTTGGAGACAGTGCGATAATGGAGACACTTGGGCTTGGAGGATTATCCTCGGCTGCGGCTCCAGCAGTCACGCGTTTTGTCGGAGGAAGTCCTAAGGATGCAATTCATGCCACTGAACAGGGATACAAGATCACCTATGGGCAGAGCAAGGATATACTTCTCCCAGCCATGGACTTTCAGGGTGCCCCACTCGGGATCGACATCCTGAAGGTAAACGAGACGAACATCCTGCCGTCGATTAATACAGGCATCGCTCACAAAAAGGCAGGAATAGGGCAGATAGGCGGCGGAATATCTCATCCGCCTTTGAAGGCATTCAACGATGCACTCAGGGAGTATGCGGAAGTCTATGGACTATGATCCCTGTTCTTAGAACTGGCCTGAGGGTCTTACCGACTGGCACAGGCAGTGTTCTTCACATATCCGAAAGGGCAATCAATATTGACTTCGGTGAACGCGTGGTTACCCTGCTCAACAGGCAGGGAATCCTCACGCCTTCATCAATAATCCTTGATGCGGACTATATCCCGGGATTCAATTCTGCTTACTTCAATGGAATCCTGCTTAACACAGACACTTTCAGCGCTGAGATCAGAAATGGGATCAACCTTGCGGCAAATCCAGCCGGAAACGCGGATTTGAAATTGATACGTAACACATTACGCCCGCACATCGTGGGAAAAGAGAGAAGCATTATGGGGGCAGTACTCCTTGCAGAAGGATCTGAGAGCGTACATGTTCCAGAAGGAATCGAGGGTATGATACTTGAAGATCAGGCAAGGAGGTTAAAGAAGTGCACCAACATGGAAAGTGCGGTGCAATCTCTACTTGGTTTAGGCTTTGGGCTTACCCCTTCCGGTGACGATTTCATCCTCGGTGCGATTTCTGCAATGCAACTATCCGGCCGAAGCGTCAGTCATCTACGCATTCCTATTGCAGACTATAAGAACGCATTCTCCAGAACTATGCTACTTGATGGCCTGGATGGCTACTTTCCGGAACCTCTCCTCAGGTTGATCAAGGTCCTGGACACAGCAGGTGATCCGGAAAGGGAAATCGCCGATCTGTTAAGGATAGGTCACACATCCGGCTACGACATGGTAGCCGGCATTTACTATGCTGCAGCTAAGTTGATACCTCCCAGAGTGAATTCGGAAAGCAAGGCTGGGTCCGTGTCACGAATCTCAAAACCGAAGGAAAGGAAAATGTTGAAATTATCAATAGGAATGAAGAATCTGATAAAGTATGATAGCCCTCATAATCGTTGACATGATAAACGCATTCGTTGAAAAAGAATCTCCGCTCTGCGTGGCTGGAGCGAAAGAAACAGTACCAAGGATAACGAAGGTTATAAACTCGTGCAGGGAAAAGGAGATTCCAATATTCTTCATAGCAAGGGGATACAGGGATGATGGAACAGATGTTGAGGTGAGCAGATGGAAGTTCTGGAACGACAATAAGCGACCGCTTTCTCTTTCATCATCAGGCCCAACTTCCGGGGAATTCTATGGCCCACTGAAACCCGAGAAGGGCGACTATGCCATAGTGAAGAAGAAATGGAGTGCTTTCTTCAGGACCGAGCTCGATCTTATACTGAGAAGGCTTGGCGTAGATACGGTGGCAATCACCGGGACCCAGACGCCGAACTGCATCAGGGCAACAGCATACGATGCAGATATGAACGACTTTGACACGATCATCCTGAGCGACTGCATTTCATCAAAGACCAATGAAGTACAGGAAGCAAACCTGAACGACTTCAGGAATGTTGGCTTTACCGTCGTTAATGCGGACGAATTCATTGAAGATATCGACAAATACAAAATGGGCAAATCCACTTACCAGGAGATCATGGATGATTTAAGGAAGCAGAGAAACGGGCAGTGATTAAAAGGAGATTCAGCAGAAATGGACCAAGATATTCACAATATGCATGGATTGATCCTGTCAACTTCAAATCGTTTCTCTGTTTCACTAAACCTTCTCTGGATCTATTGTTCCTCAATCTAGCGCTGATCCTCACTTCATCGATATTTTTGGAATGTAGGTTCTGGAATAATTTATTGGATTAATGTGCAATAAACGAGTTCTTGTCCTGTTACAGAGCGGATTCACAGAAGATTTATAACAAACTTGACGGCCAACATTTGATTAGCTTTATTAGTCGCTGAAATGTCTCTCGACTTCAGAGTGATACTCAGTGCCAAATGTCTGGTTGCGTGTTTCAAGCCATTCGCTGAACCTCGTTTCCCCGATTGGATTTGAAATGGAATGCATCAGGCCATCCATCAGGACATGCATCTCCTGTGGTGTGACAACCTTGTCACCGTGTACCAGTGAAAGACCCCAGCATACCAGGGGAATGAATGCCTTGTTCACGTGAAAAATCCTCAGCTGCTTGCCAACGGAACCGGCAATTAGCTTTACCAGTTCCTCAAATTCATACGTTTCTGGACCAACAGCATCCTCGGTGATGTTTTCCATGAGACATGACTGACTTACGACCTCTCTTGCCACGTCGTCCACAAAGACAGGTGTAACCTTGTATTTTCCATCTCCGAATATAAGGAAAAACGGGTACTTTCGAATAAGTGAGGTGATGTTGTTCAGGTCCATGTCCTCATCGCCGAATACCAGGGTTGGACGAAGTATGGCATAGCTGAGCCCGGAATCCCTGATATAATCCTCTACCTCAAGCTTGCCTCCGAAATACTCGTAGTCATAATCCCTTGAAGGATTTGAAACGCTTATGTGAACAAGCCTTTTCACACCTGCTTCAACGCAGGCATCGACCAGGAGTTTTGAGTTCTTTACTGCGTCTGTGAAGGAAGAGGCATGATAGTTTAACCTAACCTTTGTCACCTTAATCGGCTTAGACCAGTAAGTGTTAATGACGCATTTCGCTCCTCTGAGCGTCTCCCGAAGTTTGGCAGGATTATCAAAATTGTAAGGTTCGACGCGTATCCTGGTTCCGAACTCGTGCTTCCTGTTCGGGTGGTTCGTCAACACCGTTATTTTAATATCACGTTCAGCGAGCAGACGCCTCACAATATATGTCCCGGTGTACCCAATCCCTCCGGCCACCACGTAGTTTCCAGTCACTCCAATCACAAAGATAAATCGGCTATAAACTTTACTCATTATTCCGATGGGAAGCACTGCTGCAGGTTCAGCCAAATGAGTTTGCACTTGAGGTTCGAAGGAACAACCACAGCGTTCTCCCCTGAACTCTTCGATGTTCAATTGAAGCCTCACAGCGGCTGGAAAACCATGGAGGAAACAAATGTTTATTCAAGTAAAAAGTGGAATACTAAATTCCCAAAACCTTCTATCCGCGCAACAAAACGAATCAATTGGAATTAAAACTTCCAGGTGCCATTTCGCATATGATTGGGGCAAGGAAGAATGCACTCTTGATATCTACGGAGATACAATGGAGTCAGTCGTGTCATGGAATATTTAGTATGCTGGTTCCCGGGAAACAAGACCTGGCTGCCAGATATGCATCAACGGCATGGCAATGAATAGGTGACGAATCTAAAAGATAATGCTCTTCCGATGTTCCGATGGATCTAGCTGGATGGATCGAGAACGGATCTGGATATTTCCTCTGCAACTGTGTAGGGATTAACCTTGTCACGGATCTTCCTATCTAGATCCGTTATTCCGGACATAGAAGACACGGTGAGTGAATTGATCCTTGATTCTGCCTCCATTAGGAGAGCTGCCTTAACCTCATGAAAAAAGCGGCTCTTCTCATTTCCCTTATCCTTCGCCGCAAACGAGAGATGAGCCTCGAGAGCTGCAATCAGGTCGTCATAGCCTTCCATTTTCATTGAATCGAGCCCGATAACAGGGATTTTCCACTCGTTTTGCGGCGTTAGCGCCAGACTATCCTCAATATCCTTCATCGCGATGAATGCACCATCCCGATCCATCTTGTTGATTATGAACACGTTTGCGATCTCCATTAGGCCCGCCTTTATTGCCTGGATCCCGTCACCGAGGCCTGGAGCCAGGACCACGGCAATTGTGTGCGCCATTCCAAGTATGTCGAGATCTGCCTGCCCTGCCCCAACTGTCTCAACTATTATACGATCAAAGCCTGCAGCATCGAGTATTCGCACGGCGTCCCAAGTGCTCCTTGAAAGACCGCCGCTTGATCCCCTGCTTGACAGGCTTCTCATGTATATTCCGTCCCGGTAGAGGTTGCCCTGCATCCTTATCCTGTTTCCCAGAAAAGATCCGTTAGTGAAAGGACTCGAGGCATCAACCGCAATTATCGCGACTTTCTTACCCTTAGCCTTCAGCTTTGAGGAAAGATTACCGATTATGGTGCTTTTCCCAACACCTGGCGGGCCAGTTATGCCAACAATTCCGGCTTTTCCTGTGCCCGCATAAATGTTCTTTATTATCTCACGGCCGATTGTGAGTGAATTCAGATCCTCAACGAGCGTTATTGCCCTCGATATAGATCTAAGATCTCCCGCCCTGATACCATTTGCGATATCATCCGCTTTCTTCATCATGCAATACCCAGCTTCCGGGATCTCGCTTCCGCTGCCCGTTCGGTTATGTGGTCGATTATTGTCTTCAGCGGAGTCCCCGGCCCATAATTACCGGTTATACCAATCTTCTCAAGCTTAGGCTTATCTGAGTCCGGTATGGTTCCACCTCCAACGATGGCAATGTCGTCAATGCCTTTCTTCTTCATCAGATCTGCTACCTTCCTGAACACCACAAGGTGAGCACCGTTGAGCAGGCTCAGGGCTATTACGTCCACGTCCTCGTTAACTGCAGTGTCAATAACTTCTTCCGGTGTCGGGAGTAACCCTGCATATAGGACATCCATTCCTGCGTCCCTGAATGCTTTCGCAAGCACGAACATGCCGCGATCATGGCCGTCAATGCCTGGTTTTGCAAGCAGAACCTTGATCGGCTTATCCTTAAACAATGACTGGCTCTTTCCATCCACCATATAGTTTCCTCCCAACGTTGCTTATCTCCTCGAGGGTTGCATAGGATTCAACAGCATCAATCATGTACGGCATGAGGTTTTCGTTCTCATCCTTCATTGCACCTTCAAGTTTCTCCAGGGAGTGCCTGACCCTTTCCTGGTCTCTTGAAGCGAGCACCTCGGTCAGCCTTTTCCTCTGGGAAATCTGTGCCTTCCTGCTTATCCTTAGTATCTTTATAGGTGGCTCATTTTCCTCTACGTACCTGTTGACCCCGACCATGATTTCTTTGCCAGTCTCTATCCTTAGCTGCCTCCTGTATGAGGTATTGGCAATCTCCTTCTGTATGTATCCTGTCTTGATAGCATTCAGGATCCCGCCAGCTTTCTCAATCCTATCGAAGTAAAGGTACGCCTGCCTCTCCATCTCATCTGTCAACCATTCCACATAATATGAACCACCAAGAGGATCTATAGTATCTGCAATTCCCGACTCTTCCGCAAGAATCTGCTGCGTCCTTAGGGCTACCTTGACTGCATTCTCAGAAGGAAGAGCCCAGGCCTCGTCATACGAGTTGGTGTGGAGGCTCTGTGTTCCACCAAGGACTCCGGCCATCGCCTCAATCGTGGTTCGGACAATATTATTCAGTGGCTGCTGCCATGTAAGCGTGTATCCAGAAGTCTGCGTATGGAACTTGAGCATAATCGCCCGCTCCGTGGATGCACCATATTTTTCACGCAGCACAGTGGCCCAGATCCTCCTCGCTGCCCTCATCTTTGCTATTTCCTCAAAAAAGTTGATTGATGAATTGAAGAAGAACGACAGCCTTGGTGCAAACTCATCCACGCTGAGTCCCGCGGCTTTTCCCATCTCGACGTAATGGAAGCCGTCGGCCAGGGTGAATGCGAGCTCCTGAACAGCACTGGCCCCGGCTTCCCTGATATGATAGCCGGATATGCTGATGTAGTTCCATCTTGGTGCATTCTGCGTGCAGAAGACCATCATGTCACGGATCATCCGGAGGTGCACTTCCGGCGGGAATATCCACTCCTTCTGTGCTATATATTCTTTCAGGATGTCAGCCTGCACCGTGCCTGATATACTGTCGAGAGGCACTCCCTGCTTTTTCGCGACAGCCATATACATTGCGAGCAGTACAATTGCAGGCGCATTTATTGTCATGGAAGTGCTCACTTTGCCCAGATCGATGCCGTTGAATAGCACTTCCATGTCCTTAAGCATGCTAACATTCACGCCGCATTTCCCAACCTCTCCTTCGGCCCTTTCGTTAATGCAGTCATATCCATACAGGGTAGGCATGTCAAACGCAATGCTCAGGCCCGACTCACCATGCTGGATAAGGTACTTCAGCCTGCTGTTCGTATCCTCGGGTGTGCCAAAGCCTGAAAACATACGCATGGTCCAGTATCTGCCCCTGTACATGTCAGGGTAGATTCCTCTTGTGAATGGAAAAACGCCAGGAAGTCCCAGTCTACCGGCAAGATCGCCCTCCAGGTCTCCAGGCAGGTAGATCTCCTTAATCGGCATCGAAGAGGAATTTGTGTATTCTTTCTCCTGGGAATCTTTCCTCCATTTGCCCAGAACCTCCCTCTTCCAGGATGCGTATGCTGGATCACCCGTTTTGTCCCTTTCATCGAGCTTTTTCAGCTTCTCAGACCAGAAGGATGACACATCGTTCATGATACCCTAATCGCAGAAAAAATTAATACCTTTTGAATCGCGGACATTAAATCCTGAGCGTCAGGTGTCACTCTGAAGGTGAACGATCATTCTTCATTGAGGATTGCAGCTATTGCCCTGAGATAATAATCTGCACGATGGATCATCAGGTAATTTGTGATAAAACCATGAATCATGCCATTGGCCCTTATGCTCGTGACATTTGCGCCAAATTCCATCATGTCCGATGCATACTTCTCACCTGAATCCCTCAGCGGGTCAAATTGGGCTGTTATGACAAGAGTTCTTGGAAATTTTGAAGGATCACCTGCCTGCTTGATCCGGTATCTCTCCATGTCCTTTTCTGGCAAAGATAGATTACTGTATTGTTTCCCAAACCACGAAATCAGGTCCTTCGTGAGCAAGTAACCCTGGCCATTTTCCTCGAAGGAAGCAGTTGATGTCGAATCCCCAAGTGCAGGGTAGAGCAGGACCTGAAACCGGGGAATAACTTTGCCAGAATTTACAGCATTGTGTGTCACATAAGCTGCAAGCGATCCACCAGCACTGTCACCCATTACAGTTATCCTGCCGGGGTCGATCTTAAGATTCTGAGCATTATCGACCAGCCACATGAACGCTGCGAAGGAATCGTCATGCGCCGCAGGAAACCTGTTTTCAGGAGCCAGCCTGTATTCAAGTGAAAAAAGCCTCATCCGGGCCATATTGCAGAAGTGACGAGCAAATGGATCATATGCCTCAACGCTGCCAAGCACAAACCCGCCCCCATGGATGAAAAGGATTGTGCTGTACTGTATGCTCCCTGAAGGGATATATTCTCGCAGCAGGAGTCCTTTATCATTGATCCTGTGATCCTTGATCGATCCAACTTCCTCTTTGGGCATCACGGAAAGCCCGCTCAACTCAAGTTCCCTCATCTTGCCGACGGGAATTCCCGGATCAAAAACTAGAAGTGTACTCATCATGTCCAGGAATTTTTTCACTTCTGGGTCCAGTGACATGTGGCACATATATTAACTCTATATAATAAGGCATATCATTGGAACCGCAACGCATTCAATTTCTGGATCTCGCGAAGCTTAATATCGCAGTATCTTCACTTAATGTTTTCTCTTAGCATAGAGAGCGGAAATATCGGACCCTGCGACGCTGGACGAATTTCCAGTAATAGTGGAACTGAATTATACCGTTTGCAATCACTTTTATATAATGTTTAATAATCAGGCAGTGAGAGGTAATATTTTGACGATTACAGATGCAGGATTATTAGCTATAGCAGCAGGTATTGCTATTGCTGGTGGACTTATCGGAACGGGTATGGCACAGCAAGGTATCGGCGCTGCAGGAATGGGAATAATAGCCGAGAAGCCAGAGAAATTCGGCCAGGTTCTGGTGTTCTTTGTAATACCTGAGACACTCTGGATCATAGGATTTGTCCTGGGTTTAGTACTTTTGCTTGGAATCTTCTGAAGGTTCCAAATGGGTCTAGAAAGCATCCTTTCTGAGATTGAGAATACTAGAAAGCAGAGGATAGACTCTCTCAGGAAGGAGTATGACAGGAAAACCGGGGAGCATATAATCTCCATGGAGAAGCAGATGAACGTGATGAGGTCACAATCGGCTGCCAAGCTTGTAGAGGAGATCAAAGCTCTCCAGGCTAAACATGCTACAATGCTGGAGATAGAGGAAAAAAAAATACACAAGGAAAGAACGGATTCTCTCGTATCTGAGGCTCTCCTCCTGTTTGAAGAGATTGCTTCTTCTTTTTACAAGACTAAAGAATACAAGAAACTTCTCACCGAAATGGTGAATATCGCAAGGGATTTGCTCGGAAAGGATTGTAAAATATTCTCGTTTGCTGACGACGTTGAATCACTTGCCGGCACGAAAGGCATCCATAAGATGCAGAAATCTACCAGATTCACTGGTGGCATTTTTGCTTCGTCAGCCGATGGAAAGAAAGAGCTTGACCTGACTATGGACACGATAATGAACTCAATCAGGGAAAACCTGATAGCAGAGTCTTTACAGAGGATCGGAGGGAAGTAATTGGACCGAACGTATACCGGCTCTTACGGAAGGCTGAAGGTATCATTCGGCGACTTTCTGTCCAACCAGTTCTTAACCGGGCTGATATCAAGAGACCTCGAGGGAATCGAGGTTGCGCTCAGTGAGACTTCTTACAGGGAAGACATTGAGCAGCTTGCGTCCCTTTACAAGCCGCCTGAGTTACTGGATTTTGCGGTTAACAGGCACCTTATAAAAAAAAACAGGCTTGCACAGTTCTCTCCACCCCCAAATGCCAGGCCCTTCCTGAAAGCATACTTCCTGAAATGGGACATTGAAAACATAAAGTCAATCATATCATCAAAGACGCTCGGGTACCAGGCAGCAGAGTCCGAGTCATTCCTGATTGGGTTCAGGAATCTTCCGCTCGGCATACTGGCAGGAACAATGACGCAGGAGGATTTCCGAATAATGATATCACTCGGCAGCGTCGATGCGGTTATAGACTACCTTACAAGATACGGCATCGGAACATACCTGCTTGTCCACATGGAGGAATACAGGAAGACTAAGGATGTCACTTCACTGTATTCCGCAATGGACAGTTATCATTTCACAAGCATGCTGGATAGCCTGAAATTCTACAATGGTGACGAGAGCAACATAAGAGATTACATCCGCGAGACCATCGATTCATACAACATCCTATCGGTACTCAAGGCAACCCAGCTCTCGGTACCACTGGAACAGGTAAGCAGGTTCCTATTCGCACGCGGCAACATACCGATAAGCGTTATAGAGGAATCCATGCGCATGCAGTCAATAGAGGAGGCAGCTGCACATTTCAAGCAGTACTATGATCTCACATCAGCTTCAGAAAAGTACTCTAGATCCGGCCTGCTCTATCATTACGAAATAGAAATGCGGTCAACAATCATATCGAAGTATGCAACAAAGATGTCTGCATTACCCGTATCGCTGAATTCAATATTCTACTTCATTATTAAGGCCGAGGTTGAGAGGGAGAACCTCAGGGCAATAATTGCGGGAAAGCTATACAATTTATCTGACGAGAGGATCAGGGAACTGTTAATTCTGGTGTAAACATGGATAAAGAACAGGCAACAGGAAAGATTGCGGTAATAGGCGAAAGGGAACTTGTGATCGGCTTTCGCCTGATAGGGATGGAGAGTGCATTTGAGGTGAACGATAAGAATGATGTTGAAACATTCAACCGCCTTTATCATTCTGAAATGTATTCGCTCCTGTTGGCATCTGAGAATATCAAGGCAAAACTGGACAGGAAGCTCCTGGATCTGATCGAGGTCTCGACCACCCCCCTTGTCCTCTTTATACCGATGCCTGGAGGACATGACGAGGAATCGGTGGGAAGACTGGCAAAGAGGATTCTTGGAGTAGATATAGGGACGTGAAAAAATGGGAAAAATAGTAAAAGTTTCAGGACCGGTAATAGATGGCGAGGACATCAAGAATGCCAAGATGTTTGACGTCGTAAGAGTAGGGGATATGGGACTGGTTGGCGAGATCATACGAATAGTCGGCAATGTTGCGACGATCCAGGTTTATGAGGATACAAGCGGGATAAAGCCAGGAGAGCCCATAGTGAACACTGAGCTTCCTCTCTCTGTGGAACTGGGACCTGGCCTGCTGACCTCAATATACGATGGGATACAGAGGCCCCTGGACGTTCTTAGAACGATGAGCGGTGACTTCATCAGCAGGGGACTTACTGCACCAGCTCTAAACAGGAAGAAGAAATGGAACTTCACGCCGCTGGTCAAGAAAGGGGATCAGGTATCTTCGGGAACAATCCTTGGCGAAGTCCAGGAAACCGATCTGATAAAGCATAAGGTAATGGTCCCACCCGGAGTATCGGGAACAGTTGGAAGCATATCGAAGGGTGACTTCACCGTGGACGAGGATATCGGTATTCTGAAAACCGGTGGAAAGAGTGTTCCTATCAAGATGATGCAGACATGGCCTGTAAGGCAGTCCAGGAAGGTTCTCGGAAAGCTGCCTCCAACCGAGCCCTTGATAACGGGCCAGAGGGTTATCGACTCGCTTTTCCCGGTTGCAAAGGGAGGAACCGTTGCAGTTCCAGGACCATTCGGCAGCGGCAAGACTGTAGTTCAGCATCAACTCTCCAAGTGGGCTGACAGCGATATTGTCGTCTACGTAGGATGCGGCGAGCGGGGAAATGAGATGACCGAGATCCTGACAACTTTTCCAGAACTTCTTGATCCTAAGAGCGGAAAACCACTTATGGAACGAACTGTGCTGATAGCAAACACTTCCAACATGCCCGTTGCAGCGAGAGAAGCGAGCATCTATACCGGCATATCGATCGCCGAGTACTACAGGGACATGGGATATAACATAGCTCTCATGGCTGACAGCACTTCCAGATGGGCAGAGGCCCTCAGGGAGATATCCGGTCGACTCGAGGAAATGCCTGGGGAGGAGGGATATCCCGCGTATCTTGGACGCAGACTGTCGGAATTTTATGAAAGATCCGGATTTGCAATCGTTACCTCTCCCGAGAAGAGGAAGGGATCAATTACGCTGGTCGGTGCGGTATCTCCTCCGGGAGGAGACATATCTGAACCAGTTTCGCAGAACACCCTCAGGGTTACAAGAGTATTCTGGGCACTCGACGCCTCACTTGCATCAAGGAGACACTTCCCATCGATCAACTGGCTCAACAGCTACTCGCTCTACAAGAACGATCTCGTTCCATGGTATTCAAAGAATGTTGCAGAGGACTGGAACAAGATATATTCGGAAGCAATGAGCATCCTACAGAAGGAATCCGAGCTGCAGGAAATTGTGCAGCTCGTCGGGTATGACGCTCTCCCTGAACGGGAGAAGTCCGTGCTTGACATAGCAAGGATGATCAGGGAAGACTTCCTCCAGCAGAGCGCCTTCGATGATATAGACACATACTGCTCACTAGGGAAGCAGTATAGCATGTTGAAGAGCATCGTGGTTCTTGGCAGGAAACAGGAGAAAGCCATAGAAAGGGGGAACAACATGGATGCGATCCAGCGCCTGCCATCCAGGGGAAAGATATCCAGGATGAAGGAGATCAAGGAAGCCGACGTAAAGAGTTTCTTTGATTCTCTCTGGAAAGAAATGGACTCCGACTTCTCACAAATTATGGGAGGTGAACAGGTTGCCGCAAATTAATTACAAGACAATATCACAGATCACAGGCCCTTTGCTGTTCGTGGAGGAAGTGCCGAACGCATCCTACAATGAGCTTGTCCAGATAAATCTTGAAAACGGCGAGACAAGGATTGGCCAGGTGCTCGAGACAAGGAGGGGAATGGCAGTCATACAGGTATTCGGCTCAACTACGGGAATGAACACCACCGAAACATCGGTAAGGTTCTCGGGCTCGACTGCAAGGATCCAGGTATCAGACGACATGCTCGGCAGGATATTCAATGGTTTTGCCTCCCCGATAGACGGAGGAACCCCCATCTCAGGAGAAAAGGTCGATATCGTTGGTAATGCAATCAACCCTTATTCGAGGGAAGAGCCGTCAGAATTTATCCAGACTGGAATATCCACTATAGACGGCATGAACACTCTGGTGAGAGGGCAGAAGCTGCCCCTCTTCTCCGCGTCTGGACTCCCGCACAATGAGCTTGCTGCGCAGATAGCAAAGCAGGCAAAGGTAGTGGGCAAGGACGAGAGCTTTGCCGTCGTATTCGGAGCCATGGGAATAACCAGCGAGGAAGCCAACTATTTCATCAACCAGTTCACGGAAACTGGTGCAATATCAAGAGCAGTGCTTTTTCTTAATATTTCATCGGATCCATCTATGGAAAGGATAATCCTTCCTAGAGCTGCACTTACTGCCGCCGAGTACCTTGCGTATGAGAAGGAGATGCATATACTCGTTATCCTTTCTGACATGACAAACTACTGCGAGGCCCTCCGTGAGATATCCTCTGCAAGGGAAGAGGTTCCGGGAAGGAGGGGATACCCGGGGTACATGTACACCGACCTGAGCACAATATACGAGCGCGCAGGCAAGATCAAGGGAAGGAACGGATCAATTACGCAGATACCTATATTGACGATGCCAGGAGACGACAGGACACACCCCATCCCGGATCTGACGGGATACATAACCGAGGGGCAGATCGCAATGAGCAGGGACCTGCAGCGCAACGGGATATATCCTCCAATAGATGTCCTGCCTTCGCTTTCAAGGTTGATGAATCAGGGAATAGGTCCCAGCAGGACTAGGGAAGATCATCGTGGCGTTTCCGACCAGCTCTACTCTGCCTATGCAACTGGAAAGGATCTGAGATCACTGAGCGCTATAGTTGGCGAAGAAGCGCTTGGAAAGACAGACAAGATGTACCTTGCGTTTGCTGAATCATTTGAGAAGAGGTTCGTCAATCAGGGGAGGAACGAGGACAGGACAATAGAGCAGACCCTGGATCTTGGTTGGGAACTGCTCTCGGCTCTGCCGGAGCAGGAGATGAAGAGGGTCAAGAAAGATCATGTCGCGAAATACGGCAAATGGAATAAGTGATTTGGATGGCATCGAGCGAGGTTAAACCTACCAGGATTGAGCTGATCAACTTGACCAGGAGAATACGCCTGGCAAAGAAGGGGCTGGATCTGCTCAAGATGAAGAGAACCTCGCTTGTCATGGAGTTTTTTGCTATCAGCAGGACTGTGAAGGGAATGAGGGAGAACATCAGGTCAGACATGGAGACAACACTTGGCACGGTTCGCCTCGCGGAGGCTCTCTCCGGTCTTGTGAATCTTGAGAGGATTGCATCCATGTCCGTCGATACGGATGCGAACGTCGCAACCAAGAACGTGATGGGCGTGCGTATCCCAACCCTGAATGTGGTCTACCATGAGAGCCTGCTCTCAGAGATATACAGGGCAGTTTCGATCCCGACCGTGATAAATGACTCGATCATGAAATTCGAGAAGATCTTCAAGGCACTTCTCGAGATTGCCGAGAAGGAGAATTCAATGAGGAAACTTCTCAGGGAAATAGACAGGACGAAGAGGAGATCCAATGCAATCGAGAACATACTGATTCCGGGCCTGGCTGCAAATGCCAAGTACATCAGGATGCGCCTGGATGAGATGGAGAGAGAAACGTTCAGCATGCTCAAGGCAGTGAAGAGAAACCTTCAGGCCAGGAGTTCCCAGAACCCAGGAGGTGCCGCCTAGTGGCGCTTTACGATAAGAATGGAAAACGCGTGATGTATTATAAGTTGAGTCCGGAGGCCCTGAATAGCCCAGCGGTCAGGAAGTTCCGCCTTGCCAGGGCGATAATATGGACAATCAACATGGGCGTTACGGGAGCAGTACTGGTACTGCTATTTGCCGGAGTGATATGATGCCAGACGATATAGAGATACTCAAGAAAATAAAGGAAGCAGAAGAGGCTGCCAATGCCGAATTCAATGAGGAAAGCAAGAAGCTGAAAGAAGCATACGAGCAGCTACTGAAGAAATCACAGCAGGATATCGAAGCTGAATCACAGCGTTTAGAAATGGAGCGCATGGCCAAGCTTGACGAAGAGGAAATGAAGCTCCTTCAAAAAGAGGAGAAAACCCTGAAATCTGCGAGAAAGCTTGCATCAGAAATGAAGCTCAGCCTGGACAAGAAAGAGGCATCAAAGATTCTGTCCGAAATTGTAAGAAAGTTCCTGGAGGAGTAAGCCACGGCACTGAGACCGGAGAAGATGGAAAAGATACGCATAATCTCCCTGATCAGGTACAGGGATCGGGTAGTTACAATCCTCCATGACTTGAGGGTCATGCAGCTTGAGCCGGTGTCACCGGACCTGCTCCAGTACATGAAGGCATCCGATCTTGCTTCAGAAATCGAGGTTGCAAACGCCGAGTTGCAGAGGCTTAAGTCATACATGGGAATTCTTCCAAAGCAACCTGTTCAGAGCAGGAAGAAATTCACCTCGCTCAAAGATGCTCTGGAAGAGGCCAGGTCCATAGATCTCACTGATCGCCTCAGGATCCTCAAAGAAAAGGAGGCTGACATCAGCACCGACATAAAGGACATCCGGAACCGAATGGAGACGACGCAGCCTCTCATCGGGATGGACGTCGATCTTTCAATTTTCAATACTTCATTCACCAAGTCATACATTGTCACAAGCCCGATGCAGAACGTCGATCCTGATGCTCTTAGGCGGATCCCATCCTCACCATCTGTTGTACCTACACCAAATGGTCAGTATGTAGTCACTATTCCTGTGCTTGCTGAAACGGACTTGGCAAAAGTCGCCAACGAGCTGGGATATTCGTTATTGCACATACCTGAGCTCAAGGGGAAACCGGCCGATTATTATGAGGATCTCGTTGCCAACCTGAAGAACATGGAAAAAGCTCTTTCCATGGTAAACGAGGATTACCAAGAACTCTCCAGGAAGTATTACGGGGAAATTGCTACGCTGGAAGAGCAGCTTCGCATAGAAGTAAGTAAACTGGAGGCTGCGCAAAGGGCATTGTCCACTTCAGAAGCATTTG
Organism: Thermoplasmatales archaeon; assembly: GCA_027366585.1. GTDB lineage: Archaea > Thermoplasmatota > Thermoplasmata > Thermoplasmatales > Thermoplasmataceae > UBA582. Next base: position 122,867 of record DAHXNF010000010.1, on the reverse strand, counting down.
CAATGGAAGGCTGGGTAAAGGTCCGAGAAGTGGAAAAATTAACGAAAGCGCTGGAAAAGCGCACCGCAGGATCCTGTCTTGTCAGCAGGGTAAAAACAAGCGAGGAACCACCCACAGCATTCGCCAACTGGAAGCATATCCGGGTCTTTGAGTTCTTCATACGTTTCTATTCCCTGCCGGTGGAGAGTGAATTCGATCCCACACTAATATTTGCGATTATATTCCCTTTCTTCTTCGGCCTGATGGTTGGTGATATTGGCTATGGCCTGGTAATCCTCCTGTTCTCTATATGGATGGTGAGGAAGATAACACATCCGGGGACATTCTCCATTATGCCGAAAAAAATCTCAGCATTCGCTGTCCAGATCCTTGGAAAGGGTCCTCTTCTTGTACTCGGGAAGGTATTGATACCATCCTCCATAATTGCCATTATTGCGGGAGTAATATTCAATAACTTCTTCGGCTTTAAATTGCTTCCCTTCACAATTCTCGATCCGATCACATCTTACGGTATTGCGAAGCTGCTACTCTTGTCAGGATATATCGGCCTTGCAATGGTATCCTTCGGGTTCATACTTGGCGTACTCAACAACATTGCGCATGGCGAAAACCACAAGGCGATCAGCTCAGTGGGCTGGCTCATACTCGCGTGGGGGGTTGCCATTACCGGTCTTAACTTCCTGCATAAGGTCTCAATCTCCCTCGATCCCATCACGGGTCCTCTTACTGCTCTTCCTGTCTACCTTGCTATCCTCGGATTAATTATCGTGATTGTCTTTGAGAGGGGCAGGGGAATGATAGAGGTCCCTTCCCTCATATCGCATATTCTTTCTTATACAAGAATAGTGGGAATCCTGCTTGCTTCGGTGATCCTTGCATTCGTGGTGGACGACATTTTCCTCTCCAACCTGCACAAGGGACCTGTTTTCATCCTGCTGGGAGGAGTAGTCCTGGTCCTGGGACAGATATTTAACCTGGCAATAGCGATTTTCGAGCCTGGCATTCAGGGTGCAAGGCTCCTTTATGTGGAATTCTTCTCCAAGTTCTATCGCGGTAACGGAAGGCAGTTCCGCCCATTCGGAACCGAGAGAAAATACACGTTGCAGGAAGAAGAGAAATAAGCTGTTTCACCTGTATTGGTCAAACAAATCATAACGGATCTTATAACTTCCCTTTTTCACTCCAAAGTACGGGTTCACGGGGTGCTGCAAGAACTTGAAAGGAACATCCCACCTGCTATTTTCATCCTTTCTTAGTATAGTGTGCAGGGTGGGTTCATTCTTACCAACATGCAAGAGAATCAGTCTTGCATTATTCACAGTTCACATTGAAATCTTCAACATTTTGTTTCACAGAGATTGGAAATATGGAATTCAGCGTTTGGGGCACCACAATAGATATTCGTAATGCATTAAGCATGCGAAAGAAGTAAGTTGCCTTAAAAATCAACAATCATATATCCTGAAAAATAATAAAGAGATGTGCCAAGTGAGACAATACTTATCCTCATCGTTGTACTGGACACGGTCGGTAGTCTTTTTATCGGGGCATGGCTTGGAAGGCTTCTTACCAGGTACCCGTTCGGTGCTTCCGGATTCACGGGAGTTGAGAGCATGCTAGGGAGGCGCTGCACTGTTAAATCCGTCAATCCTGATAGGATAGAGGTGCTTGTAGATTCACAGGTTTGGGCCGCCGCTCCATTTGATAAAGAAGAGAAACTTGAGCCTGGGGACAAGGCGGTAGTTAAGGATGTAGACGGACTCAAGCTGATAATACAGAAAAGAGAATGAACGACAATAATTCTACTGTCAGTGAAGCTCAGTTTTTCATGTGCATCCTGAAGTAATCTCCAAGATCCTTGAGCCCCATGGAAAGGTCTTCTGGTGGTAAGGTGAAGCACAGCCTGAAGCCTGAATCGTCGCCGAAGTATTTTCCCGGACCGACGAGTACCCCCGTCTTCTCAAGTATATCCTGGCAGAGTTCCTTCGAGTTCCTTGTCTTGACATGTACGAACCCGAATGGGGTTCCGTCCGGTTCCTCCCATTCAAGTCCAGGGGTACTGTTGATGAATTTTCCAACGATCTCGGTATTTGTCTTGACCAGTTCCTCCACTTCCTTATCGAAATAAGGCTTTTCCTTCATCGCCTGATAGGATATCCAGAGGGAATAAGGCGGTATGGACGGGGTTACCCCATTCATTGTATTCACCAAGTGCTCCTTAAGCGAAGAATCCGCAAGGATCCAACCCACCTTCAGGTCGGATAGGCCGTAATACTTTACCATCGTGGACGATGCTATTATTGATCTGTTTTCATGGAACACCGTGGTACCCTTCTTTTTCCTGAATTCCGCGAACGTTTCGTCAAAATACCTCATAGGGCGCGGTCCCTCGTCATGGGCCGCTTCTCCCAGGAACAAGCGGTTGGAAGTCCCAATCGGGTTATTTGGCAAGGAGCACCCAAATGGGATATCCAGATCCTCAGCGTCGAGATCCTTTAAATCCCTATATTCCACATCAAAGCCCAGCGACTCCGCGACATTGAAAATCGGCTCATACTCAGGAAGGAATATCTTGATCCTTCCGGAGAACCTCCTGATGTAGAGGAGCGAAATGAAGATCGCCTCAGAACCTGAAATGGTTGGCGTGACGCAATCTTCAGGAACATTATATAGGTTGGATACCGCTTCAACGAATAACTTCTGCGCAGAGTCACGGTTCTTCTCGTAGGTCTCGAAAGAAAAGTCTATTCCGGACTGTCTTGCGATATAATCTGGCATGTTGTTCCTCGAGAGGTTATACTTGGCTTTCCTCCCATTCTCAACTATCCATTCAAACAGATACATCTTCCTGGGATTAAAAAACATAGCAATCTATGAGATATTTTGGCCGAGCATAAAGATGTTAGGGCAAGATATAGGGTATTGGACGCTGATCAAGGACAGATTTCATTCTTTATTCAGCTATCAGGCAAATGAGATGCAACAGTTATCAACCTTCTTATGATTTACCTCTCATGCGGGCTCAGAAAGACTTGAAAATTGGCGTGATTGGCTCAGGAATAATGGGTCACGGGATTGCTCAGACACTTGCAAGGTACGGATATAGCGTGATTATGAACGACATCTCTGAGGATTTCCTGAAGAATGGCATGCAGATGATCCGAACAGGAAGGTTTGGCCTGGAGCGTGCCGTCTCTTCAGGCAAGATGAAGCAGGAGGAAGCAGATCAGACGCTCTCCAGGTTGAGCACGACAGTGAACCAGGAGGACCTGAAGGACTGCGATCTAGTCATCGAGGCGATCACAGAGGATGAAAAGGTCAAGGGAGCACTCTTCAGGAAACTGGACGGGATCGTGAAGAAAGATGCACTGTTTGCATCCAACACATCAGGAATAATGATTAGCAGTCTCTCCTCCTTTACCACTAGGGGGAAGAACTTCGTTGGGATGCACTGGTTCAACCCACCTCAGGTAATGAAGCTGGTGGAAGTGGTCAAGGGCCCTGAAACCACGGAAGAAGCAATTAGGACGGTTGTGCAAATATCCGAGTCAGCGGGAAAGGTCCCGATACTCGTGAACGACGGACCTGGATTCTTTACAACCAGGTTCCTTAACAGCTGGCTAATGGAATCTTACAGGATGTTCGAATCAGGAGTTGCAGGTATCGCTGAGATAGATAAGATGTCCAAGCTTGCCTTCGGCTTTCCTATGGGCCCGTTCGAGCTCTCAGACTTTATCGGCCTTGATACCATGCTTCATGTCGCCGAATATATGTACGAGGAGACGAAGAGGTCTGACTACGCAGCGCCTACTTTGCTGAAAAAGCTCGTACTATCCGGTTACCTGGGGAACAAGAAGGGAAGCAAGGGAGGATTTTACCAGTACTACGGGATAAAGCAGGAATCATGATGCAGGAGAGGATGGAACAAGGCTTTCATCCTCAGGTATCCTGACAACGCTGGACAGCTGGAATGGATCCTTAAGTAGGTTCCTTAGCAGCCTGAATTTCTTACTTTCGTTAAGCTTGAGAACGAGGCCATGGTCTTCTCTCATCTGCCTGAGAGATTCCCTTATCACAGAGATAGCGGGATCAAAATTTATCGGATCGCCTGATAGCTGGATCCTGATCGAAAAACCGTAATTTCTTCTTCTTGCAGAAACAGGCCGGGAAGTCTCGATTATTACCTCGGCTTGGTAGTTGAGATCCCTGACCGAGGCCAGTCCCTGGGTCAGGGTTCTGACAAAACCTGCGCTGTATTTCTGTTTTCCCCTGAAGTTCCGTAGTGATGGGCGAATTACAAGTATTCTTAAGGCGTCAATTTGAGGCGGATCCTGTCTTTCAAAGTTGCACAAGTAAAGCTTACTGAAAAATGCCTTCATGTATGAAAGTCCGGCCAGTGTGGTGCTCTTGATGAAGAAACGGACCTCATTGCCGTCGTGAGATATGATGAATGAGTTCCTCTGATCCTTATCGGGAAGAAGGAGGGCTGCACGTTCCCTGTAAAGCAGCATGTCTGTCCTGAAATCCTTTATCACAAATAGGACTTCCGAGCAATATTCACTGGTTACAGTCGATGTGGAGGTAGTCATAATGCTGGGAAGCATACCGTAATCTTAATATCTTCTATGCGGGCCCGCACGAACTGCACTCAATCATGTGCGGAGAGTGGATCCAGCAATGCAGTAGTTTTCTTCTTTTCTTGATGCTGGAGATCAGAGGTCAATCGGGAAAGCCCTTCCTTCCATGTCCGATCGGATCGCAAGCTCAGTCATCTTAACAACAATGGATCCATCGATTCCCTTTGCGATCAGTGACCTCTTTTCATTCACAAGATCGACGAAGGAATCAACTTCCTTCCGGTATATGTTACCTGACTGGAACCTCTTCGTCTTTCCATTGACGTTGAGCGAACTCTTGATCTGCGTGGAGAAGAGATCAGTGCAGACAATGGCCCCCTCAGTGCCCATTATCCTCAGTGAGTTATCCGGGAGGAACATCCTTCGGGAAGAGACTGCATGAGCAATTGTGGCCCCATAATTCAGCAGGATGGACGATGTAGCGTCTATTAACTCCGCCCTGGGGTCTCTGAAGCTCGAAATGCGATCCGGATGGAACCCCATGACATTGTTCAGTGTATCCATTACGTGAACTCCGGTGCCCATTATGGACCCGCCACCAACCATGGATTCCTCGCCCCACCACCTGCTATCAGATTCCTCTGTATTGGTGCGGCTTGAAGGGCTGAAACCTCCCCAGCTGGCATCAATCGCGGTTACATCGCCAATATCACCGTCCCGGATGTGCTTTTTAATCTCCTCTACCGCCGGGTGGAGACGCAGGTGGAAGCCAACAGCCAGCGAAAGGTTGTTTTCCTCCGCCTTCTCCACAAGGTTCTTCGCCTCCTCATAATCGAGAGTCATAGGCTTCTCCATGAGGACATGCTTTCCATGCTCAAGCGCAGCCATGGCATTGCTGTAATGCAGGCTGTTCGGAGACGCGATGTATACTGCATCACAGTCACCTGAAAGCATGCGGTCGTAGCTTTGATAGGGCTCGCCGCCAAAGTCTTTTGCGATCCTGCTTGCCTTTTCAGGGCTCCTGCTATAAACACTATTTATGCTGTTTCCAGACATCCTGATGGCAGGCATGACCCTCTTTATTGCGTGGTTACCTAGCCCTATTACTGCAAACTTCATGCCCATGGTAACGACATCCGCCATAAAAGAGAAGCAGATTATCCCTTATGACAGATGAAAGGCTGAAGATCAATAAGACCGGCACTATGCGAAAATGAATATAACTTAGAGCAAATCAGGGTCTATATTATGGTGATCGAGTCATCTCAGCTGCCGGCATTTGAAGACATACTTGAGGCCGCAAAATTTCTCAAAGGAAAGATAAACAGGTCTCCTGTGGACTCCTCAGAAACAATGGGAAAAACATTCGGAGGGTCCGTATTTTACAAGCTTGAGAATCTGCAGAAGACTGGTTCATTCAAGATCAGGGGTGCGCTTTTCAAGATATCGAAGCTGACTGCGGAGGAGAAGAAGGCGGGCGTAATAGCAGTCAGCGCCGGGAACCATGCACAGGGCGTGGCGCTTGCCTCGAAGATAAGCAAGATCAACTGCAAGATTGTAATGCCCAAGTTTACCACTCCTGCAAAGATTAACGCAGTCGAGCGATACGGGGCGCAGATCGATCTCTTCGGTTCAGATTACGCGGAGGCGAGGGATCATGCACTCAAGGTTGCAGTTGACGAGAACAGGACATTTATCGAGGGATTCAATGATAGGTGGATCATAGCCGGTCAGGGGACTATTGGCCTTGAAATAATGGAGGACCTGCCGGATGCAGACATGATTGTGGTTCCTGTTGGCGGTGGCGGCCTGATCTCGGGAATAGCTATGGCTGCCAAGACGATTAATCCCAACATCAGGGTCATTGGGGTCCAGTCAGAGAAATTCGATTCTGTCCGTGCTTCAGTGGACTCGGGCAGCATAGTCGAGCATGTTACCGGGCAGACAATAGCAGACGGTATTGCCATACGGCGCCCGGGAGACATCACACTATCCATGATACAGAAGTACGTGGATCATGTAATCACCGTTTCGGATGAGACCATCGCTCTCGCCCTCTATCACCTCCTGGAGCACAACAAGATACTGGTCGAGCCTGCCGGTGCCGCCGGCCTCGCTGCAATCCTCGAGGGAAAACTGGACATTTCTGGGAAGAAGACTGTCATCGTAATCTCGGGAGGCAACACGAACCTCCTCCTCCTTTCCAAGATAATCTACAAGTCACTTGAGCACGAATCCAAGCTGGTCCGTATTGGTTTCAAGATTCCCGACAAACCGGGAACACTATATAGGATTGCAATGGCAATCTCTGAAGCCGGCGGCAACATCTACCATGCAGAGGTCGATAACCTGGACGAAACCACGCCAATCGGGTTCCAGAGCATTATGTTCACTGTCAACGTCCGGGGCTCAAAGCATGCAGCGGCGCTTTTTGAAAAATTGAAGGAAGTAGGCTACGACTTCGAGGTATTCACGTAGCTTACTGGATAGTAAAGTCCTTTGCCTGCGTGCACTCAGCGTCATTAACCATGTACGAGGTAACGTCACTCCTTCTCAGCTCATTCGCGCAGAAATCAATTAGCCTGAAGACAGACTGTTCATCACCGCAGAACAGCGCCTCAACAGTTCCGTCCGGAAGGTTGCGAACCCAGCCCGTAATACCAGCGCTGTCCGCAGCATCCTTCGTCTGCCTCCTGAAGAAAACACCCTGAACGTGACCCGAAAAAATAACTCTTTTCGCAATCCGTTCAGCCATGTGCACTCAGAAGACCGAGAGTTTACCTTCCACAAACTGGTTTGTCAGGTCTGACACCTTGCTCAGGTGACTGTCCACTATGGACCTGATCTTGGCCTCATATTTTGATGCCTGCACTCCACTGGCATAAATTGCCTGAACGCTTGCCATGTGAGGATCCGAGATTTCCCTCCCGATCTGTGAAACTATCCTGACAAGGACTTCCTCTATGTCGCCGTCGGCTTCCTTCACCACGTCGTTGGCAATCATGTTTGCCAGTACGTTGTAAAGCTTCCCCACATGCGTAACCGGGTTCTTTCCTGCCGCGGCTTCCATGCTCATAGCCCTGTAAGGTGTAATAAGTCCGTTGACCCTGTTTCCCCTGCCTACTGATCCGTCGTCGCCATTCTCAAGGGAAAGCCCAGTCACCGTAAGGTACTCAACATGATCGGCTTCGGAATCACCGGTGTTGACGAAAACCTGAACCTTCTTGTCAGTCAACTTTAAAGCATTGTCCATAACCTTTGACTTGAGCTCTTCCTTGATATTCATGTACTCATGGTGATCCTTAACATAGCTGTCAACAAAAGCTGCAGCAACTGTCAGGTTGATGGTATCCTTCTCCCTGAAGCCCATTACCTTAACATCGTAACCGACCGCAGGCAGTGTCTTCTTCAGGCTTCCGTTAATATATTTCTCGGTCGAAAGAACGAGATTTTCGGTATCGGAAAATGGGGCAAAACCCACCCCGAACGACGTATCATTTGCCTTCAGCTTTCCTGTGTCGAATATACCCATCAAATCAATCGATCCATGCCCAATCATGGAGTCTATTATCACATCAGTGTCAATATTGAGGTGCTTGAAATTAGTCTTCATATAATTCTTGGTGGCTCCAATTGCAATCGACTTCACTGGAATGCTTTCCCCATCCACCTGAGAGGTCGCTCTTCCGCTCAGTATTATGTAACTCGGCTCAATTATCTTTCCGCCACCATACTTAGGCCTTGACTGTCCACCAACGGCTTCAAGCTGATCCGTGTTGTGGTGAAGCACTCTTCCGTATTCCTTAAGGTAATACTTGCTGAGTTCCCTGCTCACGGCCTCCGCAATTCCATCGCAAATACTATCCGGATGGCCCAATCCTTTTCTCTCAACAATTTCAACGTTACTCTTGTGCGTCGGTACCCTGTTAAGCTGCTCAATTGAAATGTTTTTTACCATTTTATTCCTCCGCTTATTTAAGAAGCATATTAAAAATTTTGTTAGCGGATCCTATAAAATGTGCTTCCTGTATTAATTATTACCTGTGGTAATATCAACCAAAATTAAAGCAAATCGAAATACCCGGTAAATTCAGCTATACGTGATGTTCAAACCTGAACAATCTTTCTAGAATGCTTGGAAGTCCTTTGTCCTTATTGGAATGCAAATACTGACCCGCTCAGTAGAAGAGGGAAAAGATACGCGCCATTTTTTCTATTCTTGAGAAGCAAGGAGATAACCCAGCATCGATGCCACGGCTCTTGAACGGTGGGAAAAGCGGTTCTTCGATACAACGTCCATTTCTGCCAACGTCAGGTTCTGGCCGTCCGGCACGAAGACAGGATCGAAGCCAAAACCACCAGAACCTGCGGCTTCCGATGATATTCTTCCTCTCAGAATGCCTCCAAACTGGATTATCCTGTCACCAATGCTCAGGGAGACTACGGTCTTGAAATAAGCTGAACTTTCCTTTCCGGCAACAAGCTTTTGCAGGCCCTCGTAGCCTATGGTAGTATTCACGTATGAGGAATAGGGGCCAGGAAAACCATGCAACGAAGGGACGTAAAGACCCGTATCTTCCAGGAAGAAATCGTCCTTTAATTCCTTCCTTACTACAGCGCAGCTACGGTAAGATATCATCTCGGTTGTATCCTCCTGGATCTCCTCATATTTCTTCTGCACCCATTCAAGCTGGATACCGGCCTTTACAAAAAGGTTCGATATCTCGACAAACTTATGCCTGTTGCTTGTTACCAGGATCATACATATCTCCTTCTCGCCTCAATTGTTCGGAGAGTGGAGATGATTTTATCGGATCCGGGAAGGCTCTTTCGGTATGATTCAAGAAACGTCTGCCATAAACCTGGCCGATCTCCATGCATGCTTGAGAGCGACTCCTTCAGCAGGAAAAGATCCTGTGAAAGCGCCTCGGTCTCGGCAGGGAAACTCCCCATGCTTGCGTCAATGAAGTATATGCGGCCCTGTTTGTCCACCATCAGGTTGCTAGTTGTAAGATCTCCATGCGCAACCAGGTTAGAATGCATCGCTGCAACGATTAAACCAAGGCTGTCAATCATGGAGATGCTCCCGTCACCCGAGAGGATTGCATCCCTCAGGCTCTTTCCGTTGAGTCTCGCCATGATTATTTCTCCCGCTTCAGGCCTTACAGAATAGATAACAGGAGTGTCTACGCCGAGTTCATGCAACCTGCATGCTACCGAGACTTCATTCCTCAATCTTGTTGTCCTGATCCGGAAATCCAGTCCTGGATTCCGGTATCCTTTGCCAATACGTTTCTTCATGACTGCATCCCTGCCGAAATATCTCGATCTACTGATAATCGCTTCTGCCCCCTGCATTGGCCTGGGCCTGCTCACTGAATCAACCCAGTCCGCCTCAACCTGGTCTATCCTGTAGCTCTGTATCACTGCTGTATCTTCCATTTTCTGTCTCTGCCCAGACTCATACATCAGTTGCCCGGCTCTTGCGATCATTGCACCGTTGTCCATGCAGTACTCAGGATTCGTCAGATAAGCTTGGCAGCCATTCTCCTCACTCATGCTGCTAATCATTTCCCTAAGGCGCGTGTTCCTAGCAACACCGCCGGCAAGCAGTACCTCGCTCTTGCCAAGATAATCCAGCGCCCTTTCAGTTACCTCTACGAGCATCGCAAACGCCGTTTCCTGCATGCTGAAGCATATGTCCTCCACGGACTCTCCAAGCTCCAGATATCTCTTAGCTGCAGTGTAGATGCCCGAAAACGACGTGTCCATTCCCATCACCGAGTACGGAAGATCAAGAAGTTTGCGTCCTGATGCTGCAAGAATCTCGATCCTCGGTCCTCCTGGGAATGGAAACCCAAGATCTCTTGCAATCTTGTCCAGCATGTTTCCTAGCCCGATGTCTATCGTTTCGCCGAATACACGGTACCTGCCCTGCATATGTGCAATGACCTGTGTATTCCCTCCGGATACATAGAGCATAACCGGATCCTGAGCCCCAGAGAGCATCCTGCCAATCTCGATGTGACCCAGAGGGTGATTTACACCAATTATTGGTATCTTATGCCTGAGGGAAAGCGTTCTCGCTGCTGTAGCTGCGACCCTGAGACATGGCCCGAGCCCTGGGCCAATGGAAAAGGCTACAAGATCCACATTTCGCATCGTGATGCCCGCGCCATCCAGTGCCTTCTGTATAACTGGAGCTACAAACTCGGCATGGTGGATTGCTGCTTCCCTTGGGTGAATACCACCTTTGGCGGGCAGATAGGTTGAGGTCTCGCTGGACAGTACCCTGTTTCCGTCCACGATTCCTGCGCCTATCGTATGGGCTGTTCCCTCAATTCCTAGAACAATCACAAGGTGAAATGATCAGGGGGATAAAACTGCTTTCATGCATCATATATCGACAGCGCAGTACCGGGCAGTTAGAAGGTTATAAAATGCTTCAGGTCCGGAGGGCTTGTGGATTACATGTATGGATTTATGTTAATTTAGGCTAGCCTAATTATAAGTCTGTGCGCATCCGTAAAAAATTAGTTTTCCAGCTGTTTGGTCCTGCATGGATCGTAATGATGGCAGATATGGATGCAAGCAGTACAATAGGTGCAGCCGAGACGGGTGCACTCTTCAATTACAGCATGATATGGTTCCTCCTGTTGCTCATAATACCTCTCTTCATAATGCAGGAAGTGTCTGGCCGGCTTGGAGTGGCGACTGAAAAAGGTCTCGGGGAAAACATACGGGAGAGATACAGTCGAAAGCTGGCCCTACTTCTTACACTCCCGATGGCGCTGGCTGATATCGCCACCTACGCTATTGAGTATCTAGGTATCGCAGTTGGTCTTTCGGTGCTGGGGATATCGCCGATCATTTCCGTGCCGATCGTATTCTTCATTCACATCGCCATCGTTGCGCGAGGAAAATACAAAAATGCAGAAAAAGTTCTGATTCTTATTTCTGGAATACTCATAACGTCATTCATTCTCACGCTGCTTGTGAGGGGAGTACAAGACTACAGCATGTTCAGCGTTAACCCAACGACCGCATACCTCTTCATCTTGGCTGCAAATGCCGGGGCAGTGATCATGCCATTCATGCTATTTTTTCAGGCTTCCGCAACAGCACACAAAATGAAATCCATCGATTCCAGCATCACTGGCACCTCAGTATACATGGATGGAGGAAACCTGAAACACATTGCAGTCAGGCTGATGCGGGTTGAGACCCTAATTGGCGCTATTGCTACTGAGATTATGATGATCGTAGTCGAGATGGTTATGGCAGGCAACATTCCGGTCGCAAAGATAGTCTCTGCAAAGTCTATATCAAATTCGCTCTCGATCATTGCGGGCCCTTATGCGCCACTGCTTTTTGGTGTTGGGCTGGCGGCTTCTGGTTTTCTGGCATTGGTTGTTATCTCACTAGGAAGCGCATGGGGTACCGCGGAGGCGATAGGCATTAGCAGGGACAGGATTTTCTATTTTTACCTTCTGGAGAGCATTCCTGGTGCTGCTGCTGCAATGATTCTTCCAGGATCAATGCTGATTAACGCTGTGCTTGATCTTTTGGTTGGCTTTGTGTTCATACTTTTAGGCCCGGGTCTGATTCTAGGTTACATGGTGGGAAAAATGGAGATTATGGGTCCATATACGAGTGGCAGGAAATTAAAGGCTGCCTACTGGTTTTCGCTCTCATTCATCATCATGCTTGGAATAGTAGCAGTGATCTAGTGGTAAAGCATCTTCCTATCAACTCGTGTGTCTAGATCAGCTGGTACTTTGGAGCGAGTTGTCATTAGATATCATATCATTTATTAACTCAGGAAAAATACAGGGAACCTTAAGGTAAACACAAATCAGGAGTGAAATTAATGGCAAACGCAGTAGCACTAATTGCAGACCCAAAGACGGGGAAGACGCATAAGAGAGAGGTCTCTCCCGAGAATCTTGGATCACTTGCAGGAAGAAAGATAGGAGAAGAACTGGATGGGATATTCTTTAACCTTCCAGGATACAGGCTTAAATTGACTGGAGGCACCTCTGTTGACGGATTCGCCATGAGATCTGATCTCCAGCTGTCTGGAAAGAAGAGAATACTGAAGACATACACCAGAGGAAAGGCAGGCAAGGATGGAAAGAGGAAGCGCATAACGGTGCGCGGAGCCATCGTCGGCACAGACATTTCCCAGCTCAATCTCAAGATTGTCCAGTATGGCCCTAACCCTCTTGAAGGGGAAGAGGCAAAGGTCAGCAACTGATGGTTTCCCAGCCAAGCGTTAACATCGGGATGGTTGGCCATGTTGATCATGGCAAAAGTACACTCACTCAGGCACTCACGGGAACAAAGACCGATACCCACTCAGAGGAGATTAAGAGAGGAATCTCGATAAAGTTAGGATACGCTGATGTCACGATTTATAAGTGCAAGAACGAGAGTGACGAAATATATTATTCCCGGAACCCGGAATCGGGCAAGTGTACAGAGTCAAGATCCATATCAATCGTGGATGCCCCCGGACACGAGACGCTCATGGCGACAATGCTTGCCGGGTCGTCCATCATGAATGGTGCGCTCCTTGTCATTGCAGCAAACGAGAAATGCCCACAGCCCCAGACACGGGAACATCTTACAGCGCTGGAAATCATGGGGATCAAGAATATAGTGGTTGCTCAGAACAAGATCGATCTTGTAACAAGGGAGAAGGCAGTAGAAAGCTACAACGAAATCAAGTCATTCCTGAAAGGAAGCGTCGCAGAAAATGCTCCCATTATACCTGTAAGTGCATATCATAATGTGAACATAGATTCTCTACTCAAGGCAATAGAGGAACGAATCCCTTCACCGATTTTCGATCCATCCCATGATCCAATGATGTATGTAGCAAGATCCTTTGATGTCAATAAACCTGGAACTAACCCCGCAAAACTGGTTGGCGGTGTTCTTGGCGGTTCCCTCGTTACAGGTGAACTGAGTGCAGGGCAGGAGATCGAGATTTCTCCAGGTATCCAGGTTACCAAGGGCAACAAGCAGACATGGGAGAATGTGATAACTGAGATAACCAGCCTCAGGGCAGGAACAAGCAGCCTTGATAAGATCAGGCCTGGTGGACTGGCTGCCGTTGGCACAAAGCTTGATCCGTTCCTTACAAAGAATGATTCATTCACGGGCAGGATCGTTGGTAACGTTGGAAAGGCTCCTCCAGTCGTTTCCGATGCGGTTGTAGTGACGCACTTGCTTAAGAGAGTGGTTGGCTTTGCCGAGGAGCAGACGATCACGCCGATCAAGAGCAAGGAAAGCCTCATGCTTACAGTCGGAACTGCAAACACAGTTGCCGTCGTGTCGTCCGGAAGGGACGATGAAATTGAGGTCAGCCTCAGATACCCGGTGGCTGCCAACGTCGGTGCAAGAGTAGCAATTGGCAGAAGGATCTCAAACAGGTGGCGGCTCATCGGCTACGGGGAACTCAAATCCATAGCGTAGTTACAGTCATGTTTCAGTGGGCACTCCGCGCATTCAGGAGTTTTTCTGCAATAGTTCTTGCCAAGTTCAACAAGGCATGCGTGATAGTTTTTCAGTGCATCAACGGAACATTGCAGATCTGATAATGCAGCTTGCTGGATCGCATGATCCTCCGCGTATTCCGGATAAGAAACGCGGGAAAGTATCCTCCTCGAATACGAGTCCATGACCATGACAGGCCTTTCAAATATGTATAAAAGTATGGAGTCAAGGGTTTCCTTCCCGATCCCCTTCATACCTCCAAAGAAAGCGATAAGTTCTTCCGTATCGATGGAGCGCATTCTATCCAGCGATCCATGACGGTGAACAATCTCCATTGATATCGAATGCAGTCTGGCAGCCTTCTGCCTGTAGAAACCTGAGATCCTGATTCTTTGTGCAAGATCTTCTTCATTCGCATCTGCAATGCTCTCAAGCGAGATCAGGTTGCCGTCTTTCAACTGCTCTATAGCCTTTTCAACGTTCTTCCAGGAGGTATTCTGTGTAAGAATACTACCTACCAGTATCTCGTCACTGGTTTCTGCAGGCCACCAGTGAAGATCGCCGAACCTTCCCAGCAAACTTTCGTAGATAAGCGCATGGTCAATCAATGCAACAAGCAAGGCTGATAGATGAAATCAATCTTTCCAATGTAAAAGAGGAAGAATTCGTACTACTTTCTGCCCATTTCGAATGATTTATTCACTCTATATATATTCAATGGGGAATTAAACTCTTTTGACTCAATAGAAATTGATCTCCAAAAAACAGGCATGCCATTTTGTGTTAAATTCTAACTAAACTATTTCACCAAGTTGAATGGCAGCGCAGCTTCCAGTCTGGTCTGACCGAACCGTGATTTCCCATCACGTCTCCTTTCAGGTTCCGTTTCCGCCAAGTCCTCTAAAACTCAGTACTGGCTCATTTCTAGCATTCGGTTTCAAGTATAGTGTCCGCCTATCATGCACCCCTTCCCTTCCGGTTTGAGATGCACTTCGCCTTTTAGATCCGAGAACCACATGCATTTGAGATTAACTTAGAATTCCTATGCAGGACAGAAGAGCCTCTTTCAGGCAGTGTCCTGAGACCTCTCTTCCTCCATGCCGCCATACCCGGTGGCATTCACTCTCTCGGCTTGTTATCACCAGTGTCATTGCCACTACTATCACAACGCCATTCCTTGCACGACCCACGAAGTTTGCTTCAATCATTGCAACTTTGCTAGTTTAAGCTCCAAGTATTCAGTCCAATATTGTTTGATGTGCCGTGTTTTACTCTCGAGCCTGTGAATATGTGCCTTTATAACACAAGTTGGGTTTTCTCAGATAATGGGAAGGCTGCAGGTAATACGCCATACTCAGCTTCATGGCAGACTTCAGCAACTGTACCAGGAAATTCCGGGCAATATGAAGGAATTTATTATTATTTAATGGGTCAGTTTGCTCACAGTTCCGACTATATCTTTACCTCCTATTATGATGTTTATATGAACTCTTATGTTCAGTTTAGCAATTCCTGAAGTTATTTTAAATGAATTTCTTAAATTTGGTTTGTCAAAATATTTTATAAGCCATAATGGTTGTGGGGATTACATGGCACTATCAAAGAGATCGCAGAAACTTTTCGTAATAGTTATTTCTGCAGTAGTAATTACTGCCATTGCCTCTTTTTCCTATCTGGTATATTACACAGATATTCATTCTAGTTATTCCATTGGGGTTAAGATAGTTGATAATCTGGAGAATAACAATAGCGATATCGTTGCGGTGACAATAACAGCCATCATCAACCAGACTAATTTCCTTACAAAATTTGACTTTATTGAAAGTAATGGGTTAGGGCTTGGTCTTTTTTATAGCCAGAATCTATCAGATATAAATAATCCCAGCAATTGTACAAAGGTAATCCCTTTTCAACTGGATAATGCCAATCCATCGTACAGTACAACTGTACAGTTGCCAGACATCGCAGGATATTACATGATTACGAGGGGTCCTACAAACTACGAATCTGCGAAGGGACTGCAGACGTCATTTTATTTCGAGGGATTTTCTCGTATAGCATATTTTGTATCCAATTCCGGGAGCGTAAGTCAGATCGAAGTGTGACAAAATAATACAAGAGGGGATGGTGAAGTGACAAAACACATACTGAACATGGAATCAATAAGTGTTAAGTATGGGATCAGGAATAAAAAGGAAGCGGTTAAGGGTCTATCCCTTGTTGTAGATGAAGGAGGGAAGTGCATTGCTCTTGTTGGAGCAAATGGTGCAGGAAAGACAACAACCATCAGGGCGATTCTGGGATTGCAGAAAATAAGTGCAGGAGCGATCAAGAGAGAAGGAAAATTTGCGTACCTGCCTGAGAATGCGTCCATCTACCCATATTTAACGTGCAGAGAAAACGTTGAGTTCTATCTTCAATTTTCAGGTGGAAAGGGAAATGTGACGGAATATCTCAGCTTAACTGGCATCTCCCAGCTAGAGAAAGTAATGGGCTACAAACTTTCGAAAGGGCAGAAGCGCAGGTTGAACCTAGCCATGGTGCTGTCTTCCGACGCCAATTTTATTTGCCTGGATGAACCATTCGAAGGGCTGGATCCAATATCATCATTTGAGCTTGCATCGTTGATCAAAAAGTTGAAAAGAACTGGAATCGTATTCCTGATAAGTTCCCATGTTTTGACCCTGGTTCAGGAAATTGCCGATGACATCATATTCATGCGTTCCGGGAATGCGGTTGAAGATCCAAGGACTCACCAGCTGAATATGATGATTATTGAGATATCATCTCCGACGAGCGAAGCTATAGAGGCATGCGGAAAGATTGGTTATTCCTGTAGGATTGAGAATGGCGCTGTCCTGTACGTGGACAGCGGGGATGAGCCCCAGGAAGTCGTGAGGAAATTGATCAACCAGGGTGTGGAAGTTAAATATGCCAGGAGACCCAGTTTGGAGGAAGCCTTCAGGAGAGAATATGGAAGTTGATTACAGTTCACGATGGAAAGCAATATCCGCAGTATTCAGAAAAGAGGCCAGAACAGGTCTAAGGTCAGTTCTCTACCTGGCTATCTTACTGATCACGTGCATCCTGACCCTGCTAACGGCGATAGATCAGTTTTTTCTTCAATACTATAATGGCGCTAAATACGTACTAGCCCAGTACTTTGTAGGACAAGTTTTTCAGTCTACCTTTCCGTTATTGTATCTGGTTATCCTGATCCCGCCAGCAATTGCTATCTCTGAGGAAAAGGAATCCGGCAGCTGGGAAATGATTTCTGTATTCAAGCGGAAACGAGTTTGCCTGTTGGCCGGGAAGCTTCTATGGCAGTTTACTTTTTCCATGATCCTTATCCTTGCTTCTTTTCTTGTGATTTTCGGTGTATATCTAGCTGAAAGCGGTCATCTTGTAATATATGAATTGATCTTGATATCGGTATACGCCAAATCCACAATCACTTCACCCGGCCCGTCCATGTACATAATTGGCAGGTTGTTTTTTTCTCCTCTCGACATATATATTGAATATTTTGTTGCAATATTTGTGTCTTTCTCTATTGTGCTGGAGGGTCTGCTTATCAGCGAAATAACGAAAAAAAAGGTAACTTCGGTTGCTGTTTCCGTTTCGCTGTTCCTTTTAGTGTTCTTGATATCGCAGATCCTTCAATCTTCTATTGCACATGGCAGCTTAAATCAGTTGTATCATATTGTAGAATTTATCAACCCTGGAAACATGTTTGGTATGGCTATGTTCCTGTCGAACATGCAACCTTACGTTGCAGCTTCAGGAGTCAGGCCAGGTGAGGTGTTCAGCTCTGCCAATTACAAATACTATGCCACCTATCATGTGAGCGCGCTTAACGCAATAATGCCGTTTTCTTCCATGCTCCTGGAATACCTAATCTTAACTGTTTTCATCTTAGCTTTGTTTTTCATCATTGGGGTGAAGACTAGATGATATCAAGGAGGAAGCTTGTACTGGTCTTTGCTGTGATAATGGCAATCATAGTTTCGTCCTCCTATTATATATACACGAGTAATTCTAATAAAGGCAGCGGGTCAACGACAATATCGCCACCGATTCCTGGTACATCACTCCTCGTTTTGGAAAAAAATGTGACACTGACGCAAAAGGACAATTTTTTGGCAAAATATTACCTTACTATCAATTTAAACATCGCTGGAATTGAGTATATAATGTCAGGAAACATACATAATGCAACTAAGGTATGCACCTACACACCTTCTGGCCCCGGCGCAGTTTCAACAGCTGGACCTGGTGATTTTCACTCTTTTACATGCTCCCTAAGCACAGATAATCACACAGAAGGTGCCTACAGTATCGAGTTCAAATCTCAGGGCAACGACAACTTCAGTCTGATGGCATATGCTATGCCTCGAGAGGAACAGTGAAAATAATGCGAAGAGAGATATTTGCCCTGATTGTAACCTTCATCCTCATTTTCTCCCTGATTTTATATACTGTCGATTACTATGAAACACTGAATCATTCACACCTTGGAGTTACCGTAAACATTACATGGAATAGCAGTAATAACGGCAGCACCAGCTTCATAGAATTCCACTTCTGTGCTCCGGCAAGACCGAATACATCCAGAACTCGGTTTGTCTTCAACAATACAGGGAAATTTCAGGGGCTTACTCTAGTTTATGTCGGTACCAACAGCTCCAACATTAGTGCTGCACATCGGGTTTTTGTTACAATCCCATATTGTATTACGAATTCTTTCCGGGCAGATTCAGTCATGTGGAACGAGTCAGTGTATGACTTGACGTTCAATGGAACTTATCCATCTAAATATTCAAGCCCTGCTTATATCCCTGCCCCTACAGGATATTATCTACTATCCATGCTTTCTAACAATAAGTTCAGTAATGATAGCCTTGCCTATGAAGTTCCTGAACTGCAAAGTGATCTATTGTACGTAGGGACTTAAGCAAGTGAGCCCCGACGAGCTGATGAACAATGACTTTCCAGATCTGTTTATCCTGATGGGCAGTGAGGCGATTTGACAATTTATATCTATTTACTAGGCGTTATGAGACCTGTACTGCCCTATTTAATCAGCTTCAGAAAATAGGTTAATCGCCTCATAGCATTCAATGTAAATCATTGCAACATTTTTTAAGAACGGTGCCATTAAGTAAGGATGAGCGAATTTGATGCTATTGTTGTGGGTGCAGGGCCTGCAGGTTCATCATCTGCCATAAAACTTGCCTCCTCCGGGCTGAGCGTTCTGCTGGTCGAAAGGGCCGACCCGCCGGGAAGCAAGAACGTCTCTGGAGGAATACTCTGGGGAAATGAGCTTGCCAAGGTCATTCCTGACTGGGAAAAGAATGCACCGCTGGAAAGATTTGTCGTCTCCAAGGGCACCGGTCTGCTGACTGATGATTCGCTCATTTCGATAGACTTCAGGTCAAAAAAGCTAGAGAATAACAAGACAGGATATTCAGTCCTGCGTGCAAAATTTGACCAGTTCCTTGCTAACAAGGCGAAGGCTTCTGGTGCCACTCTTGTAACCGGGGTAACGGTGGACAAGGTCGCGTTCAAGGACAGAAAGGTCATAGGAGTTGAGCAGGAAGGCGACGTAATATCCTCGGATGTCGTGATTCTTGCCGAGGGGGCAAATCCAAGAGTTGCAATTGATTCAGGCCTGAGGGAACCAATCGGCGACAGGGACGTTGCAATCGGGATCAAGGAGGTAATCCGACTGCCGGAAACCACGATCAACGAAAGATTCAATCTGCGGGGTTCCCAGGGATATGCCGGGGAATACGTGCTTGGATTCCTGAAGGATGGAGTTAAGGCTGGCGGCTTCCTTTATACAAATAAGGAAACAATATCTATCGGTGCGGTAATCAATGCAGCTGATTTGAGGGCCAATAACAGCACATATTCATATAACATAATGGAACAGTTTGTAACACATCCTTTCATTGCGCCGTATCTTGAAGGCGGAAAGGTTGAGGAGTACAGTGCCCACCTCGTCTGTGAGGGCGGCATAAAATCCGTGCCCAGACTGAGCGGAGACGGATACATGATCGCGGGCGATTCAGCAAGCCTCGGATTCAGCAATGGCCTTGTTATACAGGGAATGAATTACGCGATCACATCAGGAATTGCAGCAGCGGAAGCTGCAATAGAGGCCAAGACGAAGGGCAACTTCAGTGCTGCTTCACTACATTCATACGACGAGAAGCTTGCTTTAAATTACGTTCTCGAGGATATGAAGAACTTCAAGGGAATCGAGGGAGTGACATGGAGCAGCCTCATGCATAAGGCAGTCCCGAGGATTGCGGAAAAAGTCTTCTTTGACATGTTCTATGAAACAGGGGAACCAAAGAGGCATCTTTCAGAGATCCTGCTGGAATCTATTGCAGGATCTGGAATGTCAAAATCACAGCTTATACTTGAGGCCTACAGGGCCGCCAGGAGGATGTAATTACAATGCAAATAGAGGAAAAACTATCTCTGTTGAATTATAAGACAGACAAAGGATATGAGCACATCACGGTTAAGCCTGATATCTGTGCAGTATGCCCGGATCATTTCTGCACATTCGCATGCCCGGCAAGCTGTTATACGCTGATAGAAGGCAAACTGAACTTCAAGTACGAGGACTGCGTTGAATGCGGTACATGCTTCTTTGCGTGCTCTCACGGATCCGTTGCCTGGTCAAACCCCAAGGGTGGCCATGGGGTCAAGTACAAGTACGGGTGAAATCGTGTCTCTGAAAATGATCATATTGATGAAGCAGGTTCCGGATGCAGAGGAAATTTTTATCGATCCGGTAAAATTCACATTGAACAGATCGCAGGCCAGGGGAATAATAAACCCTTCTGATGAGAATGCGCTTGAGGCAGCTCTGAAGATAAAGGACAGTGAGGGTGGCGAGATCACTGTCATATCAATGGGACCACCACAGGCCGAGAACGCAATACTGGAATGCATGGGCAGGGGAGCAGACCGCGGCATTCTTATCACTGACCGGGTATTCGCGGCTGCTGACACATATGCCACATCTCTCACTATAGCGGCTGCAGTGAAGAAGGTCGGTGACTTCGACATCATATTTGCAGGGGAGAGCACAACCGACTCCGGAACTGGCCATGTTGGACCCGGAGTGGCTGAATTCCTAGGCATAGACCAGGTCACGTATACAGTAAGTTCCAGGATAGAGGCAGGCATGCTGATAGCCGAAAGGGAGCTCGAGGACGGGATTGAGGTCGTAAGCACAAAGCCGCCCGTTCTTGTCACTGTGCTGATAAATGCTAACCTCCCGCGGAGGTCGAGGTTGAGGCTGAAGATCGACGCAATAAAGAAAGGTGTGGAGAAATGGGATCATGATTCACTTAACCTGCCACCGGAATGGGTCGGCATTAAAGGATCACCAACACTCGTTGGAGCGCTCAAGATTCCGGAGGAAAGGAAGCGGGAATCAAGACCAATCAAGCTGGACGAGATTCCTGTGCTTGTTCAGGATCTCGTTAAGAAAGGAATAATCAGGACAGGGGATGAGGCATAATGGTCGAGCTCATCAACTGCGTAATTCCGGAGCATCCGGAGGACTATCACAATGTATTCGTATACATAGAGCATAAGAATGGCAGGATTAGCAGGGGAGCATTGGAGATGCTCGGGAAGGCGAGGGAACTTGCACAGAAGCTTGGCGAGAAAGCCGTTGGCGTTGCAGTAGGAAAGAACCTCAAAGATATAGCCAGCGAGGCAGAATCTTACGGCTGCGACCTTTTCCTTGGGGCAGAGGTGACAGATTTCACAGGGTTCTCCAGTGTTGCGTATACCGAATTCATCGCATCTTTCGTTGAGGAGCATAAGCCAAACATATTCCTTATTTCGGGCAGCAGGGAGGGAAGGGACCTGGTTTCAAGGATTGCAATCCGGTGCAGGACAGGGGTTGCCGCCGACTGCATAGAGCTGGATGTCGACGTTCCCAACAGGCTGCTCATAGCATGGAGGCCGTCATTCGGTGACAAGACAATTGACCAGATACTGTGCAAGAGGCATAGGCCACAGATGATCACATCGAGACCGGGGAGCTATAAGATGCCGGAAAAGATCGAGAAGCATACCTGCGAAGTGAAGATCAAGAAAGTAAAGATGGCAAAGTACGCCGGTGAACACAGGACGCTTGAGTTCAAGCAGAAAGACCGCCTCGACCTGACATCAGCCAAGATAATAGTTTCAGGCGGGCTTGGACTCGGGAATGCGTCAGGATTCAAGCTTGTCAAAGATCTGGCAGATTCCCTGGGCGGACAGGTAGGCGCATCCAGGCCCGTTGTCGATCTTGGCTGGATCCCTTACGAACACCAGGTTGGTCAGACCGGCCAGACCGTCCGTCCAAAGCTGTACATCGCCGCGGGCATTTCCGGAAAGATACAGCACATAGTCGGCATGAAGGCAAGCGAGACCATAATCTCGATAAACACGGATCCTGAAGCACCGATAGTGAAATTCTCTGACTACTTTATAAACGCCGACGCATCAAAAGCTCTTCCAAGACTCACCGAGGAGATTAAGAAGGTCATTGCAGGAACACCGGCATCATCGCCGGGATAAACCATTCAGATGGACTGTGTCGGTGTTCGTTGCCTTATTTCCTTACTGATTGCGTCTATGAACTCGGTTACAGTCATCTCCTTCTGCTCATTCTTCCTGCTGCGGACTGTGATCTTTTCTGACTGAAGTTCACGTTCGCCGATAACAACGATATACGATGGGCGCTTTCCCCTGACCATCTTGAGCTTCTTGTTGAGTGTCTCCGAACCACGGTCAAGATGCGCTCTAATGCCACTCTTCCTGAGTTTCGCGAGAACTTTTTCACTGTAATCGGCAAATTTCTCAGAAACCGGCGCTATGAAAACCTGCACAGGCGAAATCCATGTGGGCAGGTTTCCTGCAAAGTTTTCTATCAGAATTGCCATGAATCGTTCATACGATCCGAATACAGCACGGTGGAGCATTACGAGGTTTTCCTTCTTCCCTGCCTGGTTTACGTACTGCAGGTTGAAGTTTACAGGCATCATGAAATCCACCTGTATAGTGGAACATTGCCACTTCCTGCCGATCGCGTCTGCTACATGCACATCTATCTTGGGCCCATAGAAGGCTGCTTCTCCCTTCAATTCCTCGTACACTATTCCGGATTCCTTCAATGCAGTCCTGAGACTCTCTGTGGCCTCCCTCCATTTTGACAGATCAGGTTTGATATCCAGTGAACCGCATTCCGGGCACTTAAGCTCTTCTTCGCTGGAAACTTTTCTTGCATGGAAAAGAGTGCCGCATATGGCGCAGACGTAGCCAATGAGATAATTCTCAAGGTGTTCCTCATCCATCACGCTAAGTTCAAAATCCAGCTTGCTTTCACCAAGCAGCATGAATGTCTCCCTTGTCATGGCAATCAGGCTCCTGATCTCCTCAACCAGCTGGTCTGGCCGCATGAAACCATGTCCATCATCAATCATGAATGTCCTTGGCCGTGTCAGCCCCCCGACTTCTCCCGATTTCTCGTACCTGTAAACCTGACCAGGTTCTGAATATTTGACAGGCAGATCCCTGTAGCTGTGCGGTTCCCTTTCAAATATGGTGATGTGCCCGGGGCAGTTCATGGGCTTGACAGCATATCCTGTCCCATCCTTGAACTCGAATGTGTACATATTATCCTTGTACTTCGCATAGTGGCCGGACTGCCTCCACATTGTGTCTGTGAATATATGCGGGGTGGAAACCTCTTCCCAACCGTTTCTTTCGTTGAGTTCGCGCATGAAAGCAACCAGTTCATTCTTGATTATGGTTCCATTGGGTGTATACAGCGGGAACCCTGGTGCCCTCTCGGAGTTGAAAACAAACAGATCCATCTCCTGTCCAACTTTCCTGTGGTCCCTCTTAACAGCTTCTTCGCGCATCCTCAGGTAATCCTTAAGCTCCTTTTCTGTTGGAAACACTGTTCCATATATCCTGATCAACTTCTCCCGCCTTTCGTCCCCTTTGTAGTTTGTGGAAGCGAGGGACAGGAGCTTTACATTCTTCAGGTAGCCGGTGGAAGGTACATGAGGACCGGTGCAGAAATCAGCGAAATTTCCCTGTCTATACACCGAGGAACTGGATCCTTCGGGAACATTGTCCCTTATCTTGTCAATCTTGAATGGATTGTCATGAAACATCTTCAGCAGTTCGTCCCTGGGTTTTACCTCCCTGACTATCGGGATATTCTCGCTTGCGAGCAGCTTCATTACCTTCTCTATCTTATCAAGATCTTCGGAAGAGATTGGGTCCATCATGACATCGTAATAGAACCCATCCTCAGTGGGAGGACCTGCGTTTAGCAATGATGAGGGATATATCTGTTTCACTGCCTGTGCGAGGAGGTGTGCCCCGGAATGCCTTAGAATTCTCATTCCGTCTCTGGAATGCACTTCGACAGGCTCAAATTCACCATCAGATGGTGATATAGAGAAAAGATCGTATAATGTGCCATTCAATCTTGCAGCGACAACCTCCCTGTCTTTTCGATCAACGGCATCGGCAAAATGCCTGCCTTTACTTATCTTAATCTTGATTATTGTGTTCATCATGACGGTGCAATATCCTTCATTATATATATCTTTAGAGCAAGTATCCGCTCACTCATGCTTCACGATGATAGATATTGAGATTGAGGTGATATTTTATGCGGCTGTATAGGGCCAGATTACTCTTCTTCAACCACATTGCAGCCATTGCATGACTCACCCGTAATTCCCTCTGCTTTCATTACTCACGAAAATTCGCTTCGAAAAGCGTTTCTCTGCGCTAACCAGGACAGGTTCGGCTCGGCATTGAATTGTTATGACCCATTCGTTGTAAAGTCGAATGCAATGTCTGCACAAAAGTGACATATTCTGAGAAAAATATTCTCCATATATACCTAATAGAAGGACCCAACATTCGTATTAATTAGTAAACTAGGAATGTTGTGTCATGGAAATAAAGACGAGAAACCCATTCTCCGGGCAGGAGCTGGGAAAATACACTGAATATGATGCTAACAAGATGGACGAGGTTCTCTCTCATATAAGAAAGAACCAGCCTGAATGGAGCCGCAATTTGGAAGGAAGGATAGAGTACCTAAAGAAAACACTTCGTCCAAACCTTGCGAAGAAGAAAGAGGAACTTGCTAAATTAATGTCAAGTGAAATGGGAAAACCCATTTCGCAGAGTTTGTCTGAGATTGATAAGTGTTTGAATCTTTTGGATTTCGCCGGAGATAAGTTTTTGGAATTTCTCGAACCCGAGGAAGTGAAAACTGAAGGCAAGAAGACTTACGTCAGGTTTGATCCTCTTGGGACAATCTTATTGGTCATGCCCTGGAATTACCCGCTGTGGCAGGTCATGAGGGCAGCCGTTCCAGCAATGTTCGTTGGAAACGGGGTTGTCCTGAAGCATGCTTCCATTGTATCTGGTACAAGCCTCCTTATC
This sequence comes from Thermoplasmatales archaeon, assembly GCA_027366585.1. Taxonomy (GTDB): domain Archaea; phylum Thermoplasmatota; class Thermoplasmata; order Thermoplasmatales; family Thermoplasmataceae; genus UBA582. The sequence continues at coordinate 97,296 of DAHXNF010000010.1, read as the reverse complement.
GATGAGATTTTCGAAAGTCCCGTCTTTCATTCAATAGTGGCATCGGGCGCAAGGATCAATGCTCTGATACCAAAAGTTGATGGTATTTCAGTGACAGGTTCAACATCCACCGGGATACAAATTGCTCAGGAAGCCGGAAAATACCTCAAAAAAGTGGTTTTAGAGCTAGGCGGATCCGATCCATTTATAGTGCTGAAATCTGCTAATGTTGCGGAAATAGTAGAAAAGGCAACTTTTGCAAGGATGCAGAACAATGGGCAGAGCTGTATTGCCTCAAAGCGTTTTGTTGTTCATGAAGAGAGATTCGATGAATTTGTCGAAGGTCTTTCAAATCAGTTTTCAGCGATTAAGATAGGAGACCCACTGGAGAAGGCAACGTTCCTGGGACCACTTTCCTCAAAAAACCAAACAGAGGCTGTAACAAAGCAGATAGATGATCTGCGAAAAATAGGCAAGGTTGAGTCGTTTGGAGAATTCTCGCGCGGCATTGTTCCGCCAACCATTGCCAAGGTAAACGGTAGCTATAAGGAAGAGGTATTTGGTCCAGTGGCAATAGTAAGTAAATTCAGGACCCATGATGAAGCAATACTCCTGGCAAACGACACGCCTTTCGGTCTCGGCGCTTCAATCTGGGGAGATTCGGAAGAAGCGGAGCCGTTGGCACCCCGCATCGAAGCAGGCATGGTCTTCGTAAACAAGATCGTTGCTTCTGATCCCAGGGTTCCTTTCGGCGGGGTCAAGCAGAGTGGGATAGGGAGAGAACTATCTAAGTTTGGGCTCAGGGAATTTGCCAATGTAAAGACTGTCTGGATAGATCACTGATTCAACGAATCATGGGTTGCACCGGACGGGATGTCAATTAAATTTATTTTACTGAAATCAACATCCTTTACCGTATAAGCGACAATTCTTGAGTCGCTTCTTTCTATCTCTTCCATCCCCATAATTTTCTCCATTATCTGCAGGTACTCATTTCTGTTCCTGTTCTTTGTGATCATTACGAAGTCGATGTCGCCTAGAATGAAGTATATTGCAACTACATTTGGCAGAGACTTGAGTTTTTCACCTATTTTCTGGGCATAGTTTTTTTCATACTTTGTTCTAATAAGTGTAATAGTGAGAAAATCAAAACCCAGCTTCTCATAGTCGAGGAGAGAAACGCTTTTCTTGATATAGCCTTCTTTCTTGAGATTCTTTATGCGCTTGCTTATTGCCGATGGCGAGTAAATACCAACGCGCTTTCCTATCTCTGACAGAGATAAATCAGAATCGTTCTTCAAGATGTTCAATATTCTTATATCAAACTGATCAATCATAACAATATAGTTAGTCTATGGATAAAAAACATTCTATAATATTGGTCTGTGAACAAAATTTTATCTGAAAACCTGATTCTGGGGTATTTCTCCGCGCTGCTTTGACTTAATGGAGAAATTATAGGCATTATTATCGGGAAGGTATTTTAGCAACAAGCGATCATTGTCTAGTCACGGCATAAAACAATACTGCTTTTGTCACAGATCAAAGACTCATAATCAGGACGAATTTATTTCGTGGTTTTTCCCTGTTGAATTATTTTTTTCTCCAATTCTACCTTATTGGGAAACTAGCAGAAGACTTATTAAACACCTTGTTGCTAAACGACATGGAGCAGGGTGATGACCCAGATCCCTGTCACAACAAAAGGATGGTAATAAGATGAAAAGCGAATATGATGTAAGTTTAGAGGGTGCACCCAGGATTGTAACTGATCTCCCGGGACCAAAGTCCAGGGAAATGCTGAAGCGGCAGGATAAGTATGAAACACACACCAGGACATACACCAATATATTTCAACTCGCAGTAAACAGAGCCAGTGGTTCGACCATCGAGGACATGGATGGAAACCTTTTCATAGATTGGTTTGCAGGGATATGCGTACTGAATCTTGGGCACAACCATCCGGTGGTGAGAGAAGCAATGGAAGAACAATTGGATAAGCTTGTGCATATAAACGAAATACCCTCTGAAGTAAGGGTTGAATTCCTGGAAACCCTGGAATCCGTCCTCCCTGGAAAACTTAGAAACAAGTCGAAGGTCATGTTTACCGTAACAGGTGCAGACGCATGCGAGGCTGCTATCAGTCTAGGAAGATTCGTCTCCAAGAAGAAGACAATCGTTGCATTTGGTGGAGCTTATCATGGTGTCGCTGGAGACATAATCGGTGCAACTGCGAATCACCATTACCGGGACTATGCTGGTCTTTCTGCAAATAACATCTATCACCTGCCATTTCCATACACCTACAGATTCCCTGTAAAAGTACCGGAAGAGGACATCAGTAAAGTGGTTGTAGACCAGTTGGAATACCTCATAAAAGATCCATATTCTGGCCCAGGGGCTATCGGTGGAGTTCTTGTTGAACCTATACAAGGTGAGGGCGGTTATATTGTCCCGCCGGACGACTTTCTTCCAATGTTGCGAGAAGTCACGGAAAAACACTCCGTCCCCCTGATTATAGATGAGGTCCAGACCGGGGTCGGAAGAACAGGGAAAATTTGGGCGTCAGAACATTACGGTATCACGCCAGACATAATGTGCATTTCAAAGAGTATAGGAGGAGGGCTACCGACCTCCATGATCGCATATAGGGAGGAATACGACTCAGACCTTCCACCAGGGTTCCACTTTGGAACATATAGGGGAAATCCGCTGGCTCTTGCAGCAGGAAACGCAATTCTCAATTACCTTAAAACATCTAACTTGCTCGATCGCGTTACTCAGAAGGGCGAGTACATAAAAAAGAGATTCGAGGAACTAAAGGACAGGGTCCCTCAAATAGGCGAAGTCAGAGGAAAAGGATTCATGATCGCTGCTGAGATGGTGAAGGATCGCAAGACAAGGGAACCGAACCCTGAACTTACGACAAAGTCTAAGACCTCAATGTTCAAGCGGGGTTTGTTGATGCACACATGCGGTCATTACTCTAATGTTCTGAGGCACATGGCACCTCTTACCATACCTGACAACCTGATTGAAAAGGGACTTGAGGTCTTCGAAGCATCAATTCTGGAGAACACGAGAAAGTAACGCCCCTTGAGGATAGATTACGCCTCTTAACATAATGAGATTCTCTACCAACATAGCTGCTGGTTTGGGATCTCTTGAACATCTGGGAGAAGAGTACCTGAGAATGATGGGTAGAAGACCTGCTGTCATAATTTCAGGTGAAAATTCCTTCAGGATCGCGGGAAAAACCGTCGATGAGCAATTATCATCCATCAACGTTGAACATGAGATAATTTCTGGCAGGCTAGAGCCGAACAGTGAGACTATAGCCGAGGTAGAAGAGAAGATACGACGAATGGGCCACAAGAAACCGGTTCTAATCGGTGTTGGCGGGGGATCAATTATAGATATCGTCAAGTTTGTGGCGCATAAGCTTAATCTTGAACTAATAGTGATCCCCACGCTTCTATCCAGCGATGCTATCGCCTCAGGGCATTCAGTAATATGGAGAGATGGTAAGAATTACGCTGTTCGGACAAAAACTCCAAATCTAATAATCGGTGATTACAAAATCCTTAGAGCAGAACCAAATAGATATGTCTCTGCTGGCGTTGGAGACATGCTGTCCAAAATCACTGCTCTGCCTGACTGGAGGATGTCATTCTGGTTAGGAGATGAGAGCTACAATAACTTCGCAAAGAACCTTGCATCCTCCACAGTTAAGATGCTGAGAGACCGGATTAAGGACGTGCAGGCAATGAACTACATAGGGCTGGAGACTCTCTTTCTTGCAGAAGTCACGGATGGATTTCTTATGGAACTATCTGGTTCAACCAGAGTGGCTGCAGGCAGTGAACATCTCTTTGGGTTTGCTTTGGAAACGCTGGATCAGTCTGGACTACACGGCGAATATTGTGCTCTCGGTACAATAATGATGGCCTACCTGCAATCTGGAGGAGACCTCAATGTCAGGGATGACTTGATCAGGGCAGGTGTTCCCACCACTGCTTCTGAGCTCGGCATAAAACCTGAAAATATAGTAAAAGCACTCACCATCGCACATAAAATGAGGCCGTGGTACACGATCCTCGGTATCAACGGCCTCAGTGAAGCAAAAGCGGAGAGGCTTGCAATGTATACTCACGTCATATGACCAAATCATCTTACTGACTTTTTCAACAATTGGGAATTTATTCTACATATAATTGAAATAATTTCTCATTACATAAATATCCGAGTAAAAAGTTTCTGAAGCTTATGTTGTTGAATGAAGATAGAACATCTTAAATACAACAAAACGTATGATCTTGACCATGGTTGAGAAAACCTTAGAGCCAGATTCATTGAGCTTAAAGAAAGATGCAGTAAGTACAATCAGAGGGGTTTTCCAATCCTTCTCCTACGTGGGACCTGCAGCTGATGTTGCAATACTGTTGCTGGGTACAGTTGCCTTTGCGCTTATCGCAACTCCCCTTGCTATTATCGTAGCCTGGCTCATTTATGGTCTATGGATGATTACACCCTATGAGTTTTCGAAATACAGGACAAATGCGGGCAGTTATTACTCCTACTCTGCCGGTGCTACAAAGAATGGTGCATTGGGGCCGCTTGCAATGTTCTCATGGTTGGGTGAGAATATGTCCGGGCAGTCCTTTGGAATCCTCGGTCTTGCCGGATTCATATTCGCCATCTCTTCATATATATCCGGAATTACCTACCTCTGGATTGTTTTTGCAGTCATAATAACCGTGTATATGTTTGTGCTTCCCTACCTTGGAATCAAAATTTCAACAGAATACATAACAATCACTGGAATCATTGAACTTCTGGTCCTTGTGGTCGGCGCAATAATTATCATTATAAAACTTGGAAGCGCAAACTCTGGCGCGCCGTTTGCATTCCCTACGGGCGGTACAGTAGGCTCCTTTTTCTTTGGCGTGGTATTCTCAATCGTTGACTTCACAGGCCTTGGAACAGTGACCACACTGTCTGAGGAAGTAAAGGACTCAAGAAAGAAGATCAAGCGCGCCCTTGTCATAGCATGGATTCTTGCAGGTTTGGCTCTCATACCCGCTTCATATGCTCTGGTCCAGGGATGGACAGTAGGAATTAGTCCTATTGCCAACTATGCCAGCTCACCAGATCCTGGGCTAATTGTGTTCCAGCACTATCTTGGACCAATTGGCTTCATCCTGCTGATAATATTCACCATAAACAGCTACTTCTCATATGGCGTAGCAAAGACAAATGCAGTGAGCAGGATCTGGTATGCAGCTGCGAGGGACAAAGTCATTTTCCCAAAGTCAATTGGCAAAATAAATCGTAAGCACCACACTCCGGGTAATGCCATGGGGACATGGCTGGGAATATCATTCGTGCTTGATCTGATACTTGGTTTGATCTATGGCCCCACAAACGCCGGCCTAATACTTCTGACCATGGCAGGTATTGCAATTATCGCTGTGCATATTATATCAAACACGGCTCTGACATTTTTCAGCCATGGCGTTCTCAGAAAACAGGGAAATTCTAGTATACTGTTGCATTATATTGCACCCACTGTAGCCTCGTTTCTGGGCTTTGTTGTAATATACTATACATTGACTTCAGAACTATCCACCTACTACGCGGCACCGACATCACTGAACCTGGCATATCTCGTAATTGTGATATTCTCCATACTCTGGGTTGTCGTCGGCGGTTTGTCATTCATGATATACTATATGCTCAAGAAACCCAAGGTCATCGAGGAAGCGGGAACATTCGATGCAGAATGATAGGAGATGACACATCGAACAGTAAATGCGGGACGAGTTTTGGCGGGCCCGGCGATCAATACATAAGTCCCTGGCCCAAAACCGAAACTAGGATGGAGAAGCAAGACTCACTTGAGGTCTGAACCCGAACCTGCATAGGCAACTTCACGCCGGCATTTGTAATGGGAAACGGTATACCAGGTCCTTACAACTTGCCTGCAGCATCTGATATTAAGAAATAGCAACTATCTTACCCTTCTGCGGGAAGGCTGGAAAATTACTCATGGCTCATCCACTTTTTATATCTTTAAACACAGAATCATTATGCAATGCTTTCTGTCAACATTCTTGCATTTTTTGCCATTGAGTCAGGATACATTAAGTGATGATCGCTTATCTTCTGGTACTCTGCAGCTATACCGCATATAGACAAATCATCGCCCCATGCGGACGATATCTGTGCTCCAACAGGCATGCCTGAAGCAAATCCAATAGGAATTGTTATTGCCGGATCTCTTGTAAAATTGTAAAGGTTGGTATATGACACATATTTTAAATAGAATTCAGGCGGCTTATCAATTATTTCCTGCCAATTTGGGGCAATTTCTGGCATTGTGGGTGAAAGCAGGAATCTAAACTTCTTATGCAATCTCCTGAATAGTGAAATGTATTTCTTCCTTGCCCTCTGCGATGCAATGTAGTCTGATGCCTTGATATTGGATGAATACTCCAGCTGTTTTCTTGAAAGATAAGTGAACTTGTCTGGAGACTTCCGGAACAGTTCTTTCTGGACTGCAGAATTCTCTGCGCTGTCCATCAGGTCATCCATCAATGCGACCTCATCAAGCTCCGGTATTGAGATTTCCTCTTCCTGAACCAGATCCTCCGAGGAAAGTGTGCTCAAAAAGCTATTGAACAGTCTGATAACTTCAGGATTTGCACTGTCAACAAAGTTGGTAATTATTGCAGCACGGCTATTTTTCCATGGTTTGCAAGGACCTGGACTATAACCCATTGCTCCAAGAAGAAATGGAATATCAGAAGCATGCCTGCACATTGGTCCAACTGTATCCAAGCTCCATGCTTCCGGATAGATTCCCTTCACTGACAATTTTCCAGTGGAAGGTTTCAATCCAGTCACTCCGCAGAATGCTGCCGGTATTCTGATCGACCCTGCCGTATCAGTGCCTAATGCAAATACAGAAAACCCTGCTGCAAGTGCAGCAGCCGAACCTCCGCTTGAACCTCCTGTAATCCTTTTGGTATGCCATGGATTCCTGCTCTGCTGTGTTACAACACCCATTGCGAATTCATGCGTTGAAGTTTTGCCCTGAATTATACCACCAGATCGTTTTAAGCTTTTAACTACGGTTGCGTCAGTTCCAGGCATATGACCTGAGAAAATTGCAGAACCGTATTCTGTTGGCACTCCTTTCGTGTCAATTATGTCCTTGACAGCAAACGGAAGCCCATGCAGTGGTGCACTTACAGGTTGTGAATAAGTATCAACCAAATGTGCAAAGCTGTTTATGTTTCCGTCACACCTTTCGATCATTTCTTTCAATCTGTAAAAAACTTCTTCGGCCTTTATCTTTCCAGAAGCAAGGGCAGCAACTATTTTTTCATTAGCCGGAAAATTAACTTTTACAGGCATTTTTAAACACATCAGGAAGAAATGTAAGCTATTTATAGACTTATTGCGGATACCAATGGAAGAGAGGATGCCAACGTAGATTTATTGCATCTTAAGATCTGAGCATTCTTTAAGAGTCATTGCAGAATTTTGACAACTCAGTAAGCGGGAGGTTCAATCTGTCCACTCTACTTTGCTTCACGTATATTTCGTGAACTGTTTTCCCGTTATCTTGCTAACTCGTGAAAAGTGTCATCTGTCCGCGTAACAGGCGGGTGATTGCAGCTAATCACACGAACTATGCTGGCAATTAGAAGATTTTTTGTGTTGATCCTAAACGAACAGGATAGACCTTTTTTGGAAAGATATACACATGCGGAGAACTTGTTCCGGGGGATAGATTAAATTTTACCCGTTCAACCAATCTTCATACTATACCTCTATGTTTTCCAATCATTTATTCTGCCTGCCTCCAGAGGAGGTCAATGTAAGCGCCGGATCTTTGCATTATGAAATGCGAGATATGTACCATAAACTTGCCGACTTAACACCTTGTAGCAAAGATTTTAGCTATAGAACTTAAAAAAGTTTCCAATGTCTCCCATAACAAGCACTAAAGCCACTACTTAAAGACGGTAATTCAGGATCGGGGCTGCGCTAGGATTTTTATATCGGTCGTAAGGTTATGTTGCATTTAAAATTGTCAAGTGATAATCCGAGCAAGAATGTAAAATGCTTACTTACGCCCTTTTTGTTCCTGCAAACAGCTGATCCAGCGTATCAATTTATGACTTCATGCAATTAATGTGCCGGTTTCCGGGGTTCAGCAAAAAGGTTTTCCAGATACGCATTAAATTCCGTGTCCTGTATTAGCAGGTTGATTTTTTCCAAGTCAGGGCTGTGTGCCCTGTCAACATCTGTATGCGAAACCTGCTCTCTGACCATGGAAATCAGGGTTTTTCCAGGTTTTGAAATGACTGCGTCCGAAAGTTCTGCCGCCTGGCACGCCGTCAGGATCTCAATAGCGGTGATATATCTCACGTTCCTTATTACATCACGTAGCTTTAGGGCGGCATTCATCCCCATGCTTACATGGTCTTCCTGGTCTGCCGATGTCGGTATTGAATCGGAAGATGCAGGATGTGAGAGAACCTTGTTCATGTTGCAGAGCGCAGCAGCTGTATATTGCGGTATCATAAAGCCTGAATTGAGACCGCTGTTCTCAGCAAGGAAAGGAGGGAGGCCGCTCAGATCATGAGAAGTGAGCCTGAAGATCCTTCTTTCCATCATGTTTCCCAGATCCGTAAGAGCGATTGAAAGGAAATCAGATACGAGTGCTACAGGCTCTCCATGGAAGTTCCCCGCGGATATGGCTTCTTCCTCATTTAGGATAGGATTATCTGTAACTGAGTTGATTTCTGTGGTTAGAACCTTATCTGCGTAATCGATCGTGTCCAGCACTGCACCGTACACCTGAGGAATACATCGAAGGGAATATGCATCCTGGACCCTCGATACGTCTCCAGCATAACCCGAAAGCAGCTTCCTCATTGCTGCCGCAATCTTAGCCTGTCCAGGCTGTCCTCTTGTTCTTACTACCCAGTCTGTGAATGCTTTTTCCGTGCCTTTAAGTGCCTGAAGTGATATTGAGGATGCAGCCAAGGAAGAATTGATCAATTTTCTCGCCTCATGTACTGAAAGAGCAAGGAGCGCTGAGATCGAGGAAGTTCCGTTTATGAAAGCAACTCCCTCCTTCTCCCGGAAAGCATGAGGCTGGACACCGCTTTCACCCAGAGCATCCTCCGTTCTCATCCTCCTGCCATGATAGAACACCTCAGATTCTCCCATGATGCAAAGGGCGATATGCGCAAGAGGTGCTAGATCTCCAGAGGCCCCGACCGATCCATATCGCGGAACCACTGGTGTTATCGCGTTGTTCAGGAATGCGAGTATCGTTTCCGCAAGATCAATAGTAATCCCGGAGTATCCTTTGACCAGGCTGTTTGCGCGAATAACCATCATCGAACGTACCTCTGGAACAGGCAGTGGATCACCGACACCGGAGGAATGGCTCCTGATGAGATTCTCCTGAAGCTTCATCAGGTCTTCATCATGAATTCTTACATTCATGAGGTTGCCAAAGCCAGTGTTTATCCCGTATATCGTCTTTCCCGAGGCAATCAGTTTTTCCAGATTTACCCTTGATCTCTTTATGTTAGCTCTGGCCGTAGGAGAAAGATCCACCTTTTCACCTGCAAAGGCCACACCGGCTACGTCCTTTACAGACAGCGAAACACCGTCGAGTGTTAACATCCTTTCTATATTGTCGGAACGCAAATTAAGGTATTGAGTCCTCGATTTGGCTTGATATTTTTGCTAAATGTGTAATTTACATGATTTTTTCACCGGATTAGAAGCAAAGGATCAGCGATAAAGGTATAATTGGTAAAGCAATTTGATATTATGAAATTGAAGAAGTTCGGGAAAACAGGTTCAATTGTGAGTGAGCTTTGCCTAGGGACAATGACCTTTGGATGGCAGGCCGATGAGGATACTAGTCACAAAATATTGTCCCATTTCTCCGAAAATGGCGGAAATTTCATCGACACAGCTAATGTGTATTCATCGGGAAAGTCTGAGGAGATAATTGGCAAATGGCTCGCTGAGAGAGACAGAGAGAGCTTTTTTGTTGCAACCAAGGCGAGGTTCAAGACAGCTGAACATGCCAATGGTGTAGGGCTTTCCAGGAAGCACCTGCACAGCGCCGTCAGGGAAAGCCTTGCAAGACTCAGAACGAATTATGTCGACCTGCTTCAGCTCCATGCATGGGACCCCTTGACGCCGCTGGAAGAAACATTCTCCACTCTGAATACAATGGTTGAAGATGGCCTGATCAGGTATGTTGGTATAAGCAACTTCAGGGGATGGCAGTTTGAGAAGGCACTACAGCTCTGCAGGCAACGGGGCTGGCATGAGCCAGTCAGCCTTCAGCCACACTACAACATTATCGTACGGGCTACAGAGTTTGAGCTGCTGCCGATGGCCCAGGCTGAGAACATCGCAGTCATGCCTTGGAGCCCGCTTGCTGGTGGAATCCTCACTGGAAAGTACAAAAACTCGTTCTCGAAAGCGCCAAAAGGAACCAGGGTGGGAGACTCCTCTTCCCCGGAATATTACAAAAGATATGAAAACGAAAGGACTAGGAAGATACTGGATCAAGTTGAAAAGATATCCGCAGAGACGGGAAAGACGATGGCACAGGTAGCGCTTAACTGGGTTATGTCGAACCCTGCGGTTACCGCACCAATCGTCGGTGCAAGGAGCGTTGAACAGCTAACAGATAACCTCGGAGCCACTGGATGGAGCCTGGAAAAGAAGCATATCGAGGCCATCAACGAAGCAAGTAATCTTGAAGTGACTTATCCATACGACAGGAGATCTGAGGAGCAGCAGAGAGCGGGCAGGGACCTTTCCTGATCACAGATATATTGAAAGTGCTTTTACTGATAATCTCCTTTTAATGTCAGTATCTATTTTCCTCTCTTCTTTTTGCTGAGGTGAACCATGATCGCTTCCTTATCGCTCAATTTGATCTCCCCGTTTGATGCCTCTATCCTGTAATCCTGGTCCTTGGTCAGCCTGACCTTCGATCCTGGCAGTATAGAAACAGATGCCAGCTTCCTCAGCAGGTCATAGTCTTCAAAAACTACCCTTCCGAATGTGTATTCACCATCACTAAGCAGCAGAAGGTTTGAAGTATTGTCTTTGGAGGTGACTGAAGTAGGGTTTCCATGAGGGCAGGTTACAGGGTATCCAAGGTGCTTGAACAGGTTGTCTCCGTATGCTCCCGAAAAGAGGTGCTCAAGATCCATAACAGCCTTGTGTACATCCTCCCATGGGACCTCAAGAATTTGCTGTGCAAATACTTCGGCTATCCGGTGTGTCCTCACGATCGGAACAGTAAACTTCAATCCGGCCGGGGTGAAGTTGACCTCCCTGTCACCTCTTTTCACAAGTCCCATCTGTTCTATCTTCATTATGTATTCAGTAACCGTGGGAGCCCTAATTTTAAGCCTTTTAGAAATGTCTGCTTCGCTTACCTTCGAAAAGGATTCCCTGTATTCCCACATTACAAGGAGATAATCTTCAAGATTGAGAGTCATACTGTTTACCATAGAAAAACTGGGTTCTTATTCTTTTTCGACTACATCTATAGCCTTTTGCCTATTTTTAAGGATTTAACTTTCATTTCATTTGCTTCTTAAACAGGATTACAATTTCACAAATTTCTCTCCCGTATCCTGTATCAGACGATATGTCGGCTGATTCCGCAGCTATGGGACTCATTCCTACATCTATCTCCAATTCAACATCCTGGAAGAGTGAATGATTGTACATTATGTCTTGAAAGAAGGGGTGGATCAGAGCCAGCAATCTCCTGCTATTTACTGCAGATTTTGATGTCTACTTCGTTTTTGTCTTTCTTTCCTTCTTCCTTATTGGAAAGCCCGGGATTTCCTTCGGATCCCATGATCCATCAAGATGCCGGACATAGCCGGTTTCGTAGTTCCCCATGCTGTCCTCGAAACTCATGATCGCCTCATCCGGTACCATCATGTTCCATCCCTCTCCAAACAGATCGAGCTCACCATGATCCGGATAATGCACAAGATCCTTCGATCTCTTGTCAATGTCCGGCCAAATTTCAACATCAAGAATTCTCAGATCATCCCCAAGATCTGCAAGTAGTTGTGTTGAGAGATCCGGCCCGGTTGGTTTTGAAATCAGATCTCCCTTTTGTATCGAGACTTTGTGATCACTTATTCTAGCACTTCCTTTCCCTTCCAATACTAGGTAGAATTCCTCCCTTGAAGTATGGCTGTGGAATCTTGCGAATGTCATTCCAGAGGGTATGAGATAAGTCCGTATATTCGATTTAGCAGATCCCAGTATTGGCGAAAGTAGAGAATGGAACGCATTGTGATGCCATGAAGCAAGTTTAGAGAGGGAGTCACTTTTTCCTGGGATGTCGAATACATTCAAAACCGGTGCGATCCATAGGTTTTTCTTTCGATTTCCTTTTTCTTCCATATATATCTCATCCGACCAGAAGGAGCATGTGCGAACAATGAATTCAAGGCCGGCTTTCGAGATTTCCGGCAGCACAACTGTAACCTTAGTGCCGTCTCTTCGCTTGAGATACCCAAGCTTCCTGCCAAGCTGTCGCCACAGCCAATTCTTTAGCATCTCAACGTCTGCTATAGAATCTGCATTCAAGTCCCCCTTAGATCCAGGAAGAAACAAATCCCATGCAGTATCTACGCGAATCACATTGCCTGAGGTTTTCTTAAAGTCAGTGGCCTTCACTAAGCTAATCATTATCATCCTTATTTTGTGCTGTTCTTAAATTCATGTTTTTTTGAAGTGAACGGTTTGATAAGGCTTCTTATCATAGCATCTATCATTTTGATCCGAAATGCAATTTCTGTGTGGATGAATCATTGAAAGCATTATATTCAATCTAAAAATAGCCTAAGAGTTGGGTCTGTGGGGTAGTTTGGTATCCTACCAGCTTCGGGAGTTGGCGACCCCGGTCCAAATCCGGGCAGACCCATTTCATTAATGGTAATTATAGTTAAATACCTAACATATGATACTTATTGTATTCTTTCGGGATGAATTACCTGATCCATCCCATTGAGTAAGAGTTGAACATTGAAATCTCATCGAAAGTGCTTTCAAATACAGCCTTCAGATGCATTTCTGATTCTATCACTGTTCTGGAAACAATGCGTTTCACACACTTCCACAGGAATTCTATGGGATTGAGATCGGGGAGTATGGAGATCCAATGCCTTTTCATTTACCATCTTCGATCTATGGGATGCAAAGTTGTCCAGGATCAGGACAATTGATTTGCCGGTATTGTATGCCCTGATTGCTTCAAGAAAGGAGCACACATCCTCCTTCCTTGAATTCTCGTAGAACCTTATGACACTGTTTCCGTTGATTGTGTAAAAACCGAATGTGTTTGCCCTGTATTTTGTGGTATTCTTGATTTTTTCCACCTTGTGGAAAGACCACATCCTTACAGTGTTCGATGTTGTTTGCGGTGATGATTCATCCAGGAACCCTATGATCTGTTCTCCTATGCTTACAGTACCTAAGTTTTTTTTAGATCATTTTCTGCATTCTTCGGCCTTCTGGAATCATGCTGGTATGGCTTTGCATACTTCATGCCGAGTCTTCTTAGGATAGTGCGGACATGCTTCTGCGTAAATCTGATGGAAAATCGCTTTTCTATCAGGGCCTGTACCTCTTCCGTTGTCCAGTCATCTCGCTCCTCAAGGATCGATCTGAGCTTTTCGATCTTCTCCTTGGAGAGCTTTGCAGGTTTTCCTCCTGCAAACCTTGGGACAAGACCTACATAACCATTCTCGTTCCACCGATCCTGCCACTGGTATGCCACCATCTTATACACACCGACCTTCTCCGCTGCAGCTTCAATGGAATCGCCTTCGTATCTGTATTTTATGAAATACAGCCGCTTCAGTACCCTTGTATCCTTCTCAAGGTTCTTGATCCGTCGTTCGAGATCTTCTGCCTCTCATCAGGATCTAAGAAACGATGCTTTGGCAGACGTCTGCAAAAACCATCAATCCACGTATCACCTACTCTATGCGCCTCGATATAGAAAATGCCCATTGGACACAAACCGCCCTGATAAGCCGGTTCTTATTTCTTAAACACCACCTGATTCCCCCTTCTTTTCAAGTTGCCTTAGAAGATCGCCTATCGATCCCTATGCAACGAATAGGTTTTCCTTCAGTTGATTGAACCCGATCGTAGGCACAATGATTCCATCCGCAGTCTTATATGTCTTATTCACCAGGAATTGCAGACTATCCCCGATTCCCATTGTAAGTTTTAGTAGTCTCTTTCCCGGCCTCATAAATTGTGTTATTTGTGATTCCCGTTCGGCCTGTTCCATATCCACTTTTATCTGATCTTTTATCTTAACCAATTCAGTTTTGCTATTTTCTACGCTTTCCTGCGTGAACTCATCTGCTTTCAAGTACAGTTCCAATTTCTTTGAATTGTCCCTGCGAAGCCTGAAGTTTTCCTTATCTATGACAAAACGTGCAGTCGTTCCAACGATCTCACTTGGAACCTGGTTCTCTATGTTCTGATAGGTATCATTGACAAATTCCTGAACCTCAACCAGATAGCCCAGGACTTTTTGGAAGCCTTCCTTAGAATGCAAATTGGTTATCTGTGTTTCAAATGTCTCCAGTCCTGTCTTTGCAGTCTTAACCTTTCCTTCCAGAACGCTGTATTCCTTTTCCATCGGATCGATGGATTCAACCGGATTGTTCCTTTCCTGTTGCTTTGTTGATATGTCTTTGTTAAGTGATTGGATTTCCGCTTCCAGATCCTTTGTCCTAACCGAATCTTTCAATATCTCAGATATCTCAGAAACGAAGAGAGGATTGTTAGGATCGCACAGCTTTTCAAGGAGCGGTCTATTCTCGTTACATTCATCGTATAGAAATCTTGCAAATTTAGGATTCTGCTTGAAATATTGATAAATCTCATCATTAGTGGCTTTATCTGAGAGAAGGAAACCTGTGGGGCTTTAATGAAAGATCTATACCCTCTACTTTGCCATTATGTCTCTGGATATACTCACGTATCCGTTCTTCAGTCTTTGTTTTCCCATCAATCATATTTCTGTTGTCACTTAAATCACTCTTGGCTATATGCGTGGTTGTTATCGATTCCGATTCCATATTATCTGATCTATGTATAATCTATAAAGAAGTATTTTCCATACACTACAAACAATCATCACTCTAACCTACCACTATGGTGATTTATATAAATAAAACTGTGAGTCAAGAGCAACGTAATTGGAAATGCTGATATATCGGTTTAAAGTATAACCCGTTCATGGGTAATATACCATTTTCAATCATCGGAACTCACTTGATCGAGATCCAAGTCAAGGTAAATAGAGAAAGTACGAAGTTTCTATTTGATACCGGAATTGGCCCTACAGTTTTGTCCAAAAATTTGGTCAATAAGTACTCCCTTAAACAGGTAGGAGTTATGCATGGAAGGAGGATGTCCGGACAGGATCTGGAGATCCCACTTGTCAAGGTGCCATCATTGGAAACAGGTGGTATGATCAGGAGAGACGTTGAAGTGGGCGTATTCGATACCTCAGCTTTTCCCGCCTTCCTGTCTGACGTTCAAGGCCTGCTTTCTATAGGGTTTTTTGAAGGGAAAGTAGTGACGGTAGATTACTTGAACTCATCCATAATTGTTACTGAAACTCCTCTTAAGGATGATGCGCTGAGTAATGGGATAAGGATCCCAATAGATGTTGAACACGATGGGCCCTCTGCTTCATTATATGTAAAAGTGAAACTTCCAAACGGGAAAACTGGGAAATTTGAAGTCGATACAGGCTCTGATGTACTTATCATGAATTTGAAATTGATGAATGAACTCGGTATCAGCCCTGAAGACAGCGGCGTCGAAACATTTACAGGAACCGATGAAACTGGGCATAACTACAAACGGTATAGGGCGGAGGTCAAGGGGAATATATCATTGGAGGGTGCCCCAGAAATCTTTCATGAAAATCCAAAGGTACTTTTTCAGGATATAATTCATGACGGCCTGATAGGTCATGATTTCCTCAAAAGATACACCGTGTCTTACAACTTGAATACTCATGAAATGATATTTTACAAAAGGTAAAAAAATCCTACCAAGGCTATAACTTTAGGAATTTCCTGAATATCATGTACTTCTTAGAGCACCTGGTTACATTGACTTCAAAACCATAGCTATCGGCTTGATACATGAAACTGTTGCAGTAATAACCCCTGGCAACTGGTGAAATGTAAAGCGTATAATTATAGCCACTCGGAAACTGGGCATTATTTAGGAAGAAATTTATGTAAAGAATAAGACCATTGAAGTTGTAGGATATGCTCTGAACATCACCAAAGTAAATCCAATCTCAACAATGAGGTTATGACTTTGAGTAGTTTCTGCTTTGATAAATTCCTCATCAATTTCTAGCTCACTATCCCAAGGATGCTCTGGAACCGGCTTTTCTGGCAAAAGCGGCACATCAGATCGGTGGGGCCTCACTGCTTTCATTAAAAAGGAATCGGAGTTCATCGTTTCTCACCCAATACAACCGGTTTCACACGATCAAACGCTATATCCATGCATTCTTTTGATTTGTCAATGTACAGGTAACCACGCCCATTTTTGGCACACACTGCGGCTACAGTTCTCCTGTGCCACTGTAAGAATCCAGTATAAGATTGCCCCCTATAGGTATAGTATTTCATCAGCCAGTATGGGCTTTCCGGCATGGATTTCCTTGCAAATACCACCACTATGGGTACTATTGCAGCAGTGATATACATGAACCTCTATGCCATTCCTCCTCTGAAAATCACAAGCGGTATTGAAACGGCATAGAATACCAGAGAACCCAGCGTCCATGAGAATATGTTGAATACAATATATTTTCCTCTGCTTTTTCTTGGGGAAAACTCAGCCTGTATTGATGAGCTTATCGGATAGTCGGCACCGATGCCTATTCCGGCAATTAGCTGGAATGCAAAAAACACGGCAAGGGTTCCAGAAAGACCTGAAAGGAGAAGGAAAAGTGATGTTAAGACAAGATAATATGTATATATTTTCCTCCTGCCAATTGAATCTGTTATACGCCCAAATGCTAGGTTGCCTATGAACATGCCCACATAGATTGAAGAGGCTGCAAGGTAAACAAAGATGACCTTATCTAGAAAGGTGTTCCTGAGATAAAGGTTGGCAGTGGAGAATATAGAAAGCGCGTAACCATCCATGAAGACACCCATGGATGACAGTATTGTTATTATCTCCAGTTTGCTGGTGCGACCGATCTGGTCAAATGATACGCGCTCCACCCTTCAACATTGGATGAATGATATTTGCCATTTGCTGATCGTCGTCTGGTTCTGTGTCAGAACAATTCATAAGGTTCATAAGCATAAACAATATTCTTCAACAATGTGCAGGGTAGTTTTGGACAGCTTGATGTCTCTCGATGGTTACTACACAGATTCGAAGAACCAGATTGAATGGTTCCCTGACTTTGGAGATGAGGATTTTGCATGGTCGCACGATATCCTGACCCGGGCAGGTTCTTTAGTGTTCGGGCGCACGACTTACGAAGAGTTCTCAAAGATCTTTCCTAAAATGGATGCAGCGACAGCTGGATGGGACCCGTACATTCCGAAACAACTCAATGAACTGCCAAAGTTTGTTTTTTCAACAACCCTGAAAGATGCGACCTGGAAACCTTCGATCATTATTCGTAAAGACCCTGTACACGAGGTTGCCCGAATGAAAAACGAGATGGGTAAAGATATCGTTGTCATTGGAAGTGGATCTATTGTCGCCGAGCTTATTAGAGCAGGGTTGGTGGATGAGTTCAGGCTTCGAGTGCTGCCTCTTATTTTGGGCTCAGGAAAATCCCTCTTCAAGGGTCAACGTGAGCAGCAACTGCTCTCACTCTTAGAAGCGAAGACTTTCAAGTCTGGAGTTCAGGCCCTCTATTACGTGCCCAGGCAGTAATATTTCAGAACCTGAACCCGGCTTTGAGCACTTAAATTCATATCCAGACTGTAATATCAATAGGAAAATGGAAGCGACAAAATCTGGGAAGCCGAATCCACTTGGTGCAACTGTTACGGAAGAAGGTGTAAATTTTGCCGTGTTCTCAGAGAATGCAGAGCGAATTGATCTCGAAATATTCAAGTCAGTGTATGATTCCGCCGCTTCCGAGGTAATAGAGCTAAAGGAAAAAACGGCTAACGTCTGGCATGCTTTTATACCCGGATTAAAGCCAGGATCATTGTATGGTTACAGGGCTTTCGGCAAATATGATCCAAACCTCGGACTGAGGTTTAACAATAACAAGCTTCTCATCGACCCATACGCAAAAGCCATAGGTGGCAAAATTAACTGGAACGATGCTATTTTTGGTTACGTGATGGGGGATCAGAACCAGGATCTTTCTTTCAGCGACACAGACGACACAGGAAACATACCTAAGTGCGTGGTGGCGGATGACTCCTTTGACTGGGAGAAGACGGTAAAGCCAAACATACCTTGGTCAGAGACCATAATCTATGAGACACACGTCAAGGGATCCACTTACCTGAGGAGAGACTTACCAGAAAACATCCGGGGTAAATATGCAGCTCTGGCTTCAGACAATATGATTAATTACCTTCTGGATCTGGGTATAACTGCAGTCGAAATTATGCCAGTCCAGCACAGAATTGACAACAAAATGCTTGTTGACAATGGATTAAACAACTACTGGGGGTATAATACTATTGGTTTCTTTGCACCTGACATCAGGTTCTCTTCTGATGAAACACCAGGCAGGCAGGTTATAGAATTCAAGAAAATGGTCAAGAAATTGCATGCGAACAGGATAGAGGTCATCCTGGACGTAGTATATAACCACACTGCGGAAGGTAACCAGCTGGGTCCAACTGTTTCCTTCAGAGGACTTGACAACCCCACTTATTACAGATTGAACGAGGATAACCCTCGTTACTACAATGATTTCACCGGCACTGGAAATAGCCTGGACGTCAGGCACCCACAGGTTCTGCAACTGATCATGGACTCTCTAAGGTACTGGGTATCTGTAATGCATGTAGATGGTTTCCGGTTCGATCTTGCTGCTACTCTAGCACGGCAGTTCTATGACGTTGACAGGCTTTCAGCCTTCTTCGACGTGATACACCAGGACCCGGTTGTTTCAGAAGTGAAGCTTATTGCTGAGCCATGGGACGTTGGTCCTGGAGGTTATCATGTTGGGAATTTTCCCATCAAGTGGGCGGAATGGAATGGAAAATACAGGGATTGCGTGAGACAATTCTGGCGCGGGGATGGTGGCCTTACCGGTGAATTTGCCACGCGTTTATCTGGTTCGCCGGATCTTTATGAGACAAGTTCCAGGAAACCACACGCCAGCATAAATTACGTTACGTCGCACGACGGTTTTACAATCCTGGACCTCGTGAGCTATGAGAACAAGCATAATGAGCCAAACAAGGAAAATAACATGGATGGCACAAACGAGAATTACAGCGAAAATTTTGGGATTGAAGGTAGCTCTTATGACCCCGTGGTTGTTGGTAAGAGGATTAAACGTGTAAAGAATTATCTTATCACGCTCTTCGTTTCCCAGGGTGCACCCATGCTCCTTGGCGGGGACGAGTTACTCAGGACCCAGCTTGGGAACAACAACGCATACTGCCAGGACAATGAGGTAAGCTGGTATAACTGGGCATACAACATGCAATCAGATGAGATTGGATCATTCCTGAAGAGGCTAATTCATATCAGGAAAACAACACCCTGCCTCAGGAGGAAAGAGTTTTTCTCGGGAGGCATAATAGCTGAAACAGGTACGAAGGACGTCCACTGGTTCAATCCATCGGGTAAGGCTGTAAGCTACTCGGAGTGGACGGATCCAGGATTCAAGGCATTCTCTACATTTATTTCTGGGCTTGATGCTGAGTCCCAGCCGGACAAGGCTATTTCACCAGATATTTTCCTCCTGTTCAATGCAGGAAAGCAAAGTGCGGAATTTATCATACCTGATTCGTTGGAAAGTGAATGGGAGATGGCAATAAATTCTTTTGACACCCTCGAATCAATACCTAGGAAATTTAGCGGAAGAACATTTTTGCTTCCTCCTGATTCATCGGCAGTCTTGAGATCAATTCCTCTCAGAAATGCAAAAGATTGAATAATGTTCTGAAAGCATATTGATGTCATTGTTCGCGCCCCCATATCCCGGAGAATAAGTATTCGGGACAACATCTTCTGTGACTTTAATCGCTTGGTTCCCAAAGTTAAGAATTACGAACGCACCTGGCGCAGGGTATTCTATTGAAATCGAATCTTCTTTATGGATGACATTGTATTTTTTTTCTCACCTGATGCCTGAGATGCTGTTTTCGAAGCGAAATAAGATCTCTGTAAAGACACAGGACAGATCTGTTTCGGTCATATTAATGGCGGGCAGACCTGGAAAATGCCAAGAATGAATCTTCCCCTCCAAGAGCTGTGCTAATGTGCGTAAAGTCAAACGTGTAATAAAAATACCGGCTACCTTCCGCTGCTTCCATTACTGGAGAGAGGTAGAGAATGCTGATTCTTTCATGTCTCTTGTTTCCAGTTATTGCGGGTATAAAAGAGAAGAAATTCACTTTTTCCTGTTTGGCGAACTCCCGACCTGTGTTTTCTGTGCCTGAGGAGTTTTCCTGGCTGGTGTTTTTTTTGCCTGGGAATGTCTTGATAAAACCACTATTGCCTCCTCGATCGACATGCTCGGCTTAATAGCGTTAGCAAGGTCACTGTATCCGGAAGCTGCCAACCAAAGTGAAACGTGCCCTTCCTTTATATGGTACAGGACTGCCAGTGGATCCTCCACCCTGAGGCGTTCAAGCTCAGCCTTAAGCTGTTGAGGATTTTCTGCCTTTCCAATGACCATATCGTACCTCTTGAAATAAAATGGCTCCATGTTATATCATGTCGTTATCTTTTTTAAACATATCTAATGCTAAACGTCCCATTTAGAAAGTGGAATTTCCTGCTCACTGCATATGTCCACATGCGATCATTGCTTATCTGCTACTATTTCAATTACTGTGTTACGCAGTTCATGGAACAACAATGCTTGATACGACTATAGCGAGAGCCGTGCCATAGATCACTGTTACTATATACAGCACAATTAGACCATATGAAACCATGAGCCTGGTCCTGCCCTTGACTCCAAGATCGTAGATTATCCCTTTGATTCCATTGAGGGCATGATACGTCACGACCCACACAAATGCAATATAGAAGATGAGCCACCATGGATTGTGCATGTTTTCCAGTACCGTATCATAGAAGACAATTGGGTGACCGAAGTCTATGTGCGCCAGGTACAGGTGGACGCCAACGAAGAAGATTAGAAAGATGCCCGTAGTTACCTGTATCATCCACTGGATGGGCCCCAGCGTCTTCCTGCTGGTTCTTGGTTTTCTGTAAGCATTTTCCTGCATTATTTCACCCCACCGCCACAAACTTCCAGGCGTAGTATAGGAATAGAATGAGGGCAACCATTGATATTCCCTCAAAAACGATAAAGAAGAGCTTGTTGTGCTTAAGGCCAATGCCCATCTCATTTAGTGCCAGCCTGAGACCGTTTCCGCCATGGTAGAATATGACAAGGGCAAGCAGCACGTCGAATACAATGAAAAGATCATCAGGGCCGTATGTAATCGACGTCACGATCTGGTTATAAGTAACCGGACCCCTTAGAAGATTGGACAGGACGATGTAATGCAGGTATAGATATAACACTATCACAACTCCGGATAATCGCTGGAATACATACGAGAACTGGCCTATCCCCTTATGCCTGATCCTGAACCAGTCCATCATGCCGCCGTTTTTGTCCAGCTTAATCACCTCTCCTGAATATACGGGAAATCTCATGCTTCAGGCCCTGGACCCTCAGCAACTGTATCGCAAATGATGGGTCCACGTCCTTCGGGCATGCCTCAGTGCATTCACCAATGAAATGGCATCTTGATGTACCCTCCTCGCCATTGATGATATCCAGCCTGTACTTCTTTCCCCTGTCCCTGCTGTCAAGGTTGTACCGCAAGACTCCTGCGAGAGCGGCTGGGCCTATATAGTCGGCATCAGTCCCTACAATCGGGCAGGCAGCCAGGCATAAGCCGCATTTAATGCACATTGAATATTTCTCATACTCCTTGAACTCCTCGGGAGTCTGTTTGAGCTCTGAATCGTAAACGCCATCATCATCCCGGATAATGAATGGCAGGCCTTCCTTATATTTCTCAAAGAATGGCTCCATGTCGACTACCAGGTCACGGACAACCCTGTAATGCTTCAGCGGCTCGATCTTCAGCCTGTCTGTGTGCAGTTTGGATACAATGGTGGAGCATGCCATCCTCGGTTTCCCGTTAATCTCCATGCCACAGCTGCCGCAGATTTCCATCCTGCATGAATACCTGACTGTCAGGCTGCGGTCAATGTTTCTCTCTATGTACTGCAGTCCTTCAAGGACTGTCGATATCCTGTCCTTTGGCACGCGGTATGAAGCATACTGCTGCTTTCCGCCCGCATCTGTCCGCAATATGCTGAATTCATATGCTTCCTTCTCCATCTTATCACCTAATAAACTCTTGGAGCGGGTTTCCATTTTGTTATCACCACCGGTGTGTATTCGAACCTGGTTCCGTCCGCGGAAAACCTGGCCACAGTGTGCTTCAGGAAATTGACATCATCTCTCTCAGGGAAATCCTTCCTGAAATGGGAACCGCGGCTTTCCTTCCTGTTGATGGCTCCCCTGATTATCGTATCTGCAAGGTCTATCATGAATCCGATTTCTATCGCATGTGTCAGGTCGATGTTGAATTTGCTTGACTTGTCTGATATTGAGATATTCTTGTATCTCGCCTCAATGTCCCTTATTCCTTTTAGTGCTGAGAGAAGCCCCTGCTCTGTCCTGAAAACGCCGACATAGGAATCCATCATCTCCTGCAGGTTGTCTGCAATGTCCCATGGATTCTCGCCTCCTTCACGCTTGAGGAGATTGTCCCAGATATTTCGTTCTTCGGACTTGACCTTCTCCAGATTCAGGGCTGGAATGCTGTGCGATGAAGCCCAGTCTGCGGCCATTATACCTGCAACGTTGCCGAAGGCGAGACACTCATTAGTCGAGTTCGATCCAAGCCTGTTTGCGCCGTGAATGCTGATTGCAACATTCTCGCCTGCACCAAATATCCCGCCAATCTCAGTTTCAGTGTTGATGCCAACGGATATTCCTCCCATTGTGTAATGCGTTGCAGGCCTGACCGGAATCATCTCCGTGGCAGCGTCTATATCATTGAACTTCTTTGCAATATCCGTTATCATGGGAAGCCTTTCTTCAAGGAGATCAGCAATATGCCTAAGATCCAGGTTGATATATACAACATCACCGTACTTGCCCTTTACGCCTCTTCCCGCCTCAATCTCCCACATCATTGCCCTTGACACTATGTCTCTGGGTGCCTTTTCCAGCCTGGTCGGGGCATAATTCTGCATGAACCTTTTCCCTTCCCCGTTAACAAGGTATCCCCCTTCGCTCCTGGCCGCCTCGGTTATAAGGATGCCGGAAGGTATCATCCCGGTCGGGTGAAACTGCACGAACTCCATGTCTTTCAGCGGTAGGCCCGCCCTGAAAGCTATGGCATCCCCATCTCCTGTAACTGAATGGGAGTAGGTGCTGAATTTGTACAACCTTCCGGCACCGCCTGCAGCGAAGATTAGCGATTTCCCCTGGAACACAGTGAGTTCACCTGTCTTCATGTGTATTGCAGTTAGCGCATTGAATGATCCGCCATCAACAATTAGCGAAGTAACGAAAAATTCATTATAGAAATGGATCCTGTCATATTTCTGGCACCGGCTGAATAACGTTTGCATAACATGAAAGCCTGTCTTGTCTGCCGCAAAGGTTGCACGAGGGAAGCTCATGCCGCCAAAATCCCTCTGCGAGATCATTCCGTCAGCGTTTCTGCTCCATGGACAGCCCCAGTGATCAGTGGTATAGATCTGCTCCGGAACGATGCGCACGAATTTTTCCACAGCATCCTGGTCTGCGAGGTAATCGCTTCCTTTGACTGTGTCAAATGCATGCAGATCGTAGCTGTCTTTTGGATCAAGAACAGCGCCGGTTCCGCCTTCCGCTGCTACGGAATGCGACCTTAAAGGATATAATTTTGAGACCAATGCCACGGACAGAGTGCTGTTATGTTCTGCAGCTGCTATGGCAGCCCTGAGTCCAGCCATTCCGCCGCCGATAATGATAATATCTTCCCTAACAACTTCCATCCCAAGGTCACTTGTATTTGATGTGATAATGCCTTATCAAGAGAAAGGATCATATATTAGCGTAACCGGATCCTATTGCAAATCCGGCTGCATGAACTGAACGCATCATGCGAGCTTTATAGCCTATCTCGATATATTCCACTGCTCAATGACATATCTCAGGCTGATGAAGTACCCTGGCTCCAAGACTGTGATGCTTCCAGAACTCATCCGGATTATCGAGGAATCACGCTGCAAAACAGTCGTGGACGTGTTTGGAGGGTCTGGGCTGATATCCCTCAACCTGGAAAGAGTAGCAATAGTTTATAACGACCTGGATCCTGGATTATACAATCTTTTCCTTCAGATACACAACCAGCCAGTGAAATTGAAGCGTCTCATCAAGCAGTGGGTGGACAATCTATACCACCCGGGTGGTAAGAGCATCCTTCAGAACAGAAGCAGAAATGAGGTGGTCAGAAGGGAATTTATTGCACCTGAGAGGCAAGGTAATTCACTGGACATAGGGAAGGGGCTGGATCCACTTTCATATGCAGCAGAAACACTGCTTCGTTTCAACACCACATTTGGAGGTCTTGGAGCAACTTATTCCACCGAACGCGAAAAGTCGCCTGCCCGCAACATAGAAAAGGTGCTTGGAACCTTTGATCAGATAGCCTCAAAGGTTCGAAACTGGCGGATTGAAAACCTTGATTTCAGGGAGCTGATGACAAAACACGATTCGGAAGATGTGTTATTCTATCTTGATCCTCCTTACCCAGGAAAGGAATGGTATAATTTCAACTTCAGGGCCCATGATTTTCATGTGCTCAAGGCATTGATTGATCAGGTAAGAGGGCACTATTTACTCAATATTGACGACAAGATACCGGCTATGACAAGGATCTTTGGAAACCCCACGTTCACACGAAGATATCCTAATCGCAACGGAATACAGGAAACCAGGTCAATGGAGGAAAGGAGAAAAGCATACTACCTGAATTTCTCATATAACATTGGTTCCCGGCATCCTGAAGCCAGTGAATGAAACAGGAAAGTCAGGATCTTGCTACAGTTAAGATAAAAATCAGGCAAATCCAGGATAAAAACCGTGAAATAGGGGAAACCAATGAATACCTGTGCTGTACGAGGTTCATGTTTCAAGGGGGAGAGGGAAGATTGAACTAGAAGGAAATGTTCTAAAAGTGCACACGCGCGCAGAGATGGTTGCAAACAGGGCAAACGTCGATGTAATTCATCAGATCTCGAAGTTTTTTTCCGTCGATCCTGGCAGGGTCCGTATTTTACGTGGATCTAGGTCGCGAAATAAGATAATTGAGATAACGGAGTAGAGTAAGCCTTGTAAATTCCATTCCAGTCTTGATTACATGCTGGATACCACAGTTTTTTCAGTGTTCTCCAGCCCAACAAGCCTCCGCTTGAGATCCCTTTCGCAGTTTGGGCAGCAGGCATAATAAATCCTTCCTTCCGCCGTAATGCTTATCGGAGATGAGCTTATGATTGCACCACAGTAGTCACAATGTACATTCTGTTTCCTTCCGGAGTTACTGCTGACCAACCTCCTATGCGCAATCTTCACATCAATTATGTCAATGTCCTTCACCTTGAGCAGGTTCTCATAGTACATCACCACGATATATGTCCGGTCAACCAGGCTGAACGATTCCACCACGAGTTCCGCAGGTATTTTTTTCATGTCCGTTAACTGAACTAGGACAAGATCACGTTCATCATCTTCCGTGTTAATCGTGAAATTCCTGATCTTCCCGCTCTGAACCAGGGATTCCAGCATTTTCTTTGCCGTTATCCTGCTTATCCTGAGTTCTCTTGAGATCTCAAGCATGCTCTTGCGTGCATCTGCCTTCAATATTGAAAGCATTCTTTGTTCCATTTCGGCTTGGCTTGTTTTCATAGTGATACATTTTTCTGCCTTTAATATACATTTTGTTTAACCAACTCTTATTAATGGCGCTTGCATTGTTAACCTATGCCTATTGACAAGATATGTGGTATGAAAGTTAAGGAAGACACGCCTTACAAGAGCCAGTTCCAGGGAAAGACCTTTTACTTCTGCAGTTCTTCTTGCAAGGAGACTTTCGACAAGAATCCGCTGAAGAATTCCAGATAAGTGAACTTTATGCCAACAGATCCAGTTTGCGGGATGTATGTTCCAGAGTCTTCCAGCCTGCACCTGGAGCGGGACAATCACGTATTCTATTTTTGCTCTAAAGGATGCATGGACAAGTTTTCTGCACCCACGCAGGAAGCGGGAAAGCTGAAAGTGAAGCTGGCAGTTGCCTGGATCCTTTCCATACCGGTTATCCTCCTGCAGTATGCTTTTCCCTATATTCCCTATAGGGAATACGTCCAACTAGTTCTGTCGGTTCCCGTGCTTTTCTATTCTGGTTCATCATTTTTTCAGGGAGCGTACCAGACGATCCGGATGCATACTGGTAACATGGATCTTCTCGTTGCTCTCGGTGCGGCGACAGCATTCTTCTTTTCCCTGTTTGTAACCCTGGACCCACATGGTATTCCTGGGGCCAGTGTTTACTTCGACGCTTCGGTTTTCATCGTTACTCTGATACTTACTGGAGGATACATTGAGAGCGTTACAAAAGCAAGGGCAAATTCGGCTGCTTCCAAGCTGAAGAAGCTGATGCCGGAAAAGGCAAACCTTATTTCGGATAACGGGGAGATAATAGAAACAAGCCTGAATGATATTTCCCCAGGTAACAGGATAATGTGCAAACCTGGTGACATAATACCTGTTGATGGTCGCGTTCTTGAAGGAAGAAGCGAAATTGACCAGTCCCTGATAACAGGAGAGCAAATGCCGGTCCTGAAAGGAGCTGGAGATCATGTGGATTCAGGTACAACCAATCTGAACGGCATCCTGAAGATACAGGTTGAACGGGTTGGCAGCGAAAGCACCATTAACCAGGTTTATCAACTAATTCAGTTAGCAGCACAGGGAAGAGTGAAGATGCAGCGCATCGCAGACGTCTTTTCCTCTGCATTCATTCCCATCGTGATAGTTGCAGCACTTGCAGCAGGAGCATTCTGGTTTTCTTACCTTTCCATATACAGCCACCAGCCTGCTTTTGAATATGCAATCCTTGCTTTCGTTTCGGTTGTTGTCATTGCATGCCCATGCGCAATAGGACTTGCTGCGCCAATCACACTCCTCATTGCATCGAGTGCATCATCTGAGAAAGGCGTCCTTCTGAAGAACAGCAACTCACTGGAGCGGTTATCCAAGACATCAATAGTACTGTTTGACAAGACCGGAACACTGACCTTCCCGGATCCGGTAATCGAGACCGTAAGCTCTGCAGGTATGTACAGCACAGATGAGATCTTGACATATGCAGCCTCGATTGAGAGTAATTCCAATCACCCTATAGCAAGGTCGATTGTCAAGGAGGCAGTCGGACGTGGACTCAAAATTGGCCAGGGTTCAGACATCATTGAAACGCCTGGGGCAGGTATTTCCGGCAACTTTAATGGAAAGACGGTTCAGGTTTCAAGGGCAGAAGGACATGGGTCATCCATGGTATCCGTGACTATAAACAATGTCAATGCAGGCAGCATCTCCCTTTCATACAAAACGAGGGACACTGCGGCTGAAGCAATCAAATCGCTGAAGAGCATGCAGATCAAGAGTGCAATGATTACCGGTGACTCAAGAGGAGAAGCAGGCAGGATCGGTTCGATTCTCGGAATAGATGACATTCATGCTGAAGTTATCCCACAGGACAAGGCAGAGATCGTGAAGAGCTATCAGGCACAGGGATTATACGTTGCTTTCGTTGGAGACGGCATAAATGACAGCATTGCACTTGAGACTGCAGATGTTGGCATTGCGATGGGATCCGGGCTGGATGTTGC
Organism: Thermoplasmatales archaeon; assembly: GCA_027366585.1. Taxonomy (GTDB): domain Archaea; phylum Thermoplasmatota; class Thermoplasmata; order Thermoplasmatales; family Thermoplasmataceae; genus UBA582. The sequence continues at coordinate 69,036 of DAHXNF010000010.1, read as the reverse complement.
GAGGGAAAGCGGTGACATCATACTACTCAACGACGATCTTTCAGGAGTGCCATTCTCCATAGTGCTTGGCGGGGCTACAATTGCAAAGATAAGGCAAAACATCTGGTGGGCCATTGGCTACAATTCGGCCCTGATACCTGTTGCCGGTGGCATCCTGGTGCCGCTCTTCGGCTTGTCTATTTTCTCCCTACTTCCGATACTTGCAGCACTCGCCATGGGATTGAGCTCATCTTCTGTGGTGCTCAATTCATTACGCCTGAGGAGACGTATTTCCCGCTCCGCGATAAAATATCTTCAGGCCGGAGGTATACCCGGCCGCTCAACCGAACCAAAAGCAGTAGCGTAAACTCCACATTTCAGGCAATTCATCACTCTGACATAAGGTACACGGAGAGTCCGATAGCCCACAGAAGGGCTGGGTAGACGATCATCCTCTCCATGCCGCCTACGCCGATCCCCAGGTAATTGCTCGTTGCATACAGCACTATTGAAACGAGGACGACTATTCCCACAATGGGTGATATGAACCTGAATGCTGACTTGAATCTCTTGATTCCGAAGAGGGCGGCAATTCCAGCAAAGAGGAAAACGAGGAATGCACCAATGGTGTGGGGAGCTCCGGTCGTCTCCGGGAATAGACCCACAATCATTGCACCAATGCCGGCTATTATAAGAAGATATGGAAAAATCTTCCTCCTGCCCGGAAGCAGGAGAAAAATCCCGCCGAGAATCAGCGTTATTCCGAGAAAGATGATTGTGCCGTTGAAGATATCCGCCGTCTTTCCAACGCCAAGGTCACTGATTACGTTTGAGGAGATCGAATATCCGCTATAAAATGCCTCAGCTATCATCATAGAAATTGAAAATACAAAAGTGCCTGCGAATATCAGGACGCCAGCGGCATGCTCATTCTTCATGCATCTTCAACATGGAAACGGATATTAATGTATCGAGCCAGTTCTACTTTGGGTCCGATCTCTTCAAGACTTTATTTCCGATCGTGAGGTTCCAGTGGGCTATTACATACACAACGGCGAAGAACACTATGAATAGCGGGACGAGGTACAGGTCATTTATCGTAACAAATGCCTCAGTGAACCAGAAGGCGGAAAAGGTCAGGAGGAGAGCAGATACCGCTATCTTCATGTTTGCCTGCTTTACCTTCCTAATCTGGCTGTGCAGTACGAAACCAGCTATCAGGACAAAGATCGAGCCGACTATGAGTCCTGTGACGGTCTCCAGGTATCCGTTGGGATACAGCGCAACAAGGACGATCGCTGCCTCGAATGCCTCTACAGCTCCAACCGAGAACCCGGTGTACATAAGGTCTCCATGGCCCTCGTCCTCTTCCTTATGGGGAGCCTTTATCCCAAGTGAAAACTTCACAGATCTTCTGGAGCTCCTGATAAGCCTCAAGCCGAAGTAAAGCAGCAGAAACGCCGAGATTAGCCTGACATAAAAAATTGGTAGGAGCGTGATATACTTGCCAATAAAGGCAGTCGGAATGAAAATAACCAGGACTCCAAGGATGACAGCCAGAAAAACAGCGGTCTTTTTTGATTCTGCAAAGAGAGCTATGCCAACTGCAGTTGCTTCAGACATTTCGAGAAGAGTTATGCCCATTGCCGCAAGAAAGACTGCGATGCTAAACACGAAAACCATATTGATAGAAACGATAAAAAATGTTTGCTCAAGTTTCTTACAAATTAAGCCAGTTTTAAAAAGGTCTTGCTAAGAATCACTGAAACTTTTTGCCGCAGGAAGGGCAGAAATTAGCGTTTCCATTTGAAACAAGTCCGCAGTTAGGACAGATCCTCTTGCCCACCATGGAGGAGAGATTCATGGAAAACGAAGCTCCCAAAATCAAAATAATCACCACGCATCCAATGATAATAACAGAACCGACCTCAAAACCGCCTCCAGCCAGGAATGCAATTACTGCCATGACAAGAATATATACTGAATGTGTGCCTTCTTCAGGGTTCCTCTTCATCCGGTCTGTCTGGACTATGATAAGAGCCCCAAAAACTATGCCTGCTATGAAAAGCAGCGAAAGCAGTATCAAAATACCTGCTAGAGTACCTGAGATTGAAAAGAACAGTCCAGTCGAAAATACAGCAGAGTTTGCCAGGGAACCAACTATTCCCACTATTACCAGTCTCAAAGCTGCATCAATTATTATCAGGATCGCTCCAATTTTTATCAATGTGTACAGTATGTCTGGTGCTTTCTGTTCAGATGCCTGCATGCATTTCTCCAATATGAAATATCATATATTAATATTCTCAAGTGGTATGATCGACTTTCACGTATCGTCCTCATATAATCTGAACGCTGGTGACTGGAGCGAATCCAGATCCTTGTTTTATGATTCCGCCGCCAGGGAAATTTCAGCACAATCCTTCTCCTGAACTTAGGCATCTCTTGCAATGAAGAACCCTCCATTTATTTATTTCCATGAAATACCAAAGTGCGACTGAAAGGTCTTAAGGACTATAAGTAAAATGGGAGTACTAGGAAAATTGCGCTCACTGATTCGTCTACCACGACCGTATGCCCTATAATGGAACTGCTTCTTACTATAATATTAAAACGGAAGATGGATTTTATAAGGATGCAGTTTGGAGATACAGGAACCCGAAACCAGAATTTGAAAAGATTAGAGACTTTGTTGCCTTCTACAGTGAACTAGCCGAGGTTACCGAAGCTTGGAACGTCCTATCAGTCATGAAAGATGAACTGGTATCGATGCCGAGGCATTGGATTCCTATCGTTAATGGACATTTTGCCTTGAAATTTCCTCAACGAGTTCCTTCACCGTACTCCGAATATCTTCGTGCTTGAAAGAAAAGCCCGCATCCTGCAGTCTTTGAGGGAGTACATACTGGCTCGAATAAAGGGCATTGACTGCACCTTCGCCACCTATAAGTCGAATCATGAACCGGGGAGCTTTTAACCTGACCCGCTTCTTGAGCTCCTCCGCTATAATGTTTTGAAGTTCATCCTTTCTAACGGGATTTGGAGCTACTATGTTAAAAACTCCAAAATGCTCCGTCCTATCCATGAGGAATAGGATCGCCTCGCAGAGGTCATCAATATGGATCCAAGACATCCAGTTCTCAGCGTTACCGAAGCTGGCACCCCTCTCTTTGACAGCAAGATCGTACAGTTCAGAAAAAGCTCCACCATTGGCCCCCAGGACTACACCAAACCTTGGAGTTATAAGTCTGGTTATGAAATTATTGAGCTTCTTGGCCTCATCTTCCCAGTCAACACATAACCTGCTCAGAAAATCTGTTCCAGGCTGGCTCTCCTCAGTAAGGTTCTCAGAACCGCGGTCGCCATAATAGCCTATTGCAGACGCGTTGATCACGGAGAGCGGTGGTTCTTTGCTTGTATTTACCGCCGTCACTAAAGTGTAAGTACTGTTTATCCGGCTCTCAAAAAGGACGTTCTTATAAGAGCTGCTCCATCTTTTACCCACACTGGCTCCTGCAAGGTTTATTACTGAGTAGGATCCTGATATTGCGGACATTATCTCCGGATCCGGGTCCTTGCCAGGTTCGTAATGAACAAAAGTGATTCCCTGCTCCTCTGCCAGGGAAACCTGAGTCGTGAGAACAGTAACCTCATAGTTGTGAATCTGAAGCAACCTTGCAAGGTGCTTACCGATAAAGCCGGTACCTCCGGCAATCACAACCTTCTGCGTCATCAGGTGCACATGGCATTGGAGTAGTAATTTCTTTCGCAAGATTAACCCAATCGTCGCGAAGATTGAGGAAGCATGAACCTTCATCGCCTGGATACTTTTCTAACATGCAAATTCATTCATCAAAGTAAAATGTTCTGGGTCGCCCTAAGCACATTGGATAATTTCCGCGGTCAATTGAAAAAAATCATATAACCAGCCCAGATCAGTAACCATGGAGGACTTTGCCTACCTGCCAACAACGGAAACTATCCATTCAACCAACATTTACAAGCTTGCTAGAAAGCTTGGCTACAGTAAAATCGAGGAACTGTACGATTTCGCCGATCGTGAACCCGATAAGTTCTGGCCGTATGTCGTTGACGACTGCAACATAAATTTCGAGAAAAAATTCAGCAAGGTAATGGATACATCATCCGGAGTGCCGTTTACGCGTTGGTTCGTTGGCGGATCTATCAGTGCTGAATACAACTGCGTCGGCAGATGGAAGAACTCTAGAAGCGTCGCAATCAAGTGGGAGGACGAATCAGGAAAGACAGGACAGGTCAACTTTCGTGAGCTCGATTCAGCAGTTGGAAAAATCTCAGGCTCACTGCTTTCTCTCGGCATAACCAAGGGTGACAGGGTCGGCATATTCATGCCACTCTCAAAAGAAGCGGTCGAGGCAATGTACTCAATTATTAGGATTGGAGCGGTTGCAGTACCTGTATTCTCAGGCTATGCTGAAGAAGCTGTTGGGAAGAGGGTGGATGATGCCGGCATAAAGTATCTCTTTGTCTCCTCTCATTATTCCAGAAAGGGAAAACTTATCGATATGCTTCATACAATATCAGGATTCAGCGACCTGACCGTAATCGCAACCGGGATAACAGAAGAAAGCGATAGAATGCTTTCATTCGAACGCCTGCTGAAAGAAGGAAACTACGTACCTTCCATGCCAATGGATTCAGAGGATCCGTTCATTATGCTTTATACATCCGGAACAACCGGCAAGCCAAAGGGAACAGTGCACGTTCATGGTGGAAGCTTCATAAACATTGTCAAAGAAGTGAAATACTATCTAGATACAACTCCCCAGGATACTGTGTTCTGGATCACGGATCTCGGGTGGATGATGGGTCCATGGTATATCCTTGGATCGCATGCTCTCGGAGCATCCATCTTCGTTTACAGCGGAGCAGTGGATTATCCGAGCAAGGACCGGATACCGGACATGATTGCAAGACATGGCATCACAATACTGGGTCTTTCCCCTACCTATGTGAGGATGCTCAAGCACAGTAACTACTCACGGCCATTTGAGGGGATCAGGGTATTTGCGTCGTCTGGCGAGCCATGGGATGAGGAAGGATGGATGTACCTTTTCCGGGACCTCGGTGGATCACAGGTGCCTATTGCGAATATTTCAGGAGGTACAGACATAATTGGATGCTTTCTCGCCTCCACACCCGCGATACCATTGCGCCCGAGATGCCTGTATAGGGGCTTGGGAATGAACGCATCTGTTTTCGACGAGAACGGTCAGGAAGTGTATGATAAGGTCGCGTACCTGGTTGCGAAGAAGCCATCCCCTTCCTTTACGCGTGGATTGTGGAAGCAGAACGACAAATACATCGAAGCCTACTGGTCAAAGTTCGAAAACGTCTGGTTCCACGGAGACTGGGCGACCATGTCCAGAGACGGATATTTCTACATTCTCGGCCGGGCTGATGACGTGATAAAGGTTGCTGGCAAGCGTGTCGGCCCTAACGAGGTAGAAGATGCCGTCATGCGGGTGAAGGGCGTTCGTGAGTCGGCATGTGTTGGGATACCGGATGATATTAAAGGCGAAAGCATAGTAGTCTTTTACATGGGAGATAAATCCGAAGACATTGTCAATGGAGTTATGAAGGAGATAGAGAGATCGCTTGGCAGGTCTTTCAGCCCGAAGAAGGTCATATGGGTCAGCTCACTGCCAAGGACCAGGAGCGGCAAGATAATGCGGCGCCTTGTCAGGTCTGCCTACCTGCACCTGCCTCCGGGGGACATCAACAATCTTGAAAACCCGGAAGCACTTGAAGAAATTTCTGGAACCGGAACGAGTGATTGAAGAATGGATGAACTTCACATATTCAGCGGAGGTTCCTTCTCACTCGACCCGGGGGCGATTTTTGGAATGGTCCCCGAATCTTCATGGGGCAGGTATTACAGCCTAAACGCAAAGGGAAGAATAAGACTTGCAGTCAATATTCCGGTGTTGAAAAGAGGGGGAAATCTGTTTTCCTTCGATTCGGGACTCAACCAGGGACTAACCGAAAGATCCATGAGCTTTTTTGAAGTATCTCTAAATTCTGATCTCGGTGATCAGATAATGGAGTTGACACGCATGAACGAGGTTTCTGCGACCATTTACTCGCATCTGCACTTTGATCATTCCGGTGGTCTATTCCGATCACCAGGTAGCGTTTTTCGATCTGCTAAGGCCATCATACAGGGATCAGAGGTCAGGTTTGCCAGGAGGCCGAATGAGCTGAGCAAGGTTAGTTATCCTGCATTCGCCCTGGCAGGAAAAAGAACTAGACTGGTTTCCGGAAGCGCAAAGATTTCCGGCGATATAAGTGTAACGAGAACCGGCGGGCACTCCATCGGACACCAGGTGGCATTCTTCAGTGTCAACGGCAGGAAATACCTGTATCCAGGAGACATTTTCCCAAGCTCATTCCACATCAGGCCGACACACATACCGGCAATCGACAGCTACCCGGTAGAGACGCTGCATTGGAAAAAACTGCTCCTGAAGAAACTAATCGGCGGCGATATAAAGGTGATCTTCCCACATGATACAAAAATAAAGATCGCCAGCATTTCCGGAACGGTGATGAATCCTATCGTAGTTGATGAGAGCACTACTTGAGGGCGAATTCCAGCACGTTTGCAAGAAGGTAATCCATGCCCAGTTCCGCTATGTCGGTTGCATACAAACCGATCCTTACAACCTCTTCCGAAACAGCAGTTGCTGTCGAAAGATCCTTTACCTTTGGATCCGAAAGGATCCGATCCTTCATATCGTTAACTCCCTGCTTCTTCTCAACGATTTCGTTCATCCTCTGCGCGTTCTTTGAATAAAACGCTTCCATTGATTCCCTGTACATTCCCAGGGAAAAATCAAGTGCCTTTGACAGGAGATCAACTATGGCAACTTGCTTCTTGCCTGCTGTTCCAAGCACCTTGCATATGTTTACCGTGTGATCTGCAATTCTTTCAAGTATCCTCGAAAGTATGAGCGCATATACGCCATCATCGCTTGTGGTGATCGATGCCCTCGTTTCCCTGAAAATGTACCACTGGTACCTGTCAACTTCGTCATCTCTCTCTATGATGTTCGTCATCATCTTGCTGTCTTTCAGCTTCATTGACTGAAGAGTGTCTGCAATCATGGTTTCCACATTGAGGGCCATTCTTCTCAGCGCATTCCAGACAGTGAAATTTTCCGAGTTGAGAACATTCTGGAGCACGATGGAATTCGAGGTCTCCTCAAAGATCTCAACGCCCATTACCCTCCGGGCAAATCTCTTGATTGCCTGCCGGATTTTTTGCTCCATCAGCTTCTCAGTCCTGATCGTAAGGATGTCAAAGTAAGAAATGTACATGGAGGTAAGCACTCTTTCCAGGAATACGTCGTCCACATCTGTAGAAATTGTCAGGATCTTTGCTTTCTGCGTTTCAATGCCGGACCTTGGGTCAAGAATAAGCGTGATTCCAGCTTCGGTTATGTCTATCTCTCCTCCCTTAGTAAGGCCCGTCCTGTGGACCCACTTTGACGGAAGGGATACTGTGAAGGTTGATCCACCCGTCAATTGAACTCTCCTGGTATATTTCACAATATAGTATTGCAATAAAATATATATGTGTTATCCAAAATATGTAATGTTTCTTATTTTATCGAATCCTGAGACTCAGTTTCAGCTGACATATCCGGCTGAGGCGGCGTCGGTGGATTCAGGTAGCGTTTTCTCATGCTCGCACTGTTTGATATACTCCTTGCGATGAATGCACCGACCACGAATATCAATTCAAACGTGATCATGAAGCCAGGCGTTAAATCCAGGAGATACAACTCTATGATAGCTCCAACTGAAAATAAAGGTCCAACGCTGCTTATTACCGAAGTACCGTTGTCAAAATAGAAGTAATACTCATACACTCCAGTATTCGTTATGTTCGTTGCAACATATGATATCACCAGGGCTCCAGTGGAATTATAGCCCTTCGAAAGATGTGATTCAGAAATGTTTGCAGTATATCCATTGGAAACACCATGGATAATCATGTAATAGGAATACAGCGTCTGGTTACCCGCAATTGAGAAAGTGAAATTGTAGCTTGTTGCAGCATGGTTGAACGGTTCAACCGACGCGGTCACTGTTGAGCCATTTGAAAGCGATTGCGCAGACACTCCCGATGAATCATATAGTGCATATCCAAAGATCACGCTTGCTAGCACAACTGCGATGAAGAAGACGACAGTTGCCCCGAGGATTCTTGGTATCAGCCGCCACATCTTGAGATAGTGCATTACAATGAAGACTTCAACAGGTACAAAATAGATCAGGATACTGATATATAAACTGAGATATATCAGAGCTAAGGCTATCAGGGTGGAAAATATGAGGACAAAGATACGATTATTGGATTGCAGGAACTTTGCTAAATCACTCATTCGTCATAGGTATGAAAACAGTGTTATTAGAATTATGTGAAATTACATCCTCTGCATTTGGTGATATCTGTGCCCTCTCATGAAGGACAATTATGTATTCAACCAGCAATAAATGCTGTTAAATAGTACAGCAATATGCATATAAATGGCAACTTATGTCCTCGTACCTGGCGCATGGCTGGGAGCTTGGGCCTGGAAAAAGATTGTTCCTGAATTGAATAGAAGGCTTCACGAAGTTTACCCCCTCACGCTGACAGGAATGGGTGACAGGGTGCACCTTGCGCGGAAGGAATATGGTATTGATGTGGCAGTACAAGATGTTATCAATGTCATAGAATATGAGGACCTGCATGATATCATTTTACTGGGTCACAGTTTTGCGGGCAAAGTGATCTCGGCTGTTGCGGATCGTATTCCAGAGAGGATTAAGATGTTATTCTACCTCGACGCAATGATACCTGCAAAGACGAGAAACCCGCAGGGAGGCAAGGATGACATCCCTGAAAACGAGTTGAAGGAATTGATGGAGGAAAGCCGTTCAAATGGAGACGGATGGAAAATTCCAATGTCAGGTGATACGATCAAGAATATTGCGTTCGACATAAAGGGAGAGGATATGCGATGGTTCAAATCAAAAATAACACCCTGGCCACTGAACCTTGCCCTTGAACCAATCAAGATCAGCGAGACCGTTGGCAGGATGAAGAAGGCATACGTCTTCTGTTTGCGTGAAGGTGCAGAATTCTCGCCTGAGGACAAGAAATATATTGATTCACTTGAAGGAGAGCACAGGATAATCAGATCCAGTCACTATCCGATGATTACGAAGCCCCAGGAGACAGTCTCTGCTCTGCTTGAATTGACAGGCCAGCCTGCCTGAATGTGAAACATTACCGGGCGTTTCTTCCAGGGTTATGATTCAGGGAACTTTCAAATCCTTTACTTAATTACTGTATATAATGCAGGATGCAGCATCGTCACTATATAACCGTTTCAGGGAGGTAAGGAAGAGAACCCTTGAAATCTGCTCATTTCTTGAAAGAGACGACTACATGATACAGGCAACGCCAGACACGAGCCCTCCAAAATGGCATCTTGGTCACACCTCATGGTTCTTCGAAAATTTCATATTGAAGCCGTATCAGGAGAAGTACAGGGAATTCAATGAAAGATTTTCCACTATTTTCAACTCTTACTACAACCAGGTTGGTTACTTCATTCCAAAAACAACCAGAATGCTCCTTTCCAGGCCATCGCTTGAGGATGTTCTGGATTATAGGAATCATGTGGAATCAAAGATTGAAGAAATCCTCCTTAGCGACGATAATCCTCACATAAAGGATGTACGGGATCTCGTCCTGCTTGGGATCAATCATGAGGAACAGCACCAGGAATTGCTCATCATGGATATCAAGGAAAACATGTATCGATCACCTTTCCAGCCGCCTTTTGGTGGTAGAAAGGTACAAACAGGTAAGGCTGGAAAGCTTAAGTGGGTGAGCTTTAAAGGGGGAATTTCATACATCGGCGCAGAAAAAGGTGGTTTCTCGTTCGATAATGAGCATCCCAGGCACAAAGTATATCTGTATCCGTACCAGATAGCTTCCAGACTTGTTACTAACGGAGAATATCTTGAATTTATCTTGAAGGGCGGGTACGAAAAGCCTGCTTTCTGGCTCTCGGATGGCTGGGCTGTTGTAAGCAGGGAAAAATGGGGAATGCCCCATTACTGGGAAAAGCGCGGTGACAGATTCTACTGCTTCACTCCGTCTGGATGGGAAAGGCTGAACCTGGAAGAACCGGTATGCCACTTATCATATTATGAGGCTGACGCCTTCGCGAGATGGTCAGGATGCAGGCTTCCTACGGAAGAGGAGTGGGAGAACGCATTTACAGCAAAGGAGGGTTCACAGCCCAGACAAGATTACGCCTGGCACCCTTCGATCCAGCATTCCAGTGACACCCTCCAGGGCCCGGGAGAATGCTGGGAATGGACCTCAAGCTCTTATTCACCATACCCGGGATTTATTCCACTAAGTGGGGCTATCGGGGAATATAATGGTAAATTTATGTCACAGCAGATGGTGCTCAGGGGCGACAGTGCTGCAACGCCTCCTGGACATTCAAGGGTATCGTACCGTAATTTCTATCACCCGGAAAGCAGGTGGCAGTTTTCGGGAATCAGGCTATGCAGGAGTGCAAACAATGCAGAACGGTGAGATCCTTGACCTGAAGCCCGATCTTCCAGATTTCAGGAAGGAAGTCCTCAGGGGATTGCAGAACCCGGCAAAGTGGATTCACCCAAAGTTCTTCTATGATCCCGCCGGATCTCTTCTGTTTGAAATGATTACCGAGCTACCGGAATATTACCAGACTAGAATAGAGGATTCAATTCTCAGGGAAAAATGCGATCGGCTTTCACGTGTTCTCCGGAAGGTTACAAGTGTCGTTGAGCTTGGCGCCGGGAGTGGAAGAAAGAGCATAAGCCTGATAAAATGTCTCCCAGGATTGAAAGAATATACGTTGCTTGACATTTCTATTTCTTCCCTGGCTGGAGCTGTAAGCCTTCTAAGATCTACCTTTCCGGACAAACTCATTTTCGGCGTGTGCACAGACTACCTGAATCCCAAAACAATGTATACAGGAGAAAGCAACGGCAGCAGCATGGTGGTTTTTCTAGGCTCAACTATTGGAAACATGGAGATACAGGATTCCCTGAATTTCCTGAGATCCTGCAGTGAAGGCATGGCCAGTGGGGACACAATCCTGATAGGCGTTGATATGAAGAAGGATAAGAAAGTGCTGGAAAGAGCATACAACGACTCTGCAGGAGTCACAGCAAGGTTCAATCTCAACCTGATAGAGCGGATAAGGAAAGAATTCGGAGTTTTTATACCCAGCGATGCTTTCACGCACAGAGCGTTTTACAATGAAGATTTTGGTAGAATAGAGATGCATCTAACATGTACCAGAGAACTCACACTTGAGCTTGATGGAAACATAGTGAAATTTTCAAGAGGTGAAGAGATACACACTGAGAACTCTTACAAATATTCAGCAAAAGAGTTTAGCAAAATGCTTTCAGACTCAGGCTTTTCTTTGGTAGACACGCTGACAGATGGTAAAGGATACTATTCAATTTTCATAGCAAGGAAACCATGATTAACTGCCAGCCTGGATCCAAACCTGTAAATCTGCTGCAATTACCGGAGCATCATGATCAAAGATGACCAATCAGCCAAGGCAGGTATTGACTTCGCCATCTTTCATGGATTGCCAGAAGACTCAGCATCAGTCAGTCATTAAGTTACGGTAAACAGATGAATATGAGGCTTCCAGAGATAACATTTTGCGGAGAATGTTATTATGATAAGATATGGTGCATTCATTTTACGGCCTTGATCATATCCAGATAGCAGCTCCTGAAGGCTCTGAGAATGCCGAGAGACAATTCTTCCACGGAATCCTTGGAATGGAGGAGATTGAGAAACCAGACAATCTAAAGAAAAGAGGCGGGGTCTGGTTCAAATGCGGAAGTCACCAGATTCATATTGGAATTGATAATGACTTCAAGCCTGCTAAAAAAGCCCATCCTGCGATACATGTGAAGAATATAGGTGAGCTGAGGAGACTTCTCACCGATAAAGGTGTCAGGACAGATGATGGCGAGCCGCTTCCTGGCGCGAGTAGATTCTACGTAGACGATCCTTATGGAAACAGGATAGAATTTCTGGAATGGTCATATTAGAATATTTTACATTCAAATCTAAGTAGTATAGAGCTCGTTTAGGGAGGGAAGATCTTGTATGGCTCCACGATCCGTGAATCCTACGTTTTCTATGGATAGTTCATACATACGCAAGACAAGATTTAACAATTACTGGTTCCTCTAAGTATTTAAATTCGCATTTTGTGAAATTATTTTCATTAGAGCTTACACAATGACAATTGTTCAGCCAAGCTAGTCCGTAACTCTGCAAGTGACATAATGAACCTGCTTGAAACAAGTCAGGAGGTGAATGCGAATCCTTTTACTGTTACACTCGCTCTTCTTTTCCTGACAGTTAAATGTTCCCTCCCTTTATCAATTGAACGGAATATGTCTGGATCCATTGCCAATGAGAAACCTTGTTTATGCATTACATTGTCTGATGGATTTTGAGGTTCTGGCAATATCCTGGCAGTAATACCCTTGATCAATTGGCACATATCATCCGTACATGGTCCCTTTTTGTACAATATATCAAGAACAAGTATTTTACCCTGCAAAGTTTGCGATAAATCGTCTTCAACAGTAATCCTGCCTTTTCCAGCAGCGATATCTGAACCATTCAATATGTTTTGCCATACAATGTAATTTTCAGAATATCCCGCAATTAGCATTCCCTTGGGCACAATCTGAACTTCCAATCTGATAAGCGTATTCTCTTACTTATATGTATATATTCATTATGTTCACTATACATGTGATTGCGGGAACTCTTTTAAGAAATGGTCAAATTATCCATAGTGAGGGTAAAAGCCTCTGATAGGTGCATGACCGCTTTACGATCAACATGAGAGGCCTGGCAGGAAAGTTAAGGAGGCACCAGTCACATTTCTAGGAGAAAGATACTTTCAACCATTTTAACCAATTTTCAGCACCTTTCATATATTGCAGGTTAATCCCTCATAACTAGGCGGAGGTTACCGAGCTAGGTCAAAGGTGATGGATTTAGGGTCCATTCCCGTAGGGGTTCGCCGGTTCAAATCCGGCCCTCCGCATGATAACAGTTTGAGTTTTATAATCCAGGGTTGAATGAATGCATTCTATCGCCAAACGTATATTTGAATTGTAAATAAATTGTGTATTTCACACTCAGATTTTTAAATCATAGCTGCTCTTGCAAACCAGAAGGGATATCCTCCATATGCCCTGAAAGGAGCCCTTTGGCGGCCGTTTTTCTTAAAATGGGCAACAAAGCTTCTGATGTAGTACGTGCTTTGCTTCCCGTTTCGTCTGAGTTAAAACCGCTAGGATAAAACCTGAGCTTTCCATCAATGCCATAAGCACTGTCACCTACTATCAAGAAGTCGCCAAACTTTAGAGCCATTTCATGTCGCCCTGGAATACTGAATGCCCTGATGCCCAGAGGTAAATCCGTTGTTTCAGTATAAAACTGGCCATGTTTCATGCCGTAAAGGTCAATGAACATGTTCGTTATGTTCTCGTCCTCTTTTACCACCTTAATATCGGGAATGAAAAGCTGCATGTTCAACTGCTTAGAAATTGGTGAACATCCCCGTAAGTGTACGTAGTTCGTCATGATTATTGCAAGAGGCTCTCCAAGAACCTTTATCATATTATTCAATCCCGGCATTGCAAGCGGGTCGATTAATACGGCTTTATCATCCTTCAGGAGGAGGTGGGAATACATCATATATCCAGATTCACCGTCAACTGTTCCCCACCTGAAAATGCTTTTAGTTATTGGCTCAAACATTGTAATTCTTATCACAGATAGTTCAAAAGCTTTTAGCTACTTTCCACCTGCCAATAGCTGCTTCTCATCATTACCGTAGCGAGCCAACTCCTTCAGGGTGCGTAGTTGACTGAATGGAAATATAACGCGAATAACACCAGCATTCATGACGCTTATGATTGTATCATTCTCCCAGATCTATTTGCTGGATCAACGTTATTCCACTTAATCTCCACACTTTTCGAGTATAGCATGAAGTACGTACTGTGTTTCTGGTGCTTAAAGCTTCTACCATAAAATGTTATACTAAATTTGACTAAGAAATTTAGGGAAGACTGAGAACTAGTTGAAGTAGGAATTCTTAAAGCGGGAACAAGTCGAGGAACCAAAGAGATCAAGATGCTTAACATCTTAATCAGGGAAAAAACCGATTCGACAGATTAATCTGGAAATATATTTGAACTAAGATTGACTAACTTGCAATGTTGCTCGTTGAACCTTATGAATAAAAAGAAGGTATTTCTGTCTTATTTCCTTGCTTTTGTCATGGCTTCTACTGCTCTCGCCCTGCTTGTTGCTCCGAGTAATGCAATTTCATCCAGCAGCGAGCTGGTGACCCAGAGCACTCAAGTTCCAGCCCATTATATCATTGGACCTCTTGTGAAAGTTACAAACTTCGCTAAAGGCTGCTCGATTCCGCAAATCCAGCAAATAGGTTCAGATAATGCGTACAATGGTTCTGTTGATGTGATGATCGGCCTAAATCCAAGTAATGAAACGGCGCTACAGCAATTCCTCTCAGGCATATCCAATCCTTCATCCCCTCTCTATCATCATTACTTAACAAAGGATCAGTTCGACACATACTTTGGCGCTTCATCTTCCACTTACACTGAACTAACTGACTACCTGAAAGCAAATGGAGCCAAAGATATCACACAATACTCAGACAGGATGGAGCTCTCATTCTCAGCGACCTCCAGCCAGATCAGGGCCATCTTTAACGTGACACTGCAGAAATATAACAATTCGCTTGGATCTTACTTTGCACCTTCTGGCATACCTTACCTGCCTGCTTCAATTGTGCCAGAAATATCAGGAATTGCCGGCCTGTCCAACTTTTCTATGCTCGTAAACGAACACTCTCCTCTCTCACTCAAGCTCTCACAGGCAATTAGTTCCCTTGAATCTAATGTTACTTCACAGGGATATCCCATACCTGTTAATTCCACTACGGCTCAGTACCTCTACGGTTCAGAGATGCAGATTGCTATGGATGAAAATACCTTGTTCAGCCAGTTTGGTTATCCGACAAACATGGTGGAAGCAACCATACTATGGAGTGGCGAGTATACGGGCACTACGCGACAGATAACTTCTACGGGTGGGCTACTCAGCCCTGATACATATGTGGGACCATTCGTTCCATCCGACATTTACGCTTATTACAACGAAACTCTACCTTCTGGTGAGCCGCACAGTAAATTATATGCGTACCCGATCTTTGGAGCACCACTTCCTGGGATCACGGCATCTTATGATTCTACCGGCGCAAACGTGGAGAACACGCTGGATCTTGAAATGCTTGGCAGCACGGCACCGGGTTCATCTATATACAATGTGTACGGAAGTAACTCATCAACAGTGAATTTACTGGCTGCCTTCAGCTCCATACTAAATCCGATTCCATCTTATTCCGCTCTTGACAATGTATCCGTCATCTCAAACTCTTGGGGTGGAACTGATGGAAACTCCACGCAATGGTATAACGACCTTCAGGAGGCAAACGCACGGGGAATAACGGTCCTGGCTGCAAGTGGTGATGACGCTGATAGCACAACTAGTTCCGAGTATATTGGATCGAATGTAAGTTTCCCCGCATCAATGGCATACAATAATTTTGGAATGGTTGCAGTTGGGGGTGTATCGATCACACTTAACAACTCTCTAGAAATAACATCCGAGACAAACTGGTATGAGCCAGCTTCAACCTTATCTACTGCAGTTGGGACTACTTCGGGGATCTCAACCACCTTTGCAGAACCCAACTGGCAGATCAACTCCTCAGCAAACCAAGTTATTCAGGGGATGGGGCGCGGTGTTCCTGATATTTCAGCCCTTGCAAATAACACAATCATGACTATAACTCTCAGCGGCGTTACATATTATGCATCAAACGCATCTGAAGGCTATCCTTTTGAGGCTGTTGCCGGAACCAGTATAGCGTCTCCAATTTTTGGAGGCGTTGTTTCGGAGATTGATCATGTGTTGGAATCACAGGGTACTTTACGCCTTGGGTTCCTTGATCCTTCACTATACAAGATTGGTACAGCTGAATACAATCCACTAACTTTCGCTCAGGGAGTTGAGCATTATGGATCTAATGCCTACAACACATCATTATCAAGCAGACCATTCAGGCCTGTGATTATTGGCCAAAATACCCTATATACTGACACGTATGGCTACAGTCTCCTGAATGGGTGGGGAACGATCAACGCGTACAACTTCACATCATTTGTGGTGAATGATAACTTTACCGGAGCTGCCGGACTTCTTTCCGGGGTAAGTGACATCCTGAACATTTCAAGAATAAACGGTTCTTCATACCTGCCAGACGGTACTTTATTCAGCAGCTTCAATGCATCATTCCAGCAGAACTTCTTCTTATCAAGCAGCTTGGGGACTCCGGCATTCTGGGTGCAGGCAACTCTCCAGGTTTCCGGTGTTAACGAGTCAGGCTTCGATGCAAACTTTTCGCTGCTGGTTGAAACTCCATTTACTGGGCTTTATCCAGACCTGGGGAGATACGAGTATGTTTCAACTCCAGTTTATATTCCATGGAATTCTGATTTCAACCTGACATCGGTTCTTGCAACCGCAACCAATTATCTGGGAAGCAACATAAGAGCAAGCGTTGGGGTGACGGCACTTTCGCTTCCAGTGCCTGGGGCCGCGTATATTATTGGCAAGCTTAACTATAATTATTTCAGCAGTGGTACGGTCGTATCGACAGGTCCAAATGGAGAAACTGGTTCTGCAGGCACATTTTCTCCACAATTTCTTATCACCGGTGCACTTTCTGCAAAAGCTGGTGTTTTTGGTCCGGGAACTAACGGATCCGTGATCCCGATGCTGCTTCCGTTCGGCAGCACTCAGTGGGTCTCTCCAAAGAGCAACGTTATTGATCTCAATGGTGTGCTGGCGGGCCCGATCGGGGCAAATATTGCATATTCACCCTCTGGGAACGGAAAATGGATGTTCGGTTTCTCAGGGCAAAGTCTGCAGCAGGGGATATCTTATTATGTCAAGGGAAATTATGTTGTGACATTCAATGAAACTGGACTCCCTGCGGGCACTATGTGGCATGTGAATATACAGGGACTACTTCCTTCTCCTTCCATTCAAACGAATGGAACTTTTTCAGCTAACGTAACGGACGGGCCTTATCATTATGGTGCATATGCATCAAACCTGATATATGCTCCGACCAACAATGGAACCTTTGTTATAGATGGCGCAAACATTTCCATAACGATCCATTTCGAGAAAAAGCTCTATACCGTCTCATTCATTGAGACCGGCCTTCCAGCTAATGTAAGCTGGTCGCTGAATGTTTCAGGAGTCCTGAACACTGGACCAACGGTTGAGAAGGTTGTAATTATTAACGTTACGAATGGCACATACAACTACAGATTTTCTAGTTCCAACAATATATATGCAGCGGCGCAGCTCTATGGAACCTTTAATGTAAACGGATCTGCAATGTCAATCCCAATCGAGTTTTTCAAGCTGAAGTATTCCGTGAGTATCTCCGAATCTGGACTTCCAGCTGGCTTAAACTGGACAATTATCTTCAATGGTGTCAGGTACAACCTGTCAAGCATACCGCTCCTCCTCACACTTACCAATGGATCATATAATTTCACCGTTTTCAGCGTACCCGGGTATATGGCATCGCAACCATCAGGAACATTCGTTGTCAGTGGTTCTGCCGCGTATCTCGTGATAACGTTTACATCTCCAAAAACACTGTATTACGACATCGAGTTTGTCCTTGCCATAATCGCTATGGTAGCCTTCGCGTCCCTCATTTTCTACCTCCTCGTCCGAAAGAGGAATTAGCGGTTCTCACCATATTTAAGAGGAAAATATCAGTGAGATGTCACCGAACTCATGCCAGTGAAATCCGTGTTCATTTGCGACCTCGTAGGAACCCCTAATCAGGCTGAGATCAGCAAATGCAGATATCAGCAGCAGGTGCGAGGTCGTGGGATCATGCATTCCAGTTACTATCCCGTCCAAACCCGTATCGGTATCCTGGTCAATGAATATAGAAGTGAAACCGCTTCCAGATCTGTATTCCCCATTCTTCCTCACAGTGGTTAGAGCACGCGCAGCACTTGTCCCAACTGCAATTACACGTCCGTCATTATCCCTTGTGCTTGTGAGAAGCGATGCAACATCTTCCGGGATGTCGAAATACTCTGGAAGCAACCGGTCCTGATGCAGGAACTCAGATGCATCCAGCGATCCAAGGTTGCAGTGTATTGTGACAGCGGCAATACCGACTCCTTTTTTCTTCAGAATAGAAAGAACCTCGTCTGTAAATGGCCTGGATGCAGATGGATATTCTACCGATCCTTCCCTGCCCGCAATGCTGGTTTGATACACTGATTCAGGATAGCGCGGTGAGTTTTCACCATAAATGATGAAATCTCCGGATTCATGCCGGAGTCGATCCAGCTTAAGCGGATCTGACACCGTGACTTTCCAGAACCTTCCGTATCTCTCAAGGTGTTCTTTCAACGTGATGAAGGAACCGTTCAAAAACCTGATAGTGTCACCCGGATAATACATATGTTTCCGATCCCTGAGCTCTGCTATCATCCCATCCTCATCGTATCCAAGGTTTACGCGCACCAACCTGTCAGAACTTCCTTCGTAGCCGAACAAGCTGGATCTGACAATGCTGCTGTTATTGAAAACTAACAGATCGCCTTCATGAAGCATGCCGATGATATCCGTGAAAGGGTGAATCGAGTAAGTCCCCATGCGTGAATTCAGCGATAGCAGCTTAACATCAGAGCGTTTTTTCCCGAGGTATTCGGAAGGTACTCCAACACTGAATTCGCTCGTGTGAATAAGGTATTCAGGCTGTTCTATCATCTTATCACATCCATGATCCTTCTGTATACTTTCAGTGCTGCATCCCGAGGCTTTGCAAGACTGCCAGTATCTGCCCCGGGATCTGCGGTCCTGTGCATCTCTGTATCCATGTCTCCAGGGTCTATTGACAAAAACAGCTTACCTGGATTCTCCAGTCTCAGCGTTTCTAAGATGTAATCCATGGCCCGCTTGGAAGCTCCGTAGAATCCCCATCCAGGATATGGTGAAGATGCAACATCAGATGTTATATGCACAACGTTGCCAGGAGAGCATTTCCTGAGAAATTCCTGGAGAAGGAATGTGTTTGCGATTAGATTCACCTCGCAGTCGGCTCTCAGGTTCATGATATTCTCCTCAATCACCATGGTCGCTTTAGATACGGTACCGGCATTAAGCACAAGGAGCGACGGCTGTCCCAGCAACTTCTTCGTCTCGGATATTACGCGCTCCACATCTGCCTCAAGCCTGAGATCAGCCCTCAACTTCAGCAGCGATGGCTCAACATATCTGACATCCCGGGTCTCATGACGGGAGAAAGTAGAAACTTTCCATCCATCTTTCAGGAACAGGTTGACCAGCTCCTTTCCCAGGCCCCTGGAGCCGCCTGTTATTATTACAGTTCCTTTCATTATTGAACAATGCTGGATAATAAATAAACCTACTAGTTTATAAAGTATATATACAGATTATGGTGAATCACCGAGAATTGATCGCACCAATTCCTCAAGCGTCTTGGTTTTTATGCTTGGTGTAAGCGCAACTTCATCCCTGTAAAATACAGCTTCCGCTTCCAGTTTTGACCCCTGTGAGAAAAGATCAAAACTGAGCGAGAATACGCTGTCGTCCTTTTCCGGAATTTCCTCGGCCACTTCCAGTTCCTCCTTGTCCTCATCTTTAAGTTCACAATAAATAAATTTCAAGGTAAAGCCTCCCGCCACAACAACAGGATTTCCAGTATCCTGGAGCAATGAAAGGAGCCTTAAGAATGCGGCACTTTCATGGCCTGTTACATATCTCTTGGCTGAGCCCAGCCTCTCTCTTCTTTTTTGATCAACCATATCCATTAAGACTGAATCTGCATATAGGCTTTTTGCCGGGAAATCAGTGTTTGGGCATATCTATGCCTTAGGGCGCAGGGGAAATGCACTGGCATGGCTATGGCAGGATCATGGAATTAACCAGGGCAAATTTATCGAGCCAGGAGTTTCCTGAAAGCGCTGTAGCTCAATGTGTTCACAATTGCCTCAGGCGTGAGCCATCCCCTTCTCGCTATCGCTGTCGCAAATCTTATGAATTTAAGATCGGATATGCTATGAGCATCGCTTCCCAACGCAAATTTGACACCCGATTCACGCATTCTTCTAACGATATCAGCTGGCAGGTCTGATCTTTCCGGGTAGCCATTTATTTCTAGAAAGACATGGTTTTCAACACATTTTTCAAGCACTCTGTCAAGATCAATATTGTACGGCTCCCTTGAGCCGATCAGGCGTCCCGTCGGGTGTGCTAACCCATGTATATAACCGGATTCGATCGCCTTCACAATGCGATCAGTATTTTCCTTCCTGTCCTGTGATACATACTGGTGTAGCGCAGCAAGCACGTAATCCATTTCTTTGAGCGAATTCCCAGGAAGATCGAGTGATCCGTCTCTCAGTATCTCAAGCTCCACCCCCTTCAGGACTGGAATCGAAAGCCTGGAGGAAATTTCATCTATCCGGGCATTCAGTTCATTAAATCTCTGCGAATCTAGACCATGTGCAACCTTTAGACTGGTGCTGTGATTCGTCATCGCAATATACTCCAGTCCGTTCTTCCTGGAATTCAGCAACATGTCTTCAAGCGTGTTCTTTCCGTCACTGTCTAGCGTATGCATATGGAGATCACTCTTTATTTCCTTGAAATTAACTATTGCCGGGAGCTCATGCTTCATTGCCGCATCTATCTCTCCGGTATTCTCCCTGAGCTCCGGTTCTATAAATTCAAGACCTAGGCTTTCGTATATGCCCCGCTCGTCCTTTCCTGCGATTCTTGAATCTTCTCGGAACAGTCCGTACTCATTCAGCTTTAACCCTTTGGAGACTGCCAGATCCCGGAGGTGCACGTTGTGATCCTTGCTTCCCGTGAAATACTGCAGTGCTGCACCGGTTGAGTCTGCATCGATGAACCTGAGATCACAAGTTATTCCAAGCTTGAGGTTGACTGTTACCTTAGACTCTCCCGCAACCACGGTGCTGGAAACATACTCTGATTTAATGAATGCGTCAGACGCCTCCTTTCGCCTTGATGAGGTCACAAGGATGTCCACATCGCCGATAGATTCCCGCATCCTTCTTGCAGATCCGGCAAGGATTACATTGTCAAAGAGGCCGGTGCTATTCAGGTAAGCTATAATGGCCTCTATATCGGGATAAGCTCTTCCAAGCAGGACTCTTGATGCTCCGACTGTGGACAATACCTCTATTCCCTTGAGCAGGTTGGTCTCGGTCCTTTCTCCAAAGCCTGGAAGCACTGCAACTTTGTGCCCTATGATTGCGCTTTTGAGGCTCTCGATATCTGTAACTCCAAGGTTTACAAAGAGAGCAGCGATCTTCTTTGGACCAAGACCCTGGATTTTCCTCAAGTTCCTGAAGTCAATGGGGTACTTCTGCTTGAGTCGATCGTAGGCGTCTATCTTCCCGTGCTGGATATACTGCTGGATTTTCTTTTCAATGGCGGCTCCAACGCCGTCAATTTTCCTGAGTTCATTCCTCTTGTAAATCTCACGGATATCTTCTCCCAGTCCTTCCAGGTTTGCAGCCACTTTTCTATATGCAAGGGACTCCCACCTGTTACCTTCAATCTCCTCCATATCTCCCATTTCACTAAATATCCAGGCGAGCTCGTCGTTGAACACCCATTATTATGATCCAGTCCAATATGTACTTTTTCGAACTTGCCCTTTCATTTGCGAAAAGAAATTCCATCTGGTGTAAAGGAGCCTTGAATACTCATTGTACAATTAAAATGAGCATATTAGCGGAGAAAGAACAATACTTTAATCTCATGTGAGATATATGATTATGGCAAAAGCATTGTTTCTGATTCTGACAGGAAAGGAAAATCCATCGAGAGCAGATCTTGGCATTATTAGCGCTTCCAGATCGGTTGATAAGAAGAGATATGAAGACCTAAAGGTGATCTTCTTCGGTGCAAGCGAGGAGTATATCACGGAGCTTAGCGGCCCGGTCTTTGATGCATTCAAGGTTCTTTACAACGCTGGTGCAGTCGATTCTGCCTGTATCGCAGTGGCAGATAGATTGGGGAAGAAGGAAAAGCTCGAATCAATGGGCGTCAAACTGCTCCCAGCGGGGGAACGCATTGCGCACTATGTCAACGAAGGATATCAGGTAATAAGTTTCTAGAATTCACAAACATGAAAAATTAATAACATTAATTACAATATTCTCCCATGGCTAAGATAAATGAAGCAGTTGGCATACTCGTAAGCAATAATCCACTCTATTCAATCCTGATAAAGAGTAACCTGGTCAATTATACTGACCTTGCCAGGGCCCTGCTGCCTCAGGTCCAGGGTCTCCTTAACAGGGAGGTGAAGATCAATACGATAGTCAAGGCACTTAGTTTGCTTGCAACACATGAGCCGGAAGAGGACATATTCGATTTTCTCAGCAAAGCAAACCTTAGCCTTGAATACAAGTTTTCAGAGAAGGAGGCTCATGAGCTAAAGGATATAGATCCAGGTTTCCTGATAGCATACAGGGAGGAGAGCAGGATAAAATACCTTATCGGAAACGAGATGAATGGAAATCTTGCATGTATCCGGATATCGTTACCGAAGGAAATAGCTGGAAAGCCAGGAATAACTCTCTTTCTTGTACAGTATCTTATGATGCAGCATATCACCCTGGAAAGAATCTACAGGCTGAGTAATCAGATACTTCTTGTATCAAAGCTCCCGGAGGCGGATCTGATAGTGAAACATCTGAGCGGACTTTTTTATAAGTCATATGTATGATAAATAATCATAATTGTGATAAGTTATATAGGTTCATGAAATATAGACCTGATAAATGTGTCAGTGGAGATGATTCAATTATTATTGTCCTTCATTTCAGGGATACTGGTTGGCTTCTCACTCGGCCTAATAGGTGGAGGGGGCTCAATACTCGCAATCCCACTTCTGATATATTTCGTCGGTTTTGACCATCCACATTTAGCCATTGGTACCACGGCTCTTGCAGTCGGAGTTAATGCATTTCTGAACCTCATACCGCACTCAAGGAAAGGTCATGTGAGGTACAGAATAGGTGCAATGTTCAGCCTGACAGGTGTCACCGGTGTCATTCTGGGTGCAGAACTCGGGTTACTAACACCAGGCAGCGAGCTCCTTTTCATTTTTGCGGCCATGATGCTTTTCATCTCTGCAATGATGCTGAGAAAAAGCATAAGAACGAATAACGCCCAGCCAGTTAACAGCTCTGAAGAGGCTTTACCACAAGGGAGACCTTCGAAGATTATGTTATTCGGACTTGGAGTTGGCTTTCTCTCCGGCTACTTTGGAATAGGTGGCGGTTTCCTGATCGTACCGGCCCTTATGTATTCGTCCGGTTTGGATATAATCAATGCGATCGGGACATCGCTCATCTCCGTTGGTACTTTCGGGACAGTTACAACGATTACCTATGCGCTGAGCGGAAAACTTGATCTTTTGATTGCCGGATTCTTCATACTCGGTGGGATAGGAGGAGGATGGCTTGGAGCAAGGAAAGCCTCAGCACTCCCTACAAAGACCCTCACGCAGTTATTTTCAGTTATCATCGCAATTGTTGCGTTCTACATGCTCTTCGTAAATTTTCATTCAATTTAAAACTGGAAGCTGCTTTTCTCGGAAGAAACATCCAGCCAGGATAAATGCATGCACATCAATAATCAGTCAAGCCGCATGGGCCAGGTTTTAAAGGATCAGCTTTTTTCTATCTTTTTTTTCAGATCCTTGATTTCTTCCTGAAGTGCTTTGTTCAAGGGATTTTTCCTTGCCCTTTCCTCCAGTTCAACCAGCTTGTCCTCAAGGCTTTTCTTCTTCCTGGAAAGATCCCGTTTGCCCAAACCCATGCAATTGCATCACATACTTATAATAAAATATTTCGCATAAAAAAATTTGCGAGTGCAATGTGCAGACTTATCTCTTCACGATCCTGGTAAACAAGATCAAGATAGGAAATGCCTGATCATGTATTCGGGCATTTCAGTGGCTTTCTCATAGTACCTGTAGCCGTATCCTTCCACAACCGCCTTTGCTTCCCTTAAGGACTCCTGTTTCTTCTTGGTGTCAACATAATACCATGAAGGGAATATGTCAAGATCCTCAGGTTACGATTTCTGTTAACCATGTTAACATCCACCTTTGGAAGTTATCATCTGTCTGATGCTTAAACTCCGTGGGTATAACCCTATACCCTCTATCCCTTTCCCTTTCGGTTCAAGGATTGCGTTCTTTGCGTCTAGCATGACCTATATTGCCTGTGTTTTATGGTAGGTCGCCAACCACATACACATCAACCTTCTCTTGCGAAGAAGGTTTCATTACGTTCATCGCTTTTCGGCACCTCTGTCCAAATTCCCATTAGGAATTGGACTCTATGCAGTTATGCAGAAAAGCTCACAAATTGAAGATGTTTGTATTATATAAAAACTTAAGTGACTTCTATGATTTTATAAGAAACCACCATGATATCCTATCTTCCTTTATTCTTAATGTACTATACAACATAGATCGATATAGTAATCATTTAATCTAACTATACAAATCATGTTGAACAAGTGTCTTGAAGAAACCTGCAAACTTTCCGTTTCCATCTTCGGAGTTGGCGGGATCAAAAGACTCGATTATTGTTCTTGCAGTTCTCCTAATCAAAATATGATCTGACAGTGCTTTCTTTATCTTTTCATGAATGACCTTGTCTTCAGGTATTGCGCTCTCAATCACAGGGAAGATTGCATTTTCCTCTAACTCAAAGTGGCATTCCGTCATGAAATGAATTATGCTTTCGAACCTCGACGAGTTAATGCCGGTTACCGGGTTAAGCGAAAGCTTGATAGAAAAATGATCAATCATCAAGAGCTGTACAACGTCACCCATGCTGCTGGTAAGATCGAATACAAGTCTTAAAGATTGCCATCTCGAATCCGGATGCGACGCTAATCTTTTAATTGGAATTTGCATTATCGCTTGTTGCCGGAAACAGTTATAAAAATAAGTGATCTGAGGAAATCTTACGGCAATTTCGAAGCAGTTAAAGGCATCTCATTTGAAATTTTTCGTGGAGAAATTTTCTCAATTCTGGGTCACAACGGTGCGGGAAAGACCACCACACTTGAGATAATCGAAGGGCAGAGGAACAGGACATCAGGAAATGTTGAGATCCTCGGGCTTGATCCAGAAACCGGGAGAACTGAGATCATCAAGCACCTTGGTATACTTCCCCAGGATTTCAATTTCCTGGAGCTGATAAACTGTGGTGAGGCGATAGATTTCTACATCAAGGCTATGGGAGCAAAAGATACAGTAGATGGAATACTCAACAGGGTAGATCTCCTGGATAAGAAGAGATCACTCATTAAGGATCTCTCAGGTGGGGAAAAGCACAAGCTTGGGCTCGGCCTTGCACTTGTAAACGATCCAGAGATACTCTTTCTGGATGAACCCACAACAGGCCTAGATCCGGTTGCAAGGAGGTCGGTATGGAAGGTAATAGAAAAGCTTAGGGGATCAGGAAAGAGCATCGTCCTCACGACTCATTACCTGGAAGAGGCACAGAGGCTTGCAGATCGGGTATGCATAATGGATCGGGGCAGGATAACGATCACAGGAACTCCGGACGAGATCATCCAGAAGTACGGGAGGGGATCTGTACTTCGGCTCTCGCTCGATAAACCTGACATGGAGGCTTTCCTGCGCCTCGAAATTCCATATCGGAGAACCGGCGACTATGTCGAGATTGATGTTCCGTCGATGGAACAATTTTTCCTGCTGATAGATACGTTCAAGGCTGCAAGCATAACAGTAAATAACCTGACCCTGACAAGAGACACGCTGGAGGACATTTTTATAGAGCTAATGGGAGGTATTGCAGACGAACCCTAAGCGCATTTTTCTCTACCTGAAACTGGACGCTAAATCATTCATGCGTGGCAAGACTGGCCCTTTCTTCCTTATCGTTTTTCCTATCATGCTTATACTACTCTTCGGCTCCATATTTGGATCAAGCGCGGCATCTTCTAAGACTCCTCTTGTGGTGCAGAACCTTGATCCTGGAAACGTAACTTGGGACATTGTGAACAATATTAACCAGACAGGGCTATTCAGTGTCGACATCATAGCACCAAATGTCAACATTTCAACATATATTGCGCGGAACAGCATAGATAGTGCACTTCAGATCCCTGCAAATTTTTCCGCGAATTTTGCGAATGGAGTCATCAGCCTTACCTATTACAGCAACCCAAGCAACCAGATCGCTGCTGCCTTGGGTCAGACACTTTCGAATGAGATCGCTCAATCATATAATTCTAACCTAACTGGAAGCAAGAACGTGTTACTGGTAAGCAAGCCGGTACTTGAGAAGTTCACAAAGACAATAGATTACTACATTCCAGGGTTCATTGGCTTCACCATATTGAGCGGTGTTTTTGCCCTCATCTATCAGGTCCCTAATTATCGCCAGAAGAAGATATTCAGGCAACTTTCCTTTGTCGGTCTAACCAAGTCTGAATGGCTGGCAGCGAGCGTGATATTCTTCACAATATCCACTTTCATTTCTGATATAATCCTTGTCGGCATCGGTTATTCCGTCTTTGGGGCAAATATATCGCTTACAGTCCAGTCGGTACTGCTCTCTGCACTCGTAATTTTCCTTGGCATGATATCTTTCCTGGCGATAGGCCTACTTGCTGGATTATTGACAAAAGAGGAAAATTCGGCAAGTCTGATTGGTAATGTAATCTTTTATCCCCTGCTTTTCCTCTCCGGCGTATTTTTCCCGATTAGTGATATGCCTGCATTTCTGCAGGTCGTTTCAGAGTTCCTTCCCCTGACATATTTTATAAAAACCCTCGATGACCTGATACTCTTTAACAACATCCAGGCAACGGTCCTGCCAATTATTATAATGGCTGTTCTTGCAGTTTTCCTTTTTGTTGTTGCCAGCTTTATAGCCACGAAGAAAGAGAGGATCTAGTCAGCCTCGAAGTGCGTGAAAGTAAGCGATCAAGAGACTGGAAGCAAAGGCGGTAAAACTTTTATAGTATTATTCGGATCAGCCAATTATGGCCATGGGAAAACATGGTATAAGAAATATTGCTGCAATAGTAGCAGTTATTGTGGTTGTAGCTGTCGTTCTGGCAGTCTTCGTCCTGCCAGGTTCACCACATTTCGGATTTGTTTCAATGCAGCAGACAAACAGCATCACGCACAATAACTTCTCTTCATCTAAGCATTCAACCTCTACCGTTTCCAACTCGTCAAGCGGTGAAAAGAAGGGAGAAACGATGGAATACTCTTCAGGCGGGGCGCTGTCTGTTACTATTTCCATCATAGAATACAATACCTCTTCAAATTCAGCCAAGGCTTTCGGAAACTTTACCGCAATACTGGGCGGAGCCTTTTCGCTCTCGCTGACTTCGGCTTCGCTGCTCAATTACACGTATAAGGGTTTCAAGATAGCGGAAGGAGACATTAACGCTTCACTTCTGGGCTTCAATGTTTTCTTCGCATCCGGTGTTGACGGGAACTACATGTTCCTGATAATTGGCTTTGTTTCCTCAATCAGCTCTAGTGAGATCACGGCTCTTGCTAATGCACAGGCATCTGCAATGGTGTAGATCACCCAATTTCTTTGAAAACAAGGACATCAGGTGCAAATCCTGATTTGGAACCGAAACCCCTTGGTTTGGATCAGATCAATGTCATGTCCTTTCTTTACTTCCTTGAGAAGTTCCCATACTATTCTGTAAGCTTGCTGAATAGATTCTCCCTCTTCAGTTAATTATCGATCCTGTAATGCTTTCATGTAAAGAATGCAAGGATCAGGACAAGCATGAAAGCAAGAATCATGTAAATCATGTACCAGGTGATGGAACTGTTCATTACTTTGTAAGCGAACTGGCGGGCAAATTTCCTGTATCCGGAAGCGAAGGCCTGCATCGCAAACCAGAAAACATCGACAACGCTCATCTGCCTGCCACCCTCGCCAATGCTTGTTCTAAGCATACCCTTCAGCATTATGCGTATGTTGCTGGCGTATGCATACGATGTGTAATATTGATTGAAATCCACCCCGCCATTCCACCTTGGGACCTCCCTAGGTACCGTTTTTCTCCGATCAAAAAGGATATACGCGGCGGTTGTGAAAACCATGATTAGCAGGAGGACGTACAACGGAGAGATCAGGCCGAAATCTCCTGTGCTGAACCTTGACTGGATAGTGAATCCATTGAAAACCAGCACCGATGGAAGCCCGGAAATGTACTGGGGCAGGACAAGTAGATTTGCCAGCACAAAAAGTGCCACAAGCAATATGCCGGTGCCATACAGGAGATAGCTTTCAGAATTTTCCATCTTTCCGCGCGGGAAGCCATGAACCTGCGTGAAAGAGAGGACCTTCATCATTGAAGCTGACGCCAGACCTTCTGCGAGAGCAATCATTGCACCTGCAATCACGCTTGCAATTCCTATAAGCCCATACTGATATGCACCCATGAAGAAAGCCTCTAGCAGCATCCAGGCGCCCAATCCACCTATTGTCGGAAAGAGCCCGGCCAGGGAAAGTGTGACGAGGAGCCATCCACCAGTCAGGTAGGAGTTCTTCCTGCTGTCAATCTCACCGAAGTTCTCCTTCCTGGTCGTTCCAATTCCTATGAAGAGACCCGTCTTGGCGACTGAATGTGCAAGTGCAAATATGACAATAACTACCAGCATGAATGTCTTGAGCACGCTGCCATCGAGCGCGATGTAAAGTCCAATTGCAGCAAGTATAGAACCGTTGTTCTCAATGGTGCTGAATCCGCCCAGCATCTTCATGTTCTCTGAAACATACGCAAACAGTGAGGCAAAAAACACGGTCAGTACGCCTACAGAGAGCAGGAAAAATCCAAGGTAGATGGAGGGTGGGCTCAGTAACATAATTCTGACAATCCCGAAAACACCCATCAGCGTCATGGTGGCGCTGAAAAGAGCAGAATCGTTCGCCGGCGCATTTCCATGGGCTATCGGGAGCCACTCACTTATCATGAAAGGCGTTATGCCCATTTTTGTCATGCATCCAAGGGCGATCAGGAGAAGCGGAATATCCGATGTCAGGTCCTGAAAGCGGAAATCAAGTGTTCCAGTCTCACCTACTGCCAGGATTGCCCCGACTATCAGGAAGACTGTGCTTATTTCGCTGAAAACCATGAATACATACGCCGCATTCCAGTGTTCCTTGTTAAGGCCTATAGATGCATACGCAGGGATCGACATGATTTCCCAGCCAACGATGAATGTTACATAGTCGGTCGATTCCAGTATGACCATCATGCCGAAGACGGTCATTGCAAAGAGTGGGGTCAGCCACTTCCCGTAATGCTCTGAATAGGATATTGAAAATATTGATATCAGGATCCATGCAATTGCCGCTATGAGCGAAAAATATGCGAGAGGGTAAGTGAACTCTCCCTGACCGATGATCGTGAAGATCGCAATGAATAGCGATCCTGCGATGATCATCCCGTATGATGTTTTCCGCCACTTAATTCCAACAGGTATTGAGCCAGCTGCAAGGACGAGTGAAATGTAAAGTAGATTCATTTTACTCCTCCTTTGGCTTCCACTATCGCTTCAAGTATCGTGTAAGGGCTTGGAGGGCAACCCTGTATCTCCACGACAGCCTTACTGGATAGTACCGGGGCCTTGCCAATGACACCACCGCTGATTGCACATGTGCCCAGGGCTATGATCAGCTTTGGATCAGGCATCGCCTCATATGCCTTTGATATAACCTCATCCATGCCCTCTGTGTATACGCCCATAAGAATCAGGGCATCTGCGTGTCTTGGCGTATTGGTAAGGAAGATATTTAGCCTGCTCGCATCGTACTGCGGTGACAGTATGGATAGAAGTTCGGCATTGCATGCACCGCAGGTCCCGGAATCGACCTGATACAGGTAAAAGGACCTTGAAAGCAGTCTGGGGGCTACCTGGGACAGGCTGTAGGTCTTCTGGTTCCCGGTTGGCAGGTATTGTGGAACACAGCGTCTGCAGGCTATGCATTTTCCTGCGTTCCACTCTCCGCTCTCAAGAGCATTTGTTGGGCAGGCCGCCTCTCCCTTTCCCTCGAGCACCGATGGCCAGAGCGGTGGTTCCCCTGGATCAGCCGCAGGGAACCGTTCGGTTTTCTTACCGTTCCTCAAGCCCTTGAGAAACCAGATCGAATTCCTCATTCGATGCTCACTCCCGCTTCTGATATCCAGATGCCGAAACTTTCCCAGTTGAAGTGGAAATCAGTGAAAACATTACCGGGCATAGACTGCTCGAAAGCTATGATATTCGACGTGGAAGGAGAGCAGAACTCTATCTTCTCAACCTTGTCATTTTTCAATGAAAGGTAGCAGAATAGGTCACCTTGCGGGCTTTCAACCCTGGATGCACCCGTTCCAGATCCATGCATATCGCTGATTTTGGCACATTCCGGGCTGCCGTCAGTGATTATCGAATTCACGATTGCAAACGATGAATATATCTCATTACCACGGACAAGGAACCTGGCGAAGGCATCTCTCCCTTCTTCTATGTAGGGAGTTAAACCATACTTCCTGTAATCCAGCGATGGGCTGTCAATCCTGGCATCGTACCTGTATCCTGCGGCCCGTGCTGCAGGTCCAACCAGCCAGTGCTTGTCGATCTTTCCAGTATTCTGCAGCCTGTTCACGAATATTTTCGAATCCTGGAGGCTCTCAAACAAGGCAGAGAAGCGCCTTTCAATGTCGCCTGACTGCTTCAGGATTCCGGTGTTAAAATTGACTGTGCTGTGGGAGGCAGAATGTACGCCAAAGAAATACCTGTGCCCGAAAATAGAGGAAATCAGCCTCGAGACCTCTTCACGCAATTGGGCTGCCTGATGATATGGAACTCCAAAACCTGCAGGCTCGCAAAGGCGCTCCATGACATTCATGTGACTACGTATGCGTTCCAGTTCCATCTGCAGGACAAGCATCTCATCCAATGATTGATTCGGGTCAGGAAGAAGCGCATCCTCAGCGGCCTTCAGGAATGCGGCCTGGTAGGAGGACGAATGATACCCATTGATTCTCTCTATCTGGAGGAATGCGTCATCGAGGGCGAGGCCGGTAATCTTAAGCTTTCTCATCTTGTACGTAGGATCTACGCGTATCGACCTGATGATCTCACCTGGCGTTGTAATTGCTATCCTTGCGGATTCTACCATGCCACCAGTGGATGGACCATAATTGAATACCAGTTCTCCCGGAGCAGCCTCCGTCACCCTCTCCCCGACAGTGATGGGAGAATCCAAAGAATCTGAATAAACCGTAAAGCTGGCTGTACGCCCGATGTATCTGCCGTTTCCCCTTGTGGTCTTATAGTATCGCATAGTTCACCACCATGTAGAACGCTCCGATGACAATGGGAATCAGTGAAGCAACAATTGCAATGGAAGGCATGAGTCTTCCAGGTTCCTTTGCATCTACGGCCGGCCCGAATAACATCCTGGACACGTTCAGGTTTATTCCGACAAAAGCGAAAACGAGAAATATCACGACTATGATGAACTGCGGGAACGCATTGGTGATGAACATCGAATAGAGGATCAGAATTTCACCGAAAAAGGTCCCGAACGGAGGCGTACCGGAGACACCGAGCGATGACATGAGCATTGCCACGCTGGTCAGAGGCATCTTCTTCGATATACCGGAGACCCTGGCAACGTCCTTTGTGTCAGTTGACGACAGTATGTTTCCAGACGAGTAAAATGCCCCTGCCTTTGAGAAGCTGTGTGATATCAGCAGGTAAAGGGCGCCAAGGATCCCTATGGGATTCATTGTCGCAATTCCTATCAGGGCAAGGTTCATGTTCTCCATGGTCGAATAGGCAAACATTCGCTTGTACTTCGCCTGGTAACCCAGGAAAAGCGAGGCGGCAACAATCGAGATTGTCCCGAACCAGATGAATATCGAAGTCAGAGGGTCAATCTGGAAAATCCTGTAAAGGACGTAGAGAGCGGTTGGCAGCAGGACGCCAGAAAACATGGCACTGATCGGGGACGGTGCCTCGCTGTGTGCATCGGGCAGCCAAGTATGAACCGGAAACACGCCGATCTTGGTTCCGAAGCCGACGAGTGCGACAGAAACCGCGACCCTGACAAACAGGGTATTCCTGACACCAGCATCAAGTATGGTGGATACTGTAAGAGTGCCGAATGAATAATAAATCAGGATAATTGAAATGAAAGCAAAAGTTACTCCTGCTGAAACGAGGATTATGTAGCGCCATGTTGCTTCCAGTGACTCCTCGCTCTTTTCTGTCATGATCAGGAGTGCGGAAGATATGGTGGTAGCCTCAATCCCCACCCACATCAGCCCGTAGTTGTTCACCTGTGCGGAAAAAAGCATGGATATTGCGAACAGGTTCATCAGCAGGTAATATGTATGCTGCTTCACACCGGTAGCATTGCGTTCGCTGATGTATTTCAGTGAATAGATGCTGGAGAGCAGGTAAATGCTCGTTATCATGAAGATAAAGACCCACGAAAGACTGTCAACGAAAAAGAAGCCATTAGGTGGTCGCAACCAGTAAAGAAAAACTGCTAGAACCTCTTCTATACCGGCTCCAACCACTGTCGCCACTGGAATTTCCCTGAAGTAGAATACCGATGCTGCTCCCGGTACCACGAGCAGGAGGATAGAGATCCATGTTCCGGCTATCATCCCCTCAACTCCTCCATCCTTTCATGGGAAAACTTCTCGACCGTAATCACGGATGATATGACCACCAGTGCCAGCACGTCCAGGAAAACGCTGGCCTCTATGACTATCGGCACTGGAAGCAGGAAGATTGCAAAGAGCACAAGGCTGTTCTCTTCCTCAACGTATCCGATGATCTGTGAAAACGTACTCCTCCTGGAAGTGATCAGAAAGAGACCCTGGAAGAACAGCAGCAGCGGAAACAGGAGGGTCGACGACGTACCAGGCTGCGACACCGGTACAAGGCTTGAAAATATGATTGAATATATAATGAAGACTGCAACAACAATGAATATTAGGTCAACAAGGAACAGGTACGGTACATTCACGCCTTCCTCGAAGACATAGCTCTTTCTCCTCGGCACCTTTGTCTCCAGGAGGTAGGTGATCAGAACTCCCCGCAGGAACAGCAACAGCAGTCCAAGAATAAGCAGATCTATTGAGTGATTGAGGTAAGAAAGCAGGAATGTTGTTCCCGCTATTAGCAGGGACTGTACGAGCTGCCCTCTTATCATTGATATTATGTACCTCTGGCCCTGCACGTAGAAGGCGCTTATGAGTATCGATGCCGATAACAGGAACACGATGCTCTCGTAGTTCAATGCATCACCTCACTCAAAAGCAGGAAGAGGATCGAGAACGTGAATGCCACAGCCAGGTAGTCGAGTATCTTGAAGAGCCTCACCTTTGCAAGTGTTGTCTCAATGACCATTACAATGAATATCAGGAGAAGCCATTTGCCGAACATTACCGGGATATCAAGCAGAAAATATGGATAGGTGGAATACAGCCCCCATGGAATGAGGAATACGTTCAGAAGTACGGATCCAAGGAGGTACTGCTTGATGTATCCGGACCACTTATTCATCGCAAGCAGGCGGCCACTGTACTCATAGTTCAGTGATTCATCAATCATTCCAAGTTCCTGGAGACCTGCACTCTCCAGGGGAATCTTCCCGGTTTCATATAGGAAGATCATGAAAAAGGCAAGCGTTGCGAATACGTGCACAAGCGTGATGTTAGCGGACGGGTTTGAAACAAGGTAGGCGTTGGTCGTGTATGGATTATCCGTTGCTGTTATCAGCGAAACAGCTATGAACACCGTGATCAGGGCGCCTTCACCAAGGAAATTGAAGGAGGCGAGCCTTGAGACGCCCATCGCTGCGATGTTGCTTCCCGAATCCATTGCCGCGGCCATCTTCAGGAATGCAGCGAGTGAAAAGAGTATCGCTCCACCCAGAAAATCGGCACTGGCGGTGAATATGATCGGAACAGGGAGCAGTACGGGAATTATCAGCGCAATCAGGCAGTATACGCCGAATGCAGCGTAGGGGACGTACCTGAACAGTATAGATGATCCGCTCGGGACAAGTGTTTCCTTTTTCAGGAGTTTTATTATGTCATAATAAGGCTGGAAAATGCTCGGTCCCTTTCTCGACTCGATTCGAGCCTTGAACTTGCCAAAAATGCCAGCAAACAGAGGAGCAGACAGAAGAACGAAAAGGAACTGCGAAACGGTTTCCAGGATCAGTGTTAGCAATGACTTGAGCCTCCAGTATCGTCAGGCGTCATCAGCCACTACTGGCGGTTGTTTATGTGGAAACGCCATTCCACGCAGGCGGTTTATCGCTCATGATTATTTAAAATTAAGTAGTGACTATGCAGCGTGCTGTGTGGAAAGAAAAATACAATCTTTCAGGAAACGACTGATCTGTTCCTGTGATCCTTTCAATCCAAGGTTATCAATGTTTATAGCTGCCCTGCAATAACGATTGGATCATGGAGACACTCAGGATAGCAATCTACTCAGATACCTATCTTCCAACGAGGGATGGTGTTGTCACATATATCCTGACACTGAGAAGAGTGCTCGAGAAGCTCGGTCATGAGGTAATTATAGCAACTACGGCCAGTCATCCCGCCTCCATTAACGACGGACATGTATACGCAAGCAGGGGTTACAGGTTCCCCCTATATCCACAATATAAAATCAGCCCTATTCCATTTTCAGTCAACAAGAAGTTAAGTGAAAAGAGGATAGACATAGTGCATTCACAGACCCCGATGATGATGGGTTATGCAGCCCTCAGATTTTCCAGGCTGAAAAGCATACCGATTGTCTCAACCTTTCATTCCTTGATCTTCGACGAGTCTGTCCTGAACGCATATCTTCCGGATAACAGGCATACGATCAGCACGGTTAAGCGGAGCATTCGTCGCTATTTGAGATGGTATTACAGGAATTGCAGCGATACGATAGTTCCATCGGATTACGTGAGACGGATACTTTCGAGGGAGATCTCGGTAGACGCCAGGGTTGTCAACAATGCGATTGACGTTGAAAAATATATGTCCGCATTGACTAAGAGCGAGGCTAGGTCCCTCCTTCACATCGACGAATCCTCTAGGATTGTCATGTTTCTCGGAAGGATCAGCAGGGAAAAGAACCTCGAGGTTCTCCTGAATGCAGCCAGGCTCACCGGCTCAGACGTAAAGTACCTTGTCATAGGAAGCGGCCCTCATCTTTCTTACTATGTGGATATGGCTGATAAGCTTGGCCTGAAGAATATAGAATTCCTCGGTTTCGTGGAAGATTCCATCGCTCCGCTGTATTTCCGTGCAGCGGACATTTTCTGCAACCCTTCCAATTTCGAGGTAATGAGCACAGTAGACGTGGAGAGCATGGCTGCAGGTACACCAATACTGGTTCCGGAAGGAACCTCACAGGAAGAGTTGCTGTTTCAAGGCAGGAATGGCCTTTCATTCAGAAATGGGGATCCTGTTGATCTCAGCTCGAAGATCATGCAGATGCTTGAAAGCGTGGGTACATTTTCAACTGTTGAATACGCTAAGAAATTTACTCCTGAGAAGCATGTTGAAGCGCTTCTTAGGATCTACAGATCCCTGCTGGACAGGTGAATTTTCATGCATCCAGTCCAAGCGATTGGATCAAGGCCTTCGCTGCAGCCAGGTCTTCAAGTCCTATCCCCATGCTCTTGAAAACACTCTTTCCATATCTTCCATGTAGATCCCTGCCGCTGAAAAGTTCCTTCATTTCCATAATTGTCCTGTCAGAATGCTGCTCGTTGAACTCTATAATTTCCTTGGACTCCTGCAAAGCCTGCTCGAGACTTTCGGCTATCACAAGATCCGCAGAGACCAGGACATTCTGGTCGGCCTCACTCCTGAATGGAAGGTTACCACCAGCCAGATTTACATGGTATCTTTCACCCAGGTCCGATGAAGAAAAAATAGGCTCTATCGCACTTGTTATTGAGGACACAAGGCTAGCACCGTCCAGTGCCTCATGAGCTGTCCTGTATGCCCTGATCTTTATGCCGAGCTTCCTTGAATAATCAGCTGCAAAAGACTCCGCGTGATTAAATGTCTTCGAATAGACTCTTATCTCAGCCGGGTTGAAAAGTTCCAGGATTCCCGTCAGCTGCGTCACGGCCTGGAATCCGGATCCAATGAGTGTAAAGACAGGGTCTTTTTCCTTTATAAGCAGGCTGGATACAAGCGCAGGAACCGCCCCTGTCCTTATCCGGCCGAGGAGATTTGCCTCGATCACGAATTTCAGTTCACTATCATGTGTGTCGAATACCAGGACATTGAAACTTCCGCCTTTTCTAGAAGCATAATAAGCTTTCATGCCGGTCATGTTCCATGGATCGATTGATGCCGGCATTGTGTTAAGGATGCCATCTCCTGCAGATAACCGGTCCCTTGGGGAATATCTTGCCTTGCCCTGGTAGAGATAAGTGAAAGCCTCCTTCAGCTTGTCCAGAACGTCCTTCATCTTGAGGTTTTTCTCTACCTCTTCCTCAGTTATGTATCTCATACTCCAAAAGCAAGTTGACCTATTTAACCATGTGAGCAGCGAATAAGACTGGTAATGCGCAGTCCGTTGGTAGACGGAATTGAAGAAGGACCGACAACACATTTCACTATGCATACATGTGTCCGTAACAGCAGTTGCTTAGCTTTGTCGAAAGATAAAGTCCGGGTCGCTCAGGAATTCAAGCCTTTGGAAACTCACCAAGCAGCAGCATTTGAAGCTGGAAGCCCATTGACTTTAATCGTTTGAGGATAGCACTCTACCGGATTATATAGATTAAAGCAATATTGTATCATGGATAAACCATCGATAGACAGAAAAAAACTTGTCTCATACGTTGATATGAACAGGCAATTCTCTCTTTCAATAAATGGAGACAAGGTTGAGCTGCATTTCTTCCCGAATTCCCCGGAGCAGGTTGAGCACTTTCCAGGTGGAAACCAGGTCGAGCATGTAATGTACGGTGAACTTGACGGGGAGACAATATACTTTCTTGAATTCGTTACCAGGAGCAGCTTTGGCGAGACGAGGACAAAGCTCGAGGGTCAAGATGACCCCGTCATGGAATGGCTTAAATACATTGACTAGAGATAGGCACCCACCAGGAGCGGCAGGATAACGGTTGCATCACCGGTTACATTAACGAATTCCGCATCCTCCTTCATCTTTCTCCAGGAAATTGCCTCTTCTAACTTTGCTCCAGACAGTGAGCCATCATACTCCTGCGCTGTTGTTATATATATTGCATAGTCCAGGCCTCCTCTGAACTGGTTCCACCAGATGGTATGGTGCTTCGATATTCCGCCTCCAATCATCAGTGCTCCAGTCTTCTTTGCATCGAATATTATGTCAGATATATCATGCTCATCCTTCAGGAGGTCTAACTTGAATGATCTGTTACGTTCGTAGAAAGACCAGAGCTGGGAACCGAAGGAGCCATCAGTCATTCCTGGCACAAATACTGGTATGGAGTTTCTTGCAGCATTGTATAGAATAGAGTCTTCGTTCCTCATTTGCAAACCGAAGTCCTTCAGCAGTTCTGCCCCGCTCCACTCCTTCTTCTTCTCGAAAGCAGAGTCGAGAAAAGGCTGCACTTTTGCCTCAATTATCTGTCCATAGCTTTCGTCGGGGACAAAAACATTTCCCAGGCGGTTTATGCCAAGGTCCTTGAGTTCCCTATCACTGAAGTCGAAGGAGCCTGAATAATATTTCATGTACGTTCTCGCAATGTCGTGGTCCAGTGTCCCGTTAGTTGTTATAATGACGTCAACGAGATGCCTCTTAACCAGATCATTAATAACTCCCCTTGCGCCAGTGGCAATTATGTCAGCAGGGAATGAAAGGAATGTTGTATTCTCCTCATCGAACATCTTTTTCATTATGGTGAAAGCAGTTGCAATTTTCGCAGAAGTGAATCCGCCTGATCGTGAAAAGCAATCCATCAGTCCTTTCAAGGTTGTGCTGCCGCTAACTTTGACATCCTTTACTTCCTCGGAGAGTAGGTCTTTCCTTTCCATTATCAGGAATATTGAATGAATATATTGAATTGAGCATATTTCGGTATCGCGGGCATGAAAGCTATTCGACGAGATTTAAATTCGCGTATGCATTTCGGGAAAATGGAGGCTTGGCTTGTATCTGTACTTCTCTGGACTCACATTTTCTTTGCGATCATATTTATCGGCGGGTCATACTTTATGTGGCTTGTGCTATGGCCAGCCTCATTCAAGGTCACTGACGAGGAGAAGCAGAGAACCAGGTTTGTCGGCGTAGTAGCCAAGAGGTTTGCCTACTTCTCACATGCATCCCTTCTTATCCTGGTCGTTTCTGGGCTGGTGCTTGCTTTCGCCTGGTACCTGCCCCAGCCTTCAGATCTTTTCACTACCTTGTCCGGACACATTCTGCTTGCAAAGATGATCACTGTCGCGGCGATGATCTTCATAGTTTATGGCAATAACCTCTACCATGGAAAAAGGATAATGAGGCTCAGCAGGGAAGGGAAAAAGGAGGAATTACAGAAACTGAGACGCACCTCTCATGTCTTAAGCTTCGCTTCGCTTGGATTGATGGCGCTCATTGTAGTTCTCGCAGCAGCACTGCAGGTTTACTGACAGGAGGAAAATACATTGGCAGTTTGTAGCGAACTCAGGCTTTTACCACCATCACCTGAAAAGAAGGAGAGGACTACATGAGATCAGGCATAAACCATTTCAGCACCGCACTTTTTGTTCTAATGCTGCTGCTCGCAACCACGGTAATGATCCGTGGAAGCAATAACATGCTGCAGACGACGATCCCGCTCTATGCAGCTTATAATTTCTCAATGTCAAAGGTCGAGATAGGTGCTTTGTCGGCACTGTTCGGGTTGGCAACATTCATTACTACCGGTCTTGTCAATTCCCGCCTGGGATCTCGCGTGCGGCGAACCTTTTTCATTGGATCAAGCTTCATCTATGCCTCATTATTCATATTCTACTTCGATACAAGCTTCCTTTTTCTCTGGGTCCTGACTGCGGTATCCGGTGCAGTACTCGGGATGATCATGCCAAACCTCATCACTGCGGCCGGCCTGTTTCCGGACCAGAGGATGCGTGAGAGATCACTTTCCCTGTATGCATCGTCGCTCAGCCTGAGCCTCATCATCGGACCGTTATTTGAATATTATGTACTGCTCCATTTCACGCTGAAGGACACTTTCCTTTTCTTCCTCCCTTTTGGGGTAATCGCAGCTGTCCTGTCCACGTTCATCAGATTCCCTGGAGATGAGCGGCGTCAGGCCAATACCAGGTTCCAGATAAGGCATGGATTCAAGGTGGCTACATACCTCAACCTGTCGTATAATATACCTTTCATACTCATCACTGTTTTTGCCGGGATCTACGTGCACTCGGATCTCAATTTGCCCCTTGCGGATGTTACCCTATATTATACCTTATTTTTTGTGACTTCATTTATTTCCAGGATACTGCTTTCTTTCTCAAGTCATGATAGACTCATCTTTCCGGTAATGCTAACAATGGGGCTGACTGTGATTGGGATGTTCCTCATGTTTCTATCCTCAAGCGCAGAAATATTTGCGCTTTCAATGGCTCTGCTGGGTATTCCCCATGGATTGAGCTATCCACTCTCACTCTTCTATCTCTCTAGATCGTATGAAACGAGCGAGAGAAGTGCCGCAAATAGTTACTTCTTCTCCCTTATGACGATAATCATGGTTGCGGGCCCAGTTCTTGGAGGATATTCCACCGAAGTTGTAGGTTGGAGAATGACGTTCCTGTTCATTGTACCAATCGCATCATTCTTCATGATCATGGTTTATCTGCTGATACGCAATGAAAACGATATCAACGAAACCGAATAGTTACTGCCAAGGCTATCGTCATTCATAGCAAAGTAAGGAAAAATTTTTTGAAAAAGGTGAAAAGACTAACGGGCAGATGCCGATATTCTTTCAACTTCATCCTTCTTGTTAACAGCGAAGGAACTGCCCTCGTTCCTGGATGCAGACATCAACTCGTCTGCAAGACAGTTGGCAATAGGCTTCTTGCTCTTGAATGAAGCATTGGTCGCACCGATGGCTATGTTTCTTAGTGCAACGCTTACCCTTCTTGACGGGGAGACATCAACCGCCTTTGGTACCGCGACTCCACCATACTTCAGCCTTGTAACTTCTTCCCTGGGAGCTGCATTCTCAATTGCGTTTATTAGGATCTGGACTGGATTTTCCTTCGTCTTGGCAGCAATAATCTCAAAAGCCTCCCTGAGGACACGATATGCACCGTACTTCTTTCCAGTCCACTTCTCGCTTCTCATGAGCTTATTCAGCAGACGCTCAATAGTGCTTATATTCTTCCCCGTTGGAGACTTGCTGTATTTTCCTCCGCCATGAAGATTCAGCCCGGATGTGAGGTTGATATACTTCTGCAAACTCTGATCATGCACAGCAACCTCGTTTATCGGATACAGTCCAAAGACCTTGGGTTCCATTATCTCACCGTCTTCTCCTTTCTTCCCTTCACCAGTTCATGCAGGGAGATCCCATTTACCTTTACGACCTTGAACCTGACACCAGGTATGTCACCTTTTGATCTGCCCATTCTTCCGCCGATTCCTTCCACAACAACTTCGTCGTGCTCATCTATGTAGTTGATGGCGCCGTCTCCAGGTGCAAATGCGGTAATCTGCCTGCCGTTTTTTATTAGCTGCAACTTGACGCATTTCCTTATTGCTGAGTTGGGCTGCTTAGCCTCAATTCCAACCTTTTCTATCACAATGCCTTTTGCCTGCGGTGCTCCCTCCAGAGGATCACTCTTCTTCTTGAGCTGCAGAACTCTGCGCTTGTAGTCTCTATCGGACCATCTGAATCTTCCTCTCGCCTTGGAGAGTTTATCACCCGCGTTTTCTCCATTTGCCAATATTATTCACCTGTTAAATTCTGGAAGGTTAAGTACCTCCGGGATATTTTTCAAGACTATTTAAGATATTCATTCTCAAACCAAATGAGTAAATGAGCCATAGTTAAATAATATGCCATTAGCCTCGGGCAACGGTTATTCCCCGCGTACTTAGGTGAAATGGAATAAATGAAGGGAGTGAGCGTGCATTTTTCCCCCTTCCCCGGATACGATTATAGGTAGAGCCTTTTTAAGGGGCCTTTGTTTTTCTGCGAAGGGCTACCGCCACGACTCCTGCGCCTGCTACAACACCTATCACTCCTGCAGCGACCGGAATCCCGACAGTGGTAAGCGATGAACTACTGCCCGCTGTCGAACTTTGAGAATATGTCACGTTTGCAGTAATGTTCTTTCCTGAAACTGTAAATGTGCTATTAGGAGCATGATAGGCTGCGCCCGGGATCAGTGGGATATTGAAGTAATACAGGAAAGCAACAGAGTAGGTTCCATTTGGAACGCTGAACGAGAAAACGTTAGAACTGTCTGAAACCAAGGAATAAGAAACGCCATTACCGCTGACCTCGGCGTCCCAATAGTAGTAACCCGATGAAAGAGGTAAACCATGTTCAATAAGCGTAACTGTGTACTGTTGCTCAAATGTTGCATTAAGCTGAACTGTAACATTTGAGTCGATGATTCTAAATTCACCGAAAGTAGGGCTCAGCTTGTAGCTGCCCCCATTGACTGAAATATAATAATAGTAAGTGCCGGGAGACAATAACTGCAAGCTCATTATGGAATTCGACGTATATGTGTTTGTAGCACCATTGTTAATGTTCACTGTTTCAACTGAGTAATCCAGGCTGGTTGTGTTAACAGTGTTTGGACTCACCTTGATTATGAGGAACTCCTCCTGCTGGTATGTTATTGTAACAGCTACATTTGTTCCGTTGATTGTAAAAGAACCCTCATAATTAGATGAAATATAGTAAGCATTTCCTGAGGGCTCGGAGTAGGAACCAACATAATAATAAGTTCCATTGGGCAGGCTAAACGAAACTGATGCACCGCTCGAAATGACTGTGGAATTAGATCCTACCTGATCGTAATATTCATACAGGTAGATTGTTGTACCAAATAGATAGGTTGCGGGCAGGCCCTTCTCAGTTACTGTGGCATTGTAGTCAGCTACCCTTGGCGTTTTCGCATAGTTCAGTGAAATAGTTACATTGTGTCCGCTGACCTCGAAGTAACCGCTTGAGGGAGTGATCGTAAAGAAGGTTGAGGAGGAATATATGTCATAGATGTAAGTGCCATTTGTCAGAATAGAAGTAAACGACATTGTTGAATTGTAGGAAGTCTGATCAGAGACGAGGTTGTTGGTTGTAGTGTAAATGTATGCATACCAGTAAAAGTAGACGCCATTTAAAACAGTAGGCAGGTTTGTTACCTTCAACTTTAACGTGTAGAAAGTGCTGACCGGTGTCTGGGAGGTCTTGGTGAAGGTCACAGTATCCGTTACATTTGTGCCAGAAACTATGATGCTTATGTATCCATTTTGCTCTGCATAGTTCGGCACATAGCTTACTGACCCAATTGTTATAGTGTAAACGAATATTGTGTAACTTCCGTTTGAGAGGAAATCTGTAATGTGATTGTAGCTGGAACTGGTGTTAGCAGTCGTGTTGTACGTGTAATCTACTCCACCGTTGTAAGAGTATGGGGCGCCTATATACCAAGTTGTATTGGCAGGAAGACCCGTCTCGGAAATTGTAACATTATAATAACCAGGAATAACCGCATATGGAGATGCTGCCTGTGGGCCTTCATGGTTAACTGGCGCTAGAGAACCGATTGCAACAGCCAGTCCGACAAACATTAGTACTGCTATAGTAAAGGTATAGATTTTATTCTGCACAAAGGTGCATCTCGGACATACTATTAAAACAATGCAATATAAATTATTGACTCGTACCCATTTTAAATTCTGCAAGTTCAGGAAAGCGTCACGCTTTGGGATTTCCCCAAGTCCTTCTCAAGGACAACAGCTGTGCCGTATGCCATAACTTCAGATGTTGCATTCCCAATTTCAGAGGTATCGAATCCTGCCGAAATTATGGCGTTAGCACCCAGGTTCCTGGCGTTTTCACAAAGTCTCTCAATCGACTGGTGTCTTACCTTCTCCAGCAGGTTTGTATAAACCTTAATCTCGCCGCCTGCCCAGCTCCTGAAAAATGCTCCAATATTCTGCCCCAACCCACGGGATCGGACTACGAGGCCGAATGTCGCGCCAATCACCTTTGTAACCCTGTACCCCGGAACATAAGGTGTAGTTACCACAATAATGTCCAAAGGAGGTGCAAACGGATTACCTGAATCAGCCAGGGTATCATCAGCTGTCACGCGAATGCATCCTGAACCGGCAATTAAATGTATCAGTAAACCTGCGAATAGTTACAGATTAAATTCAGATCTTATTTTTTTTGAGTCATTTTAGCTATCTTCAGGCATAAGTAGAAAAGTCAGTTCACATCCATGTGCCACTCTAAAAGTAATATTGAAGAGGAGATAAAAAAGGCACGCAGATACGATTACGCATACCAACGTAGTATCCAATTACCTGAAAACGTTAATT
Organism: Thermoplasmatales archaeon; assembly: GCA_027366585.1. Lineage (GTDB taxonomy): Archaea > Thermoplasmatota > Thermoplasmata > Thermoplasmatales > Thermoplasmataceae > UBA582. Next base: position 25,114 of record DAHXNF010000010.1, on the reverse strand, counting down.
AGAATAGAAGCATAATCGTTTCTATGCCCTCAAAAGCTGCAAAATCCCGACTTGCAAAAACAGTACATTCAGCGATGGTTAGGGACATTTATAAAATAATAGTGATGATGGTAATCCTAGTTGCAGTTTACCTTCTGATTGAAATCACTATACTTCCTCTCCTGGAATCATACATTCCCAGTTTAGATATATATGACAAATATTTCAGGAATGGAATTACAGTTATTATCGTGCTCGGTGGTGCACTTATCGTCCAGAAAATAACAAAGAACGCAATAGAATACAAATCGAGTAAAGCTAGAGGAAAGAATTATAGGGGATTATACACAATTTTAAGGGCTTTAATTTTCGGAGTGGCTATCGCAATAATTCTTGGAGCATTGGGTGTTAGCTTAACAGGAGCTTTGCTTGGTGGCACAGTAGCAGGTCTGATCCTTTCGTACGCCTTACAACCGACAGTTTCCAATCTCTTGGGCGGTATCCTTCTTGCTTCTACTGGTGTTGTAAAGCCAAAGGACAGAATATCATTCTATTCATGGGAATTTGATAATCCTGTTGTGGGAGAAGTAATTGATGTAAAAACGCTTACTGCTGATATCCTCACAATTGATGGAAATGTAACCAAACTACCAAATGCAGCGCTTCTTGGATCGACCCAGTTCACAGACCTTGGCGTCAACGGCGTAATAAGAAGCACTATTGACGTAGCTCTGCCGGTTGATGCTCAGATAAGTGGAATAATGAAGATTGCCAGGGAAAGGATCGAAAAGGCTAAAGGGGGTGCAAAGATCATAGATTTCTATCCCTATTTCTTCACTAAAAACTTCAACTCAAACCAGATTAAGGTTAATTTTGATTATAATTCTATCCTGGATTATAACAATATAGTCAATGTGATAAATACTGCATATGAGGAAGCATACTGGGAAATGAAGAACAGAGCACCTCAGGGTAACAATATAATACTTGGTTTTCCTGTAGATGTCCCTATATTTGATATAATGTCTATAGGGAACTTATTGCTTGATGAGGCAAAGGAAAGCACAGGAATTCTTGATTACAGTACAACGTTCTTCATTAAATCGTCTGCAGTGAACAGTATAAAGGTTAAATTTACACTAAAGGACGGCACATCCTATGATAGTGTTGCAAACGTGATCAATTCATCATACGAAAAGGCTTATCTTCAATTAAAGTCACAAACTTCAAAATGATTTACCAATTTCTCAACACCAAACTTCCAAGTAGTTTGTTCATTTTTAAATTTCATGACGACTCCGCACAATAGGTAATATTTAGATGTTTGTCGATAACTGGAACGTCCTGATCATTAAGTTTTGGTGGATTTACTTTTTTATGCGTTTTTATAATGTCCTGACCTTTAACCCACAAGTTTGCTTCAGGTGAAAGTGTGAGGAACCATGTATCATTATGATCCATTTTTATCGTGTTCTTCTAGAGATGCGTCAGATGTCATGGTGCATAATACACTTCTCATCCCCTTTCTAATAAAGAAAGGATCGACATATGTTTACAGAGTCTGTTTTAAAGACTCATAACAATAGCAAAATAGAAACTAAGGGTGTTAAGAAGATTTGCATAAACAGACTTTTGAGGATAACTGGCCTCTCCAGAGCTGCATAGTATGCAGAAATTGAAGGATATGAATATTCTGCAAATTCAAGCAGGGTAACTGCGCCTTAAAATGACTGCTCCATATTATGCATTCAGTTCGCAAACCAGCCATCTTCGGGACCCATCAAAGTTCCTTTACTCTCCGCATAAGTCTTTTACAAATTTTCCTGTGGAATATGAATGTTCCATAAATGGACTTGAATAAAGCCAGATGGATCGCCCTATTCAATGAATAACCAGACATTTTCTGGAAATGCGTTTTCCTTTAATGAAATATAACTTTTAAACGCTGATTAAGTCTCCAATTGGAAGGACTCACGGGGTTGATTATGAAGGAAAAAATCTATGAGAAATTAGATAGATGCACCATGTAACTGATCAATCCACCAGGAAACTAGTGGTACTGCTATACCGGGAGCGGATCAATCTATTTATTGCTGTTTCTGAAGTATCATCTCAACATGAACCTCGAACTTGACCTTCGAGCCTACCATGACTCCACCGGTCTCGAGAACGCTGTTCCACTTGAGCCCAAACTCCTCCCTGACAATTTCTCCGGTAACGGTTGCACCGAACCTCTCGAAACCGTATGGGTCCTTAATTCTCCCTTCAAATATACCCTTCAGGGTAATTTCCTTCTTGATGCCCCTTATAGTGAGTGTCCCATGGATCTCATAATCCTCATCAGAGACCTTGTGCATAGACGATGACTCGAATAATATGTTTTTATCAGTATCAGTGCTGAAAAAATCAGGGGACCGAAGATGTGCGTCTCTTTTTTCTTCGCCCGTATCTATGCTCTGGGGGTCAATACTTACACTGACTTTTGAGTGTTCCATATCATTCGTGTCGCCAACGAAGCTCACATCAAACTTCTTGAACTTTCCCTTAACGTTCGATATCATCATGTGCCTAACGCTGAACTCTGCGCTTGAATGCGCCACATCCTGTTTCCAAGTCATTCCAGTCTGCATTTATTTTCACCTATCTAAATTACATTATGCAACTGGATATCATAGATATATTAAAATACCTTCTGCTACTTACTCGTAAGCAGGTGGCACAAATGAAACTTGGTGAAAACTTGGTATCAAGAGCGGGCAACATCCCGGAGTGCCCGATTGTCGATGCTATCAAGAACATCGGCGGAGAATGGAATTTTATCATAATCAGGTATCTGAATGAAAAACCAATGGGATTCAATGAGATTCTGAAGTCTGTGCAGGGCCTGAATTCTAAAACCCTTTCAAGGGTGCTCAAGAATCTTCAGGCTGCCGAGATTGTTGAGAGGGCAATAATCAGTACTCAGCCTTTCCAGGTCCAGTATTCTCTTACCGAGAAAGGGAAATCTCTCGATCCGGTCTTCGAGGCGCTCAGGCAATGGGGAATGAAATGGGCTGCAGCTGAGACAACAGGTGCGGCAGCAAAGTGATCATGTCTTGGATATTATTCTTATTACATCTCCATCCCGCAGGGTATGATCCTTTCCTATGACCATCCTCGACTTGCAGTCAACGGCCCGTATGAAACCTTCTCCGATATCAGTGTGTATCTTGTAAGCAAGATCAAGGGGAGTTGAACCGTCCTGCATCAGGAACGCATCAGGGAGGATATTTCCCGCCTTGTCTGACCAGGTGCTCTCATCATAAACTGGATACACTACAATGAGCTTCAGTGTCTTTTCAATAATCTCGCCGAGAATGTCAAATGGTCTTGCTACTGCGCCAGATGAAATGAAAGCCTCAATTTGCTTCAATACTTCAACCTGTTTTTGATTTGCCTTTTCCGTCGGGATGAATGGCGTGAGCCTTGACGATATTAGACCATGGGTAAGTGCCCTCTGCACTGCCAATTCATATTCTGCCGACACAGGGAAGATTCTGGGATCGATTTGCTGGATGGAACTGATCTTATCATGCGATACCAGGTCAGCCTTGTTTCCTACGGGAACAATTGCCTTGATTCTAGTAAACATCAGATCTGCAAAAGTCCTGAAATCCGCCCCCGACCAAAGGGAAAGCTTCTGTGGAAGAGATCCTGCACTCAAGATTGCATGTATGTCTTTCTCATCAATCCCAAGTGAACCGATCTTCCTGGCGAGCTGCTTCTCAACCTTTTCGTTTACTGAATCTGCCTTTTTTGCGAATCTTTCCCAATCCCTGGATATAATTGAAGAAGCCCATTTCAGCAGTTCTTCCTTTATGTCTGAAATTTCTCTTTCAATCGAGCCAGCAGCATCATTCGTCTTTAATGCCTCGCTGAGATCAAATATAAGCATCAGGGCACTTGCGTCGTTAACGCTCTGAAGGAACTGGTTTCCCATGCCCTTTCCCTCGCTTGCCCCTTCTATAAGCCCCGGGACGTCAACGATCTGGACCGGAATGAACCTTTTGCCATTACTGCATGACCCATGATTTGGGGTGCATTTCTTGCCGACCAGTGTCTCCGGGCAGTCCCGTATGATGAACGAAGTCCCTATGTTTGGTGCAACAGTCGTGAAAGGATAACTTGCTATCTCAACCTCGGTAGCCGTTATAGCAGAAAAGAGAGTAGATTTGCCCGCATTTGGCTTACCAATCAAACCAATCTTGAATGACAACTCAAACCAGTCTCAGGCAAGATTAATCGATATTTCCCGGACGTCATAGCCTTTAGGGCACTCGACCCTGTCACCAACATTCTGGACAGTAACCTTCCTGCCCTCCTTGAAATGCAATACATTGCACTTCTCAATGTATTTGCAGGCTATTTTGTCGCAGTGAAGTGACTTCAGTGCAACGCTTGAACCTTCCTGCAGGTATCGCCCGAATTTCATGGTTATGGTTTCAGGCAACTCTTCGACTTCGATTGTCTTGACCTTGTCTCCATTGAAGACAAAACAGTTGTTCAACTTTTCCCTGACCCCAGTCACGCGATAATTCTTCCCAGGCTCGAGGTTAAAGCAAACGTTCTTTATTCCGCATTCCGAGCAACCCAACAGTGGGCCTATAAACTTGAACTCCATACCTACTTCTGCAAGATCTTTTCCAATAAGTGATATCTTAGCCATATATTCACCCAATTATTCCTGTAATTTCCAGCGCTTTTTCCGCAGCTGTATAGCTCAGATCAGTATTGCCGAGAATGGTCAGTCGCTCCGGCCTTATGGAATGCGCCTTCATTAATGCCTTGATCGCAACCTCGTTTGATACACCGTAATCAGATATCCTGATTGAGAGCTTCAGTTTGGAATATGTATTTGCAAGCAGCTGCCAGTCTCCTCCATGGAGAAACATCGTAGCAACAGATCCAATTGCACATTGTTCACCATGCATTGTGCTGCCAGGTCCGTAAAGCTCCAGTGCATGCGCAAAAAGATGCTCAGAACCACTGGCAGGCCTGGAGGAAGAAGCGATTGCCATCGCCGTTCCTGATGCAAGGATCTGCTTTGTCACCAGCCAGACGGATTCCTCCACTCCGGCGGCAACAAGATATGCCTTCTCTATCAGTTCCCTGGAGGCGTACTCTGCAAGTGCGGCGGCTGACGAAGAGAATTCCTCACCGTTCAGCCGGTTCGCAAGTTTCCAGTCAAGTATCGCAGTAATATTGGAGATAACATCTCCTGCACCGGAGGCGAGATACCTGTAAGGAGCCTTTATCATGATTGAAGTATCCGCTATTATCGCGAGTGGCATAGCAGCAGTCTGTGACAGTACAACTCCCGGCATCTTGATAGTTGCCCTTGGTGACGCTATTCCATCATGACTGGCAGTCGTAGGTACGCTGACCATCGGGACCTTCATCCTGTATGCAATGATCTTTGCCGCGTCTATCTTGGACCCGCCGCCTATTCCAATCACAATGGAAATCTTCTTGTTCTTGAGCTGCTCTTCGCACACAGCGACATTTTGCTCAGTCACTTCCCCTATCTTTACAACTTCGGTTTCGAAATTTGCATCATTGAGGTATTTCACTACCTCTCTACCAGCGAGTTCAAAGGTGTTATTGCCAGAAACTATTGCCACCCGGCCCCGCTTCAGATCCCTTGCAATTATCTCAGGAATCACATGCAGGACGCCATGACCGGCTATGACGTCTCTTGGGAACTGCATGGTTCTGACCTTTAGGAAATCCATCTTGCCACAATGCATAGCAGATAAATATATCTGCTTATTCCATCTCTTCTGAAATAAAGCCGACAGCCATTGGCTTACTCGAGAAATAGGAATATCCTTCCCTGTCTATCGCAATCAAGCCCACAGGTCCTTCAAAATCCGATGCTTTCTCCTGAAGTATTCTTGGGAGGCTCTTGCTCCCAATCTCATTGTAAACCGAAATGCACAGCATATGCTTGATTATCTCCTCTCCGATGCCCGTTGCAACTACTGCTCCCTTGGTTCCGCAGAAGATCCCTGCACCTGGAATGGGCGAGTCTCCTACCCTGCCCCTTAGCATTGGAGTTGCCCCGCCTGTAGAAACTGCAGCGGCGAATTTGCCCTTGATACATGCGACAGCGCCCACAGTGTCCTCTGGCAATATTAGCTTGGAGATATCTCCCATCCTCTTAAAGGGTGAATACCTTGGATTCTTTGCAGCCTCTGGTGAGTCGAGTTCATTCATGACTTTTGCCCTCTGTTCCTGCGCCTTCTTAGTATCTGGATCATATTCTTCGTAGCCGAGCAACCTTGCCAGCCTCAGTGCACCGTCGCCTGCCATTATAAGGTGTGGCGTTTTCTGCATAACATCCAGGGCCAACTTCACTGGATTCCTTATCCTTTCAATCCCAATAACGGACCCAAATCCTGTTTCAGTCATGACGGCGGCATCCATCTGTATGGAGCCGTCTATGCGCTGATATGATCCAGTCCCGGCGTTGAATACCGGATCATCCTCCATAGCTACTGTGGCGTTCACTACAGAGTGCAGGGAGGAATCCTTCCTAAATGCTTTTCTAGCGTATTCATGCAGAACTGCTGACAACGAGGAGTCTGAACCAACTCCACCATGTAGAAGAAGACTGTTTTTCACACTTTGTAATGTTGTACTCCAATAAATCGTCTTCCGTGGAAGCATGTAAAAAATTAAATCACTTCTTATAATACTGCGTTCCGGCAGACATTGCTTATATGGGCCCGTAGTCTAGTGGTATGATGTCTCCCTGACACGGAGGAGGCCACCGGTTCGAACCCGGTCGGGCCCATTCCATTAATGGTAACTAAAGTGTATTCACATTTATAAAGGGCAAAATTTCCTTTATATACTATGCCTTAGAATTCTGAAATTATCTTATCCTGAAAATCAACAAAAAATTGACAATGTCGTCATAGATAAAACAGCACAGAGGGGTTCTCGGAAATCACTTGGCTCCATAATCAGCTTCAATATCTCAAAGCCCGAACTGTTAAAATTAGTTAAGGTATCCGGTGGTGCTTATTTCTTCCATGGGTGATTTTCTAATAAGTAAACATGATTACTGCCCAGAGGATATTTTACAATGAAACAAAGAGACTTCGCAACCAGGTCGATACATGATGCAGAAAAGCCATTAAAGGATACAGGAGAGTTTGGAGATGTCGTTATTCCTATCCACCTTACGACAACTTTTGCAAGGAAGGAACCGGAGACAGCAACCAGAGGAATGGATTACAGCAGGACCGGCAATCCGACGCGCCAGGCTCTGGAAAGGAAACTGGCTTCACTTGAGCAGGCAAAGCATGGACTCGCGTTCGCATCCGGACTCGCTGCAGAAACTGCAGTCATAATTTCCACCCTAAAATCCGGTGACTCGATTATCGCAGGCGATGATCTTTACGGAGGGACAAGGAGACTGCTGGTGAACTTCGGTTCAAGATTTGGCATCGAGGTGAAGTTCGCGGATCTCTCCAATCCTGAAAATGCACTTTCTGTCATATCGGAAAAGACGAGAATGATATGGTGCGAAACTCCTTCCAACCCTTTCCTGAAGATAACACCTCTCAAGGAAGTTTGCGGCCTGGCATCTGATAAGGGAATACTCACTGTTGCGGACAACACGTTCGCCTCGCCGTTCTTCCAGAATCCAATAAAGCTGGGATGCGACATAGTTGTACACAGCACAACAAAATACATCGGTGGACATAGCGACACCATAGGTGGCGCCGTGGTCACGGACAGTGACACTCTTTTCGAGAGCATAAAGTTCTTCCAGAATGCAGCAGGCGGAATAATGTCACCATTCGACAGCTATCTCACACTGAGGGGAGCAAAAACGCTTGCAGCAAGAATGGCAATTCATGAAAGAAATGCCAGAAGTATAGCAAACCTGATGGCGTCAAGCGGGAAGGTTAAGGAAGTTTTCTATCCTGGACTTGAAACACATCCTCTTCATTCCGTTGCAGTACAGCAGATGACAGGATTCGGCGGCATGGTCTCAGTTAAGCTCAACACAGATCTTGCGGGAGTCCGCAGGTTCCTCAGCGGCCTTGAATTGTTCTCGCTTGCAGAGAGCCTCGGCGGTGTTGAATCTCTCATAGAGGTCCCATCGATGATGACACATCTTTCCGTTCCTCCGGATGAAAGAAGACGCTTGGGAATAGATGATACGCTGATCCGGATCTCAGCAGGTATTGAAGGCGAGAATGATCTCATTGATGATCTTGAGAGTGCTCTTTCCAGGATCTAGCGCAACGAACTCCTATTCAGTGCGGCTCATCTTGCAGAGGTCAACTGGCATTCCTATCATTCCATAAATGAGGGCAGGAAACGCTTCTCTACCTCCGCTTACCCATCAGTAGGGTAGTCAACTTTATTCACAGTATTGCTTTTCGACATGGATGACAAGAATCGGCGGCATATTGCCATATCTAGAAAGCCAGAAGAAGCCGGATAGCACACTGAAAGTTTCCTGGTCATGGTATAATCAGTCACAGGGAACAGTGAACTGGACATTCACCAATGGCAGTACCGGTACCAGGACATTCCTGCTGCTTAGAAATTCATATTACTTCGGAAACGCATTCTGGCCGGTATACCTGAACAACAAGAGTTTCAACGTTAAATTCCTGACAAAGCCTGCACCTCTTGTAGACAATGGGGTTGCCAGCAATTCCGCACCGATAGCCGTGTTTTCCTTTTCCGGCAAGGGGGCAATAGTGGCGTTTGCATTCACTCTTTCGAGCGGGCAGACATGGTCTATCCTGGAAGGTGGTTTTTCCACATCAAGTCCTCCAACCGGGTACTCACTTGTAGAGGTTGCCTTCACAGGTACAACGCTGGAATGCATCAAGTACGACAAAAAGCAGGTTACCGATTGGGACGAGCAGACGGGAACTTCACTCCGGGGGTATGCTCCTAATCCATCGCAATTCGATACAGCTACCTTTACCTGTAACGGAACATTCGTTACTCTCTTCAACGACTCAATCAGCGCAGGAAAATGTCCATGATTTTGCTGCAGTTCTGAGAAAAACTTTAGATATAATATTATCCTGAGATATTAGTGAAACATAAACAGGTATGTCCCGATTGCTCTGGATACGGTATATTGAAGGATGATCGTGGATTGGATGAAATTTGCAGAAAGTGCGCAGGGAAAGGTTTCATCTTCTTCAGATCAAGGGAAAAGGTCTTTGCCACCCGGTTCATGAAACTGGTACTTTTCAGCGTTCTTTTCCTGATTATATTTTACATTCTCTTCGTAGTCTATATAACTACTTTCAAGGCAGACTTCACAATAGAGATCATTATACTTTTCATCGGGCATGCAGCGCTTGCGACCGTCCTGATCTCATATCTCATGATAAAGTCACTCTATGAAGGAAAAAATGGAGCTTAACCTGATCAATCTTTAACTAGGTGTTATTGCTTTCTACTTCGCATGCAGTACACTGAAGCTCTGCGGGAGATTCTTGGAGGAAATGCAATATTTGATCCGGTTGAAAAGATCCCATACCTGACAGATGCATCCGCTTTCAAGGGTAAGGAACCGATCGCTGTCGCAGTTCCTGAAACAGTAGATGAGATCAGGAGACTTCTCGCTTTCTGTGACTCTAACAAGATTTTTGTTGTACCGAGAGGAGGAGGCACCTCACTTACCGGTGCATCGATACCGCTCGACAATTTTGTCGTACTGAGCATGGCGAAGTTCAACCGGATAATCAGCATAAGCCCTGCTGACAGGTATGCAACCGTTGAGCCCGGCGTCAGGCTTGATGATCTCAATGAAAAGCTCGCGGAAATCAATTTCATTTACCCACCGGATCCTGCGAGCTCTATGGCGGCCACGGTGGGCGGATCGATATCCACGAATGCAGGGGGACTGAGGGCCTCGATGTACGGTACCACGAAGGAATGGATCCTCGGGCTCGAAGTTGTTCTTCCCAACGGAAACGTTATGACAACAGGAGGACGAGTCCTCAAGCGATCTGCGGGCTATGACCTGACTGCCCTCTTCATTGGTGCAGAAGGAACACTTGGTGTAATCACCAAGGCGTTCGTCAAGATATGGCCAAAACCGGAAGCGACGGGGAGGATACTCGCGTATTATGACGCAATAGAGAAAGTTGGTCTCGCAATCAAGAACGTAAAGTCTGTCGGCATCACTCCCCTCATTGCAGAATTCCTCGACAGAATCACGATGGACTCGCTGAGAAAGGCCAAGGGAATGTCTTTCCCGGAAACAGCATCCTACATGCTTATCCTGGATGTAGCATCGACAAACATTAGTATCAACGTCGATCTGGAGAGGACGGCTAAAATACTCAGGGATCTCGGACCTATTGATCTCTCAATAACGCGTGATCCTGAAGAGATGGCCAGGATCTACGAGGCCAGGAAAGGCGCATATTCATCCCTGCTGAAAGTCAGGAAAAGCAGCAGCCAGAAGGTCATAATCGGTGACGTTGTAGTGCTTGCATCAGAACTACCGGCTGCCCTAAAGCTGGTAGCTGCCAAGGCAGAGGAGCTTGGAATCATGGTTGCACTATTTGGTCACATATCGGATGGAAACATCCACGCCAATATATTTGCCGATCCTGATGAAAAGCAGAGCATGGAAAAGGAGGAGGAATTTCAGAAATACCTTGGGAAGGTTGCACTTGAGCATGGCGGATCCGTCTCTGCCGAGCATGGAATCGGTATAGAAAAAAAGTCCCTTCTCCTGGATCAGTTTGACTTTACTGAATCCAGGGATGCTTTGGATATAATGAGGAAAATCAAGCATGCAATCGATCCAAACGGCATAATGAACCGGGGGAAAATTTTTGACTGAGAGCCTGTTGCAGCAATTGGAGAACGAGGTTGGAAACTGTATAAACTGCGGTTTCTGCGAAACGGTGTGCCCAACGCTTGATCCCGCTGGATTCAGCCTCTGGAAGGGTGCGCGGGGCCGCGTGATCATGGGTAGAAAGCTCCTGGATGAAACCAGAGAAGGAAATCCTGTGCCCCATATCTCTGACAGCTTCTATTCATGCCTTGACTGTCATGCATGCCTGTATGTATGCCCTGCAGGCGTGAATGCAGGGAAGGTCTCACAACTTTCAAGGGAGATCATTACAACATCAGGTGACAGGAAGAACGAGAACCCATATGCGAGGATGATCGTTGAAGTTACGGAAAAGTATGGGAACCCTCTTGGTGTGAGAAGCAGATCTGCCGGCTGGGCTGAAGGTATCCACTTCGATGGTAAGGCAGAGTATCTTCTTTACACAGGAAACATGTTCCAGCTGATGCCGTATACAAAGAACCTTAATTCCGCAAGGAAAAAGATTGGCTCATTGCTCTCTAATTTCATGGCATCAAGAGTGGCCAATCATCCCTCATTAATAAGGCTGCTTTCGAGGATGCGGGATCGCGAAATGGAGCAGAAGAACTACGGAACTCTTCGGAACATTGTGAAGCTCCTGCGTCTCTCCGGTATCAGCTTCTCATACCTTGGTGAAAGGGAACCATATCCTGGCACGTTCATTTATGATCTCGGGTATATAGAGAAGTTCAAGAAATACGCTAACTACGTTTATTCTATTCTCAAGGAAAGCGGTTCGAGGAAGATCATAACAGTCGATCCGCATACTTATGAGCTTCTAAAGAACACATTCCCGCTTTACGTAAATAACTTTGATCTGGAGATCTACTATTACCTGGACCTGGTCAGGATGCCCTCTATTGAACGCAGCGAGGAGAAAGTAGTATTCCACGAACCCTGTCACTTTGTCCTGAGAGATCCGAAATATTCGAAGCCGCTGCAGGTTCTTTCCGAAACTACGAATGCAGTGCTTGCAAAGAGAAGCGGAAACAAAACCAGGTGCTGCGGTGGACCTGACGAGCTGATCTTTCCCGAACTGTCGGAGAAGGCATCGCAAATCAGGTACGATGAGCTAAAGAACACGGGGGCGAAATACATAATAACTGCTTGCCCCATCTGCAATGTTAACCTCTCGAAGGAGAAGAGGACCATGGAAATAGCTGACTATCTGGCATCGAAACTGCCAGGGTGATGCCTGGAATATTGAAGGCTTGATTCTTAACATGCAGACATTGAGAACATTTTTTATTGTCGACGCTTTACGGTCAGGATTAGATGCGGATTGAATCATGCTTTAAGCGAAAGCACGGGCATTGCTGAGGAGTTGAGGCTCTCTGGAGGTTGACCGGAAGGATATTGGAATCGGGGCGGTTTTTCAATACTTCGGGTCCGCATCGACACTCATTGGCGGGGTAATCTTCTACACTTATGTGGTCAAGTATTACAGCCAGACCATTTATGCCAGCATTGGGGTGATGCAGGCTATTATCTCGTTAGTTACCACGGTCTTCATATTTGGACTTTCGCAGGCTGTCCAGCATTTCATATCCAATCATATGGCGAAGGGAGAGACAGACAGGGTGCGATCCCTCCTGAAGAAAACTTTCATCATGCTGGTTTTCCTTGCGTCAGGTTCATTCCTGACCATATTCCTGCTGTCACCTGTACTTGTACGTTTTCTGCTTATACCTGCAGGAATATCGGCTGCCTCGGCTTATGAATCCATCGCGTTCCTGTCTGTCGCTTCGGCAGCTTACGTAGGATCCACAATTGTTAACAGCATGGTTCTCGGCTTCCAGAGATTCAAGACAAACGGCTTCCTTGTCCTGCTGAACGCAATTACGGCTTATGGATCGGCATCGATCCTCCTGTACCGGTTCCAGGATACACAGGCGGTGGCAGCAGGATGGGCCGTATCCTACTCATTCATGCTCATCGTCGGCCTGATAATCCTGACGGCAATTACAAGATCCGCAAAACTCAGGCAGCCGGAGATAGCAAGGCAGATGGACATGCACATGGTGATGAGGTATTCCATCCCGATCCTACTTGCATCAATCGTTTCCACGGGATCTGTCTACGCGGACAGGCTTATCGTTGACACCCTTGTAGGAGGCAATGTTTTCGCTATTTACAGTTATGCTCTCCTGATTGCGTCAAGCGTTTCATTCCTCGTTTCACCGCTTAACAACATACTTCTTCCAAAATTTTCAGAGTATTTCTCATTCAATGATGCGGACAGCATCAGGCGCGGAATCCGGCTCACTATAAACGTTGCAACCTTCATATACACGCCGATTGCAATGTGGATAGCGGTGCTCGGCATGCCAATCATCCTTGTACTTGGAAAGGTTGATTACACAGACGGAGCATTGCCTCTCGCCATTATCCTTCTGGTTTCTGCGGTCTTCATATCACAGGGAGTTCTTGTCCAGGGACTGCAGGGAATCCGTGTCACATCAATTTTCATCATATCGAGCAGCCTTTCCCTGCTATCTAACATCGTCCTTTCCTTTATTCTTATCCCGAGGGCTCCGCTGATAGGCGCAGCCATTGGTTACTCATCAGTGATCGTGATAAATTTCCTTGTCATCCTGTACTTCGCGCTAAAATTCAGGATCGCCTCCTATGATTTCAGGACAATAGGCAAGGTCTGGATATCATCTATTGCAATGCTCTTCGCGATATCTGCATTCAACTTCCTTATACTTCCACTGTCGCCGTTCAGCAGCTTTCTTTCATCAGTGCCGTCAATACTCGTGTACCTTTTCTACCTCTTGATATATGTTGTTATAGGGCTTGCTGTATATGTTGCTGCGATCAGGTTCACAAGGGCAATGAGGCAGGAAGACATAGAATTCTTCTATACCTTCGTTCCAAGGACCCTGCAATTTACAAAAAGCATGGTGATATTCCTATTTGTCTCCGGATCGTCGGGAAACATTGCGCCTATCGGAAACAAATGATTTTCAAATCGGGGGTCATCCCTTGCTGTAGTTAGAGATCTCCTTGAATATCTCTTCGTAAACGTCAATCTCGCCCGCTGCTTCGTCGCTGCTTGTCAGCATCTTGGTGATCTTGTCCCTCTTGAATTTCCACTGGTTCACCCTCCACACCTTGCCTTTGACAATAGTGACCTCTTCCCTGTAAGGTTCCAGAAAATCATATTCCTCAAGGTTGTAGAACACGTCTCTTTCGGCGCTTGAAAGAACATTATCTAGTACATAGTCTTCATAACCGAAGAAGGAGAGGATAAAATCAGAAAGCTCCTCAATGTCCCCTTGAGGCATCCCTTTTGTCCCGTAGGTTTTCTCGAGAGCTCTTATCAGGTGCTCCCTAGTTAACACCGGCATTAGGTTTCCCCCCCAAGATTTATCAATGGATATTAAGTTTTTGGAAGAACTGGTTAGTCTGTGAGTGCAAAAAAGCTAAGAATCATTTTTATGCACCTTTGCCTACTCTCGATTGATATTGTGAACGGCAGCATCTATGAACGGGAACTGATTGGGATACTCTCAGGCGTATCAAAGCAGGTCGAGAAATACTCTCACGCTGTCCCGGACGAGAGAAAGAAAAGCATTCTAAAACTAATAGATCACCCGTTCTTTGTTACCCGGTCTGCCGGTTCACTTGGTGCAGACGTCGTGGCAATTAGGGGCGATCTTTCCGCGATAATAGAAGTTAAGTCATCAATAAATGACACTATTATGTTCACCGAGGCTTCGGGAAAAAGGCAGGAACAGGCAACAAGGATGATAAAGAGACTCGAGGCCTCAGGTATTTTCCTCGTGTACGCGTACAGGCTGAAAGGAATCAGGGAAGAGGCATGGAAAACATTTGCAGCACCTGCAAATCCAAAAGGAAAAATAGCGTATCTCTATGATTTCCTGCCAAAAATAGATACAACAAAGGGCAATAATTTTTATTTAAAATGGGAAAGGGGAAAATCCCTTTCAGAGTTAATTGATTATATGAACAGGTTGCAGATTTCAGATTGACTGCTTGATAGCGTTGTCGAGTGCTTCAACACCCATGTCTATCTGCCTCTCATTTACTATCAATGCAGGTATTATCCTTATTGCACTCTGTCCAGTGGAGAGGAGGAGCAAGCCATTTTCATAGGATTTATGCTCAACTTCATCCCGCAGCTTTGAAGCCGGTTCTTTTGTCCTCTGGTCCTTTACAAAATCTATTGCAGTCATGAGGCCAAGCCCCCTCACGTCGCCTATCTCATCGTATTTTTCCTGAAGTTCAAGCAACCTCTTCTTGAGGTATGTACCCATCTTCGCGGAGTTCTCGACAAGCTTTTCCTTCTTCATAACCTCAATAGTTGCTATAGAAGCAGCGCTTGCTATTAGGTTTCCGCCAAATGTGTTTGAGTGCATGCCAGGATGGTCAAAATCAAGTCTGGCGTTTACGACGACCGCTCCCATCGGTATGCCGGAGGCAATTGCCTTGGCGAGTGACATTATTTCAGGGTTCACTCCAAAGTGCTCTGATCCGAAGAACTTCCCAGTCCTTCCAAATCCAGTCTGCACCTCATCCATGATGACCAGGATATCGCTGTCATCCGCGAGTTTCCGGAGTTTCTTGTGGAAGGTCTTTGGCGGAATGATGTATCCACCCTCGCCCTGAATCGGTTCGACAAGGAATGCTGCCACCTCATCTGGAGGGAGATATGTCTTGAAGACGTATTTTTCAATGAACTCGAGCGTCTGTTCTACCAGATCGTCTGGATGCTCATAACCATCTATTCCGAATGGGTTCCTGTATGGGTTCGGGAATGGAACGTGGACGACGCCCGGCATCGATGGGAAAAAGCCTTCACGATGGGAGGCCTTTGATGCAGTGAAGGAAAGCGAGCCGTTGCTTCTTCCGTGAAACCCGCCGATAAAAGCAATGAACTGTTGCCTCTTAGTGTGTGCTTTTGCAATCTTGATTGCAGCTTCATTGCTTTCAGTTCCGCTGTTACTGAAGAAAACCTTCTTCTGGAAGTTTCCAGGAACGATGCCGGCGATTGCCCTTGCAGCATCGACCTGTTCCTTGTAGTAATAGTCCGTGCCGGCAAAGTGCCACATCTTGTCCAGCTGTTCCTTGACCTTCTGAGTAACATATGGATGCACGTGTCCAACGTTGGTTACGCTGATTCCTGAAGAGAAATCAAGGAAGACATTTCCGTCAACATCCTCAACGAAGAGCCCCTTCCCACGATATCCTACAACGGGGAGTGACTTTGTCGTAGTTACCAAGTATTTTGAATCCTCAGCAACAATTTTCCTGGCATTTGGTCCCGGGAGTTCGGTCTTTATTTTTATTTTATCCAACCCCGGCTCTGCATATGGTCTTGATCTGTTCTTTGCAGTTATCATGCGTATTAATTCTAAGTATCAATATATATTTTTATGAATGAAAACGACAACAATATTACGAAATTCGTATTAATGCATGGTCAGTGCAGGGTGATTGTATTAGGTTTACCTTATATTTTCATTATGGCAACTTGCAATAGCGGTACATATTTGGTGGCTGAACCGCTCCACGGCTGAACTTTCTGCACCGACAGGTTTATACTTTAAATTACATAAAGTGACAAATTGGAAAGCACTGATCTCGCTAAAAGAGCTATAGAGTTCTATAAGGATGAAATAACAGATATGGCCTTTTACGATAGGCTTTCCTCCCGGATAGACGATCAAAGTTTTAAGGAGCAACTTCAGGAACTCTCAAGCATCGAGAAAGAACATGCGGGTTTCTGGAAAGATGAACTTGAAAAATTATCTCTTGGTACTTCCGGGATAAAGGGCAAAGGATTCAAGATAAGCTTCCTGCTCTTCGTAATGAGGCTTCTTGGCCCTGTTCTGACGATTAGGATGCTGGAGCACGGCGAACTCAGGGCCATAAGGATGTACCGGGAGATGATTGACGGGGAGAAGGAAGAATCACCTATCAAGGCAAGGCTGCAGCAGATACTGGATCAGGAGATAAACCATGAAGACGTCTTTGCCAACCAGATAGAGAAGACCGAGAAGGAGATAGAGAAAAGCAGGGACGTGATTTACGGCATGAGTGACGGCCTGGTCGAGGTTCTAGGCTCTGTAGCAGGCCTCACTGCCATAATGACAAGCCATTACTACATAGCCCTTGGAGGTTTTGTAGTTGCAATAAGCGGTGCCATGAGCATGTCTCTTGGATCATACCTCTCTTCGAGGAGCCAGAGCGAGTACAGGATACACCTGATTGAGAAGGATAGCCTTTTTTCTCCAAATAAGCAGCAGAAGTCCAGAATTGGTGAGTTGCAGGATAAATCGAAGGAATCCGCACTCACCACTGCCCTGTATTACCTTATAGGCGCGGCAATCGCAGTATTGCCGTTTGTAGCGTTCAACAGAATCCTTGCACTGATTGTTTCAGTAACACTTGTGGCAACAACGCAGGCGATTACAAATTCAATCGTGGCGCTTACGATGAATGCCCGGGTGCTCAGGTCAGCGACAAGAGCTGCCATTCTGACATTATTAACTGCTGCTGCAACTTACCTTGTTGGTGAGATGTTTGTCATATACTTCCACGTAAGCTTCCTCTAATTCCCCATCGTAGAGAATAATGACGGGCATGGATAATATAGATTTACGAAGCTGTTATTAATACTTTGAAGATCACCTGAACTGTGTTCTGTCCCCTCATGAATAAGCTTTTGGTATCACTCTATTCGCTGGAAGACGGAACTACGCTTTCTGGTAGTGATAAAATTGGCAGATTACCCTGAAAAAATGAAAATGATGCGTGATCGCATCGACCAGGAGCTTGCATCTTTCCTTGACAGCAAGGTGAACGGGTCAATAGATCCGGCGGTTAGGAACATTGTGCAGCTCATAAGGACTTTCACCCTTTCAGGTGGAAAGAGGCTGAGGCCGATATTCACCGTTATGGGATACTCGCTTTTCAGCAGGCCTGACAGCAGGATCTACAGGGCAGCGCTCAGTACGGAGATCTCCCAGACATACTTCCTGATCCAGGATGACATAATGGATCAAAGCCTTGTACGCAGGGGGAGACCAACTTTTCATATCGATGTTCATAACATTTTGTATTCTGGTCAAGAAGGGCTCCAGAGGCAATCTGAAAGCATTGCAATCATTGCTTCCGATCTCGCCGACTCTTACTGTCACCAGGTTCTTCTCACATCAGGGTTCAGCTCTGACCTTCTGGTGAAAGCAGACCAGGAACTGACAAGCATATTCGAAACAACAGGACACGGGCAGCTCATTGACGTAAACTCGTCCGTTGTCGATGACTTTCACATACGGGATCTTATAAGGGTACACCTGTGGAAAACTGCACGATACACAATTGAGGGCCCTCTCATAATAGGTGCAATACTCAGCGGAACGGGCAGAAAAATTCACAAACTCAGCCATTTTGGATATTCTCTCGGACTTGCATTCCAACTGCATGACGACTATCTCGGTCTCTTCGGCGATGAAAAGACACTGGGGAAATCCGTCAAAAGCGACATAAACGAAGGAAAGAAGACGCTTCTCATCCTTAAGGCGATTGAAAATTCAGATGAGTCGGATGCACGTTTTCTCCGTGAAATTCTAAAGTCCGGGCACGTCTCGGATCCTGAATTCGAGCGAGTTAAGAGGATAGTCGAGCAATCCGGTTCGCTGGAATATTCACTCTCGTTTTCCGGCAAACTGGCAGAGAACGCCAAGAAGTATATCCGGGAGCAGGAAGGGGATCAGGAAACAAAGAGATTCCTCGAGTGGCTTGCTGACTTCATCATCAAGAGGGACAGGTGATTAGCGGTAAGTAGGCTTGTGCTTCTCGTACATTGCCTTCATGGCTCCATCATCAATGTGCACATAGATCTGGGTCGTTGCAAGTGTCGAATGCCCAAGAATCTCCTGAATAAACTTCAGGTTTGCACCGTTTCTCATTATTGATGTGGCAAATGTGTGCCTCAGTATATGCGGTGTTACGGTCTTCATTATTCCCGCCTCCGCGGAAAGTTTCTTTACGAGCCTCTGTATCGATGTTGGATCATATCTGCCCATCTTCCTGCTTATGAAGAGAGAATCTCCTTCCACATTGATCCTGTTCCTGCTTTTAAGGTAAGTCGCAAGCGCAGCTGCGCATTCATCGCTGATGATCACAATCCTGTCTTTGTCGCCCTTGCCATGCTTGATTAGCATGACCTTTTCATCGAGATCCACATCCTGCCTGTTAAGCCTGCACAGTTCCCCAACACGAATTCCGGTATATGCAAGCACGCTGATTATTGCGAGGTTCTTTGAGTTCCTGGAAGCCACCCCAAGAAGTTTTGCCGTTTCCCTTTCTGTAAGGTACTTTGGTACGCTCCTCGGTCTCTTTGGTGCAGTCAGGTTATATGGAGGTGTCATGCGAAATGACTTGAAAAGGAGTCTTAGTGCCTTTGTGCACAGATACTGGCTGCTTTTTGAATATTTCCTTTCCTTGACCAGGAACTCCTTGAAGTTCTCTATGTCTTCTGGCGTAACATCTTCGAGTTTCTTCTTATGAAATCCCATGAATAGGGAGGCAAAAAACGAATATTGTCTGACAGTTAAGTGACTCTTCCTTTCATTCTCCATCCATCTGGAAAAGGTAATCACGGCTTCCTCATTATCCAACAACATCTGCCATAGTGTCAGACAATATTGATATATTAATATATTGGTTCAAAAAGATAAAGGCGGTTCAAGGCAGCAGCTTTTCTTCAATGACCCTGAATCCAGAAATTCAGCAGGAGAAGATCAAACAAATGATGTGTTTTCCTTCCGTCTCATCCTCTTTTCCTTGACTCTCTCTATTTCTTCCATCTCCTCATCTGTAGGTGTTACCGACTCTTCCGGGGCGGGATGGAAGAATTCCTGCGGTATCTCCTTGGTCAGGAATATTTCAGGTGTTGCACGATAAACTGGATGGCCTGCCTTGACCAGGCCTGGAATTTCGATTTCAACTACTTTTGGATTATCCACATGAAACAGGCCAGAGATATATGCCTGCCTGTATGATCTTGAAAGGTGGATCCAGGTCTTGTCGGAAGGGCTGATGCCTGTTTCCTTGATAAACTCCTCCTCTTCGGAAGTAGTCTGATAATAGAGTCTATCTGGAATATCATCTGTTGGTAGATCGTCCATGTTTACAGGGATAGTGTGCCCGTATGTAGCCCGAATCATGCTTTCACCATCCCACTGGTATCTGCCTTTTGGCTCTGTCCTTATAAACGCCTCAATGTGGTGCGCTGTCAGCCAGCCATAGCGATTTCTCTCTGCCTTTATTGCCGGCACGAGCGGAAAAATTTTTGTCCATCCATGATCATCAAGCTTTATGCCATATCGCTCCGGGAAGTGTCGTAGCAGCCCCGCCATTATCTTTCCAAAAGAGTCCAGTTCCCTCTCATCCATTAATAACTTGCCCGGCGATCCGCACACAGGACAGCTCTCGCCTCTGAATGATCCGTGTTCCCTACAATCCCTTAATCCAATCATTTTACCATTTCCCTGATCTTCTTTACTATCTCATCTGAAATGTCTATGTCGCTGTATTTTGTATTTATTGTGTTCGTTACAGATAGGCCCCTGCAGGAGAAGCTAATAGACTCCTCCGAATTATTCGCGAAAACACCGTGAATTGCGCAGACATATATGCTGCTAACCTTTCTTCTCTTCAGTACTTCCAGTGCCTGAAGTATAGTTCCGCCAGTGGATATTACGTCATCAAGCAGGAGTACGTTCTTGCCGTAAATGTCAACAATGTCATTCATAACCACCTTGACAGTTGAATCACTCTCCCTCTTCTTGTCAAGCCGGATTGGCAAAGCTCCAAGTAGCTTTGCTACTCTCTTCGCCCTTTCATATCCACCATCATCGGGGGAAACAACGTAGCTTATGTCTTTTTCCTTGTAGTGATTGAAGATAGATTCAGTGATGTTGATATTGAAGAACGGTTTTGAAGAATACTCTAATGTCTCCTCATCGTGGATATCCACACAGAACATTGAATCAACATACGGAGCCAATGCATCCACAATTACTTTTGAGGAAATTGGTTCTCCTATGTTGTATCTCATATGCTGCCTTGAGTAACCGAAATATGGCACAAGAAGGTCAAGTTTTGCGGGCTCGAATGCCCTGGCCGCTTCGAGCAGCATCAACAGTGAAATGAAATCCCTGTCCGTCCGGGTGTTCTGGACAACAAGAACATCCTGTCCCTTCAGGTCGTCCGCTATCTTGATGTATAACTCCCCATCTGGAAAAGATCTTGATTCAACATTACCAATACTTGCGCCAAGAGCCCTGGCAAGCTCATTCTGAAGCGGTGTGGGCTGTCCCGGAGATAACAGTATCATGTTAACTTTCCCATATACGGCAGTATGTTATAATTCTTGTTTTAGGGTAACTTAACCTCCTTGTTCACATGATCACCCGATCGATCCGGCATTAACTGCTTTATTTCCTGCACATTTTTGTACTTGCATCTATTTCCAGCGATAAGATGACATATAACGCACGAATTCTCATGCAGTGAATGGAAAAAAACTTGACGCGCTGGCATTTCTTGCGATGGCATCATTCTGGGGACTCAACTATCCTGTACTCAAGATCGCTCTTGGCATGGATGGTCCATTTCCCATTCTCTTCTTTAGGATAATCATAGCTGCAGCTACATCTTTTATCATATTTTACTCGCGGATCAAGTTCCCCAGAGATCTGCGCACGCACCTGAAGATTTTTATCGCTAGTCTGCTGAACGTTTCTCTTTTCATGAGTTTCTGGTTTCTGGGCGAACAGCTTGAGCCAGCAGGTCTTTCCTCAATACTCGTATACAGTTTCCCGATTTTTGCAATTGTCTTTTCCGCAGCGTTTCTGGACGATTCTCTTACACCAGTCAAGTTATTGGCAACCATTTTGGGATTTGCAGGAGTGATAATGATATTTGTTGAACAGTTGACTATTTCATCGATAATTGGCGTGCTTCTCCTAATAGCAAGCGCAATTTTCTGGGCTGTAGGGACAGTGTATTTCAAGAAATATCTTGGCGGAACAAGCCCATCAACCTACAATTCCCTTCAACTTCTATATTCGGTTCCAGTAATCCTTGTCTTTGCCATTTTCACCGATCCTAAAGGTATCCTGTTTCCGGGAGTTGACCTGATCCTACTGACACTGATACTGGGTATCCCCGGTACATCGATCGCTTACCTTATCTTTTTTCACCTGTACAGAAGATACAACGTTTCCGAGATTTCCTCCTATTTCTTTGCGGTTCCGGCGATTTCCCTGGTATTTAGTTATCTGATTCTCGGAGAAAGTAGCAGCTTCTTTGCCTATATCGGGTTCCTGCTGATTTCGGCAGGCATTTTCTTTTCGTATCATGACGAGACCATGAAAAAGAGAGAAAAAAAAGCGCTCAGTTTCCGCTAGGCGGGGGGATTCCTGCGTCCATGTGCCGGCCATAACCAAATACGGCGATAGATATAGTTACACCTATTGTTGCAATTATGCCCCAGAAGGAAACTGCTTGGCTAGAGTAGTATCCAAGCAGGTATGTTCCCATCAACGGCGCGAAAGGCACGGCGAATCCAACAATCATCTGGAAGGCCCCAAAATACTGCCCTCTCTTATTTGGAGGAGCAAGCTTCCCAATCATAGAGTAAGCGACAGGGCTTATGATATTCTCGCCCATCGTTATGAAAAAAACATCAAGGACCAGGAATGCTGCTCCCGTGAAGAAGGCGAGTGCGAGGAAGCTGAAGGAATATACAAGCCCACCAACTGCAATTCTGAAGTGATCGCTTGTTTTCCTGAAGAGCCAGTTTATCGGTATCTGCATAGTAACTACGAAAACACCATTAAGGCCGTAAAGTTCACCTATCAGCCTGTTTGTAAGGTGGTCAAAATTTGTCCAGAACAATGTCAGTGTCGTGCCCCACTGACCGGATACAAACCAGATCATTGCAAGCAGTACACAAACGATCAGGAACCTCCTATCCTTCGACGGAAAAGAGAAGTTACCGGAAATGGATGATTTATGCTGTGGTTCCTGTATGTACCTGTAGAAGAGGTAAAAGTCAAAAATTGAGATGAGTGCGGGTGCAACGAATACATAACCGTAGTTTACGTAAGCCAGGTACCCACCAATTGCCGGACCAATCGAAAATCCCAGGTTGGCAGCGATTCGTAACAGGCTGAATGCATCATTTCGCTTCGAGTCCTTAACCAAATCAGTAACAAGGACATTATCGACAATACCCTGTACAGTAACCAGGGGTTCTATCAATATGAAAGACAGGAATATGATATCCAGGGACAGTCCTAGAAATGCAGATGCAGATAGTGAGAAGAAAACCACCACAAGGATCGGGGGAAGCATTATCCCAACCTTCCGCCTTCCAATCCTGTCCACTAGGTTTCCACCAAAGATACTTACTGGTAAAGAAATCATGGCCGTGCTGAAAAACAGCAGTCCAATCTCAAAGTACTGGACATGCCTTATTAAAAGAAGATAGACCGGTATGAAGATCCACACCTGGGATCTTCCCAGGGTTCGCACTAGTTGCGTAATTGCCAGGACTGAAACTGCCCTGTTCTTCAGTAGTTCTCTGTATACCTGCCCGGATGTATTCGCCACTGTTCAAATCCCGGCGGTATTACTAATATATAAATAAGGTAGCAGTCTTCGAGCCTTCTACTAAAATACTTATGTATATTGCTCTGGATCATGCCTTTCGGCAAGATCAGTAATTGATTTTATAAGCAAGAGAAGGCAGATATCCACATTTACCCGGTTAAAACCTGTTAAGCTTTAAACAGCAGGTAATTATCAACTAGGTTGAAGCCTGTTCCATCCGAAGCGCTTTTCGCCAAAAACCCGTTTCAAGCGGTTTTTTGCTGGAATAATCGCACAAAAACCCAATTTTCTGTAAAACTATGCATCCAATCTATATATTAAAAATATGTGCACATTTTAAACAGAGAAGAATACTTAATTACCCTTTACGTTAACCCTTCATGGATAATAGTCCAGTCCCGCAAGGGATCAAGAAAAAAAGCAGGCTACCGGCGATTGTCGCCGTTGTGGTTGTGATAGTAGTAATTGTTGCGGCGGTTTCCATTATTGAACTGGAACACTCCAAGAAGCAGACACTGGTCATAGAAGTAGGAAGCGGGAGCATGACGGAGCAGTACCTTTCGATGGTGGCATCCAACTTTGAAAAGGCTAATCCCAATGTAAACGTGCAGATAACTACTGAGGGATACTCAAACCTTCTCACATCGGAGCAAAGCGCACTGCAAGGTGGATCAAGCACTCCCAACATAATGATGTATTATGCTTCCGGGGCACCAACACTTGGCCAGTACCTGTATAAATTGCCGACAAGCACTACCGGCGGAAATGGTGTAATTGACCTTTCAAACCAGATCGCGGGGAACATGTTCTCCGGCGGTTACAGGATAGCCGCGAATGGTACGATACTTGGAACAATCGGCGTTCCGATCCATACTGTGATTGGATATATGCTCGTTTTCCAGAAGAGCATATTCGATAACACAACTTTGCAGAATGAGTTCTCCGCCAAGTATCACTTCAGCTTCAATCCCAGTACCTACAAGAACTGGACCGCACTTCAGGATGCTGCATCATTCGTCAACTCAACAACATCCTTCAATGGAACAAGCAACAACTATGCTTTGCTGTTCCCCGACCATGCGGCTCACTCGATAATCGACGGATTCTATAACCTGGCATACCCGTACCTTTCAGCTGATTCTAGAACAGGTGTTCCAGCCAACTCATCACCTAACTACTGGACTTATTTTGGAAACAAGAGCGGTCAATTCTCCGTATCGTTCAACAACAGCGCGGGAGTTCAGGCACTTGAAATGTATAAGAATCTGACCAATTACGAGCCTGCGGTTTCCGTGAGCCCCGTGGGGTACAGTGAGCAGTTAACCTACTTTGAAACCGGACATTATGCAATGGGGATAGCGTGGTCAAGCTTCTTCCCGGACTACTCAAACAGCTCGCAGTCAAAGGTTGCTGGAAACTACAGTATTTCATTGCTGCCTGGGGGATACACAGGTTATTCTCCGACATTTCTTGGAGTAAATCCGCACTCACCAAACCTTACCCTTGCAGTGGATTTCCTGAACTACGCAACATCGTCGACCGAATATAGTCTTGGAATAACTGATT